>CAYMOJ010000019.1:0-35398 GCA_964392175.1 uncultured Ruminococcus sp.
TTTCATTACCTACCATCAGAATCTTTCCGTCTTTCATAATAATTGCGCCCACACGGATATTCAAGATACCGTCATCGCAAGCTACGCACATATTTTTATTCATTTCTTTACCTCATATCAAAAACAAAATGGATTTGCTACATTTTTTGTTCCAAACACTTTTGCTGCCATTCGACACATCGCTCTTGCGTGAATACGGTCGTGCCAAATAAAACGACGGAGGACTTTGCGGAGCGTCCAATCTTCGCCGTAGCTACCTTCAATTACGGCATTTTGCAGAAAATCGGGCTTTACTTCGAGTGCTTCAAATCCATGCTTGCGGCACTCGTATATAGTGCCGCCGTTATCGGCATTAACATTTATCTCCGCAAAATAATACTCGTTTACATTCTTTGTATGCTCGTACATTTCATCAGCAGTGCGAGAAACTTGACCGTAAAAGGTTTTTCGTTCAGCTATGACGGTAGCACTTTTGTTGGGGATAGACTCATACAAGGAAAGAAAATCCTTTGCCGACTTTAATGCGAGAGCCTAATTCCTTATCACTATTAAGCCCAAGCTTGTGGGCGTTTTTCATATCCGCACATCTGCACGCATGAAGCGCAGAAAAAAGGGTACGACCGAAGCCGTACCCTTTCTCATTCACAATAGTGAAATTACTGCTCGCCGAAAATTGACAGGGGATCAACATGCTGTGCATACTCATGACCGGTAAAAGCACTGCTCCCGAGCTCATCCACAAGCTCATCCAAAGTCGTAGGCTCATTCTGAATATAGTTACGATTGTAATAAGTCAGAGAATATATAGCATCTGATGTTCTAATAGTCTGATCAGCGTCAATATCAGCTGCATAGCACGTTGCTTTGAAGCTTACATCATCCAGTTCCAAGAACCCTTGTATGTCTCCAAGAGTATAATGCATCACGGAAACATAATTGTACATGCGCAGGATCATAACTGCATCAGCGGAGGAGTTGTCCTTGTTATCCAAGTTCGCATCGCCACGATTCATAACAATTACGGTGAACTCGTCAGCAACAGCAGTGGTATCCAGAACATCACTCAGAGTAGTAACATCGTAGCCCTTCTCCTCGAAAGCAGCCGTCAAATCGATCACAGCCTGCTCAGAAAGCGTTACATCCACGGTGTACTCACCATAGCCAGTGAACTCCAGCTCAGAAGCGGAAGCAGCAGATGCAACATAGTATTCGCTACCAATGGTCACTGCATCAATTTGTTCGCCGTCAGCCAGAACGATCAAAGAGCCGCTGATTGCAGAAATATCAAAGAGCTCGGTTTCCACAGACCAGTAGAACAGTCCGTCAGCAATATCGCCCTCTACTACATACTCGTAGGAGTAAACGACCTCAGCAGGAGTGGTAGTTGTATCTACAGTAGTGGTGGTATCAACGGTGGTAGTTGTATCCACAGTAGTGGTGGTATCAACGGTGGTAGTTGTATCCACAGTAGTGGTGGTATCAACGGTGGTCGTTGTATCCACAGTAGTGGTGGTATCAACGGTGGTCGTTGTATCTACAGTAGTGGTGGTGTCAACAGTGGTAGTTGTATCCACAGTAGTGGTGGTATCAACGGTGGTCGTTGTATCTACAGTAGTGGTGGTGTCAACAGTGGTAGTCGTATCGACGGTAGTGGTATCCACAGTAGTAGTGGTGTCAACAGTGGTCGTTGTATCTACAGTAGTGGTGGTACCATCGGTGGTCGTTGTATCCACAGTAGTGGTAGTCGTTGTAATGTCTTTCAGCTCCAGAGTCACGGAATCGATCACACGAATAATCTCGTAAGCCACACCATCAGTAGACGCAGCAATGTTCAATTCCTTGTGGGATTCCACTGCGGTAACGGTGTAGGTGTACTTCTCATCGTCCAGCTCATAAGCCTCTGCAAAATACGCCTGCAATTCGGTCAGAGATGCAGCAGTGGTGTAGTACTCAGCAAAAGCAGCCACCAGTTCAGCATTCTGATCATCGGGAATGGAGAACTCGGACAAAGCGGTGGTACCCTTAACGAGCACAGTAACATCGTAAGCCTGTGCCATGATATCTGCGATATCGGCAACAGTCAAATCAATAGTAGCGACATCCTGTGCGTCATTGACGATCTCAAGTACCTGTGCTACTACAGAGTTTGCCTTCTCATTTGCCATTGCCTCAGCCAAGGTAGCAGGAGCCTTATCGGCAGCTTTCTCAGGCAGAGCGGCAACGAACTGTGCGTAAGCACTCTCAAAGCTATCAGCACCAACCCTGATGTCAGCAACAGCAGCCTTTGCAGCATCCATCTTCTCAGCAACGTTAGGCATCAGATCCATACGATCAATTGCAGTCAGACCCTCGGTCAACTTTGCGATAATGTAGTCCTCAATGTTAGACGCGGTGTAAACATTGCCATCCTCAGCAGCAAAGGCAACAGCAACAGCAATGGTGTTCTCGTTGGTCATATCGATCGCAACGGTAAGCGTGCCAGCCAGAGCCATAGGAACAGCATCTACATCGGTGCCAGCCAACTTGTTCACCACAGCAGCACCAACGATCTCGCCACAGTCAGCCAGTGTAGCAGTAATGGTGTACTTGCCCACATTACCGGCAACCTGTGCATTGGAAATAGAATCCATCAGAACTGCAGTAGCCTCATCGCCCAAGAACTTGCCGAACAGATCCTTCGCAGAATTCTTTGCAGCATCCAAAGAAATCTCCTGATCAATTGCATCCGCTGCGGTGTAAGCCGAGAAGAGCAAATCATACCAGCTGCCTTCCGTATACTGCAAAACGCCATCGGGATCAACAAACACGGGCACATCGGTCAGATAAGGTGCATCAACGGTGACTTCCGCTGCGGTGGTGTTCATAGCGATCATACCCACCTGAGAGGCTGCCAACAGAATGCTGGTTGCGGAAGCAATTCCGCGCTTGAACATAGACTTTTTCATTCAAACATCTCCTCATGATTTATGTTGGTTTATGTACGACTACACGGCGCAGATGACACTCATCTCTACCGATACTGATACATATTCTTATTATAGCAACAACCATTTGAAATTGCAAGGGTTTTGCGCATTTTTGAGTATTTTTGCCATCAACTCGAATCTGAATCCCCACATGATTGTGCATATTCACATCATTCAGATATGCGCCACCCGATTTTTCGTTGCCTTTCCCTCTCGCAATATGCTAAAATATAAAAATATGTAAAATTTTCCATAGAATCTATTGACAAGCAGTGAAAAATATGGTATAATTCAATCAAGGATAAGGAATGAACACCTAATCCATTCCGTATCAAAATGAAGAGAGAAAGGGCGTGTGACCAATGGGTCATTTATCATCGCTCTCCCAGTAGGTCTTATTCTGGAGGGCGTTCAAGAGTCGTAACATCCGTCGCAATTCCCATGGAGGCTCGAATCCAATGCACTATTTATTATAGTTCTTCTCATTATAATCCTTCATATTGTTTAGTTTTTCAGACGTACATTCATGATAAGTGTTGTAAAATCACCGTCTTCCCGTGGGACGGTGATTTTTTGTGCTTATGCGCCTTCTCATTCAATCTTTTGAAGCCGAGCGATACAGAAAACGGAAATTTTGAAAAAAGTGCTTGACAAATCTCAAACGATATGATATAATATCTCTTGTTGTGAGGGTGTAGCTCAGTTGGTTAGAGTACCTGCTTGACATGCAGGGGGTCGACGGTTCAAGTCCGTCCATCCTCATCCGAGTAAGACGGATATTGCTTTGGCAGTATCCGTTTTTTCTTTATCCCTATGTAATTCGGAGGTGTAACATGAAGCAACGGATTGTTCTGCTTCTCATGGGCTTGACTCTGGCATTTATTTTTTTGCATTCCTTCGCCGGTAAGGAGCAATCTTCGCAGGAAAGTGCCTTTGTCATGCAATTGATTGAACCGTTTCTGGAACTGTTTGTAGGAAAAAATCATGTCACAGAACATCTTGTACGAAAGCTTGCGCATTTCTGTGAATTTGGTTTGCTGGGATTTTTGCTGGGAATCCTGTGCAAAAAACCAACCTGCGGCACACTGCTGTTTGCGTTGCTTGCTGCCCTAACTGACGAAACTATACAGATCTTTACGGGCAGAGGCCCACAGGTACAGGATGTTTGGCTGGATTTTGCCGGTGCGATCACAGGTATCATCGTGGCTTGCTTGTTGCTGTGGATCTGCACGGCAATAACACAAAAACGAAAAAATCGACAACCCAATGCGAAAAAAATGCATGATTTTTAAAAAGAGCCATTCATCTGCTGATGAGTGGCTCATACTATACATACAATTCTGATTCCATCTAGGAGGTGCCACATTGCGTACTGCCATCGAAATACTCTCCGATATGATGCCGCCTTGGGGCTGGGGAATCTACTTTCTCGTAGCGGCAGTTGTATTTCTGCTTTGCCAACATTTCATGCAACACTCCCCCACGCGCAAAGCGATGCTGATCAACTATATGATATTTGTACTGCTCGTCACACTGCTCACGCGGACACAGAAGGCACATCCAGCTGCTGCATGGCAGCCGTTCTGGTCGTGGCAAAGGGTTATTGTATCCCATAATCGACACCTTCTGGAAGAAATCTTACTGAATTTACTGATGCTTTTTCCTGTAGGAATACTGCTCGCATCTATTTACCGCAGAATGCCGTTACGCCGCGTGCTCTATATTGGAGTATGCTTCTCCTCTGCCATTGAAGTATCTCAACTGGTGCTGCGACTGGGATTATTTGAATGGGATGATATCATTCACAACACGCTGGGCTGCGTGCTCGGTGCTGCGATCGTCCGTGGCATACAGTTCCGATTGAAAAAGCGCACAGCAAACACATCGCCCAAGTATCCCTGAGGGTAACATCGCAAGAAGACACCCTATCTTTTTTCTGTCTATCATACGATTTTCACATAAATGAATATAATAGATATCAAGGACAAGATGCAGCACATACTGTATCGCAACAAGAGAAAGAGGTGTCGTTATGTTTAACGAAAACGAAAAGAATCCAATGGATCCGACTGCTTCCTCTCCCACCGCACAGGATACACAAAACATACAATTCACTGCGGAGAATGCTCCATCCTCCACGCAACCCCAATCAGCACCGCCCATATCAGGCAGCTATTACTCCCCACGCAGCAATGGTGGAAGCATCCCTCCCATACAAGAACCGGTATATAGCAACGTTCCTCCACAACAGCCAAAGAAAAAATCCTCCCACACAGGGTTAAAGATCCTTGGCGTAGTGGCAGGCGTCGGCTTGATTTCGATCGGTTCTGTTTCAGCATATCGCTTTTTTGCTGAAAATGAAGCACTACAGCGGTTCTTCGGCCATGCCGACAGCCTTGTCAGCGAATCGACCGCACGGACTGATAGCCAAACCGATTCCGAAGCAGAAAGCATTGGCGCATCTCATGTCGATGAAAACAGCTCCACCACCAAAAACGATGTGACCGCCAACTGGTACGATCTGGCAGCCCCCACGGATGCGATGTCCATTCCCGATATTGTGGATAAGGTCTCACCTGCAACAGTCGGCATTTCTTCCACTTTTGTGTGGCAGCAAACCTCTGGCAGTATGTGGGGCTTTGGCGGTGGCTCATACGAGGATTCCGGCACGGCAACTGGTACAGGCATCATCATGAGTGAAAGCGGATATGTGATCACCAACGCGCATGTGGTGTATCAATCATCCTACGGTGGCACTGCCAAAGAAGTGCAAGTTACACTGAATTCTTCATACTATGACGGTGATACGCAAATTGCAGCAACGATTGTCGGCTACGATGTCGAGGAGGACATTGCCGTCTTAAAGATGGATACCGACCGCACACTGGTCGCCGCAGAATTCGGTGACAGCGACGCACTACGTGTCGGCGAGGCGGTTATCGCCATTGGCAACCCACTGGGGTTGGAGCTGTTTGGTTCGGTGACCACAGGTATTGTTTCCGCTCTCGACCGTGAGGTGACTATCAATGAAACCCCCATGCAGCTGATCCAGACTGACGCTGCCATCAATAGTGGCAACTCAGGTGGCCCACTGATCAATTGCTATGGGCAGGTCATCGGCATTAATTCTGCTAAGATGAGCAGCAGCTACAGCAGTTCTTCGGCGAGCATAGAGGGCTTGGGCTTTGCGATCCCCATGGCACACGCAAGGAATGTTATCGACGACTTGATCGAGTTTGGCTATGTGCGTGGCAAGCCCCTCATCGGCATTTCGGGCAGAGATGTAACGGAGGATGTGGCACAAGCATATGGTCTGCCGTTGGGTGTATATGTCACAGAAGTCGTTCAGGGCGGTGCTGCAGAACAAGGTGGCATCCATGTCGGTGATATCATCATTGCTCTCAATGGCGAAAGTGTCAGCTGCTACGATGACCTGAACAATGCCAAAAAGAACTTCTCCGCTGGTGATACGATTACCATCACCGTAGTGCGCAACGGAAACGACCGTGATTTTTCCATCGTCTTGCAAGAGAAAGTTCCCGATGAACCGTAACAAAATCATCAATCCGCATAAAACAAACCCGTCTTTGCATATGCAAGGACGGGTTTGTTCATCTATCACAATCATGATGTGCGATCAATCTGCAACGGGAATCTGCTTCATAGTAAACAGTACTCTGGGATTTCCATCCGCATCGTCCTCAATCATCACTGCAGTATCAATGACGATCGGCTCTACCGGTGCAGAAATTGCACGATCATTTCCGACAGTACGCTCTACCTGCAAAAAGCTGTCTACGACCTCCATGCCCTCGGTCACTTCACCAAATGCCGCATAATTGCCGTCAAGGAACGTGCAATCATCGGTATAGCAGATGAAAAACTGACTGGATGCGCTATCCATTTCACTGGAACGCGCCATAGAAACGATGCCCCTGGTATGGGAAAGCTGGTTATCCACGCCGTTTGCGGAAAATTCTCCTTTGATGGTATCTTTACTGCCACCGGTACCATTGCCCTGCGGATCACCGCCCTGCGCCATGAAATCATCTACCACGCGGTGAAAGGTCAAGCCATCGTAAAAGCCGTCTTCAACAAGCTTCTCAAAATTCTCACAGGTAATAGGGGCATAATCGGGATACAGCGTAATGGTAAACTGTGCACCTGCGCCGTTTTCATCATCGCCGCAAGCAGTCAGTGTGCAGAGCATCATTGTGGTAGCAACCGCAGTAGTCAGCAATGTTCTTATTTTCTTCATGATCCATGTTCCTTTCTGCAACAAGAGAGGGAATCTCTTATGATTGCATTCTAGCGGCTAGATGACACCATTGCCGCCGTAATTGAAATCGTAATTGTAGCTATAACTAAAAAGATAGCTGTCCGCGGAGTCATAAAACCCAAATACGCCGTTTTTGTACTCCATCAACAACGCATCCATGATATCATAAATATCGATATCATATTTCTCCAGCCACTCATCATATGGGTCATCCAGATATTTCGTAAGAAATTCAGGCAACTCGCCGGTTTTATCATACTCCGGAAAAATCTCATCCGCCTCAATAATCACTCGCTGGTAATCCGATGTGATCTCTTCGGCATAGGGTATCAGTCCTGCAAAAGCAATCAAGCAAATCAACACCGCAATCAAACTCAGTGCTGCGGTAATGATACCGGTAATGGACATTCCCGTGCCGCGTTGCTTTCGCACCAGCGCAATGATACCAAAGATGATTGCAAGGGGTGCTGTAATGAAATTCACGCAGCAGCATATGCCCAACAGGCTGACGATACCGAGAATCAGTGCAGTGACTGCAAAACCGATCGGTCTTTGCTGCGGTACAGGCTGCCGCTGATAGAATGTCTGATTACCATTCTGATATTGTCCATAAGGATTTGGAATCATGTTCGGATCCATAGCAATTCCTTTCACATCGCAGTACTTTACGCGTCCATCTGCCAGTTCCAGTTGCGCAGAGCCAGTTCTTCCAGATCAAAAGGGGTACGCTGATAAACGCAGTAATTCAACCAGTTGGAGAACATCAAGTTGGCGTGGCAACGCCAGCAAAAGCGTGGTTGACAGGCAGGATCATCATTGGGAAAATAATGATATGGTATCTCAATGGGCAGCCCTTTTTGCTTATCGCGGAAGTATTCCTCCGCAAGGGTGTTACGATCATACTCCGAATGCCCGGTGATGAAGTACTGTCTGCCATTGCGGTTTGCCACAATATGCACCCCTGAAATAGCAGAAGCGGTCAAGATCTCCAATTCCGCCACCTTTTCAATATCTTCGCGGCGCACTTCGGTATGACGAGAATGCGGTACATCAAAGACCTCGTCAAAGCCCTGCAACAACAAGGAATTTTCCACCTCTGCACGATGCGGAAAAATGCCAAACATCTTCTTCTCCAGTGGATACTTGGGTACACCGAAGTGGTGATACAATCCAGCCTGCGCGCCCCAACAGATATGCAGCGTACTGAACACGTGACGCTTTGACCAATCCATGATTTCGCAGATCTCCGACCAGTAATCTACTTCCTCAAAAGGCAACTGCTCCACCGGTGCACCGGTAATGATCATTCCGTCATAGTACTTTCCACGGATTTCGGAAAACGTGGTATAAAACGCATCCATATGGCTTTGCGCAGTATTTTTGGATACATGAGATTCCAACCGAAGCAAAGAGATATCCACCTGCAAGGGGGTATTGCTCAGCAGGCGCAGCAGCTGGATCTCTGTTTCGATCTTTTTGGGCATGATGTTGAGGATCAGAATACGCAACGGACGGATATCCTGATGCGCAGCCTGTTCTGCTCCCATCACGAAGATCTTTTCATTCAGCAGTGCCTGATACGCAGGCAATTCCTTGGAAATACAAATCGGCAAGCCGCATTGCTCCTTTCCGTAATACGCCGTCTGTTGATTCCATTCGGGCACGGCACGGGTGCGGGGTGCAGCTTGCCGATGTATGATGCATGGTGTCTTTCAGACGGGGTGTACCTGTTTTTCTGCGTCGCCGTGCACGCCATCCAGCCCAAACTGCTGATCCCGACGCTTTTCGAAGAACTTCACGGCAACCTGACCAAACTGTGCATAACTCAGCACATCTTCCTCCTGGGTGATCCACTCTGCGCACTCCTTGCGCAAGGTATCCAGCTCCGGCTTCAGCAGATCGGCAGGGCGGCAATCAATGGGTTCAGCGTCGCCGATGATCTTCTTCCGGAATGCGGGGTCAATCGGCACAGGCGTTCTGCCATATTCACCGCGCACAATGCCCTTAAATTCCTTTGTCACAGTCTTGTAACGCTCACCCATAATAACATTGAACACAGCCTGTGTACCAACGATCTGGGAGGAAGGAGTAACCAGAGGTGGAGAACCCGCATCTGCGCGTACGCGCGGAACTTCCGCCAGCACAGCCTCCAACTGATCCTCCTTGCCTGCCTGCTTCAACTGTGAAAGCAGATTGGAAAGCATACCGCCGGGCACCTGATAGATCAGTGCGCTGGCATCTGTGGCAAGCATTTTGGGATCCAACAGCCCCTCCTTGATATACTTCTCTCGCAGGTCCATAAAGTAGCTGCGCAATGCACTCAGTGCCACCGGATCCAAGCCGGTATCATACGCACTGCCCTGCAATGCGGCAACAATAGACTCCGTTGGTGCATGGGAAGTACCCAGTGCCAGAGGACTCATAGCAGTATCCACGATATCCGCACCTGCTTCGATGCCCTTAAGCAAGCACATAGAGGCAAGACCTGAAGTGCTGTGCGTGTGAATCTGAATGGGCAACTTTACTGCCGCCTTCAGTGCCTTGACCAACGACTCGGTATTGTAAGGAGTCAGCAGTGCAGCCATATCCTTGATACAGATGGAATCCGCACCGGCAGCTTCGATCTGCTTTGCGTAATTGACATAGTACTCGTCGGTAAACACATCGCCCGTAGTATAGCTGATGGCAACCTGCGTATGCGCGCCCTCTTTCTTTGCTGCCTTGATAGCAGTTTCCAGATTGCGAATATCATTCAGGGCATCAAAAATACGGATGATATCAATACCGTTTGCAACAGACTTCTGCACAAAGTATTCGACCACATCGTCTGCATAATGGCGATATCCCAGCATATTCTGCCCACGAAACAGCATTTGCAGCTTGGTATTGGGCATATGCTTCTTCAAAATGCGCAAACGCTCCCACGGATCTTCATTCAGAAAGCGCAGACAAGCATCAAAGGTCGCGCCGCCCCAGCATTCAATGGAGTAAAAGCCGATCTTGTCCATCTGCTCCAACACAGGGAGCATATCGGAAGTGGGCATACGAGTTGCCAGCAAGGACTGGTGCGCATCACGCAAAACGGTTTCGGTAATTTTGATTTTCGGCATGGCTTTGCTCGCTTTCTCAGCCCAAAACAGCGAGCGGGTCGCCGGGGTTGACAGAACTGCCCTTGGTGGTATTTACAGAGACGATCGTACCATCCTTGGGTGCAACGATATCGTTCTCCATTTTCATCGCCTCAAGCACGAACAGCACCTGACCTCTGGTCACCGTGTCACCTGCGGCACACTTTACGTCCAGAATTGTGCCGGGCATGGGAGCAGAAACGGGTTCACCATCCGCAGGTACTGCTGCAGGAGCAGGAGCGGCTGCCGGTGCGGGAGTTGGAGCGACAGGGGCAGATACAGCAGAAGCAGCTGCTACGGGTGCAGCGGGTGTTGCACCCGCGCCGATCTCCTCAACGGCTACATCATATTGCTTATTGTTGATCGTCACACGAAACTGTTTCATGAGAACCTCCTGATATCATTAAGAATTATGGCAGATGCAGCCATGCTGCATCCTACAGTGTAACCTTAAAAAGGAATATTGCTATGCTTTTTGGGCATACGGCTGATACGCTTATTTTCGAGCATATCCAGCGCAGAAATCAACGCGTCACGCGTGTCGACAGGTGCAATGACAGCATCAATTACGCCAAGAGATGCCGCCTTTTCCGCAGAAGCAAGGGTGCGGCTGTACTCATCTGCCAATGTCCGACGCGTCACATTCACATCGGCAACGCCCTTAAGCTTATCATGCCACAAAAATTCCACAGCAGCCTCTGGGCGCATAGGGGAAATAACCGCGCTATCCCATGCCAGCACCAGATCACTACCCGCGCCACGACCTGCCATCGCGGAAAATGCAGCACCGCTTGCCTCACCGGTGATCAAGGCGATTTTCACGGATGTTGCTTCGGCATAGGCACCGCAAAGCTGTGTCATCGTGCGCAGAGAACCATTTCTCGTGGCTTCGGTATCACAAGCAAAGCCGGGAGTATCCATCACTGTAATCACGGGAACGGTAAAGGCATCGCAGGTACGAACGAAGCGTGCGATTTTCGCAGAATCATCAGCAGTGAGAGCATCCTTACCACAAGCGGAGATCAGACCCACTGCCGTACCACGCAAGGTTGCGAGCGCAACTTGAACCGTATCGCCATATGCCTCATACAAGGGCAAGAGAGAACCCGCATCCGCAATGCTCTCTAAGAGGGTATCCTTACTGCAAGCAATTTCGGAAGCAGTATACTCACAGCAGGGTGCCCCTGCCAAATTGTTTGCAGGCATCAGCGTGAGAATCGCTTTGACCTGTTCCATTGTGGCAGAAACATCAGCACATACAGCGGCGGCGACCCCATTTGCAGCAGCGGTTTGTGCAGTGGCTGCATCCGTGCCAAAGGGCGGTGTCAAGTACAACTCGGATTTTTCGGTGCAGATGACAAAATCGGCAGCAGTCGCCATCAACGCAGCACTACCTGCACAAACACCTGCGATCACTGAAATCTGCGTAACCACGCCGGACAGCGCAGTTGCAGCAGCGATGAGTTTGCCGTAAACTGTCAAAGCATCGGCAGTGCCGTCAACATAGACACCATTGGAGTCGTAAATACCGACCACGGGCGTGCCGGTTTTGGCGGCAAGATGATAAAGTCGCTTGAGCTTTCCGGCGGCATTTTTGCCCAGCGCGCCATTGTTGACATCGGGGGCTTGTGCAAAGGCACAAACAGGCTGACCGTCCACATAGCCATGTGCACAGATGACCGCAGCAGTGTCATCCTTTTCCTGACGCAGTGCATCCAACTCGGTAAACGAACCATTGTCAAAGAGCAGCCCAAGGCGTTCTCTCGCAATAGAGGCTGTGATATCCATACTTATGATACGCATCCTTTCTGTGGATAGAATAAAAATCTATACCGTTCTATTGTACCATACCTTGGTAAAAAAAGCAAGAGCTTTTGCAGGACTTTGTATAAATCCACACAAAAAAATGCCATTTATATACTATCCACTTGACCGTAACGCAAATCTGTGTTATAATATGTGCAGTGCGATGCGCCCGTAGCTCAGTAGGATAGAGCAGCTGCCTCCTAAGCAGCAGGTCGGGGATTCGATTTCCTTCGGGCGCGCCAGACAATCATCCCTCATGTATCAAAAACACATGAGGGATTTTTCATATCTTTTAGATATTGCCGTACTAAGCCGATAACACAACTGTATCAACCCAAAGGGCAATCAAAGAGTTTTGCGGCATTTTCGGCAGTCAATCTGCCAACCTCCGCAGGAGCAATGCCCTTTTCTCTTGCCAGCACAGCAATGACTTCGGTAAGCATGGTGCTGTCACAGCGTTTGCCTCGATATGGCACAGGCGCAAGATAGGGACAATCCGTTTCAATGAGTATTCTGTCCAAAGGCACCACTGCCAGAGCCTCCAACGGTTTGCGTGCGTTTTGAAAGGTCACAACCCCCGTAAAACCGATATACATTCCTAACCGAAGCACCTCTTTTGCTGACTCTGCCGAGCCGGAGAAGCAATGCATCACACCCTTTTCAGGGCGGTGCTGTCGCAGGATCTCCAACATATCGCCCATAGCATCACGGCAATGCAGGATCACCGGCAGATGCAGTTCTCTTGCAAGCTGTAGCTGCTCGCAAAGAATCTTTTTCTGAAAGTCCGCGTCATAGCCATCATAATGGTAGTCCAACCCGATCTCGCCAATTGCTTTGACCTTGGGGTGGCTTGCCATCTCGCGAAGCCGCTGCAAATAATCCGCAGGCACATCCATGCATTCCGGATGAATGCCCACCGCAGCATAAATATGCGAATAACGCTCAGCCAAAGCCACACTTTCCATCGAGGATTCCATATCGCAGGCGGCAGCCATACAGCATATCACGCCTTGCTGTGGCAATGCTGCAAGCAAAGCATCCCTGTCTGGATCAAATGCCTTATCGGTATAGTGTGTATGGCTGTCAAAAATCGTAAGTTGTTCGTTCATTTTGCAATCCTCAATTAGGACGATTCGGGTTTACGCGCATTGGCAAGCATCAGCTTCACGCGATTTTCCTGATTGACTTTCGTCGCGCCGGGGTCGTAATCAATGGCGGTAATATTTGCATTGGGATAAGCGTTTTTGATCACGCGCATCATGCCCTTTGCCACAATGTGATTGGGCAAGCAACCGAAGGGCTGTGTACAAATGATATTCTCCGTACCGGATTCTGCCAGTGCAGCCATTTCTGCGGTGATAAGCCAACCTTCACCCATGCTGACACCCTGACTGATGTAACGATCTGCCAAACGACGCAGCTCTTCAAAATCATGGGGCGGATCAAACACACCGTGATCGCGCACCGCCTTGATTTGTTGCTTCTGCATTTGATAAATCGCCTTGTAGCCAATGCCGTTGACGATGGTTTTCTTGTTGTGGTAACCATACAGTTTGCCATCTACATTGGTGCTGACGGCACAATACATGACAAATTCCAGTAGCGAGGGGATCACAGGCTCGCAACCCTCAGAGAGCAGAAAATCTTCCAGATGATTATTGGCGAGGGGTGAATACTTCACATAGATCTCACCGACGATGCCCACACGAATTTTGTTGCGTTTGGTACGATCGATCTTTGCAAAATCGTCAAGAATTTCGCGATAGATTTTCTTGGTTTTCAAATATTCACTCGTCTGGAATGCCGTTTCCAGACGATGCTGCCAACGGTCAAGCAACTTGTCGGTACGACCTTTTTCCAGTTCATAGGGGCGGCACTGATTGGAAACTGACATCAGCAGATCACCATACAGCACGGCGTAGAGAAATTTCAAGAAAATGGGTGCTGTCAGCTGAAAGCCCGACTTGGGATCTTTTTCCAAGCCCGAAAAGTTCAACGAAATCACGGGCACCTGTGGGAATTGCTTCTCCAATGCTTTGCGCAGCAGATGAATGTAGTTGGAGGCACGGCAGCCACCACCTGTTTGGGTGATCAGCAGTGCCGTGCGATCGGGGTGATATCGTCCCGATTTCAATGCCTCCATAAACTGCCCGATGACAAGTAATGCAGGGTAGCAGGTATCGTTGTGGACATTCTTCAGTCCCTCATCCACCACCGCGCGGCTCGCGGTACGCAGCAGTTCGCAGTGGTAGCCGTATTTCTTCAAGATGCTAATGAGCAACTGGAAATGCACCGGCAGCATATCGGGTACAAGAATGGTATGGGTTTGCTTCATTTCCGGTGTAAACCGTGCAGACATGACATTGCCACCTTTCAAGATTCGCCTTTATTCTTCCATGGCAGCCACAAGGCTGCGTAACCGGATGCGTGCCGCACCCAGATTGTTGATTTCATCAATCTTCAGCTGCGTATACAGCTTGCCCTTGCGCTCCAGAATAGAGCGGATCTCATCACTGGTCACGGCATCAATACCACAGCCGAAGGACACCAGCTGCACGAGCTGCATATCGGGCTGTGCTGCCACATAATGCGCCGCACGGTACATTCTGGCATGGTATACCCATTGATTCAGCACGCCCAACTTTTCATCCACCGTGGCAAGGGGTGCAACGGCATCCTCAGTCACCACCGCCATACCCAAACCCGTAATCAGCTTATGAATACCATGATTGATTTCTTTATCAATATGGTAGGGGCGACCCGCCAGCACAATGATCTTTTTCCCCTCAGCCCTTGCTTGCCTGATAATCTCCTGCCCCTGCGCCACAACCGCATCCCGATATTGCTGTTGTGCAGCATAGGCTGCATTCAGTGCAAGGTTGAGATTGGCTTTCAGTGCATAATCCTTCAGGCTGCGCTTCAACGCCTTGGCAACCCCCTTGGGATAGTTCAGATCCATATAGGGCGTGATGAAGTTCTTCGGTGTCAGCCTTGCGTTGTTCGCGCGTAACAATTCGGGATAATACGCCACCACAGGGCAGTTATAGTGATTATCGTTGTTGCCCTCATCGACGTTGTAACTCATACACGGCCAAAAGATGAAGTCCACATTCTGATCCAATAGATCCTCAATATGTCCGTGGGCAAGCTTCGCAGGATAACAAACCGTATCCGATGGGATGGTATGCTGCCCCCGATAGTACATATTGCGATCGCTTTCATTGGAAATCACCACCCGAAAGCCTAACTGCGTAAACAGCGTTGCCCAAAATGGCATCTGCTCATAGAAACTCAGTGCCAGTGGCAGACCTACTGTACCGATGGGTGCAGCCGGTGCTTCGGGAACGCACTGCAAAATGCTCTGATATTTATAATCATACAACGAGGGAATGCTGTTGATGCTTTTCTGCCCTGCACCTTTTTCGCAGCGATTCCCCGAAATATAACGTCCGCCATCGGAAAACCTGACAATATTCAACGCACAATGGGCAGTGCAACCGTTGCACTTGGCACCGGCAGATGTATAAGAAAAATCAGCAAGCTTTTCGGCAGAGATCAGCGTAGTCTTTGCAGGAATATGCTCCTTGGCATACAATGCCGCGCCAAATGCGCCCATCAGACCCGACACTGCCGGACGGATCACCGGTCTGCCCAGCTCCATTTCAAAGGAACGCAGCACTGCATCGTTTAAGAAAGTACCGCCCTGCACCACAATATTCTCTCCAAGCTCATCCACAGACTTTGCGCGAATGACCTTGTATACGGCATTTTTGATAATGGATGCCGACAAACCTGCAGAAATATCTTCGACCGTTGCACCCTCTTTCTGTGCCTGCTTCACTGAGCTGTTCATAAACACGGTACAACGCGAGCCAAGGTCAACGGGATGCTTTGCAAACAGACCCAGCTGCGAAAATTCGCCAATTTCATAGCCAAGTGCCTGCGCAAAACTCTGGATAAATGACCCGCATCCTGAAGAACAGGCCTCGTTGAGCATGATACTGTCGATACTGTGATTGCGAATTTTAAAACACTTGATATCCTGTCCGCCGATATCCATGATAAAGTCTACATCGGGGCAGAAATACGATGCCGCTTTAAAATGTGCAACCGTTTCCACAATGCCGTGATCAATCCCCAAACCGGCGCGGATCAGGTCTTCGCCATAACCTGTAACCGCAGAAGCGCAGATATGCAACGCTGGATTCTTGCTCTCATATATGGTTTTCAGGTGCTTTACTACGCGCTCCAGCGGCTGCCCCTGATTGGAAGCATAGTGAGAGTACAACAATCTGCCATCTTCTGAGATCAGCACCATTTTGGTAGTAGTAGAACCCGCGTCAATGCCGAGGTAAGCGTTGCCGGTCACCGTGCGAATATCCCCAAAGGGCAGATCATGCTGCTTATGCCGTGCAACAAACGTTTCATAATCGGCACGAGAGGCAAACAGTGGTTCACTCGTCACCGCAGCGGTTACCGATACCGCCTTCCGGATTTTTTTCAGTGTTTCGGTAAGGGTCATATCCTCCCCGGATTGCTTTGCATACATCGCACACCCATATGCTACGAATATTGGTGCTTTTTCAGGAAATACCGCGTGTTCTTCATCCAGCGCAAGCGTGCGCACGAATGCCTGTCGCAGCCCCTTCAGGAAGGAAAGCGGGCCACCCAAAAACAGAACCTTTCCCTCAATGGTGCGCCCCTGTGCCAAGCCGGAAACCGTCTGATCGACCACTGCTTGAAAAATACTTGCCGCGATATCCTCCTTGCGCGCACCCTGATTCAGCAGCGGCTGAACATCGGATTTGGCAAACACACCGCAGCGAGATGCAATGGGATACCGTTTTTCGGCTTTTAAGGATAGTTCGTCCAATTCATCGGCTGTTATGCCCAATAGCGATGCCATTTGATCCACAAAGGCTCCGGTACCACCCGCACAAGAACCGTTCATTCGCTGTTCGGTGCCACCGGTCAGAAACATAATCTTTGCATCCTCGCCGCCAAGCTCTATCACGGCATCGGCATCGGGGTAATCATGCTTTACAGCAAGGAACGCCGCGTGCACCTCCTGCACAAAGGGAATATCAGCACTTTGTGCAAGCCCCAATCCGGCTGAGCCGGTAATGCACACCGAGAACACCGCATCATCGAATTGAGTCTGCAACGCGGTAAGCTGCTCTGCCACAGTTTCTCTCACGCGTGAAAAATGACGTTGATAGCGTTGAAATAAAATTGCATGATGTTCGTCCAGTACAACGGTTTTTACCGTAGTAGAGCCAACATCAATGCCCAATGAATAAACAGGCTGATTCGTCACAAGGACCTCCTTACAACCGTTATGCCAGAGCATAACGCAAACGGATATACATAAGTCATTATAGCACAAACGCCACAAAAAAGAAAGGCTTTTTCGAGATTTTCACGGATTTTTTGGAATTTCCTGTCGAACGGTGTAATCCGGCAGCGATATTGGAAATGTTCAACAAATTTGTGTCAGCTACTTGAAAAATATGGGGAAGTATGGTATAATGATGTCGTATTGCATCATGCAGTATGAAAGAGGTTCACATCAACCAAACAGAAAAAAGGTGGAAAATCATGAAATTCAGAACACGCAAAGGCTTGCTTGCCGTATGCACCGCAGCAGTCCTCTCTCTGAGCGTGGCACACACTGCAATGCCCACAGTGGCATCTGCTGCCACGAAAGATGTATCCGATACCATGACATGGGGTGCCGTTCACATCGGTGGCGGTGGGTTTGTGTCAGGTATCATCACAGGCAAGGAATCGATGTATGCCCGTACCGATGTGGGCGGTGTATACAAGTTCAACTATGAAACCGATTCGTGGGATCAGTTGTTTGCCGACTTGAACGACTCCGAACGCGGCTACCTCAGCATTGATGCCATGTGCATTGATCCAACCGATGACAACACCGCATATTTTCTCTGTGGCTGCGCATATTTCAGCGACGCAGGCACCAGAGTCTACAAAACCACAGATGGCGGTAAGACATTCACTTACACCGATGTCACAGACCTGATCCAGGTGCACGCCAACGGAGGAGGCAGACAAACCGGCGAATCCATTGCTGTTGACCCCGATAACCCTGACACCATTTATTGCGGTGGCGATGTGACCGCAGGTAAATCCGCGCTGATCAAATCCACAGATGGTGGCAAAACATGGCAGCCGGTAATGGGCTACGATGCATTGGGACTGTTTACACAGGAGATCAAATGGCCCAGTTGGACAAGTCATATGGTACGCGCACTCACCGATGACGAATATACGCAGCAAAATGGTATCAGCACCATCCTCGTCGAGGACGGTCTTGTGTATGTCGGCACATCTACCACGGGTGCCAACAATGTGGTGGTCGCGCGCGTGGGCGAAGACGAATCCTTCACATCACTTTCCATCGACCCCGGTCATTATCCCGCAAGAATTCAAAGCGACCATAACGGCAATCTCTACTTCACCTATCAGGGCGCACTGATCGTTGGTAGTGGCGGTTCCGCAGGTGGTATTTTCAAGTATGATACGACAACCGGTGACATAACTGATGTTTCTCCAAAAACAGCCGGCTTCAGTGGTGTGGGCATTGATCCCACAAATCCTGACCGTCTGGTTACCTCTACCTGTGGCCTTTGGAGCGCACAGCTCTGGCAGGAATGGGACAGTGAGCACAGCCCTGCATGGGGTGACCTGTTCTACAAATCTGTAGACGGTGGCGCAACATGGACAGAGATCACTCCCGGCAAAGACGCAGGCTGGAATCAACCACTGGTTTCTGAATATCTCGATGACAACGGCTATACCTGGATTCGTGACAAGGCGATTCATTGGGTCGGCGCGGTGGTCATTGATCCGCAGAATCCTGACCGTATCCACTCCACTTCAGGTAACGGTGTGTTCTCTTGCGATAACACCTGGGACGATGTGCCACAGTTCTACTTCCACCCTGACGGCATCGAAGAAGTCGTTGTATTGGATTTCGTTAGTGTGCCCGGTGGTGATAATTACTCTGCCATTGGTGACTACGATGGATTCGTACACACTGATCCTACAGAGATCCCTACGCAATATCAGCCAAATATGGGTTCTACCTCAGCAATCGCCTACTGTCCACAGAATCCCGATGTAATGGTACGCATCGCCGAAAACCAGAATGATGTGGCAAGCGGCTTCTATACACTGGATGGCGGTGCAACATGGACAAAGATGAATTGCTCACAGGGTGGCAAGGCCGCCATCACAGAGCTTTCCGATGGTAAGTACCGCATCTTCCAAAGCAAAAAGTCTGATAGCACTGTCGTTTCCTACTCGGATGACTTTGGCGCAACATGGAACACCTGCGAAGGCATTCCCGATTCCTACGGCTCTAAACCGACATTCTTATTCGTAGAACCTGAACATCCTGAGATCGTATACGCCTATGTAACATATTTCAATTCCTCATGGCATTATTCCAAAACAGAGCCAACTGCTGATGATGCACAATACAAGCTCTGCGTCAGCACCGATTACGGGAAGACATTCTCCGTGACCGATGTCTGTATGTACGACCAATGCGATTCCGCTGGCAGAATTGCATATCTTGGCGAGGGTGAACTGATTCTCGGTGCCGGCTGGTACGGTATGTATCACGCAAGCATTACCACAAGTGGCAGCGTATCAGTGGAGAAGCTGGACAGCGTTTACTATTGCAAAACTGTTGGCTACGGTGCACCCAAAAACAAGGGCGATGTCAACGCACTGTATATGTATGGCCGCCCCACAGAGGAGGACGAAGAAGGCATTTATCGCTCCGATGACGGTGGCAAAAGCTGGGTATGCATCAATACTTCCAATCTGTACGGCGGCACGGGCAACGGCAACTTCCTCGTGGGTGATATGAACACCTATGGCACAGTATATATGTCCACCGTCGGCTGTGGCATCATCTACGGCAAGCTGAGCGACGATACTACACCTTCCACGAATGCAAAGCTCGGCGATGTGAATTGCAACGGCAATGTTGAAGTAGCAGATGTCATTCTGCTAAACCGCCTGCTGGCAGAGGATAAGGACGCAAAAGTGACAGCGCAAGGTCTAGAAAATGCCGATGTCACACAAGACGGCGCGGTAACGTCTGAGGATGCCATAAAGATCCTCTCGTGCCTTGCTGGATTAACCACCCTGTAATCATGCACAGAACAAATACACCCCTGATGGAGCCATCAGGGGTGTATTTTATATTGTCGAAAAAGAAAAAGCCGCATCCGGAAACAGATGCAGCCTGCACACAAGGCAATATCAAATGAGATGGGAATAGGGAAATTAAACAGGGAAATGGGGAATCGATACAAGCAAGAGAATGGTTACCCTTGCCTATTGGTGCTATTGTACACCCTGAAGTTTAAAATAGTCTGAAGCTTCTGATTTTTTGCACCAAATCACGCTGTACGTTTTTATACAGATATAAACAAAAGCTATGCACAAACGGCATAGCTCCCATAAATAAAATGAACTCAAACAGGGGGGATTGGGGGATTTGAAACAAGGTTTCCTCAACCTTGTTTTTAGTATACCCTTTGAATCTTAATTTCATCTGAAATAGAATTGAATTTTCCCCGAATAATTTGCAAGGAAACTATGAACAAACGGCTCCGTTTTGGTTGTGCAATCGTATCATATTTATGCTGTTTTGTGCCATTTTCAGTCATTTTTGTTGACACCGCTGCTCGTGTTGTGCTATGATTTGAATACAATCATAGAAACAGGGGGATTCCATCTTATGAAAAGGATAACACAAAAGCTGTTGCGCATGACGACCGCCATCGCCATGACCGCAGCCATGGCACAAGCAATACCTATGACGATCCCGGAAGCATCCGCAGCTTCTGCCAATTGGAAATTTGATTTTGGCAATGGTGGCACAGAAAGTGGCTACACCGGTGTCACCGCATCCACCGGATATGATGCATCTCGCGGCTACGGCTTTAGCGAAGGCACCACTGTAAAGGATGTTACAGCGGCAGGAAGCGGTGTGCTCAGCGATGCGGTGCAGTTTACCAATTCTTCTAGCACGGGCAACTACGGCTTCTGCGTCGATGTGCCAAACGGTCTGTATCAGGTCTCGGTATGGCTGGGGAATACCAACCGTACCAGTATCGCAGCCGAAGGTATGTATCAAATTATCAACATGACGGGCAACAATGCCTATGATACATTCCAGATCCCTGTGACCGATGGGCAATTGAATATCTGCGCGTGCGCCGGTAAGGAAGGCTACGCGTACACGATATCCGCGCTGGAAATTACCCAGATTTCCACTGACCCCACCACAAATCCAACCATTTGGATTTGCGGTGACTCTACCGTATGTAATTATTATCCGTTGGATAGCTCCACGCAGGCCGGTTGGGGGCAGATGCTTTCTTCTGTATTGGGCAGTGATTCCAAGTGGCAGATTCGAAACATGGCTGCCAGTGGGCAATACGCAGCGGGCTTCTTAAATGCCGGGCAATTTACTGCCATCGAAACATACGGCAAAGCCGGCGATAAATACATTATATCTATCGGCATCAACGACACCAACTATTCCAATGCCGAAGAATATTACAATGTCGTAACGGATATGGCCAAGCGTGCCATGGCAAAGGGCATGGAAGTGATTCTGGTAAAGCAACAGGGCAGAAACGGCGATGCGACCCGCAATCCCCTACTGACGGGACGTTGGTTCGGCACACAGCTGGATCAGATCGGCACTGAATTGGGGTTGCAAGTGGTGGATCTCTTTAACCTATGGCAGGATTACTGCATCGCCATTGGTGAAACCGAAACTACCAACCTCTATATGAGTGGCGACACGCTGCATCCTAATCGCGCAGGTGCAACCGTTTTGGCTGAACTAATGGCACAGGCTGTCGACTTCAGCGACACAGCTACTTCTTATGAGGGCGTGCAGTTCACTGCGGGCAGCGTCTACATGATTCAAAATGTCAACAGCGGTCACCTTCTCACCGTAGAAGGCGGCGTAGCTGCCGACAATGCGAATGTCTGCCAAAGTGCCAATGCTGCGCCCACCGAGGCAAATCAGTGGAAAATGATACCCTCTGCACAGGATGGCTACTACTACCTCTACTCAATGCTAAACGGCGGCAATACCTATCTGCTGGATGTCGCAGCCGCAGGTACCGACAATGGCACAAATATCGGTATCTTCAGCAATACCAATCACGACGCACAGCTTTTTAAGATCAGCGACAACGGCGATGGTACTTTTCGCATCCATACCAAGGTCACCAATGATGCAAGTGTTTTGGGGGTGACAGGCAACTCCACCGAAGATGGCGCGAATGTCATTGAGTGGGCGATCGACAACACAGCAAACCAAAGCTGGCGATTCATTACAAGCACTGTGGCATCTTCCGACAGTGTCTATCTTCATGGTGATATGAATGGTGACAGCGTACTGGATGCACTCGATCTGAGCATTCTCAAGCACGGTATCATCGCAGGCTTTGCAAAAGATGCTGCACAACAGGCCGCCGATCTTAACAGCGATGATACGATCTCCATGGCAGATGCAGTGCTGCTTGCAAAATATCTCACAACCGGTATTTGCGATTTCAGCGCACGGAAATACTACGCCATGAATGGTAACATCAACAGCGGTGTACTGGAGCAGAGCAATACAGGCTTTACAGCAACATCCTATGTGAATCTCGATAATACCGTAGGCAGTTCTCTTACCATGAATGTGAATGTACCGCAAACTGGCAATTATCTATGTACATTTTATATCGCAAACGGCTCAGAAGTCGATCGCAAAATGATGATCTCCGTTAGTGGTCAGAGCGATACATGGCTGCAAAGCTTCCTTTCTACCGGCGCATGGACAACATGGCAAGAGCGTGCCATTGTACTACCACTCACAGCTGGCATCAACACGATTACACTGGTTTCCAATACCGCAGAGGGTGGCCCCAACATTGACTTTATGCGCGTAGAGTTGACCGATGAGCCAATTGCAGAGCCTTATACACCCACCACCGAAGATTCTGACAACAATCCCACCGTTAGCAATCAACCTGTGGTTTACATCGCAAGCGATTCTACCGCACAATCCTACAGAGAAAGCTATGCCCCGCAGCAGGGTTGGGGATACTATCTCGGCAACTATTTCAGCAGTGAGGTAACTGTGGATAACCGCGCCATTGCCGGTCGCAGCTCCAAAAGTTTTTACGATAACGGCAGACTGACCTCCATTCTTGATTCCATGAAGACCGGCGATTATTTGCTGATCGATTTCGGTATCAATGACGGCGCATCTTCCAATGCTGAGCGTTATGCACCCGTTTGTGGCGATGTAGACAACCCTACCGAAGGTTCCTTTGAGTATTACATCACCTTCTACATTCAGGGCACGCTGGATAAAGGTGGCACACCCATTCTCATGAGCCCTACCCTCTCCATCAAGAACCAGCAACAGCCCTTCACCGCAGGCTACCGTAATATCGATACCGCTTGCCGTGCATTGGCTGCAAAATATAACATCCCTTACTTTGATTTGGGGCAAGCAATGGTCGATCAGTTCAACAGTCTCCCGTATGACACTGTGTACAACTACTATCTGGGTGGTGCAACCGGTGGCACCGATTTCACTCATCTCACTGAAGACGGTGCGGATGCCACCGCAAAAATCATCGCCGACGGCATCAGAGCAATGGGCATTCCCCTCTCCGACCTAGTCAAATAAGACATAAAAAACAGCATATCCCATCGCACAAGGCGGTATCCCCTCAATAGCTGGGGGATACCGCTTTTTTGTGGATATCACGCTTTCTTTCGCAAAAAACAGTGCCGAGCACGCGCACATCGAATTTCGAGAAAAATTTATCGTTTTTCGATAATTTTCTATTGACAAACGAGAAAATTTGTGCTATACTGATATCAATCAATTTCAAAGGAGTGTTACACATATGACAAAGCAGTGGAAACCTTCCCATTCCTTATTTTTAAGCCGCGCCCTGACCATCGCTGTATTCGTCGGGCTGACCGCCCTGCCGTTTTGCATCCCCATCATGACCGAATGGTATGATGCAGTATCAGGGCAAGCACCCATTGCTACCCTGTTGAACATCGTACTGTATTGCTCGGATGCAATCGGTTTTGTTGCAATATGGTGTCTGAATCGCCTGCTCAACAATATCCGTCGGCAAAATATCTTTGTAGATGGCAATGTTACCTGCCTGCGCGTGATCTCATGGTGCTGCTTTGGCATCGCCGTGATTTTTACCGTATTGGGCTTCTGGCGCTCACTGGCATGGATGATTACCTTTGCCGCTGCCTTCTTCGGCTTGATACTGCGCGTGCTGAAAAATGTATTCGAGCTTGCCGTAGAAATGCGGCAAGAAAACGACTACACCATTTGAGCCGTGAAAGGAAGTGAGCGATCATGCCGATTATTGTAAATCTGGATGTGATGATGGCAAAGCGCAAAATCTCTGCGGGAGAACTGGCAGAGCGCATCGAGATCACACCTGCAAACCTTTCGATTCTAAAAAATAACAAAGCAAAAGCCATTCGTTTTTCCACATTGGAAGCAATCTGCAAAGCACTGGATTGTCAACCGGGAGATGTGCTTGCTTACACCGATGAAGATACGGAAAGAAAGGAGTAATCGCTATGGATTATCATTTGTCTACAGCACAGCCGAATCCACCTGTTATCACCAAGCCGCAAAGAAATTTTCAGCCCCATGATGCAATATCTGCCGTAGGCTGTATGGTGCTGGGATTTCTGTTTGCACGCTATCTGGTGGTTCTTCCCGATGGCTTTGTAACTTCTGCCGTGTTCTTGCTGATGTTTTTCTGCACGTTGTGGTATCATCACAAATGCGGCTACAAAACACAGGTCGGGCAAAAAGTATTAGCCGTTGTAATTTGTCTATTCGCGTGCAGTTTTTCGGTAACGGCAAGCCCCCTGCTGCACACATTCACCGCAGTGTTTCTGATCATAGCAATGTGTTGGTATCACTACGCCGTCGCCCATGGTCACAATCGCATTCCGCGATTCTTTTTCTTCTACCTCACAAGACTGCACATAATGGATGAGTTCGGCGCGGGATATGAGGTTATCGGCAAGCGTCTAAAAAACAGCAAAGTGGGCAGCAAGCTGCGTATGATCTGCATTAGTCTATTGATCAGTCTGCCACTGACATGGGTTGTTGCAGCGCTGCTTTCCTCCGCTGATGCAGGAGTTGCCACATTGTTAAAGCACATCGGCAAGCTGTTTACAGAGGATTTCTTCGAGATTTTCTGGGAATTCCTGATTGGTCTTTTGGTGGGCGCATGGATGTTCGCTGCAATGTACTGTGCCACCAACAAGACTCGTTACCCTGAGATCTGCGACACGGCATTTGAACAGGAACTGGAAAAGAAACGCATCATCCCCACACTGGGACTGTGCGCATCCATCACCCCAATCTGCCTGCTGTATGCAGCATATGTCATCTCACAGATCAACTATTTCTGTTCGGCATTTTTCGGCAAGCTGCCCGATACCATGAGCTATGCTGAGTACGCTCGCCGTGGCTTTTTTGAGCTTTGCGCCATCGCTGTACTCAACCTCATTGTAATTCTCGTGACCACCGGCTGCTGCAAGCACACCGAAGGCAAACAACCCACGGCAGCAAAAATCTACGGCTGTGTGATTTGCCTGTTTACACTGTTCATCATCGCCACAGCCATTGCCAAAATGGTACTGTATATCAATGCCTATGGTCTTACTCGTCTGCGCTTGTACACCACCTGGTTTATGGTACTACTTGCCATTGTATTTGTGGTAATTCTTGCTATGCAGTTTACCAATCGGCTGCACCCTGCCCGTATTCTCGTTACAAGCTTTACCGTGATGTTCGCTTTGCTGGTGTTCTCCCGCCCCGATGCACTGGTGGCGGAATATAATATCACACGTTGGCAAAACGGTACCCTAAAAGACCCTGACTGGGGATTGATTTGCTCGCTTTCCGATGACGCATACACCGTAGTCTGTCAACATTGGGGTGAACTACCCGAAGGAGTGCAGGCATATGTCAGCGACAAATACGACAATCATCGCTACGAGAAAACTCCGGAAACCACATGGAATTTTTCTACACAATATTTGCTGCACGCATGGGAGCTGAATCATGAATAAACGGACACTGTATATCATTGCCAGCATAGTATTGCTTGGTGTTGAGATTTTGATCGGAATGTTCGCCAGCGGTTGGCTGCGCAGCTATTTTGGTGATGTACTGGTCATCATTTTACTATATACGCTGGTACGCACAGTACTGCCCAAAATCCGCTACTGTGGGTTGCTGCCCACCCTGCTGTTGATTTTCTGCCAAATCGTGGAGGGCTTGCAGGCATGGGGCTTTGCCGACCGCATGGGCATCACCAATGAACTGCTGCGTATCATCATCGGCACATCTTTTGCGTGGGGCGATGTACTTAGCTACTGCATCGGTTTTATCCCCATTCTGCTATGGGAGCTACGCTGTAAGCACTCTGTGAGGCAATAAAGAAATCCACCCTATGTCACAAGCCGGACAAAGGGTGGATTTTTGTTTTCAGAGTATATTCGCTCGGCAGAGGCGATTTTGTCGTTGGTGATATCCCCACTGCCAGCCAAAGAAACTGTTTCCCCCAGATAGGTGGGTTCGGGCTGCACAATGCACATGACGAAATCTTTACAGCGTGCAAGTACTTCACGGAAATCACGCATTCCCTGCCCCCTGTACCGATGATAATCCGCATTGACTCCCTCCGCTTGCATTCCAAGCTGCCGTGCAATATATACCGCACGGTAGAGGTGATATTCCTGCGTTACCACCAACACACGCTCTGCCCCAAAGATTTCCTTGGCGCGATACATGGTTTCATAAGTAGAAAAGCCTGCGTGATCCATAAAAATATCTTCAGACGGCACCCCGGCATCTATGGCGTACTGCTTCATGACATTGACTTCATCATACTCCGGCTGTCCGTGGTCACCACTCATCAAGATTTTGGGTGCGACATTTTGCTGATATAGCGCAATGCCACGATCCAGACGATCGCGCAGCATATCGCTCGGGGTACCATCTGCCTTTACCAAGCATCCTAATACGATGATACAGTCGTAATTGCTGTTATTTTCTGCTATCACTTGCTCCGGTGCAAGCATACACGCCTCTGCGCTGTGTTTCACCCAGATATTCATCCCCGTAACCGTCATTCCACCTGCCGCAATACAACAGCCCATGATGATGCCAAGTCGCCTGCGGATGTGCTTTTTCCGCAAGAAGCATGGCATCTTCCGCTTTGATGACCAAAACCTTTTCATATTGGCGCAGAGATTCCCTATTGCCTTCTTGATATTTGCCACAAAATGCTCCTTCCAGGTTTGCTGCATCGAATATGGATACAGCACCCATTTTTTTCACAATCAAATGCAGAATTGACAGCGTGTTGATATTGATCCGCTGCACTATGATTGCAACCACCAGATGTGCAACACGAAAATACCCCTTGCAATCGGCTTTCCAACATTTATGATAACATAAATGCAAGCTGATCGCAAGGGGTAACGCTTTAAGATTCCCTGAAGATTTCCTTAAGGCAGGCAGTACAGCATTGGTGCTGCCCTTTTTCAAAGATTGGTCACCTTGCGTAGCGTGGTACTGCCACGTTCCAGCGATACCACGCCTGTGCGACAAATCTCCAGAATGGTAAAATCACGCATCAGATTGATAAAATCATCGATCTTTCGCGTTTTTCCTGTCAGCTGATACATGATGGAATCCTTGGAATAGTCGATGGTCTTTGCACCGAATGCCTCCGCCGCAGCACGGATCTCATCTCGACACTGGGTATCATTTTGCATCTTTATGAGAAGCAACTCGCGACTGACGGCGTTTTCTTCGCTGAGCTCACGCAAAGAACAAACATCAGGCAGCTTGTACAACTGGTTGATCAACTGCTGCTTGCTATCCTCTTCGCCATCAAAAGTCACCGTAATACGAGAGTAATCATTTGATTCGGTTTCGCTAACAGTCAGGTTGCTGATATTGAACTGTCGGCGACGAAACATACTCGTCACACGGTTCAGTACACCGGATTGGTTACGCACCAACACAGCCATGGTATAGCGATTCATTTTAGATATCCTCCCTCTTCACGATGAGATCCTCCATGGTGCCACCGGGTGGCAGCATGGGCAATACCAATTCATCCTGTGCAATGGGGCAATCAATGACATAGGGCAAGTCAGCGGCAAACGCGCGCTGCAATGCGCAATGTAGCTCCTCAAGAGAAGTCACTGCCTCCCCGATCGCGCCAAAGGCACGCGCCACTGCACAAAAGTCAGTTTGGTGCGCAAACTCTGTTTGTGAATACCGTCCTTCAAAAAAGAATGTCTGCCACTGGTGCACCATCCCCAGTGTGCCATTGTTCATGATGAGGATCACCAGCGGCACATGATACCGTACCGCAGTGGCAAGCTCATGCAAAGACATCCCGAAGCTACCATCTCCCGTGATCAGAACCGTGCGTTCTCCGGTGCCAAATGCCGCTCCCATCGCCGCACCCAAGCCGAAGCCCATGGTACCCAGACCGCCACTGGAGATAAATCGTCGTGGCATATGAAAGCGCAAGGTCTGCGCTGCCCACATCTGATGCTGTCCCACATCGGTGGCAACGGGAGTATTCTCCCCCAGATATGCATTGAGTGCGGAAACAACGTTGTAGGGGGTCAGCCCCTCTCGCCGATCTGACTGCGCAGCCTCGGTTGCGCGCAATGCTGCGATTTGTTTCTTCCATGCAGGATGCTTTCTCGCTTTCAATAATGGCAACAGCTTCTGCAGTGTACATTGAACATCACCGCGCATTCCACAATCAGTCTGCACGGTTTTGCAAAGCTCCGATCCATCCACATCAATATGTACAATCGTATCCGCCACTTTAAATTTGCTGCGATCACCGGTGACTCTATCGTTAAATCGCACGCCCAGTGCAATGATACAATCAGCGTGATACATCGCCAACGAAGACGCATAATGTCCATGCATCCCCTGCATACCCAGAAAACGCGGATGATCGGTTGGAATCGCGGAAAGTCCCATCATTGAGCAACCCATAGGGGCATCAATCTTGTCGGCAAGGGCAAGCATTGCACTCTGTGCACCGCTTGATAGCACCCCACCGCCAAAGTAGATATAGGGTCTGCGGGCAGCATTGATATATTCCGCCGCCTGTGCAATGCGGATCTCCTTCGCGGCAAATGGTTCGGTGCGAGTCACAGGGGGCATGGGCGTATACGCACACATCGCCATCTGCACATTCTTGGGGATATCGACCAACACCGGGCCGGGTCTGCCCGATTGTGCCAGCACAAATGCCTCACGCAGCGTATCGGCAAGATGTGCCACATCGCCCACAAAGTAATTGTGCTTTGTAATGGGCAGCGTGATACCCGTGATATCAATCTCCTGAAAGCTATCCGTACCGATTTGTGTGGTTGCCACATTGCCACAAATCGCCACCATCGGGACGGAATCCAGATGTGCCGTAGCAATGCCCGTCACCAAATTGGTCGCACCCGGCCCGGATGTAGCAAGCACCACACCGACCTTGCCCGTTGCTCTGGCATAGCCATCGGCGGCATGTGCAGCACCCTGCTCATGAGCGGTAAGAATATGCCGTATCTCCTGCTGATGGTGGTAAAGGCTGTCATATACATGAAGAATCTGACCCCCGGGATAGCCGAACACGGTATCACATTGCTGCTCCAACAGCACCTGTATCACGATCTCTGCGCCGGATAACAGCATAGACTCCCTCCCCTCTTACGCAACTCACTGTTTGTACAAATACTTGCAGATCAATTCACCGCACTCCTTGCAACCGATCTGTTTCATACCCACCGACATAATGTCAGCGGTGCGATAGCCTGCATCTAACACATCAGATACGGCTTTTTCAATAGCATCCGCCTCCTTGGGCAGATCAAAGCTATAGCGCAGCATCATCGCAGCGGAAAGGATCGTACCAATGGGATTTGCAATATCTTTGCCGGCGATATCAGGTGCCGACCCATGAATTGGCTCATACAGACCGCAACTACTCTGCCCTAAACTGGAGGAAGGAATCATGCCGATCGAGCCTGTGATCATGGAGGCTTCATCCGAAAGAATATCGCCAAACATATTTTCGGTAACAATCACATCAAACTGCGCAGGATTTTTCACGATCTGCATGGCACAATTATCCACGAGCATATCGGTCAAAGTCACATCGGGATATTCCGCTGTCAAACGATGCATTACAGATTTCCACAAGCGGCTGGAATCCAACACATTGCTTTTTTCCACTGAGCAAAGCTTGCCGTGGCGTTTCCTTGCCGTTTCAAAACCGATTCTGCCAATGCGCTCGATCTCTGCTTCGCTATATTGCAAAATATCCGTAGCAACACCGTTTTCGGTTTGGTGCTTGCCGAAATAGATACCGCCGATGAGTTCACGAACGATGATAAAATCAATACCCTGTGCCACAATGGATGCTTTCAGAGGCGAAGCATCCGCTAACTGCTGCCAGATTTTTGCAGGGCGATTGTTGGAGTACACTCCCATGCCTGCACGCAGACGCAGCAGACCCTTCTCAGGGCGCAGATGCCCGGGAACGCTGTTCCATTTGTCGCCACCCACAGCACCCAGCAAAACGCTATCGGAAGCAAGACATTTTTCCAGTTCATGGTCGGGCAGAGGATCACCGTATTTGTCAATGGCACAACCGCCCATATCCACAGAAGTATAGGTAAATGTATGCCCGTACAATGCGGCGATCTTGTCCAGCACGGCAAGTGCCTGTGCAACGATCTCAGGGCCGATGCCATCACCGCGGATCACAGCAATTTGTTTATTCATGAGCTGCCTCCTTTAATGATGCAAGCAAGCCACCTTTACGAATAATATCTTGAATAAAAGGTGGAAAAGGCTGTGCCTGATAGGTCTTGCCTGTTGTTTCATCGGTGATAATGCCCGTATCAAAATTGACAGATATGGTATCATCAGCGGCAATTTCCTCGGCTGCCTGTTCACATTCTAAAATGGGCAGCCCGATATTGATGGCATTGCGATAGAAAATCCTTGCAAAGCTTTTGGCGATGACACAGCCCACGCCACAAGTCTTAATACAAAGCGGAGCGTGTTCGCGGGAAGACCCGCAGCCGAAGTTCCATCCTGCCACGATCACATCCCCTGCTTGTACATGGCTGACAAATTCCTTGTCAATATCCTCCATACAATGCAGCGCAAGTTCATTGGCATTGGGCGTATTGAGGTATCGAGCAGGTATAATGACATCGGTATCCACATTATCGCCGTACCGAAATGCTGTTCCCCTGGTATTCATGGGTCAATCCTCCCTATACTCCGTAATATAGCCCGTCAGGGCACTGGCAGCAGCGGTAAAAGGCGAAGCAAGATATACTTCACTTTCCACATGGCCCATCCTGCCAACAAAATTGCGATTCGTAGTGGCGATACAACGTTCCCCAGCAGCCAAAATGCCCATATATCCGCCCAGGCACGGCCCACAGGTAGGTGTGGAAACCACTGCTCCTGCATCAATAAAAGCGGTCACATAGCCTCGTTCTATACACGCACGCAGGATCTGCATGGTGGCAGGAATAATGATACAACGCACGCCATTCGCAATTTTTTTGCCATGCAACACACGGTAAGCAGCCTCCATATCCTCTATTCTGCCGTTAGTGCAACTGCCGATGACCACCTGATCGATCGTGATATCATGCAGAGTGCTTGCAGGTTTGGTATTTTCCGGAAGATGAGGGCAGGCGACCGTCGGAACAATGCTTCCAAGGTCGATGGTAATGGTCTGCTCGTATTCCGCGTCCGCATCGGCAGCAAAGATTTGTGGCGTACGCTCACATCTTCCCTGCATATAGGCAAGTGTAATATCATCCACAGGGAAAATCCCATTTTTTGCGCCTGCCTCAATCGCCATATTACAAATGCACAACCGATCATCCATAGAGAGTGCTGCAACGCCCTCTCCCACAAATTCTAAACTGCGGTACAATGCACCGTCTACGCCGATCTGCCCGATGAGCGAGAGAATCACATCCTTGCCGCTACAATAGGGGGGAAGCTTCCCATTGAGCACCACACGAATGGCTGCCGGTACTTTGAACCATGCCTTACTCGTTGCCATACCGGCTGCCATATCGGTACTGCCAACGCCTGTGGAAAACGCTCCCAGTGCGCCATAGGTGCAAGTGTGGCTGTCTGCACCGATAATACAATCCCCCGCAGTCACAACACCTTGTTCAGGCAGCAAAGCGTGTTCGATGCCCATTTTGCCCACATCGTAAAAGTGGCTGATGCACTGTTCACAGGCGAAGTCACGGCACTGTTTGCTCTGCTCAGCAGCTTTGATATCTTTGTTGGGCACAAAGTGGTCAAGCACGATAGCAATACGGTCTTTATCATGAACAGAGCCAAACCCTGCCTTTTTATATTCGTTGATGGCAACCGGCGTGGTAATATCATTGCCCAGAATGATATCCAACTTCGCATGAATCAGCTGCCCCGGTGTAACCACCGGCAAACCGGCGTGCGCCGCAAGGATCTTTTGCGTCATAGTCATGCCCATATCAGCCTTTTCCTCCCTGAATCATATTTGCAAACGCACTGAGCAGCGCGTTGGTATTGGCTTTCATGATATCGGTGTGGGTGCCTGCGCCCCAGTAGATAGTACCGTTTTCGATCTCCAATCCAATATAGGACGCCGCCACACTCTGAGAGCCTTTGCCCTGCATACTATGCTGCGTAAAAACCTGTAGCGTGTACTCTCTGCCACTATAAGCTTGCAGGGCGTTATTCATGGCATTCAGAGAACCATTCCCCTCTGCCTGCACGTGGACTGACTCGCCGTTTTGCAGGAAGGTCACATCAACATGCACAGAATCCTGATCCCGTCGGAAATCAAATTCACTGACGGTCACACTGCCCTTCAGGTTCAGGTACTGCTGTGTGAAAATCTCCAAAACCTCAGGGGCTTTCAGCTCCCTGTGTTCCTTATCCGAGATGCCCTTACACACATAACTGAGATGCTCACGCATACCGGGTGGCAGAATATACCCGTATGTCTGTTCCAGCAGATACCCGATGCCGCCTTTGCCACTTTGCGAATTGACGCGGATAACATCTGCATCATAGGTGCGGTTGATATCTCTGGGATCAATGGGAATATACGGCACATTCCAATAAGGGAGATGATTTTCCTCCCGATATTTCATACCCTTGGCAATGGCATCCTGATGGCTACCTGAAAACGCTGCAAAGACCAACGCACCTGCATAAGGCGTGCGCTCATAAACACGCATACCCGTGCAGTGCTCATAAATCCCGGTGAGGGCAGGCATATCAGAGAAATCCAACTTGGGATCCACACCATGAGAATAGAGGTTCATCGCCAATGTAATAATATCCACATTGCCTGTGCGCTCACCATTACCAAACAAGGTACCCTCTACGCGATCTGCGCCTGCAAGCAAGCCAAGCTCTGCATCAGCCACACCAGTGCCACGATCATTATGAGGATGCAATGAAAGCGTCACAAACTCACGATATTTCAAATGCTTACTCATGTACTCCACCTGTGAGGCATATACATGGGGCAGGCTCATTTCCACGGTCACGGGTAGATTAATGATCACATTGTTCTCTGCCGATGGCTGTAACACATCCAGCACAGCGTTGCAGACCTCCAATGCATAATCCGGTTCAGTTCCCGTAAAGCTTTCGGGAGAATACTCAAAGCGGAAATTGCCTTCGTACTCCTCAGCCAGCTGCTTGACCAGCTTTGCACCCTCCACAGCAATTTCCTTGATCTCCGCCTTGGATTTACGAAACACCTGCTCACGCTGCGCCACGCTCACAGAATTATAGAAATGGATGATCGCACTGGGAGCACCCTGACAGGCTTCAAATGTTTTTCGTATGATATGCTCACGGCACTGGGTCAGCACCTGCACTGTCACATCATGCGGGATCATATTACGCGCAATGAGCGTACGTAAAAATTCATATTCGGTATCGGAAGCAGCAGGGAAACCCACCTCGATCTCCTTGAATCCTACTTGCAGCAGCATTTGATAATATTCCAGCTTCTGTTCCAGACTCATGGGAATCACAAGACTCTGATTCCCGTCACGCATATCCACACTGCACCAGATCGGCGCATGGTCAATGCGCTCTTTCCGCGTCCAATCATTACAGCACACGGGCGCAGGATAATACTCCGCACGGTATTTGGCAGCGTTCATCATACGATATCGCCTGCCTCTCGCTGAGCGATCACTTCGATTTCCACCAGCACGTTCTTTGGCAGTGTTTTCACTGCGACGCAGGAGCGTGCCGGCTTCTCAGAAAAATACCTGCCATAAACGGCATTGAACGTGGCAAAATCTGCCATATCCTGCAAGAAGCAGGTCGTCTTGATCGTCATGGTCAGATCGCTTTGCGCTGCCCTTAGTACCGCAGCAAGATTCTTGCACACCTGCTCTGTTTGTGTCTCAATGCCCCCAGTGATCACATTGCCACTTGCAGGGTCAATGGGGATCTGCCCCGAGGTAAACACCAAATCGCCGCAAATCACTGCCTGCGCATATGGCCCAATGGCAGCGGGTGCCTGATTGGTTTGTACTTGTGTACGCATCATAATCTCTCCTTTGCATTTCCATTTGCTTTTTTGCTTTGGAGATTGGATACAGAAAACACCCATCTCAAAGCAATCGGACTTTGAGACGGGTGTAGATCACATACACTCGCGGTACCACTCAAATTGCGTGCTTTGCGACAGCAAAGCTTACGCCCCTCATCGAAGTCAAACAACTCCATATGCATTCACGCAGCAATCACGGGAGCCCTACTTTTTCGTATCATACATAACGATGTTCAGGTCTCCGGCTCGGAAGGGAGGGGCACTTTGCAATCGCACACATCGGTTCGCACCATCCACCGATTCTCTGCGCTGTACGCTTACACGCCTTCTTCGTCATCGCCTCTGTTTGGATTATATCACGGATTGCGTACTTTGTCAAGGGGTTTGCAAATTTTTTCGTAATGTTTGTGTAGTGCTACAATAGAAGTGAGACCTGAGGGTATAGAAAAAGTGATTGAG
>CAYMOJ010000020.1:0-32032 GCA_964392175.1 uncultured Ruminococcus sp.
TCTTTCTTGTTTTTTTCTCTTTTTGGGTCTCACATCATTGACATATGGACATTCCAAGATGCAGGATTGCACATACATTGCGCGAAAATTCCTTGAAATCGTCTAGCCGTTGCATTGTAAGCATCATTTCCACAGTATCTTCTACCCCGATTTTGCAATCAACTTGCAGTCCCCGTATCAGAACAAATTAGCGCGAACCCCTTTATACTCCTGTTCCAATGCATCGATGTTATCCTTGAAATTCATGTTTTTCCCTTTCTGCGCATATGCGCTTGACTTTTCCGCAAAGTTTTGATATAATACCTTTGAAGCCTTGCAAAATAACTTCAAAGGCTTTTCCTTTCTGCGCTTTACGTTCTTGCGCTATACGATTTTGCACGTTCGCGAACCGTGCTAACCTTTTCGGCTGGGATTGCCGTAATTGATACTACCATTTGGTAGCTTTTCCATTATACCGCCACTCGGTAGTATTGTCAATACCACCGAGTGGTATTATGGCGTAATTTGTATGGATGCACAAAAGAGGGAGGTGAAATTTATGAATGTTTACCAAAGAATAAGAGACTTGCGCGAAGACAAAGACATGAAGCAAGCCGAAATTGCGGAAAAATTATTTCTAGCAAGAGAGGTTTACAGGCGATACGAAACAGGAGCAAGAGAAATACCACTTAACATTGCTATACTAATCGCCGACTTCTACGGCGTATCGCTAGACTACCTAGCAGGGCGAACAAACGTTAAAACCGTCAACAAATAGCGCCTTTTTTTGGAACATGGAACAAAAAGCAAAAAAAAGTTGTTCCAGATATAATCACGTATTGAAGCCATTTTTTGCATTTCTGGAACAGGAACAGCGTCGACTATAATCGTAGTAGCGGTCGGATCATCAATATGGCGGGGCGTTACGTCAGAAAGGAGGTTCACATGGACGGTATGACGGCAATTGACTATATCAAGGAGTTGCATCGCGAAATCAATCAATTACAGCATGAAAACGAGCGTTTACAAAGCAAAATAAAAGAATTGGAATGCGAGTTATACGACCTGAAACATTCCAAAGATAGCACAAACGCATAAAAAAAGACTCCGCGCAAAGCGAAGTCTAACATCCTTCGGAGGGTAAACGCCTACCCTCCACAATTTTAGTATACCACATCTCTATTTTTTTGTCAAGCCCGAAGCGCAAGCTTCAGGGGAAGGCAAGCTTCAGGAGAATCATAACAACGACCGCAGGCGGTAAACCGCTTAAAGAATGGCAGCAATGGCAGCTTCGGGAAGCCAGTCAACAGCAACGGCGGTCGGGTCATCAATATGACGGGCGTTACGTCAGAAAGGGGGTTCACATGGACGGTATGAACGAAAAGGAATTGCAACGGTTTGAAGCACTCATCCGACAGAATGAAAGCTTGCGTCAGCAAATCGAAGCTTTAAAAGCCATAATTGCAGAACTGCTTGCAGAGCGCAAATAAAAAAGACCCCATCACTGAAAGAGAGTGATGAAGTCAAGAAGTTTCAGGAGGGTAAACGCCTACCCTCCACAATTTTAGTATACCATATCTCTATTTTTTTGTCAAGCCCGAAGCGCAAGCTTCAGGGGAAGGCAAGCTTCAGGAGAATCATAACAACGACCGCAGGCGGTAAACCGCTTAAAGAATGGCAGCAATGGCAGCTTCGGGAAGCCAGTCAACAGCAACGGCGGTCGGGTCATCAATATGACGGGCGTTACGTCAGAAAGGGGGTTCACATGGACGATATGACGGCAATTGACTATATTCGCGAATTGCACCAACGCGAGGTTGAAAACCTGCAAAAACAGATTGCTACACTGACGCGCGAAAACGAAACGCTGCACGAAGAGATTGAAACCTTGAAGCAGCAGCAACAACCCACGGAGAAATAAAAAAAACCCTGCCTTTCGGCAGAGTCCAGAAATTCCAGGAGGGTAAACGCCTACCCTCTACAATTTTAATATACCACATTTCTATTTTTTTGTCAAGCCCTAATCAAAGAAAACAACGACCGCAGGCGGTAAACCGCTTGCGGTCGTTTTTGCTTGAATTGCCGACTGATCTTCAATAGAATCTTTCTTGTTTTTTTCTCTTTTTGGGGCTCACATCTTGGGGCTCACATCATTGACATATGGGACATATGAACAAATCATTCATTTTTGAAATTTTGCTCACGCTGCGTCATCAGTGCCCTTGCGAGAGATGAACCATCCGAACACGCAGCCACAGATTCCACCGATAATATGCGCCATCTGCGAAATATGATCTTTTTGAAACAGCCCATCCACAACCTCGCCACTGAGGTAGATAATCGCCACCAGGATCAAAGTAATGGGAATATGGCCCTTCCGATAATTTGCAAAGGAGCTGAGCAAAATCAGCATAAATGCGATGCCGCTTGCGCCCAGCAAAGCTGTACCGGGGAAGAACATCACTTGAATCAGCCCTGTAACAAATGCTGTCAACGCAATCATTTCCAGCAATTGCTTCGAGCCGTATTTTTCCTCCAGCATAGGCCCTACCAACAAAATCACTGTAAAATTGGAAATAAAATGATTGTAATCGGCGTGCCCCAGAACATGGGTAAGCATACGGATATACATCAATGGATCAAGCAGTCGTGTACGATACACGCAGAAGAGGACATCGGTAGATGCGCCACCAGTGAGCTTGCCAAGCACCAGCGCAAGAAAGGAAAGCAACGTGAATGTAAGGATCACAGGGGCATTATACTGAAAACGGCTAAAAAATTCGCCCAATTTACCCTTGGGCTTCGTAGATTGTTCTGACATGGTAAAAACCTCCTTCACATTCATTATAGCATAGCCGTCACAGAAAAGCAAGCGAAAAATTTCCTGATGTGTTCGTCCGGGTCATACAAAAGCATCGTAAAAATAAAGCAAATACGAATACAGCGAATATAACAACATCGCCGTATCAAACAATACGGCGATGTTTCCTTTTGCATTGATTATACTGATTCTGGGATTGCCTGCTTAGCGGAAAAATTCGAAAGAATAGGATTTTCTTTCAGATTACGCCTGCAAGAAATCGACTTACTCCCACGCAATGCCCGCGATGGATTTCAGGATCAGCGACGCATCAGTTGCATCGGCTTTGCCATCCCCATTGACGTCCGCATTCAGAATGCCCTGCTCCGTCACAGTGATGTCTTTATCCTCAGCAACCAAACGATTCAGCAGAATGACATCACCGACTTTCACATCACCATCGCAGTTCACATCGCCTGCCATGTAATGATCGGAAACAGACGGCTCGGTCGTACCAGGCACGATAGGATCTGCAGTATCGCTCACAAGCAGATAATCGTAATAAGTCCAACCTTCTGCTGCTACCAGTTTAATGGTATTGGTACCTGCTTTCAGTTCCACGGGAATGGGATCCGATTCGCCAAACATGATGGAATACGGGAAAAACACCTCGCCATACTCCGCACCATTTACATAAAGCTGTTGGGTCTTGCCAAGCTCTTCATATCTCTGCTGATAGCCGTACGTAAGATAATATGTACCTGCCTCATCGACCGTAATCGTTTGTTCAATGGCATCGCCTGCGCCCTTGAGGAACACATAGCCCGAACCGGAGCAATACTTGTATTCAATGATCTCTGTACCATCATTGCGTGTTACAGTGCCGTCCTCGCACTCATACGCGCCTGCAACATTCCAGTTGCCGCCATTGCCGCGCTCATAACCGTACAGGTCAGAGGGCAGCTCATCCAATGTGATGACAGCTTCGCTGTTGTACACCTCGTTGAGATGTTCCTTAGAATTGGTTGTGCCATCGGTGAGGTAAGAGCCATACCACGGGCAGAAATACGACCACATAGCACCTTCGTTGAGCATCTTCTCTATAGAAGGAATCTTGTCAGTCTCAGCAAGTGCGACCATTTTGGTATCATTGGAATAGCCCACCAGCTTCAGAAACACAGAGGTTGCAGCGTCATAGTTCCATGTATAGGGCGAACCCTCATATTTATCATATGCGATGATATCCACATACGCGTCACCGGGATACCACTCATCGGAGTTGTCCAACTCATAGAGGTTCAGTTCCCAGATACAGTTGTGAACACCGTGCTCTTCCGTCAGCATAGTATACAGCAGCTTCCACAGCTCTTTGAATACTTCCGGCCCGCGATCGCCCCACCAGAACCACGCTGTGCCGTCACCATATCTGCCATAGTTACCCTGCGCCTCGTGCAGCGGACGGAAAATCACCGGTACGCCTTCCTCTTGCAGGATCAGCAGTTGTTCTGCAAGCAATGCAACATTTGCCTCAAAGAACTCGCGCTCCTTCGTACCTTCAATCAGCACATTCTCGGTATTGAAGCTACTGCCTGTTTTCTGGTAATTTGCGTAAGAGCATTGCTCCCAATCCACAACATCGCCGATCTCATAGTTGTCGAAATCCTTAGGCACATTGATATGCCAACAGGCAGTCGCGATGCCACCACGCTGCGCCACCCACTGGATCATGCGACCCGTGGTACCATCCTCCCAGCCGTACATATTGTTGTAATTCATGAAGTCAAAGCCGCGAATAGCAGGATACTGCCCTGTTGCATCATAGATATACTCAAACTCCAGCTCACTGTCCCCATCGTTTCCGCCACCATAAATCTCCTGCTGACCGGAAATAATGTACTCGCCGTAATGATCGGTCATATACTGCATCAGTGCCTTGGTTTCTGCGGTTGCATTGGGATCGCTCGTGGTAGCGGGCACATTCATTTCCGGCATATCAGCATAGTCGAAGGTCACGGTATCATACAGCACAAAGTAGTAGCTGCCTGCACCACTGATCTCAATCGTATGTTCACCTGCGGAAATATAAAAGTAGCCAAAGCTAAAATCGATCCACTCCCCCTTATTGGGAATGGGCACATTCGCGACCTGTTCACCATCCACGGTAACGGTCTGTGAACGGCTGCCATCCAAATACATCCAGCAGCGCGTGGTGATTTCATACATTGCGCCCTCAGCAAGGTCAACATTCAACTGAATGCCACCGCCATTTGCGACCCACACAAAGCCCTCGCCACTGTATCCCGGATATGCAGTACCATATACATCTGTCGCGATCTGGCTGCCGCTGATGAGATCGCAGTCCTCTGCCTCAGCGAAAAGCAAAGGTTCCGCTGCGATAGCTTGCAAAGCCGGAGCAGCAAGCACACACGCAGCAGCATTCGCGGAAATCGCCATGGCGACAACCCCCGAATGCAAACGCTTGAAAGTTTCTTTCATGGTTAAAAGCCTCCCCAATATTCAAAGTAATGCTATTATATCATAATTCGTGAATTTTTGCAAGATACGGAATAATTTCTGTGTATTTTGTCATTTTCAACATTCCAAATGCACCTGAATATCACTATGATTCACAATTTTTGCTTCAATAAAGCAATTCGAATGCATGACACCGCGCAAAATCGGGAACGCTGTCGAAATCCGCGAAAATTTAACATAGATTTTACAAAGATTCAAGCTGAATTTAACATTCCTCTGATAGAATACCCTGTAGAATTTTGTATTCTTTGGAAAGGAGCGTTGTGCGTGGCAGCACAACTACGAATTCTATGGACATTTTTTCAGTGGTTCAACTCATTGGCGGTCTTGCATTTTTCCTTTATGGCATGAACATCATGTCATCGGGGCTTGAAAAGATCGCAGGCGGCAAAATGGAGCATATGCTCCGCAAAGTAGCATCCAACAAGCTGCTGAGTTTGCTCGTAGGCGCTGGCATTACCATTGCCATTCAATCCTCCTCTGCCCTGACTGTCATGTTGGTGGGATTGGTCAATTCCGGCATTCTCTCCTTTGGCGAAACCATCGGTGTACTGATGGGTTCCAATATCGGCACAACGCTGACCGCGTGGCTGCTGAGCCTTGCCGGTTTGGAAAGTGGCAATATCTTCATCAAGATGTTAAAGCCCGAAAACTTTGCCCCCATCTTCGCCTTTTTGGGTATCATCATGATTATGGTCGGCAAGACCCAAAAGCGTAAGAGCATCGGTAACATTGCCGTGGGTTTTGCCGTGCTGATGTACGGGATGACAATGATGTCCGATTCCATGGCACCGCTTGCTGATATGCCCCAATTCAAGGATCTCATGACCGCGTTCAAGAATCCCTTGTTGGCATTGCTGTTTAGTGCTGCATTTACCGGCATCATCCAAAGCTCGGCTGCATCAGTAGGTATTCTGCAAGCACTCTCGCTGACAGGTGAAATCACCTATGGCATTGCCATTCCCATTATCATGGGGCAGAACATCGGTACTTGTGTCACTGCGCTCATCTCCAGCATCGGCGTTAGCAAAAATGCAAAAAAAGTCGCAGTGGTGCATTTCTCTTTCAATATCATTGGCACGATCATTTTCCTCATACCCTTTATGCTCGTGGAAGCAATTTTCCAGCCTGCAATCATCGATGCTGCAATTTCTCCATTTATGATTGCCGTCTGTCACAGCCTGTTTAATGTATTGACTACGATCGTGTTGTTGCCCTTCACCAAGCAACTGGAAAAGCTTGCCAACAAGATCATCAAGGATGAACCGACTGCCAAAGCAGAGGAAAGCGTCGTACTGGATGATCGTCTACTGACCATGCCTACTTTTGCAGTTGCCAAAGCCAATGAAGTGACCATTGAAATGGCAACAGCCGCAAAAATTGCTGTAATGAAGGGCGTTTCTCTACTGACAAAATGGAACGAAGAAGTCGCAGCAGAAGTCGATCAGCTGGAAGACGACATCGACCGATACGAGGACAAGCTGGGCACCTATCTGGTAAAGCTTTCCCATACACAGTTGACCGATACAGACCACCGCAAGGTTGCGAAAATGCTGCACTCTATCAACGATCTGGAGCGTATGGGTGACCACGCAAAGAATCTAATCGGCGTAGCAGATGAAATCGCAAAGAAAGGCATCACGTTCTCCCAGCACGCAACGGAAGAACTTGCCGTTCTGACACAGGCATTGCACGAAATCGTAAAGCGCACCATCCAGGCGTTCAACGAAAATGACATTGCCCTTGCCACCACTGTAGAGCCGCTGGAGCAGGTCATTGACAGCCTCATCTCAGAGATCAAGGCAAGGCATATTCTCCGCTTGCAGCGTGGCAACTGTACCATTGAGCTTGGCTTCATCCTAACCGATCTGCTGAACAACTACGAACGTATTTCCGATCACTGCTCCAATATTGCTGTCGCACTGATTGAGGCGGAGCATGATACCTTTGAGGCACACAGCTATCTACATAATGTCAGAGAAGCCGAAGATACGGGATTTCAAGATCTGTACGAAAGCTACCGCGCACAATTTGCCCTGCGCCCTAAGACCTGATATCACAGACAACAGGAAATGCCATCTGCACCAAACGCAGATGGCATTTTTCGTTTATGGCTCAATTGTATACATGGTAGCGGCTTCCTCTTTACGAACCACTTCATGAATGGCTGCAACGCGCACACGCATCACCTTTTGCCCCATGGAAATCTCCAACAAATCGCCAAGCTTCACCTCATAGGATGCTCTCGCAGGCTTGCCATTGACAGCGACTCTGCCCGCGTCACAAGCTTCATTTGCAACCGTTCTGCGCTTCATCAGGCGCGAAACTTTGAGATATTTGTCCAATCGCACAGTACATTCCTCCAAACGAAAGATTCAGTGTTTTTCCTCGGATTTGGCTTTTGCCCAGTAGGTATCCAGTACCTCCAGCGAAAGATCGGGCATTTGTTTTCCATCTGCAAGTACAAGCTGTTCTGTAGCAGCGAACCGCCGCTTGAACTTTAACGCAGCACTGCGCAAAGCATTCTCTGCATCAATTCCCAGGTGACGAGCAGTATTCACGCAAGAAAAGAGCAGATCGCCCAATTCTTCCTCGATATCAGCAGCATTGCCACTTGCCATAGCAGCTTCCAGTTCATCCGCTTCACCGCGCACACAAGCAAAGGCAGCCTCCACAGAATCCCAATCCATTCCTGCACGGGATGCCCTTTTGCCAAGCTTCTGGGCGTACATCAGTGCCGGCAGTGCCTTGCACACGCCTTCCAGGGTATCGGTATAGGTTTTCTGAGATTTGGTTTCCTTTTTGATGGCATCCCAGTTTTTCAGTACCTCGCCGCTATCGCTGACGGTCACATCGCCGAACACATGGGGGTGGCGCACAATCAGCTTGCGTGCCAGCTCATCGCAGATATCCTCAAAGGTGAAGCGTTGCTGTTCCTGCTCAATACAGGCATGGAACACCACCTGCAACAACACATCGCCCAATTCCTCCCGCAGCATAGCGGGGTCATCGCAGTCAATGGCTTCTACCGCCTCATAGCACTCCTCCAAAAAATCGCTGCGGATCGATTGATGTGTCTGCTCTTTATCCCAAGGACAGCCTTTTTCGCTGCGCAGCAGAAGCATCACTTCCATCAACGCATTCATGTCATAGCGCGGCAAATCACGAATCGCTGCAATACGCGCTTCAAGGGTCATCGTTTCTGCGTCCATAGTTTCACTCCTTAACAAAGCAGAAACGGCGGTATCTTCTGCAACCAAAAGCACCGCCGCATCTCATTATTTATGATCAACAAAGCCCACACGACGGTACACTTTAGAAAGCACCTTACGCGTCATGCGATATGCCTGCTCGCTGCCATTGGCAATGCACTGGGTGAGATACGCCTTATCTGCGGAAAGTCTCGCATACTCACTGCGCACAGGTGCAAGGTGATCTGCCACTGCCTCACCCACAGCGATTTTGAAATCGCCATAGCCGCGCCCTGCAAACTCTGCGGTGATCTCGTCCATGGTCTTACCGGTCACGCAACCGTAGATCGTCATCAGATTATTGATGCCTTCCTTGCCTTCACGGTAGCAGACCTCTGCGTCGGAATCGGTAACGGCACGTTTGAATTTGCGCATAATCGTATCCTTATCGTCCAGAATATACACACAGGCGTTGGCGTTCTCATCGGATTTGGACATCTTCTTCGCGGGATCCTGCAACGACATCACACGTGCACCGCTCTGGGGCACATACGGCTCCGGCACGGTAAAGGTATCACCAAACCGCTGATTAAATCGCACGGCAATATTTCTGGCAAGCTCCAGGTGCTGCTTCTGATCCGCACCGATGGGCACCAGATCTGCGTTATACGCAAGGATATCGGCTGCCATCAGAACGGGGTAAGTAAACAGACCGGCGTTGATGTTATCTGCATGACGCGCACTTTTATCCTTGAACTGGGTCATGCGATTCAGTTCACCAAACATGGTAGAGCAGGAAAGCACCCAGCTCAGCTCTGCATGATTGGGATTATGGCTCTGAATAAAGGCAACGCTTTTTTCCGGATCGATGCCACAGGCAAGCATCAGCGCATAGGCACGCATGGTATTGGCGCGCAACGCGGCAGGCTCCTGTATCACGGTAATGGCGTGCAAATCTACGATGCAGTAAATGCACTCATACGTATCCTGCAATTTGCCCCAATTGCGCACTGCGCCGATGTAATTGCCCAGCGTAAAAACGCCCGTGGGCTGAATGCCACTGAAAATACGCTTTTTGGGGGCAGCTGTTGATTCTGGTTGACACATACTGTTTATTCGTTCCTTTCGGTTATGCTTTTTGATTTGCCGCGCGATCCTTCATCTGTGCGGTACGCAACTCACCCATCACGCGCTGATAGAGGTGCATCAGGGTGCGCTCCTTCGGATTCTGATTGGAGTGGGTTGCCTTAATCGCCATGCGATATGCGCCACCGGTGGTCAGAAAATAGACATAGTGAGTTTGTGCCATGGGCAGTTCAAAAGAGGTCGCCGGCTCAGCGTCTTCCAGGAACTTTGCCGCCTGTGTCACGAACATACGGGTCGCCTGCACGACAGCAGGGTAGCGTTGTGCCGCCCCGGAATAATCCGCGCCGTTGCTGAAATAGAGGTTTGCGGCACCATTCACAAAGCAAGCCATCGTAGTAATCACAGTTGGTGACATTGGCATATCAATAACGACACCGTAGAGTGTGTTTTCGGTCAGAAACTGGGTAAAATTGGAGGGAGAAAGACGCAGTGCCTGACTGCGGGTCTTTAAGTATTCCTTCGATACGGGAACTCTGGAAAGAGAGCGTACAGTAGCCATGATAATCAATCGTCCTTTCAAATTTCGAGCAGGGGGCAAAGAGGCATCCCTGCACATTGATACTACCCATTATAACACATATTTTCAGAGATTGCAACATAAATTTGATTATTCACCATACATTTTTTGCAGGAAGCCGCACAGATCACACCTTCACACCTGTGCAGAAGGGAGTATTCCATGAAGACACAAACCGTGATCAAAGGGTCAGTCATCCTGATTGCATCTGTCATTTTTGCAAAGCTTTGCGGTGCATTGTTCCGTATTCCGCTGACACAGCTTCTGGGTGGCACGGGCATGGGATATTTTTCATCGGCATACGGTGTATTTTTACCGGTATTTGCGCTTTCCGTTACGGGGATGAATACCGCAGTAGCAACGCTGACCGCGGAAGCCGCCGCCGAAGGCGATCAAACCGGTATTCGGACAGTCCGCAGCTGTGCATTTCGATTGTTCAGCGTTATGGGGCTTGTTGGCAGCGCGATGCTATTTGCCTGCGCCAAGCCGATTTGCCACCTTCTACTGGGAAATCCACCTGCAACACTTGCCGTGCAGATGCTTTCACCGACCGTATTTTTGTGCTGTACCAGTGCAGTATTTCGTGGCAGCTATGAAGGTTTACGCTGTATGACGCCCACTGCTGTATCTCAATGTGCCGAAGGCATTACACGAGTCATATGCGGTGTGCTGCTTTGTCGCCTTGCACTGACGCAAAAAATCACCCTTGGGGGAAAGGATGCTCTGACTGACGGCGCAGCTGCTGCCATTCTCGGTGTAACGATCTCTGCAGCAACCGGTTTGCTGTTACTGATGTGCGTGCCATTCCGTATCCCCAAAGCCAAACCGCCTCGTAATGCACATAAAACCGTTTATCGGCGGTTGGTGCGGATTTTAATCCCCATTGCAATCAGTTCTCTGGTAACCAACCTTACTACACTCACGGATCTGTTCACCGTGCTGCACTGTCTGACAGATGTGATTCGCAAAGCACCCTCACAATTCGGTTACAGTGCCATCCCCACCCATGAGGAAGCGGCAGCAACTGCCAACTTTCTGTACGGTGCCTTTTCGGGACTTGCGGTAACGGTATTTAATCTCGTACCATCGATCACGAACATGATGGGCAAAAGTGTACTGCCTGCTTTCGCCGGAGCGTACAAAAAGGGCGACAAATCCGCCATGCTGCGCGATGCCAAAACAGCACTTTCTGCAACAGCATTTCTCTGTATTCCAGCCGGGCTGGGTATTTTTGCGCTGGCAAAGCCGATTTTAACGCTGCTCTTCCCTTTGCGTACCGCCGAAGTGACTGCCGCTGCGCAACCGCTGATGATTCTTGGCATTGCAGTGATTTTTCTTGCACTCACACAACCGATCTTCAGTATGCTGCAAGCGGCGGGCTATGCGGATCAAACTGTTTGGGTGATGCTGTGGGGGCTTGGAATCAAAGTAGTGGGTAATCTGGTACTGATGCGCAGCCCTACCATTCATCTCAATGGTGCAGCGATTGCCACACTGCTGTGCTATGCGGTCATTCTCCTGCGCGGATATGCTGTTTTCAATCAAAAAACAGGCATCGAGCTACCCATGGGTCAGATCTGCGGAAGATTCCTCACAGGTGGTGTGCTCTGCGCTGTGACAGCAAAGGGTATGTATGGTATCCTTGCGCAGCTTGGAAACGCCCCTGCCCTGCTACTTGCTATTTTTTGTGGTGGCGTGGTATATCTGCTATGGTGCTATCTCACGCACAAACGATTCGTGCGATTGCTTTGAACCCTGACCATTTCGCGTTCGCAGACCTGATCGAAAAACGAAAACGGAGAACATTTCTGTTCTCCGTTTGTGGTTCATGCATCAAAAAGCAAAAGAGCCGGAATTGAAGTCATCATTGACAACATAATACACTCTGCCTTCAGCAGCATTGAGATACACAGCCAAGTTCTTGATCTCATCAACCGAGCGACCTTGTGCTTCCCAATCAGCCTTTGCACGAGCAACCATATCCTCAGGTGTTGCTTCTTTGCCCATCACCTGGACAAACACGCTAACCGTCGGTGTAGCAGTCGTTTTTTTGGTAGCAGTGCGCTTTGCCGCAGGCTTCTCTGCAACCGAAGCAGCAGAAGCTTCATCAGCTTTAGGCTTGCGCGCACGCTTTGCGGTTTTTTCGATCTCTGATGCCACTACAGCGGTCTCAGCAGCAACGGGAGCAGGCTCCTCGACTACCGCTACCTTTACAGGCTCCTCAACAGCTGTAACGGGATTCTTCTTAGCAGTTGCCATAGTATTTCCTCCGGGTTCTCCAATTACTCAGCGGGATTGATTGCATCCTTCAGTGCCTTGCCTGCCTTGAACGCCAAAACATTGCAAGCCTTGGTGGTCATCTTCTCCTTGGTGCGGGGATTGATGCAGGTCTTAGACTCGCGACGACGAATCTCGAAAGTGCCGAAACCGGCAATGGAGATCTTCTCGCCGGCAGCCAGCGCATCGGTCATGGATGCCAGAACCAAGTTCACAGCCTTCTCGGCATCCTTCTTGGTGCAGTTCTCTTTTGCAGCGATTGCTGCGATCAGGTCATTCTTCTTCATGGATATGTCCTCCAAAATCAAAGTATATTATCCTTATTATATAACGACAATTCACGGTTTGTCAATTCAAATTCGAGATTTCAGACTTTTGAATCAGAAAAGGTCGAAAAAACAATGAAAACTTGGCAATTTTACCATAGGTTTCGGCATAAAAAGGGGGAAAACGCATATCAATCAGAGCATTGTGGCGCGCAAGCTCTCACCGGAAAGCGGAGAAAGGTCAGCCGGAGCAATGTCAAAAACAGTCTTGCAGCCATGGTCACCTCTGTTGGCAAGACGCACTGCTGCTCTTGCGTAGGCGATGAGAACGCTGGTTGTAAACTCAGGGTTAGAATCCAACTTCAGGCTATATTCAATGAGATGCTTATGTTCGTGATCAACACCTGTGGTACCACTGCGCATCACAAAGCCACCGTGAGGAATCTCGCTATGATTTTTCCTCAGTTCCTCTGCAGAGATAAAATGCACGATCGTGTCGTACTCATCAAAGTAATTGGGCATGGTACGGATATCATGCTCAATACGCTTCAGATCTGCGCCCTCTTTTGCGACCACAAAGCACTCACGAAGATGCTTCTGTCTGGTCGTCAGATCGGGCTGCATACCACTGCGAACGGCGTCCATTGCTGCCTGAATGGGAATGGTATACTGTCTGGCATCCACAACGCCCTCTACGCGTCGTATGGCATCGGAATGCCCCTGACTGATACCTTTTCCCCAAAAGGTATAGTCCTTACCATCCGGCAGGATGCAGTTACCGAACAATCTTGCGAGGGAGAACATACCGGGATCCCACCCCACAGAAATGATCGCCACGTGACCAGAGGCCTCTGCAGCCGCATGAACAGCAGCAAAATGCGTGGGGATCTTTGCGTGAGTATCGAAGCTGTCCACCACATGGAACATGGATGCGATCTCAGGCGTCTGCTTGGGCAGATCCGTGGCAGAACCACCGCAGAGAATAATGACATCGGCATCATCGCGGTGATCTTTCAGGGAATCATAGGCATACACGGGTACATCGGACGTTTGCAGTTTAACAGTTGCCGGATCGCGCCGGGATGCCACAAACGCCAGCTGCATATCACTGTTGCTGCGGATCGCCAGTTCAACGCCCTTACCCAGATTGCCATAGCCTACAATGCCAATGCGAATCGGATTCATAAATTGAGTACCTCCTTGTATTCTAAAACTGCATCTATTATATACCAATCTGACGGGTTTGTCAATTTATTCTTTGCAATTTCAGGGATTTTTTTGCACCGCACCATATTGGCTTGACTTTTTCCCGCATTTAAGGTATAATGCCATACAGAGAAATGTTGATGATAAGGAGTGTTCAAAACCATGTCCGCTATCCAAATTATCGCTGACAGTACCTGTGACCTTTCCCCTGAACAAATAGAGCATTACCATATTCAGATCGTTCCGCTATATGTTACGATCAATGACAAGTCTTATCAGGATGGCATTGAGATCAAGGCAGAAGATATTTTCCGCCATGTTGCCGATGGAGGGGATCTGCCCAAAACAGCCGCAATTCCAGTTGCTACCTATGCGCAGATTTTTGATCAGGCACTCAAAGAGCATGATACCGTCATCTGCCTAACTATTGGTGCAAAGTTTTCCAGTTGCTATCAGAATGCCTGTATTGCCGCTGATGGCAACGAGCGTGTAGTTGTAGTGGATTCCGCAAACCTCTCTACCGGTTTTGGTCATGTGGTTTTGCAGGCCGCACAAAAGGCTGCCGATGGACTTTCTCACACATCGATTGCCGCCTATCTTCGCGAAAATATCATTCCAAAGGTGGATGCAAGCTTTATCGTCGACCGACTGGATTATCTACATAAGGGTGGCAGATGCTCTACTGTTGCCGCACTGGGTGCCAATATGCTGAAGCTGAAACCTTGTATTGTGGTGCAGGATGGCGAGATGCACGTAGCAAAAAAATATCGTGGCAACTTTACCACCTGTGTGACGCAATATGTCAATGATCGTTTAAGCGATGCCGATGCTCTGCAAAAAGCACTGATCTTCATCACTCACACACGTGCCGAGCAAAGTGCTGTAGATGCTGCCAGGTCTGCTATTTGCGCTCACGCGCACTTTGACAGCATTGCGGAAACCATCGCAGGATGTACAATTTCAAGCCATTGTGGGCCAAACACCCTCGGTGTACTGTTTATTCGCAAATAAAAAACGAAAGTGCGGTTATTTGTATACCGCACTTTTTGTGGAGATGACACTATGGATATTTCCGTGATCTTAGAGCAGCTACTGCGATTGTTTCTGGTGCTGTGCATCGGTATGTTGCTTGCAAGACTGGATATCATTGACCAGCATACCAAGCAAAAGCTCACAAAGCTGATGCTCTATGTCACTACACCGCTGATGATTCTTGACGCATTCAATGACCGTCTGCAAATGATCATCCACGATGAAACCGGCGATACTACATTACATATCGGCTATTTGTTTGCGGTATCTGTCGGATTTTATTTGGTAATGATCCTTCTGGGTATTTTGGTGACTGCACTGTTTCGGTTTCCAAAGTGTACACGCAACCTCTACACCTTTATGACGGTATTCGGCAATGTTGGCTTTATGGGATTCCCCATTGCCCTTGCCGTATGCGGCACGGAAGGTCTGTTCTATGCCGCGATCCTCAACAGCGTGTTTCATGTGCTGATCTATACAGTGGGCGTAATATTAATCACCGCCGGCAAAGCAGATAACAGCAATGACAAGCGCAATCCATGGCAACGAATGCAGCCCAAAAAGCTTCTATTCACACCAGGTGTGCTTTGCTGTGCTGTGGCGGTGATCCTTTTCTCATTGAAGATACAGCTGCCTTCTTTACTTGCAGATACCTGCGACACACTGGGTGGGTTGACCTCGCCACTTGCAATGCTGGTAGTAGGTGCAAATCTTGCAGGTACGCCCTTGAAAAGCACCCTTGGCAATCTGCGTCTGAATCTCTATACACTGGTGCGGCAGTTTCTTTTGCCGATACCGATCTGGCTGATCATCCGTCTGGTGATACCCCATGAGATTCTTGCTTCCGTTTTGCTATTGATGGCTGCAATGCCGATTGCAAATATGGCAGCATTGTTCGCAACCGAGTACCACTCTGATGAAAAACTGGCATCACAGGCAATATTTGTTACAACACTTTGCTCGCTGATATCGTTGCCACTGATCGTTTGGTTTTGCAACACAATGCTACCGTTTTGATGGCTTGATTTTCGCCCAGTATTCCTTTGCAGCCTGCTCCTGACGGTTATCGCCGTATTCGTAGTAAACTCTGTCTCGCAGTGTATCAGGAAGATATTGCTGCTCAACATAATGATTGGGATAATCATGGGGATAGCGATAGTGCTGTCCCCTTTGCTTTGCATCAGCACCATCGAAATGTACATTCTGAAGACAACGGGGGAAATCGCCAGAAAGACCGGCACGGATATCTTCCAACGCGGCGTTTACGGCTAGGTATCCACTGTTGGATTTTGGTGCAGTGGCAAGTAGAATTACAGCATCGGCAAGAGGCAATCTCGCCTCCGGAAATCCAAGCTGCAAGGCCGAATCGACCGCTGCTTTGACAATCGGTATCGCCATAGGATATGCAAGCCCCACATCCTCAGCAGCAATACAGAGCAATCTGCGACACAAGGATAGCAAATCGCCCGCTTCCATCAATCTTGCAGCATAGTGTATCGCCGCATTTTCATCAGACCCGCGTATGGATTTCTGTAGCGCGGAGAGCAGATCATAGTGCTGATCCCCCTCACGGTCATAACGCATATTGCTTCGCTGTGTCAAACTCTGCACGCCTTCTGTATCCACAAGAATCCCCTGCTCGGTCTTTTCTCCGGAAAGCACAGCAAGCTCCACGGTATTGACGGCTTTTCTCACATCGCCGCCACAACCTGCTGCAATATATGGCACAACGGTGTCATCATAGCAAATAGGCACTCTCTGTTCGGTCTCCAGAAATCGAAATGCACGCACAACGGCAGGCTCCAGCTCTTTTGCTGTCACCGGCTTAAACTCAAAGACAGTACAACGGCTGATAATCGCATTAAACACTGCAAAATAGGGGTTCTCCGTTGTGGAGGCAATCAGGGTGACACTACCGTTTTCAATGTACTCCAGAAGGCTTTGCTGCTGCTTTTTGTTGAGATACTGTATCTCATCCAGATACAGTAGAATGCCATTTGACCCAAACAGAGAGCCGCTTTCCTGTAAGATCTCTCTGATATCTCCTACAGAAGCGGTTGTGCCATTGAGCTTAAACAGACGCAGATCCGTACGGTCTGCAAGAATACGTGCCAATGTAGTTTTTCCTACACCGGAAGGGCCGTAGAAAATCATATTGGGGATCTTTCCCGACTCTGCAATCCGCCGCATGGGACTGTTTTTCCCAAACAGCTGTGGCTGCCCCACCATTTCATCTATGCTTTTCGGACGAAGCCGTTCTGCTAACGGTACCATATTTGCCTCCTCATTGTATTGTAAAACGGCGGTGTCATAAGGCAACACCGCCGTTTTGATTATTCTGTTGTTTTAGGGACTTCGCAGATGTAGAAAATATCGCTGGAATAGCGTCCACCATTATATGGCTGATTAACACGTTCGCCGTTGAATACCATCTCGGAGGAAGTACCACCATCAAGGTTATATGCCTCTGTGCAACCAAGCGAAGCCATCAGCACTGCGAATTCATCCATTGTCATACCGATAGAATAACCGTCCTGTCTGCCATCACACTGCACAAAGCAATAGTGCCCCGGCTCATAGTATCCAAGTGCGCTACGCGGATTTGCACTTGCAATCGCCCCGGTATATCCGCTGATTGGTTCACCATCCACCAGCAGCGCGGGCCCAAAGGTCGCGGTTTGCCAAATTTGATCCAGCTGCTCCTGTGAAAGGGCACGAAAAGCATCTTTGGTATAGGTCGTCAACACGCCGTCATAGGTCAGTGCCGCCACATCATCCTTATCCACATCGCGGTATAGCACACCATTGCGATACAAAATACCGGTATAACGAATTTCGCAGTAATCAGCATTGATCGCCAAAATCGCATTGTTTTCCTTCGCCATATTGCGCACAGAATCTGTCTGAGCACTTCTTGGCTCGGGGTAAGTCCCCTTAGCAAACGCTGAGCGGAAGCTTTCCAAATCGCGGATGTAGATATCCGCAACATAATACGCCATATTATCGCTGATATGGTCGGTAATGGTAATGCTGACATCATGGCTGACATAGCTACGATCTGTAATGGTGACGCTATCGTCCTTCGCGAAAACCGCAGGCCACTGGTACGCAAAGCCGGTCAAATCGTAACCATCCTCGTTGACCGTGCCAAAAAACTCTGCTTGCGTCAGCGAGCCGGCTAGATATGACAGCACCCGTGTGGAGTCATCCAAAGTCACCAAACCGTTACGATCGGTATCTGCGTTGATCAAACCATCCGCTGCGGGATCAACAGCTTCTTCAGCAACCATACGATTGATCATAATTGCATCCGCAACAGTGATTTTGCCATTGCAATCCGCATCTCCAAGGATGGTACCGGCTGCGGCAGTCGTCAAACCGGTCATCAAATTAGACATTGAAACAGCAATCATCAGTGCTGCACTTTTTTTCAGTCGCACAATCAACAATCCTTTCTTGTGTATGCGTTGTCAGTTGAAACGACCCCAAAATTCCCCTGTTTGAATCAAGAAGCCTTACCAAGCATACTCACATCAATGAGACCTGCAAGGTAGCTGAGAATCATCACGCTATCATCAGGATCCGGCGAACCGCTTGCGTTACAGTCAGCATTTAGCATCCCCTGTGCCGATACAGTCACGGCTATGTCCTCTGCCAACAAACGATTCAGCAAAATCACATCGTTGATTGCGACCACTGCATCGCAGTTCACATCACCATAAGATACCTTCAAATCAGCATCCGGCGCATCGGCGGGTGCTTCGCCCCAGACCTGCTCACCATCGACATACATCGTGATCTTTTCATAATAGGTCGGTGCTTCATTCAGCGGAACGCCCAGTTCATCCGCAGTTTTCAGGTCTGAACGGCTATAATCGTTGGTGGGATCCCAAACGAATACATACTCACTGTTCTGCACCGGTGCCATCAAAGCAAACTGGAACTGCAAATCACCGTAGAACTGATAATCCGACCATGTAAATTCAATGTAGCAATCGCCCTGATCGTTATACTGCTCGATCTCATAGGTAACATAATATTCGCCATCGGAATTGGATTTCATCTCGTCATAGTCGATACGAACATCAAGATCATTGATTGTCTGACCGTTTTCCAGCAGCTCAGCAATGCTGAAATAGTACCGTACCTTCACCTCATCCAGATAGCGAGGTGGCTGCGAGCTTTGGTTGGTAATCTCGATGAGAACCTGTGTTGCCTGGGCATCCTCCTGACCAACTGCAGCAGCTAGCGTAAACTCTACGATCTCAGAGCCTTGCATACTCTCCTCAGAGGGTGGGAAGTTTTCATCAATGGACATTTCATCAGTGCCGTAATAGTGATAGAATCCTGCGCAGGCACCTACAACGGCTGCATTGTAGTCCACGGCAACCTCGTTGTAGATGTAATCTTTGGTAATATCACGATGCCAGTCACCGGAATCCGGACCGCCGACCAATGCGCCCCAAAGCACATGGGTCTGATCCCACGGATCATCCATGTTCAGCGTCATAGAACCATGTGCTGCACGATGATGGGGATGCGATGCTGCTGTATCAGAATAGCCAACAATATACGCACGATTCATGGGATTCTTACCCATGACATATTCCATCTGCGTATATGCCCAATCTGCAAAACGCATGGGATCATGGGTCGTTTCGGGAGAATACTTTGCATACACCAACGCACAAAGCTGTGCAGCCGTATTGTAGCGCGCAGAACCATACTCATTCAGCATGGAGAAGCCGGCAGGTGTTTTTGCAAGATAGGTCGTATCGCCCGTGTCAAGGGGCAAATCCGGATCATACTCCATGTTCCAGAGCATATCATCAGGGCCGGGATCCAGGTGGGTAATTCCCGACCAATACTCCAGATTCCAACGGAAAATATACCAATCACGAGCGGTATTGGTGATCGGAGCAAGCTTGGCAAAAACGCCGCCCCAAACGGTATCCCAGCAATGTACCCAGATATTCTGCCAGCAGTTGCCGGTATCAGCGATAATGCGCTTTACATAACCGGTATACGGATGCGCACCCATATCGTTGCTGGTAGATTCATCTACCGAAATGATCGCATCAATATACTCCCATGCTTTTTCGGTGGCAGTGGGATCATCAGTCAGGGTGCACTCATAGAGCCAAACAGCAGCCCATGCCAGCTCATCGTAATCATAGCTGGATGTATAAAACCCGCCATCATAGCCCAGAGAAAGCACCGTCAGACCTTCATCCTCCGCGTGGGTTTCCACGGCAAAATCATAGAGCGCATATGCACCCTTGCGGCACTCCTCCGCAAATGTCGGTTCCGTTTCACGGAAGAGCAAATAGCAAATAGCGAGTACCGCCGAGGTACCTGCACACATATCGGATGCAGGAGTATCTACGGTCGCAAAATACGCAGGTCTGGCAAAATCCAGCAAGGCTGTGGTATTTTGCAGTTCCGGTGCGATCCAGTAGTTGTGGTCGATATTACCCTCACCGACCTGGTAGCAGTACGCCAAAACGGTGCCGTCCTCGTTATAATACAGGCACTTGAGGTAATAATCGGCAAACCAATGGATGATCTCCTCAATTTGCTCGGCGTTGCCGGTCTTTTCGTATGCGTCACGGAATTCATAGTAGCCCCATGCCAGCGTAGATGCCGCATAAGAGCCGGGCAAACAGAATTTCACATGATCACCTGCATCATGCATACCGCCATCGCAATCCACCGCGCCGTCCCCATCAGGATCAAGAATATCAATATGCTCATCAATGAATTCCTGAGAAAGATTGGTGCCGATGAAATCCTCACCATAAGGCTTCAGCGGAATTGCGCCGTCCTCAGTATGGCAATCACCGCGCCATTCCAATCTACCGCCGGTAATGCCACTGCCACACATATTTGCATTGTAAAAATGCATGGTATACTGCAATGCCTTGGCAAAGTCAACCTCTACATCATCATAGGAAAAGCTGTCAGGATCCGGAAATACTTTTTCCGAATCGTCAACAGTGCCGGGGTCTTCACCTGCGGTAGAAAACGCGGGCATCACCATACCAACAGTCATTGTCGCTGCCATACACAGGCAAGCAGTTGCTTGAAATACCTTCTTCACATCCATAAATAGCCTTCCCCTTTTTTTCGATTGAAACAGTCCGGGCAGCACCGAAAAAACGCTGCTGCCTTTCTATTACATTGCGATCAAATCGCAAAGAATACCAGCACGGCGCATGACCTCCATGCACATTCTGCCGTTGTGATACGGACATTTCCACGGGCCTGCCACATCATTTGCAGGTCGAGGTGTCCCATCCGGCTCTAGCTCAGCAAGCCATTCGCCTCCATCGCGATGATCAATTTGCTGCGTTGCAATATTTGTATACACTGCAACTGCATTGTCGATCATACGTGCGCAAACCATTTGTTCCGAATGCCTTGCCGCATATTCGGCAGCATTCAGAAAACCGATCACAGATTCAGCCTGTACCCACCATACTCTTGTCTGATCTATTTCTGTTTGGAATCGCTCGTTATACAAGTAGCCATCATGCAACGCAAGCTGCTCAATATGCAATGCCAGATGATAGTCGATTTCTCGCAATACAGCGGTTACCTCATCATCCTGCAAACAATCACAGGCATGATCCATCAGCCAGCTGGCTTCAATATCATGACCATAGGAGTGCAAATCGCCTAACACATTCAGATGTTCATCGAAGAACACGCGCAGTATTTTTTCCTGCGGATCATAAACGCGTTCTGCCATGAGTCGCAGCAAAGATTGCAGAGCCATGCCCACCATCTGATCTTTGGTAATACGATACAACTCGGCATACGCCTCAATCAGGTGAAGCGTAGTGTTCATGGTCTTGGCAGCACCAAGGTCATGCTCGGAAAGATGGTCATTTTCCAAAGGTGACCAGTCTGCATAAAAGCTTTCCAGATATCCATCGGGCTGCGCAGCGTACTGTTCAATCACGCGAAACAGACGCATTGCATAATCCAGTGCAGCATTTTCGCCGCTTGCTTCGGCATACAACGAAAGACCGTAGATCACAAACGCCATACAATAGGTATATTTATTGGTTTCACAGGGTGCACATTGTGCATCCAGTGACCAGTAAGTACCGCCACGTTCAGCATCCTCTGCTTTGCAAAGAAATGCATAGGCGTGCTTTGCAACCGCCAGATAGGCAGGATTGTTTTCCGCGAGATAGGCGGAAGAAAATGTCCAGAGAATGCGCGCGTGCAGGATCACGCCCTTGACCGCATCGGTATGCACCGCAAGATCATGTGTCATTTGACCATAAAATCCACCGCGATCATCCTTCAATTGCATCCAAAACGGCAAAATATGCTCTGTCAATTCCGCATGGCACTCCGCAGCAAGCTGCGATAATTTTTCACGGTAACTCATCATTGCTTCGCCCCACAGCACAGCTTATATTTTTTGCCACTGCCACAAGGGCAAGGCTCATTGGGACCGATCTTCTTTTTGGCTGTTGCCTGTGCAGTGAAGCTACCATCACCTGCGCCTGCATTGGGCGCAGCCGGCTTTGCGACCTGCTCGCGCTCCGGTGCTTTGTTATTCATCAAACGAATGGTCATCAGCATACGAACGGTTTCCTCACGAATGGCTTCAATCATGGCATCGAACATGGCAAAGCCCTCGTAACGATACTCAATAACAGGATTATGCTGTGCCATACCACGCAGACCGATGCCGCGCTTCAGCTCATCCATATCATCGATGTGCGCCATCCACTTGGTATCTACGATTTTCAGCAACACCACGCGTTCCAGCTCTCGCAGTTCATCCTTACCGATATTGTTTTCGCGCATTTGATACACAGCGAGGGTACGGTCGGTCAACATTTTGACGATATCGTCGCGGCTGGTCTTGTAGATTTTATCCTTATCCCAGTCAAAGTCCTCAGGCACCGTGATCCAATCCATGAAATGCTCGCGCAGACCAATCAGATTCCAGCCATCGCGATCAACATCATCTGCCAGATACTGATAAACGGTATCATGGATCAACTCCTTGATCATGTTGGTAATATAAGCATGGAGGTCTTCACCATCAAGCACCTTACTACGCTGACCGTAAATGATCTCGCGCTGCTTGCTCATCACATCATCATAATTGAGGACATTTTTACGCACAGCAAAATGCCTTGCTTCCACCTTCTTCTGCGAGGACTCGATAATCTTGGTCAGCATCTTACTCTCAATGGGCATATCCTCTTCCACGTTGAGGCGCGCCATCATGTTTTCAAGGCGTTCACCTGCAAACACACGCATCAGGTCATCCTCTACAGAGAGGAAGAAGCGGCTTTCACCGGGGTCACCCTGACGACCTGCACGACCACGCAGCTGATTATCAATACGGCGAGATTCGTGACGCTCAGTGCCAAGAATATACAATCCACCGGCTTCCTTGACAGCAACTGCACGCTCCTTCACCTCTGCATCGAACTTGGCGTACAGCGTACGATACACCTCACGAGCTGCCAGAACCTCCTCGTTATCGGTATCTGCAAAGCCGACAGCCTCGGTAATAATATCTTCGGGGATCTCACGCTTTCGCATCTCAGCCTTTGCAAGAAACTCTGCATTACCTCCCAACATGATATCCGTTCCACGACCGGCCATGTTCGTGGCAATGGTCACAGCACCCAGTTTACCTGCCTGTGCAACGATTTCCGCTTCCTTGGCATGATATTTCGCGTTGAGCACCTCGTGTTTAATACCACGACGATGGAGCATTTTGGAAAGCAGTTCAGACTTCTCAATGGAAATAGTACCCACCAGAACGGGCTGTCCCTTTTCATGGCAAGCAAGGATCTGCTCAATGATTGCAGCATACTTTGCCTTTTCCGTACGATAGATCACATCAGACTGGTCTTTGCGGATCACGGGACGATTGGTAGGGATGGCAATCACATCCAGCTTGTAAATTTCACGAAACTCGTCTTCCTCGGTCATCGCAGTACCGGTCATACCGGAAAGTTTATTGTACAAGCGGAAATAGTTCTGGAACGTGATTGTAGCAAGCGTCTTGGATTCGTGCTTGACCTTTACGCCCTCTTTCGCCTCAATTGCCTGATGCAGACCGTTGTTGTAGCGTCTGCCAAGCATCAGTCGTCCTGTATTCTCATCCACGATGATGATCTCATCGTCCTTGACAACATAGTCGATATCCAGGTGCATCACGCCGTGTGCGTTGATCGCCTGATTGACATGGTGCAGCAGCGTCATGTTTTCCGCATCCATCAGGTTTTCAACGCCGAAATATTTTTCCGCCTTCTGCACGCCACGACGGGTAATGGTTGCAGACTTTGCTTTTTCATCCACGATGTAGTCGTAATCCTCAAAGCTTTCGTCCTGATCCTGTTTTTCGTCCATTTCTACGATGGTAATCGGCGTCAAAGTACGTGCAAACTTATCGGCACGGTCATAAAGGTCGGTAGACTTATCGCCTTGACCGGAAATGATCAGCGGGGTTCTTGCCTCATCAATCAGGATGGAGTCAACCTCGTCCACGATGGCAAAGTTCGGAGCTCTCTGCACACGGTCTCTCTTGTGAATGACCATGTTATCACGCAAATAGTCGAAGCCAATCTCATTGTTGGTAGCGTAGGTCACATCACAAGCATATGCCGCACGGCGTTCATCATTGTTCAGTCCATGCAGAATGCAGCCAACGGTCAGGCCGAGAAAACGCAGCACCTTTCCCATTTCATCGGATTGCGTCTTTGCAAGGTAATCGTTCACCGTAACAACGTGAACACCTTTGCCGCTTAAACCATTGAGGTACGCCGCAACGCAGGCAACCAGTGTTTTACCTTCACCGGTGCGCATTTCCGCGATACGCCCCTGATGCAACACAATTGCACCGATAATCTGTACGGGAAAAGGCTTCTTGCCGAGCACTCTGTCCGCTGCTTCACGAACAGTTGCAAGTGCCTCCGGCAGAATATCATCCAGAGTTTCGCCCTTCGCGAGGCGCTCACGAAACTCTGTTGTTTTTGCTTTCAGCATTGCATCGGAAAAGCCCTTGTAATCCTCGTCAAGAGCCAAGACTTTTTGCTTAAGGGGTTCGATTCTCGCCAACTCTTTTTCGCTGTAAGAACCGAAAATACGATCAAATATACTCATTGGAAAACCGCCTTTTTTGAATCATTCATCAGATACCGTCACGCTACATTTTGCAAGCGATACAGCATCCCACATTCTATAAGTGTACAATAAATTCCTGATTTTGTCAATAGTTGGGAAATAAAAATATCGGAAAATTCAACGCTCGGTCAGATCATCGCTCTGCTTTTCACGATTGGAGAGATACGTTTCCACCAAATATTTCGGGCGCTGCTTCGTTTCCAGGTAGATTTTGCCAATATATTCGCCGATCACGCCAAGGGCAAAGAGAATCAGCCCGCCGATTGCCCAAACTGAGATCGTTGTAGAAGTCCAACCGGCAACGGTATGCCCTGTAAAGTATCGCACAAGGCAGTAGACGATCATTGCAATACTGACGACAAAAATCAAAGCCCCCAGCGAAGTGATCATACGAATGGGTTTAGTAGAAAGTGAAGTGATACCCTGCATTGCAAAGGAAAGCATCTTCTTCAAGGGATATTTGGATTCACCTGCAAAGCGCTTGGCACGCTCATAATACACGGTTGTGGAAGGGTATCCGATCATCGGGACAATGCCGCGTAAAAACAGGTTCACTTCCTGAAACTGTGCAAGTCCATCCAAAGCCCTACGGCTCATCAAACGGTAATCGGCGTGATTATAGATCACCTCTGCGCCCATCATGTTCATGAGCTTATAAAACCCTTCGGCAGTCATACGCTTAAATGCAGAATCCGTTTTGCGGGCACTACGTACACCATATACGACATCATAGCCCTCGGTGAACTTTTCAATCATCTCCACGATGGCATTCACATCATCCTGCAAATCGGCATCCAGAGAAATGATTGCATCGCAGCGATCGCGTACCGTCATCATACCGGCAAGCAAAGCATTCTGATGCCCTTGATTACGAGAAAGATGAATTCCCTCAAAAAACTGTGGCTGCGCATGATAGTATTCCGCAATCATCGCCCATGTGCGATCCATGGAGCCGTCATCTACCAAAACGATACGGCTATCGTAGGTGATCGTTCCTTTTTCTTGTAGCTGTGTCATCAAGGCTGTCAGTCGCTTGGTTGTTTCGGGTAAAACTGCTTCCTCATTATAGCAAGGAATGACAAGATAGATTGTTTTCATGATGTGTACTTTCTGCAATTCAGTTTGCATCGGTTGCAAATACAAGGCTGCGAAAATGCTCGCCTCGTACTTCAAAATTTCGATATTCGTTATAGCTGGCAGCTGCTGGAGAAAGCAATGCGATCTTTCCCTTCCGGGTAATTTGCTTTGCAAGCTGCACAGCTTCTGTTAAATTCTTCACCGTAATGATTCGATCTGTCAATGCACTGCCATAGGATGCTGCTTCATTTGCAATGCGTCTGCCCGAATCGGACATAAGAATAATATGTGGCACAGTGGATGTGTTCAGATAATCCAACAGTGGTGTATAAGAGATTCCTCTGTCCATGCCACCGATCATCACCGTATCGGTATCCTTCAGGCTGTTGAGTGCCTGAATGCAAGTTTCGCAGGCAGTGGAAATCGAATCATTCACCCAGCGAATACCGCCCCATTCTCCCAACATTTCCAAACGATGGGGCAGCGGCTGAAATGTCATAATACCATCTGCGATCTTCTCATCGGAAACGCCAAGCCGGTGGGCAAGTGCATACACTACAGCACAATTCAGACGATTATGCAAGCCTGTCAACGACATGGTCTTGGGTAATTCCATCGAATCTTTTCCACATCGCACTGTAGTTCCACCATGCAAGGAGATATCGGCAGCGCAATCATCCATTGCGATATGCAGTACATCTGCACAGCAATCCCCGGCCTTCGGCAGAGAAGGTTCTCCACAAAGCAGCAAATCACCTGCGTGCTGATAACGGTAGATATTTTCCTTGCAATAGGCGTAGTACGCAAGTGTACCATAATGATCAAGGTGTTCCTCGTACAAATTCAGAAAAACCGCAGTTTTCGGCGAAACCTTCGTGTATTCCAATTGGTGAACGCCAATTTCCAGAACAATGATCGTTTCGGGCGTGATCTGCTCATACAGATCAGCCATGGGAATGCCAATATTGCCACCGAGTACCGATGGCAAACCGGCTGTCTGCAACACATGATACAACAGCGACGATGTCGTGGATTTTCCTTTTGTGCCTGTAATGCCGATGCACTGCTCACGGTAGGCTGTGAGAAACACCGCCGTCAATGAGGTAACCGTACAGGGCAACTGTTCCGGAGACGTTTCCAGCACAATGCCGGGGCTTTTGAACACGATATCATAATCGTACATGGCTTTTTGGTAATCAGCCCCGATATGCAATGCCACGCCATTTGGCGCATCAGGAATGGGATTCCGGTCAGCAATGCCAAGGGTGGTATAACCGCCAACCTGCGCAATTCTACGATACAGTGCCCTGCCCTCGCGTCCAAAGCCAAGCAATAGCACACGCTGATCGCCAACCATTTTTTTCAGGATATTCAAAAGCATGCAAAACTCCTTATAACAACATCAAGTCAGACAGTGACATTGGGCAACAATACTGCTGCACCTTCTGCGCGGATATTCAGCACGTAGCAGGCATTCTCACCCAACACGGCATTGATTGCCGCGCAAAATGAATCGCACTCTGCAATTGGTACATACGCCTGAACTGTACCGGCAAATCCACCGCCATGCACGCGATATGCACCCTTACCACCCAGGAATTTTTCGCAAAGTGCAAGCGTAACGGATACCGCCTGCTGCTGTGGTTTATGACAGGAATAAATATTTTGCAGATTGACAAGGGATGAGCGACCGGATTCCGTGACCATTGCAAGATAATCCGCAAATCTGCCATCGGAAAGTGCGGTAATCTGCATAGGAACACGCTTGTTATCACCATAAAAATGGATCGCACGCATCACAGCACGATCACCGCAAACCTGACGAATTGTAGGCAAATTTTGCCAGAAATCGTTTTCATCGGTATTGCGCAGAACATCAGCACCAAGCTGCCGCGCTACAGACTTCATCTCAGCGGGGATCGCTGCATAATCTTCTGTCAAATCAGCGTGGTCACCACCTGTATCAATAATACAGAACGCGTAACCCTCTTTCCCAAAATGCAATGTGACCTGCTGCCACTGTGGCTTTGCTGGATCAGCAAAGTCAATGGCAACTACACCGCCCAACGCACAAGCCATCTGATCCATTAGACCGCAAGGCTTACCAAAATACTGATTTTCAACATTCTGTGCAATGATTGCAAGGGTCTCCAATGTTAGCGCATCAGCAGCATAAAAATGATTGCAAATGGTGCCGATCATGACCTCAAACGCGGCTGAAGAAGAAAGTCCACTGCCTTTTAATACGGAAGACGTGGTATATGCAACGAATCCGCCAACTTTGATATCGCGCTTCTCAAAAAGCGCAGCAGTACCGCGTATCAATGCAGCAGAGGTGCCACGCTCATCCTCGTGAATGTGCAAATCGGCAAGAGAAATACAATCAGCAGGATACCCTTCGGATTTCACAGTAATGGTATTCTCTTTGATGGGTGTCGCTACTGCAATGATATCCAAACTGACACCAGCTGCAAGCACACAGCCATTTTGATGATCGGTATGGTTGCCACCAAGCTCTGTTCTACCGGATACAGAAAACAGCTGCACGGGTGTATTCTCACCGTCACAGTATTGCGGAAATTCCGCGAGAAAAGCATCCAGTGCACGCATCAAACGGGCACGGTATGGGGCGAGATCTGCACCTGCTACACCATACAGCCCCGAAAGACGGGCATCCAGCTTGCCATCAGAGAGATATTTTCGTGTCTGTGCAATCGTATACATTCAGAATACTCCTTTTTACCATCCAAGCCAATTTCGGATGTAATCACTAAGAACTTCCGCAGCTTTATCATGCGTCTTTGCAGTAGGATGCCAATCCACAGCATAACCGTCCTCAGCAAGCTGCGCTGCAAACCGCATACTATTGATGTTGGTATCACCGGTTTCGGCAGTATAATCGGATACAGCCAGTTCCATCGCATCGCAAAGCTGTGTACCCATAATGCCAAGCGTACAGAGGATTGGCGCATTGGGATTCTTCGCACGGATTTCTTTCAAAAATGCAATATAAGCATCTGCGTATTCTCTCTGACGTGTGCCATCTCCACCCGTATAGGACGCATCATTGGTACCGAGGTTGATAACAATCAAAGAAGGCTCCTCTTCAAACTGCCACTCGATATTCTGTGGCTGAAGCGTACCCTCAAACTTGCCATAGCAGAAACCAAGATGATCATAGTATGGTGGAACCAGCTGCTTGGTATTCAACTGACCGTTGCTTGTATATCCCGAAAGGATTCCGTGCCCACTATAGCTGACCATGCTGTAATCGGCATCCAGCATTTCGGCAGTGCGATATGCATAAGCACGGGTCACATTCTCTGTAAGTGTCTTGAAGCCACCGCCGGTATCTTCCAAATCCACACCATAGCCACAGGTGATAGAATCGCCGATAAACTCAATGGTATGTGCTTTTTTTGCAACCGGTACAATGGCATCCTCGGCATCCACCACAATATCGCGAATACCAAGCGTAGAATTGCAAGCCTCAGAAAGCTTCACCACACGAACTTCATGGTTCGCCGCAGTATCTGCATCCAGCACTACAACATCCATCGTAGACGTTATAAGTTGTGCATCCTGAAGCAGTGCGTCATCCAAGTAAATCGCATAGCGCGCAGCATTTGCCTCGCCTGCGGTGTACTGGGTATCAGCGACCAGCGTCAGCGTACACTTTGATCCATGAAAAGAAAACGCAATGCCCGTTCCGGAAAGCGAACACCAAGTTGTTTTACTTTCCTCATGATAATATGTACGTCCAAGCTGCTTTGCATACTGCTCGGTAGGCGCAAAAATTTGCAGCTGATCGGCATCGCCCCCCAGCACTGCTTGATACTTCGCCTTGATCCAATCCATACGGTCAACTGTTCCGTTGCGATCGACATCCAACATTGTCACTTCTTTCTCTGTGAATTTTTCCGAACCATCCAGATAGGCACTCAACTTGTCAACTGTAGTACTGCTACCCAAAGCCAATGGTGACACCGCAATGCCAACTGTGGCTACGACCGCAATTGCAGAGATGGTAAGCACCTTTTTCTTCATGTTCCAACCTCCCAATTTCAGATTACAAAAAATCGCTCCTAGTATTATACCAAATTATCTTGCAAATTGCAACCTTTTGTGCTATAATTTAGAAGAAATTCATCTTTATGATGGCTTTCAGTTCTACAATGGAGGAATATGCCATGATACCGCTTTCTGCGCGGCTGCTTTGCTGTGCATCCTTTGTGCAGGGCGAATACGCCTGTGATATTGGCACAGACCATGCCTTGTTGCCTGCTTACCTTATACAAAGCGGAAAATGCAAACGTGCCCTTGCAACCGATATCAAGCAAGGCCCACTTTCGGCAGCCGCACAAACGCTGAAACGCTTCAATGTTGCATCATCCGTATCGCTTTGCTGCTCTGACGGGCTGCATTCTGTGCCTGAAAAGGGCATCACAGATGTCATCATCGCAGGCATGGGCGGTGAAACCATTCGGGATATCTTAGCCGCCCCCTGTGCAAAATGGTTAACTCGCGGTACAAATCTCGTGTTGCAGCCGATGACCAAAGCGGAAATCCTACGCAGTTGGCTTGCTGAAAACGGATTTCGCGTGATGAAAGAATCTGCGGTCAAGGATGCACATCTCTATACCGTGATGCAGGCACAATACACAGGCGATACCACCCCCCTGACAGAATGCCAAAGCTATGTGGGGCAATTGCGCAAAACCGAACTGCTGACCAAGGTCTATATTGCCACAATCCTTGAACGGCTTGGCAAAAAACTGGAGGGGCAAAAATCGGTGAATAGCCCGGAAGCAGAAATGACGGAACGGCTGATTCGCGAGATTAATCTTTGGCGAAAGGAAGGAGAAATATGATGATTACCGTCAATGATATTTATGCAGCACTGGATGCAGCAGCGCCATTTGCTATGCAGGAATCTTATGATAATTCCGGTCTGCTTGTCGGCAATGGAACAGAAACCATTACCAAAGTACTGCTCGCCCTGGATATCACCATTCCTGTAGTGAAAGAAGCTGCCACGCTCGGTGCACAACTGATTTTGTCCCATCATCCTGTTATTTGGGGTGGAATCAAGCAGATATCTCCTGCACATCCTGTATGGCATCTGATAGAAAACCACATCACAGCGATTGCTTCCCACACCTGCATGGATATTGCAACAGAAGGCACCAACAAAATGCTTGGCAATGCACTGCGTGATACCTTGCCTCTTTGCGAGAATATCACGCCACTGCATACACTTTCCGGTGGCAGAACGCTTGGTTGCTGCTGTGATCTGCAACAACCGATACAACAGGAAGATTGCATCCTTGCATTGCAACAAGCCCTGCATTGTGAGGGCATACGTTACTATCACAATCATGCACCAATTCAACGGATTGCATGGTGCGGCGGTAGCGGTGGGGATCTGATTTCAGACGCCATTGCCTGTGGAGCAGACGCATTGATTACCGGTGATCTAAAGCACAGCGAATGGTGCGATGCTGTCAATCGTGGAATGGGCATATTTGACTGTGGACACTTTTTTACAGAGCAGCCCGTGCTGGCACAATTCCGTCACATTCTGCAAACCGCTTTCCCTGCATTGGAAATCATTGACAGCAAGGCCTTACAGACTGCAATTTATCGTGTAGAATAACAAAAAAAGCCTGAGAAACCGAACATTTCTCAGGCTTGATTGCTTCATTGCCCTAAGTGATAAAAAAAGAAAGAACGGAGTTTTACTCCGTTCTTTCCTGCACGATAAGGATATTTCCCCACCGCGTGATGGAGCGGATTACGAGGCTCGAACTCGCTACCTCCACCTTGGCAAGGTGGCGCT
>CAYMOJ010000021.1:0-31116 GCA_964392175.1 uncultured Ruminococcus sp.
GAATCTTTCTTGTTTTTTCTCTTTTGGGGTCTCACATCATTGACATATGGACATGAAAAACTGCTTTACAAGAAGGGAAATTTATGTTATAATCTACTATAATATGGAGTTTATAGAAAGGGCGATACATCATGAACGGAATCCGTAAGCGCACTTGGGCAGAAATCAATCTTGACCACGCCGCTTGGAACTACGAAAGAGTACGCGAAAAAGTTGCCCCCGAAACAAAGATCTGCTGTGTCATCAAAGCGAACGGCTATGGTCACAATGCTGTACGCTTCGCACAACTGTATACTTCCCTTGGCGCAGACTGGCTTGCCGTTTCCAATCTGGAGGAAGCGTTGCAACTGCGAAAGCACGACATTACGCTACCCATTCTGATTCTGGGCTACACCCCGCCCGAATGTGCCGCACTGCTTGCAGAGCAGCGTATCTCGCAATGTGTATATTCACGCAGCTACGGAGAATCGCTTTCACAAGCTGCCATGGCATCAGGTGTACGCCTGATGATCCACATCAAAATAGACAGTGGTATGGGTCGTATCGGATTTCAGCATCATGATAGTCACTCCGAGCTTGCCGATGCGTTTGCTGTTTGCAAATCGCCTTGCCTGATACCCGAAGGAATTTTTACACATTTCGCCTCGGCAGATGAAGGTGCAGACGGTGATGCTTTTACAAAAAAACAATTTAACGCTTTTATGGATGCCATCAACCATTTACAGAAAAAAGGCATCACATTTGCACTGCATCACTGTGCCAACAGTGCCGCGATCTTTGATCATCCCGAATACCATCTGGATATGGTACGCGCAGGTGTTGTACTATATGGTCTGGCACCGTCTGCACAGGTGCGTCATTTGCCACCATTGCGTCCGGTGATGGCACTGAAATCCGTAATTTCCCATATCAAAACCATTCGCAAGGGAGATACAATCAGCTATGGTCGCACCTACACTGCCGAAGACGAACGTATCATTGCTACAGTACCCATTGGCTATGCAGACGGTTTTTGGCGTGCCAATGCAAAAGGTGAATGCAAAATGTTGATTCGCGATTCTCTTTGCCCATTAGTGGGCAGAGTCTGCATGGATCAACTGATGTTGGATATTAGTGACGCACCTCAAATCGCAGTAGGCGATACGGTCACGATATTTGGCGACAGCACCGGACTTTGCACTGCAGATGCCATCGCTCGCGCCACTGATACCATCAACTATGAGGTTGTTTGTGCTGTCGGTGAGCGTGTCCCACGTTTCTTCTTGCGTCATGATATCATAGTGGGCGTTTCCGATAATCTTCTAGACACAAATTTTGTACAAGGAGAAGACTAATGGTCAACATCGGCAATGATTGGGATACTCTGCTTGCAGATGAATTTCAATCGGAAAATTATCAGCAGCTGCGGCAATTTCTCATACAGGAATACCGCACCCATATCATTTATCCTAATATGTACGATATCTTTAACGCCCTTCGCTATACAGCATACCACGATGTAAAAGCAGTCATTATCGGGCAGGATCCCTATCACGGAGAGGGACAAGCCCACGGGCTCAGCTTTTCCGTACGGCGCGGCGTGGCACCGCCACCCTCGCTTATCAATATCTTCAAGGAGATCAAGGATGATGTCGGTATTGATAATTTGGGCAAGCATGGCGAGCTGACTGCATGGGCGCAACAAGGCGTACTACTGCTGAATGCCGCACTGACGGTACGCGCCGGTCAAGCAAACAGCCATCGCAATAAGGGGTGGGAACAGGTCACGGATGCAGTCATTCGTCGCCTGAACGAGCGCGAACAGCCGGTAGTGTTTCTGCTGTGGGGTGCCAATGCACGCACGAAGGCACAGCTTGTCACCGAACCCAGACATCTTGTGCTGACCTGTGCACACCCGAGTCCTCTTTCTGCCTACAACGGATTTTTCGGTTGCAAGCATTTTTCAAAAACTAACGCATTTCTCATTCAAAACAATATTGCCCCCATCGATTGGAGCATTGCAACATAACACTGTGTTACGAAAGGAACCATTATGAAAGCTGTTACATTGTTTGAAAAAAAATGTGTACTTTCCTTTGAAGTTTTTCCGCCAAAGCCCACCACGCCCATCCAGCGCATCTATGAAACACTGAATGATCTGAAGGATCTTCAACCGGATTTTATCAGCGTGACCTATGGCGCGGGTGGCTCCACGCCCGGTGCTTCAACCTGTGAAATCTGCGCAACGCTACAAAACCAGCATGGAATCATGTCGGTTGCACATCTCCCCTGTATCAACGATACCAGAGAGGGCGTAACGGAAAAACTTGCGCAATTCAAGGAAAATGGCATAGAAAATATACTTGCCCTGCGTGGTGATCGCAATCCTGATATGAAACCGAAAAATGAATTTCGTTACGCCTGCGAGCTGGTGCATTTCATCCGTGAACAGGGTGATTTCGATATCTGCGGAGCGTGCTACCCCGAAGGGCATCCGGAGGCTACTGACCCTTTTGACGATGTACGTCATCTAAAAGAGAAGGTGGATGCAGGCGTTTCCCATCTGATCACGCAGTTGTTTTTGGATAACCGCAGCTTTTACCGCTTCCGCGAGTTGACAGCCGTTGCGAACATTCAAGTGCCGATTGAGGCAGGTATTATGCCGGTGACCAATAAAAAATCCATTGAGCGCATGGTGACAATGTGTGGCGCAAGTATGCCTACAAGGTTATCGCATTTGTTAGCCCGCTATGCCGATGACCCTGCTTCATTGAAGGCAGCAGGTCTGGAATATGCCATTGAACAGATCCTTGACCTCATCAAAAACGGCGTGGATGGCATTCATCTGTATACAATGAATAATCCCGATGTAGCAAGATATATTGTTTCTGCCATTGGCGATGAAATGAAACGATGAACGACAATACGCTCCGGCAAGAGATCGCAAACAATCTTGGCTGCAAAGTACTTGACCCGCAGACAAAGCAACTTGCAGACCGAGCGTTCTCCCTATTATATGCAGAAGCGACACCGAAATCAATATGGAAAACCATCTCGCTGAATCATTTGCCGCATGGACTGGCACTAGGCGACATACCTCTTGCAGGGAATGATATTCAACAGCACTTGTATGGCTGTGAAGTCGCCGTTGTCATGGCGGCGACGCTTTCACTTACAGCAGAAAAGGCATTGCGGCAGATTGCTGCGGAAGATATGGCTCTGGCGTTGGTTGCCGACACGGTAGCCAGTGCTATGGTAGAGATGCTGTGCGAAGATACTGAACAAGAAATTCGCCGCAAAGTCCCCTACCCCTATATTACTGCGAGATTCAGCCCCGGGTACGGCGATTTCTCGTTACAAATGCAGCCACTATTATTGCGTTTGTGCGACGCCACAAGAATGCTCGGCATTACAGCTACCCCGCAGCATATTCTTATCCCACAGAAATCTGTGACAGCAATACTAGGTTGTTCTCATCACCCCGTACACGATGCCAGAAAAGCAATATGCGGTATCAATTGCAGTGGATGTCCGCATCTACAAAGCTGCAAGCACAGCCAAATCGACCATGAACAGGAGTGATCCCTTGGATATTCAAGCACTGATGATGCAGGAATTTGTTCTGCTGGACGGCGGCATGGGTACAATGCTGCAACTCACCGCAGGCGAAATTCCCGAAGCACTGAATCTGACTAACCCCATGCGCATTGCATCGATCCATCAGGCATATGTGGCAGCAGGTTCTAACATTATATATGCAAATACCTTTGGTGCAAACCGCATCAAGCTGGCAGGCACTGGTCTAGATGTTGCAGAATGCATTCATGCAGCCATTGCCATTGCCCATAAGGCAACATCTGATCTTGCTTACGTTGCATTGGATATTGGCCCTACAGGACAGCTACTTCAGCCAAACGGTACGCTCACCTTTGCGGAAGCTTATGCCTGCTACAAAGAAGTGGTGGAGGCAGGCATGGCAGCAGGAGCAGATCTGATTGTAATTGAAACAATGAGCGATCTCTCCGAAATGCGCGCCGCACTGCTTGCGGCTAAAGAAAACACCAATCTGCCTGTCATTTGTACCATGTCCTTTACCGAAAACGGCAGAACTTTTACGGGCTGCCCTCTATCTGCAATGGCTATGACACTGGAAGGTCTTGGCGCAGATGTCATCGGCATCAATTGCTCACTGGGACCGGAAGAAATGATCCCCATGGTGCGTGAGCTAACACAATGGACTGCACTTCCAATTGCGATCAAGCCAAATGCGGGTTTGCCGGACCCAATCACAAATACCTATCACATTACACCCGAAGAATTTGCACGCCTGGTAGCTGCGTTCACCGATTATGGTGTACGATTCTTCGGTGGATGCTGCGGAACAACCCCCGAATATATCAGCGCACTGCATTCCGCCCTTGATCAGAAACGACGCGCAAGACTGCCGTATCACAAAAAATCGGCGATATGCTCCGCGACACGCACCGTGGAGCTGGATATGCCCCGCATCATTGGTGAACGGATTAATCCAACAGGAAAAAAGCTGATGCAGCAGGCTCTACATGAACATAATATGGACTATTTGCGTAGTGAAGCCGTCGCGCAAACACGGGCAGGAGCAGATCTGTTAGATGTAAATGTAGGCACACCCGGCATTGACGAAGCAACCGTCTTGCCCGAAGCAGTGTGTGCTGTGATGGAGGTTACTGATCTACCACTGCAACTGGATTCGTCTGATCCTGAGGCACTGGAAGCAGCACTGCGTATCTACCCTGGTAAAGCAATCGTCAACTCGGTTTGCGGCAAGGAATCCTCCTTGAATACCATACTACCACTGGTTAAGCGGTATGGCGCAGCTGTGGTAGGGTTAACATTGGATGAAAACGGCATTCCCAACACTGCACATGAGCGATTTCGAATCGCAGAGCGCATTTTACATCGCGCATTGCATTGTGGCATTGCCAAAGAAGATGTGTACATCGATTGCCTGACGCTTACGGCTTCCACAGGAGAAAACGGCCCTTCTGAAACCTTGAACGCACTGCATCGTGTTCGTGAAGAGCTGGGGTTGCAAACCGTTTTGGGCGTTTCAAATATCAGTTTTGGATTACCCAACCGCCCCATCGTCAACGCTTGTTTCCTCAACATGGCACTATCGGCAGGCTTAACTTTGCCCATTATAAATCCCAAAGCCCAAAATATGATGGACACAGTACGTGCTTACCGTATGCTCGCAGGATTTGATCCCAACTGTGCAGAATATATCGCCTGCTATCGTGATGTACAGTCTGCCACCCTCGTTACAAATGGCAATCTTACCCTTGTAGAAGCAGTCGCTCATGGTATGAAGCAAGAAGCAGCAAAGCTGACTGTCGCTGCTTTGGAATCCACTGCGCCTCTGGATATCATTAACTTACATCTCATTCCGGCGTTGGATCAGGTAGGCGCACAATATGAAGCAGGCACGATGTTTTTGCCTCAGCTGATTCAAGCAGCAACTGCCGCACAAAGCGCATTTGCAGTACTCAAGCAAAGCTTTACAGATGGAGATTCCTCACAGAGCAAGGGAGCGATCGTCATTGCTACCGTACAGGGCGATGTTCATGACATCGGGAAAAATATTGTAAAGCTATTACTTGAAAACTACGGCTATCGTGTGATCGATTTGGGCAAAGACGTGCCACCGCAACATATTGTGGATGTAGCCAAAGAACATCAGGTGTCTCTTGTGGGTCTCAGCGCATTGATGACAACAACAGTGCCCGCCATGGCGGAAACCATTCGACTGCTGCATGAGCAATATCCCGAGTGTAAAACTGTTGTAGGCGGTGCCGTACTGACCGAAGCATACGCCATGTCTATTGGTGCGGATTACTACGCAAAAGACGCAAAGGCAACCGTAGATTATGCCCGCATTGTATACGACGGAAAGGAATGATCATGAGAGCATTGTTGCAGCGTGTAACGCACGCATCGGTTACAGTGGAAAACCAAGTTGTTGGTAAAATTGAAAATGGATTACTGATTTTCTTGGGTGTTACCGCCAGTGATACTGCCGCAGAATGTGAAATGCTTGCTGAAAAGATCTGCAAGTTGCGTATTTTTGCAGATGAAAATGACAAGACCAATTGTTCGATCAATCATATTGGCGGTGGCTTGCTGATCGTATCACAATTTACGCTTTGTGCCGATTGTCGCAAGGGAACACGCCCAAGCTTTTCCAATGCTGCACCACCTGACGAAGCAAAACAATTGTATGAACATTTTATAGATTTGTGCAGACAACGTGTAGTGCAAGTGGAAACGGGCGAATTTGGCGCACATATGCAAGTTGATTTATGCAATGATGGTCCATTCACTGTCTGGTTGGATACCGATGCACTGAAAAAAGCAAGAAATCAATAAACAAAGCCTGAGGGATGTCAGAATCACCTCAGGCTTTGTTATATGAAAAACAATGATCACAGTCGTTCAAATGCGAAAATCGATAGCTGCCAATACCAATTCGCACGGAAGTTCCCATGCACAGGCATCTTATCATATGGCAAAGTCACCCTACTTTGGTATAGGGTGACTCACGGGTCAAACTTCCTGCAAATGTACAGCAGAGATGGAAATCAACGAAGTAGCAAACTGATACAATAGCACCACACCGCCACTGACATCTTCCTCCGCACCAATCAGCAAAAAGATTATAGCATACAATAACCCCAGTGTGGCGGCTGCAACTTGCAATATCGCGCCAAGATTTGCCGCGCGACGAACGCGCTTTGCACCGATGATCATCTGTACAAAGCCAGGCAACTTCCCTGCACAAAGCATGGTAGGTGAGGATTCCTGCAATGGCTCGATTTCGGCTTCGTACTCCGCTTCCAGTCGGGAAGGGATCACCTTCAGCAAATGCTCAGGAAACTCAAACATCTTTGCAATACGCCGCTGCGATAACATGGCATCATTGCTGCGTATCAGCAGATATATATGCTCTCGTTCCAGCTCATGTAGCCAACGCTTAATAGAACGACTTGCGCTGAATTCTATAATAAAAAGCGCAACCGCAGTACCCGAAACGGAAAGATATACGGCTTCTTTATTTTTACCTGTCAGTTCCAATTCCTTGGCATAAGCAGGCAAAGCAGCAATATTATGTTCAGTCATCAGTTCACGAGTACCGAGCAAAACACGCTTGTTGTCGATCCATCCACTGATGCCTTTGCCTTCCTCATAGGCATAATTATCGATCGTAGGCAGAGCATTTTCTTCGGCAACCAATGCCGCTGCAAAGGAATCCTTCAATACACTGCCTGCACGATGGGTTAGCGCCGCTGCATAACACAGGGCGACCTCAATATGGCTTTCTCCGATCACTTGTACGGAAGAAAGCTTGCCTGTCCCCTGCGGAAACAGCGTGGTAATATCCACCATTATGGTGTTAATATCATAAAAATCGTCAATACTTTGATATCCTAACAGCATACCGTGATTTCGAACATATCGCTTTGTACCGGTATCCATCGGCAGATTAGAAATCAATGGAATAGCAGAACAGGATGCAGCCGAAAAGCAGAGTGCAAACACAGATAATCCATAACATAGCGGACTTTGCAGCGTATCATGACGCACTACAGCAAGTAAAATGGCAAACAGTGCAGCGACTGCGCTAATGATCGGCACGGCATAGCGACAAATACGGTCACCCAGATCACTGGAGAAGCTATATCGCCAGAAATCATTGATCTGCTCAACAGGTCGCATGGTTGCCATAATTGGAAACGCGCCGCCATTCCCTCGTGTCAAGTTTTCAGCACGGGATTCATTTTCCACATAATGTACGGCATACTTCGGTTCGCCATCGCTCAATACAGCAAAATTTCGCTGCGCACGGGTCACGATCATTCTTCGAGCAATGGTATTCATGCACACGGCAAGCAATGCCGCAGAAATGTACAGCGATACGGTATGTTCTCGTAGCATTTCGGGAGCTAACGCTGCCAAGACAGCCGCAAGTTCAGCAGAAATCAGCGATATGGACGCCATACTATCGCTATCCGGTCGCATATGTGCAAGCTTTACCAGTCCGTTTTTCAGCAATTCGCCACTAAACGCAATACCGATCACACCCAGCAAGAGCTGAATGGTCAACACACTCTGAGGAGACTGCTCTACGGAAAGAAACATCGGCAAAGGCAGAGAAAACAAATTCAGCACCGAAAGCACCGCACTGCAAATTGCCGCCGGGATCAGAAAAAGCAATCGCAGGGTCAGTGCAATCTGCAAATCAGCCAAGTCACCGCGAATATTTCTGCCGTCCTCTTTGCTGCGATATCTTTTCTCCTGCTTTGGCAAATCCATGCGAGGACGACGTTCTGCGCTGTAACGAACATCAATATCAATTGTTGCCGAAACATCTTCCACAGAGGAAAGATCAATACTGGTCTGCGCAGCTTTCTTCATATATTGAAGCGGTGCTGATTCCTCGTATGGCTGTTCCATCAGTTTTTCCGGCACACGGCTCGCTTTATCATCAGACTTTTTCTTTTTGCGACGTCGCGCACCAAATCCGGGGTGGCTTTCTACCAGTGGTGAATCCTTTTCATAAGGCATCACCGAATGGCGCTTCTTTTTACGTGAAGCCACCTCTTTGGCACGGGTCGAATCGCGCATTCTGCGAATTTTGGGGCTGTATTTGGATGTGCCATTTTCTGCATTGTCATCACGCAATACCGCATGATCATAAGCATGAGCAGTAGCACCTGTCCATGCAGAACGGGCGGCCGGCTCCATATTCGCTACAGAATTCATGAATGAAACTTGTGGCTTGCAGATATCGGCAGGGGTCACAGTATTCACAGGGGTTTTACTACGCAACGGAGCCCCCTGTTTACGCTTTCGTATTGGATTCCCATACGGGTCGGTTTTTAAGGCTCTGCCATGCTTGCCATATACGGGAACATTTTTTTTCTTATGTGGAGCGGATATGACTCTGTCGGAATCCGCTTCAGCATTCATCTCTGCGTGATCGTCATTTTCTTTTTGTTTTGGAACATCAGCACTTGCAGCCGAAGCGACAGCTGGTGAATCAAATGCTTTTGATTCATCGGATGCGATCACATCGGCGCGTATTGCATCGGTATGCACATCGCTCAGTGCCACTTCAGCTGTAGGCGTCGCAATATCTGCATCCGGCAGCTGCACCGCTTCCGATTCCCGTTGACAAGTAGCAATCAGCGCATCAATGGAATCACTTTCTTTGAATGACATATTACTTCGTCCGCTATCATGCAGACGACTTCCTCCCTTTCAAACAATTGGATCATTTGACAGTGCTACGCTGTCTGACAGTCTCATAAATCAAAATTCCTGCTGCCACTGAGGCATTCAGTGAATTGACCTTGCCAAACATTGGCAAACTGAGAATGCCATCGCATTGCGCTTTCACAGGTGCACTTAGCCCAAAACCTTCAGAGCCGATAACCAGCCCTACAGCACCCTTCAAATCGGTTTTCGTATAATCAGAGCCATTCATATCAGCACCAAAAAACCAGAAGTTCTTTTTCTTCAAGGCAATCATTTCAGTAGCAAGATTTCCTACTCGCGCAACGGGAATCCAGCTTGCAGCTCCGGCAGAAGTCTTAAACACTGTCTGTGTCAACGATGCACTTCTACGCTTGGGGATAATGATACCATCAGCACCTGCTGCCTCAGCAGTGCGCATGATCGCGCCTAAATTATGCGGATCTTCGATTCCATCGCACAAAACAATAAAAGGGGCTGTGCCTTTTTCTTCACTACGGCGTAAAATATCTTCTACCGAAACATATGCTGCACAGGCTCCCTGCGCACATACGCCCTGATGCGCAGCGTTTTCAGTCATGGCATCCAGTTTACGGTTATCAGTCTGCTTAATGACAATGCCACGCTTTTTTGCTTCGGCACAGAGCGCACCAAGTGCACCGTTCATCCCCGTCACAAAGATACAATCCATGGGGACATCAGCGCGCAACGCCTCCATAACTGCGTTTCTTCCATATATCAACGATTGCTCGTTCTGTTCATGCATGATTATTTCCTCATCATTTTCGTTCTTACTGCTGTCGATGAACACGCATCGACCATTTTATTATAACACACCTCGTGCAAAATGACAAGATGCACACAAAAGTTTTTTTCATTCCATGCAAATATGCTCTCAAGCAATCAAGCGGACTTTACACATTGTTGCCTATACAAGCAACATCACTGCGCAACAGATCAACGCACCAACGATTGCACTACCAAGCATCATCCCAATCAACTTTGTTCCACTGGCACTCAGTTGTTTTTTTCGCGGTAGAATCTCACCGATCCATTTTTCTGCCTCACGATGCAAGGCTTTTGCTGGTACACCGTTACAATTCGGCCTTAGATAAAACACCGCGCGTTCAAAATAGGCATGATCTACCACATGCAACTCAATCACAGATTTGCTGACACCCTTTAATCCCAACATTACATTCAGCTCCTTTCATGGATATTCTACCCTTTTTATGGAAAAATATGCAAGCAAAGTGGTGTTACACTTTTGATATCATATCACAGCGAAAACCGTCCATGCTATAGGGCACAGACGGTTTATTGATTACAAATCAATTTGCAGTTCCAATGGACAATGATCGCTTCCCAACACCTCAGGATGAATGATACAGTCATGCAGCTGTGTAACCAGGCGATTCGAGATGACCCAATAATCAATGCGCCAGCCCACATTTTTTTCTCTTGCTCTTCCCATATACGACCACCATGTATAAGCATCGGTACGATCAGGATAGAGAGTGCGAAAAGCATCAGCGAAGCCCGCCTGCAACAATTCTGTAAATTTGCCACGTTCCTCTAATGTGTAGCCTGCATTGCCCTCATTGGACTTGGCATTTTTCAAATCAATAGGTTGATGAGCAACGTTAAGGTCACCACAATACAAAACAGGTTTTTTCGCATCAAGTGCTACTAAATGGGCGCGCAAAGCATCTTCCCATTCTATACGCAATGGAATACGTACCAGATCGCGTCGCACATTTGGCGCGTAAGCATTCACCAGAAAAAAATCCTCATATTCCAGCGTCAGTACTCTTCCCTCATTGGAAACACCGCCGGTTTGCATTTCCATACGAACGGCAATGGGACGATGTTTGGTAAAGATCGCCGTACCCGAATATCCTTTTTTCTCAGCACTGTTCCAAAAAGCAAGATATCCTTCTTCCTCTGCTTGAAATTGCAGTTGCGATAGCTGATTCGCCTGCATTTTGGTTTCCTGGATACAAAAGAAATCGGCATGGATGCTACAAAAGAAATCGGCAAAGCCTTTTTTCTCGCAGGCACGCAATCCATTGACATTCCATGTAACAGCCTTCATGATAGTTCCTCCATTTTGATCAATCAAAGCATTTTGCCTGTGAAAAATACAGTATATTTGCAAAGGCATCCATCTGTACATCGGCGATATTCTCGCGACAAATAAGATACCGCTGCCCATAAAATAGGGGAAGAAACAGTCCTTCCTCTAGGATCTGTTGTTCAATATCAGCATATTGCTCTGCCGTAGTTGCAGCTTGCATCGCTTTTGACAGCGTTATATAATGAGAAGAATCCTGTGAAAAATTAAGGGCAGGGTGGGCAAGATAACTTACAAATAAAGCATCCGGTGTATTACGATCGCCCTCCAGCGCAGCAATGGCAAGGGTATAATCCCCTTTTTGAAGCCGTCTGGTGTAATCCTCTACCGTGACCTCCTCCAGCGAAAGATACAGCCCCAAGGTTTCTTTCCATTGGCTGATCAGCTCCAGCATGACAGCATCATCTACCCAACCGGCTGGCACGATAATGCGCCCTTCGGGCAATTCTTCCACAGAAAGATCTGCCAATGCCACAGAAAGATCTGCCTTTGCCTGCGCATGGTTTGCAGTATACATAGATTGTTCGGTAATCTGTTCTCGGCATGATTTTCCGTCTATGAGTACATCGGGAGGCAAAACCCCGTTTGCAAGCTGCAAACCATCAGGTAAAGAGCCAAGTTCAGAAACATCAATCGTATTCGCAAATGCCTGCCGTATCAGTGCATTGGCATAGGGAGATGAAGGGTTCGCTACCAGACCCAGTGTACGGCAGCTGCACCCGGTAACTGTACCCTTTGCCGTGGTGACCAGTTCAGTATTGCAGCTCATGATACAATCAATTTTCCCTGTACTATAAAGCTGTTCCGCGTCAGACACACTATCTTCAATATATATGGTAAGGTCAACGGGATAAACCTTCTGAATCTCATGATTTTTCAGATTACGGCTCAGCTGAATCACATTGTATTTTCCATACGGATCATACAACCATCGCACCATAGCAAAGCTGCCGTTGCCGCATATGGAGGCTTCATCTAAGCCGTAACGTCCCTTACAGGAATGAAAATAGCTTTCACGGCAGGGCATAGCAGGAGGTTGTGCCAACAAATATAGAAAATCCGCATTCGGGGTATCTAATCGAATCTCCAATTCATAGGTTTTTTTTGCAAACACCCCGATATTGGAAGCATCCAGCGTGCCGTCAATAATGGCATCTGCACCGGCGATACAACGGTACTGCTCCCGATACGGGGAAGCATATAGCGGATCAAACAAGCGTTCAAATGCAAAAACAAAATCCATTGCATTCACAGGTTCCGCAAGTAGATCAGCCGTTTCATCTTTTCGGAATGCATCATACCAATAGCAATCGTCGCGCAAAAGAAAAGTATAGGTCAACCCATCATCAGATACGGTATACTCCTTTGCAACACCATTTTGTACAGTACCATCAGTACCCATTACAAACAATCCCTCAAAGAGATTGCACAGCACCTGCTTTGCTGCAACATTCTGCGCAAGCTGTGGATCAAGGGTATCGGGATTACCTACGATCGCATAGGCAAAAGAATGTCCCGACCCACTGCTGCTTTGCTCGTTACGGTCACAGCTACAACAGCAAAGCGTAATTGTGGCTGCAATCAATAAACAAATCAGTCGTTTCATCAAATGATTTCCTTTCGTTCTGCTGTGTCCTTTGTTCTATTTCTTGTATCTTTCATTGCAAGAAAAGTCGGGATTTGCATAATAATCCCGACTTTCCCATCATTGGTAAAAAACACTTGCACATATCCCTCATAATGTGCTATAATGGATATGTACCTCTCCGGTTACTTAGAGATCAGTGCCAGTGTATCGCGGGCGATAAGCAACTCCTCATTGGTGGGAACAATCCACACCTCAACTTTAGAATCTGCAGTAGACAACTTCATCAATTTGCCGCGCGTACTACGGTTCAGTGCCTCATCAATTTGAATACCAAAATAACTCATATTCTTGCAAACAGCCTCACGCACTTCCCAAGAGTTCTCACCGATACCACCGGTGAACAGCACTGCATCCAGACCATTCATAGCAGCGGTGTAAGAACCAATGTACTTCTGGATCTCATACGCGAGGATATCACCTGCCAGCTTTGCACGCGCATTGCCATCAGCAGCGGCGGCAGTCAGATCACGATTATCGGAAGACACACCGGAAACACCTAAAAAGCCAGATTTTTTATTCATGTACTGGCTCATTTCATCAGGCGTAAAGCCGTGCTTATCCGCAACGAAGGTCACGGCAGAGGGGTCAATCGCGCCGCAACGTGTACCCATCAGCAGCCCATCCAGAGGGGTAAAGCCCATAGAAGTATCTACACACTTGCCACCATCCACAGCCGTAATGGAAGAGCCGTTGCCCAAATGGCAAGAAACAATCTTCAGATCTTTGATATCCTTGCCCATTGCTTCAGCCAAAGCAGCGGATACGAAACGGTGAGAGGTACCATGAAAGCCGTACTTACGAACATGATACTTTTCGTAATCCTCATAGGGAAGACCAAACATATATGCCTTTGGAGGCATGGTTTGGTGGAAAGCAGTATCAAAGACAACGACCTGCGGTGTTGTTGCAGGAATCACAGCAGAACAGGCACGCAGTGCCAGTGCATGAGCATGATTATGTACGGGAGCAAGCTCACGCAGTGCATCAATCTGGTCGATGATATCGGGTGTAACAAGACAAGGACGATCAAAAACCTCAGCACCCTGCACGATACGATGACCAACAGCAGAAACCTCATCCATGCTTTTGATCACTGCTGCATCACCAGTGGTCAGCACCTCAACCAACTTCTGGAAAGCTTCGGTATGGGTAGGAAAGTTGCAATCTGCCTCCACAACACGACCATCGGCAGTTTTGTGGCTAACATGACCGTCAATACCGATACGGTCGCAATTACCCTTTGCCAAAACGCTTTCGTCATCCATGTTCAGCAGCTGATATTTCAAAGAGGAGCTGCCAGCGTTTACTACGAGAATCAACATAAAATCTACATCCTTTCATGATGATAAAATAAATTTTTAAGATAACACCGCACTAAAACAACAACCAAAGATGCACTGCATGGCAATCTTTTAGCGATGTAACCTTTCGACAGACGCTTGCAAGCGAAAACTGTCAGCTTTTTTATTATACACGAATTGTGCAAAACATTCAAGGGCTTTTTGCAAAAAAGCCGATTTTCACTACCGAAAAAACTGTCCGTTTTACGGTGAGTTTTGGCGTTTTTGTCAAAGCAGGATCAAAAAAGGAGGCATTTTCAATGAAAATCAGTGGTATTATCTGCGAGTACAATCCCTTTCACAATGGGCATCTGCACCATATCAAGGAGACCAGAAAAAACGGCGCGACACATATCGTTGCAGTGATGAGTGGTAACTTTGTACAACGTGGTGATGTGGCTATGATGGACAAGTTCACTCGCGCAAAGGTGGCAGCAAGCTGCGGTGCGGATCTTGTGCTGGAGCTGCCGGTGCCCTATGCGCTTGGCGCAGCGGAAGTTTTTGCAAAAGGCGCTGTATCCATTCTTGCAAATCTTGGCTGTGTAGATGAGCTTTCTTTCGGCAGCGAGTGCGGCGATATCACTACGCTGAAAAAAGCAGTAGATGCATCCAACGAATGCGCAAATCGTCCAGAACTGGATGAATTGCTTAAGCTAGGGCATTCTTACCCCAAAGCATTGCATATTCTGCTGCGTCAGAATTATGGGGACGGGGTTTCCGCTTTGTTTGATACGCCAAATAATGTACTTGCCATCGAATATCTCCGCGCCATCAACAATCTGCGCAACGAAATGCAGGTCTTTACAGTAAAACGGTTAGTAGCGCATGATTCCACTATCATTGCAGATGATCAAACCAGCGCATCTCATGTGCGTAAAATGCTTACAGAAAACAAAAAAGATTACGAAAAGCTCGTGCCCCTTGCCACTGCTCAGAGCATCCGCAACAGTGCAGCAAGCGGAAATATCGCAAGATTTATCAATCTGGAGCGCATACTGCTGTACTATCTGCGTACGGCAACCCCTGAACAACTATTGGCATCTCCTGAAGTTGCACAGGGATTGGAAAACAAGATCTTGGCAGCGCGTAACGCAACTTCTATGGATGCAATGTTTGCTGCGATTAAAAGTAAGCGATACACCATGGCACGACTACGGCGAATCATGCTGCACATTCTACTGGGCATTCGTCGCGAACATATTACGGTGGCACCGCCCTATGCAAGAATCCTCGCACTGAATGAACGGGGTTCGGAAATCCTGACAGCGGCAAAGCAAGCAGGCAGTACCATACCCTGTGCAACCTCTCTCGCAAAGCTCGCAGAATGCAATGACACTGCTGCCAAGATGGCCGAATTGGATGCCAAAGCAACTGCCATTTATGGGCTTGCACTGGACAAAATTGCTCCTGCCGATGCCGATTACAGAGCAAAAATCGCGATGATAAAGGAGTAATATTTTATGGAGTACCGCACAATTGCAGCTCCCACCGAGGGTAGCATTACAGAAAAACGATCAGAATTTATCGCACAGCTTAGTCATGTAATAACCACGGAAGAAGTGACTGCATACATTGAGCAGGTCAAAGCAAAGCACCACAAGGCAAGGCACAATGTTTGGGCATATGCACTGCACACAGATGGAACTGTTCGCTACAGCGATGACGGTGAACCGCAAGGCACTGGAGGTGTACCTGTGCTAAGCGTACTGCAAAAATCAGGGTTGACCGATGTGGTATGTGTAGTCACACGGTATTTCGGTGGTGTGCTGTTAGGAGCAAGCGGTCTGACCCGTGCCTACTCTGCAGCGGCGGCACTTGCCGTACAAAATGCACAAATCCAATGCTTCTGCGAGGCAGTGCGCCTAAAAATCATGATGGACTACGGACTGTACGGAAAAGTGCGCTATGTGCTGCCCGATTACGGAATTTTGGAAATCGAAAGCGATTTTGGAGAAGCGGTTACACTCTGCATTGATATCAAAAAAGAAATGTGCCCCCTGTTGGAGGCACATTTGACGGAGATTTCCTGTGGCACGATTCAAATGACTGTGCTGATGGAGCATTATGCCGATTTTGCTTCGGCTTCGTCTACTCCATAATGGAAGAATCCTGCAAATAGGGCGATAAAAACCTGCCTGTGTAAGATTCCTTCACCATAGCGATTTCTTCAGGCGTACCCTCTGCCACAATGGCACCTCCGCCGTTACCGCCCTCTGGACCAAGGTCAATGATATGATCCGCAACCTTGATGACATTCAAGTTATGCTCAATAACCACCAGTGTATTGCCTGCATCGGCAAGTCGCTGTAGCACTTCAATCAGTTGATGGACATCGGCATTATGCAGACCTGTCGTTGGCTCATCCAGAATATAGATTGTTTGACCGGTAGAACGCTTTTGCAACTCAGTGGAAAGTTTGACACGCTGTGCCTCTCCGCCTGAAAGGGTCGTTGCAGGCTGACCAATCTTGATATAACCGAGGCCCACCTCGTGTAGCGTATTCAGCTTGCGCGCGATTTTAGGAATCGCAGAAAAGAATTCACATCCTTCATCCACTGTCATTTCCAGTACATCGTGAATGGATTTGCCCTTGTATTTGACTTCCAGAGTCTCGTGATTATATCGCCTGCCTTTACAGACATCACAAGGCACATACACATCAGGCAAAAAATGCATCTCAATCTTCACAATACCATCGCCCTCGCAGGCTTCGCAACGTCCGCCGCGAATATTAAATGAAAACCTGCCGGCACCATAGCCGCGCATTTTTGCTTCTGCAGTTTGTGCAAACAAATTACGAATATCACCAAACACGCCTGTATAGGTCGCAGGATTGGAACGGGGCGTTCTGCCGATGGGTGACTGATCGATGCAAATCACCTTATCCAGATACTCTGTGCCCTCGATACGCTCACATTTACCTGCACGAACCTTGGCGCGATTGAGGTTTGCCGCAAGATACTTATATAGCACCTCATTCACTAGCGAAGACTTGCCCGAGCCAGACACGCCGGTCACGCAAATGAGCTTGCCGAGAGGAAATCGCACCGTTAGATTCTTCAGGTTGTTTTCCGTAGCACCATATACCACCAGTTCTTTTCCGTTGCCGGTACGATGTTGTTCTGGCAACGGAATTTTCTTTTTTCCGCTCAGATATTGCGCCGTAATGGATTCCTCACAGGCAAGCAATTCATTGAGTGTACCTGCACAAACGATCTGTCCACCATTCACACCTGCTCCCGGGCCAATATCGACAATAAAATCCGCAGCACGCATGGTATCATCGTCATGCTCCACCACAATAACGGTATTGCCGCAATCGCGTAAACGCTGCAAAGTCGCAATCAATTTTTCGTTATCACGTTGATGCAAACCGATGCTTGGCTCGTCCAGAATATACAACACGCCCATCAATGAAGAACCAATCTGCGTGGCAAGACGAATACGCTGACTCTCACCACCTGACAGTGTGCCGGCCGCACGAGAAAGGGAAAGATATCCAAGACCCACACTTTGCAAAAAGCCAAGTCGCGACTTAATTTCCTTAACAATCAAACGAGCAATTTGCATCTGCCGTGCAGTAAAGGGAATCTCCTCAAAAAAGTTCACAAGCTCTGTGACCGATTTACTACACAGCGCATCGATGTCTAATCCGCCAACAGTGACTGCCAGTGACGCAGGCTTCAAACGTTTGCCATGGCAATCCGGACAAGGTACACTGGACATGAACGCCTCTAGCTCTTCTTTGACCGAGGGGGAAGCGTAAGTGTACCGCCGCTTCAAATTGGGAATCAGCCCCTCAAAAGGCTGATAATATACACCGCCTCCATAACTTTTATGACGGTGTAATTCCAATTTGCGGTCACCCGTACCATATAAAAACAGATTTCGTTCTTCTTCAGTCAGGTCACAAATGGGTGTATCCAGAGAAATCCCGTATTCCTGCGAGATCGCGTTATAATACATAGTAGCGAAGCTACTCTCATCCAGCGTATTCCAACCGGGCACGCGAAACGCTCCTTCACGGACTGAAAGCTGCATATTGGGCATCATGGTTTGAGGATCAAATTCGGTAAACACGCCCAAACCCGTACAATGCTCGCACGCACCGTAGGGATTGTTAAACGAAAACATACGGGGACTCATTTCTTCCATAGAAAAGCCGTGGTCAGGGCAGGCGTAGGAAAGGGAATAGAGCCGTTCTTCTCCCCCAATGACACCAATAACGACAAGTCCATCAGCAAGCTTTGTGGCAGTTTCTAAACTATCCGTCAAGCGTGTACGAATCCCGTCTTTGACCACCAGACGATCTACCACAATTTCAATGTTGTGCTTTTTGTTCTTATCCATTTTGATTTTTTCGCTTAGATCATAGATGCTGCCATCTACACGGGCGCGCACAAAGCCCGATTTTTTCGCGGCTTCTAGCTCCTTGGCGTACTCCCCTTTTCTTCCGCGCACAATGGGTGCCATGACTTGCAGCTTTGTTCCTTGCTCCATAGCAAGCACAATATCAGCAATGCAGTCTACAGTTTGTTGATTGATTTCCCTGCCGCAAATGGGACAGTGCGGTGTACCGACTCTAGCGTACAACAGACGCAAATAGTCATAGATCTCAGTGACAGTCCCCACTGTAGAGCGCGGATTCTTAGAAGTTGTTTTCTGGTCGATGGAAATAGCCGGAGAAAGCCCTTCAATACTGTCCACATCCGGCTTTTCCATTTGTCCCAAAAACATACGAGCATAAGAAGAAAGGCTTTCCATATAGCGACGTTGACCATCAGCATAAATGGTATCAAATGCCAACGAAGATTTACCCGAACCGGAAAGCCCTGTAAATACCACTAACTTATCCCGAGGAATCTCAACGCTGATATTTTTCAGGTTATGCTCTCTTGCGCCCCGTACAATAATTTTATCTAACATAGATTAAAATAATCCCCTTTCTGTATTTTGAAAATCAACGCAATAATGCACCCTGTCATGCAAGGAAGAACGCACCACACACAGGGACGATAGTAATCAACAGCAATGCCATACAAATTACAAAAAGCGCAAATGCTATACGTCGCTTTCTGCGAAACCGCTTTTCCAACTTTTCGTGATCTGCTTGCAGCATAAGGGTAGCCGTTTCATCCACCGGTACACCTTGCCATGCGTTATGGTAAACCATCTGGGGCAAATATCCATCTATTGCACGATTGCTATCCATAACACATAGTGGAATCGGCTGCAAGGGTTGTGGAAACATTTGCACAGAAACAGAATCTGCAATTGTAAATGGCAACGGCGTTTTGCATCGCAAACCAAAAAAGGCGATATGCTGCATACCATCACTGCAAGGATATGCCACAGCAAACTCATACAAAAACGGATAAGCATTGCCACGATAGCTTTGCACCGCACCGTTTTGCATGACATTGCCGCTACCATGCAACTGTCGACAATCCATGATCTTTCCAACCGCCGGCGTTGCAGATTGCATCAACCGCTCCAAGTTATGATTCTTTCGGTATTGAATCAAAGAAATAACCAATGCAGCAACCAATACTGCTATACCGATTACAAACACAACCAGAAAGACGATAAACAGCAAAAAAATCCCCATAAACGCCATGATATCCTCCTGTCAATCCCCACGCAATTTTTTGATCTGATCGCGCAAATAGGCGGCATGTTCAAACTCAAGCAACCTTGCTGCTTCTTTCATCTGGGTGCTCAGCTGCTTGATGAGTGCTTCCTTTTCCTGACGACTCATTTGCTTGGCAACTGACTTTTCGGTCTTTTCCTTCGTAGAAATTTCCAGCACATCACGGATATCCTTGACGATGGTTTTAGGCACGATGCCGTACTTTTCATTAAATGCCATCTGGATGCCACGACGGCGCTCTGTTTCCAAAATAGCACGTTCCATACTACCGGTCACAGTATCCGCATACATGATGACTTCACCCCCTGCATTACGGGCGGCACGACCAATCGTCTGCACCAAAGACGTTTCCGAACGCAAAAAGCCTTCTTTATCCGCATCGAGAATCGCCACAAGCGATACTTCCGGCAAGTCCAGACCCTCTCGCAACAAATTGATGCCCACCAGCACATCAAATTCGCCCATACGCAGATCACGCAACAATTCCATACGCTCAATGGTATCTACATCATGGTGCAAATACCGTACCTTAATCTGCATATTCTGCAAATATGCAGTAAGATCCTCTGCCATTTTTTTTGTCAGTGTGGTCACAAGCACACGCTCATCGCGCTCTATGCGCTGATGAATCTGCGACAACAAGTCCTCAATTTGTCCCTCCACAGGCTTCACAGTCACAGGTGGATCCAACAGTCCCGTGGGACGAATCAATTGCTCCACAATGATATCGGTGCGTTCTTTTTCCAATTTACCCGGTGTCGCACTGACATACATTGCCTCGCGAATGCGCTCGGTAAACTCACTGTAGTTTAGTGGCCGATTATCAAATGCACTGGGCAACCGAAAGCCGTAATCTACCAGAGTTTGTTTACGAGCACGGTCGCCTGCGTACATTCCGCCAACCTGTGGCAGCGTCACATGAGACTCATCAACGATTAGCAAAAAATCATCAGGAAAATGGTCTAGAAGCGTCTGTGGCTTTGCCCCGGGCTTTCGACGGGAAAGCACACGGGAATAATTCTCAATTCCGCTGCAAAAACCAATCTCACGGAGCATTTCGATATCATAATTGGTACGTTGGGCAATACGCTGTGCTTCAATCAGCTTGTTTTCCGATTCAAAAAAAGCCACTCTTTCCGCAAGCTCCTCCTGCAATTCACCAATGGCAGCCTCCAGTTTATCCTCTGATACCACATAATGGCTTGCCGGGAAAATCACAGTATGTTGCAGGGTTGCCTTGATCTCACCCGTTACAATTTCAATTTCTGCAATACGGTCGATCTCATCGCCAAAAAACTCAATACGCACAGCAGTTTCAGTAGATTGCACCGGACAGATATCCACCACGTCCCCATGCACACGAAAGTTACCACGCTCCATGGCAATATCATTGCGCTGATACTGAATCGCCACCAGCGATGCGATCAGATCTTCACGGGAAAGCTCCATACCCGGGCGCATAGAAATGGTCATGTGGCGATATTCCTCCGGCGCACCCAGTGCATAGATACACGAAACTGAAGAAACAATGATCACATCGTTGCGCTCTGCCAGTGCCATCGTCGCAGAATGACGCAATCGGTCGATCTCGTTGTTAATGGCAGAGTCCTTCTCAATATAGCTATCGGTACTGGGAATATAAGCCTCGGGCTGATAATAATCGTAGTAGGAAACAAAATATTCCACCGCATTTTCGGGAAAAAACTCCTTGAACTCACTACAAAGCTGCGCCGCCAAGATCTTATTGTGGGCAAGTACCAGTGTGGGCTTATTACGTGCTGCAATCACATTTGCCATGGTAAAGGTTTTACCGGAGCCTGTCACGCCCAACAAAATTTGTTCTTGATTCCCCTGCTCAAAGCCATGGATCAAATCCTGAATGGCGCGAGGCTGATCTCCTGCAGGCGCATAGGGAGCGTGCAGACGGAAATTTTTTTTGTCCACGGGGCAGTCTCCTCTTCCGATCAAAATTTACAGGTATATTATACACCATTTTTTCATACTTTGCAAGTAGATAAGGAATTGTCCTCTTAGCGACGCAAGAGGACAATTTGGATTTTTTTGCTCATGTAGATTGCGAAGTATACAGTTGGTAGTACAGACCTCTTTTTGCCATGAGTTCCTCATGGCTGCCACTTTCCAGAATGCCTTTTTCACCAATATACATAATGCGATCGCAGTTACGAATGGTAGAAAGCCTATGCGCTATGATAAAAGAGGTTCTTCCCTTCAGCAAACCAGCAATTCCCTTTTGCAACAACGCCTCAGTACGTGCATCAATCGATGAAGTTGCCTCATCGAGAATCAGAATCTTGGGATCGCTGAGAACGGTTCGTGCAAAGCTGATCAACTGCTTCTCGCCGCCCGACAGCTTAGAGCCGCGCTCATTCACCTGTGTGTAATAGCCTTCCTCCATCTCGGTGATAAAGCTATCTGCATAGACCGTTTTTGCTGCTGCAATTACTTCTTCATCAGTAGCGTCCAGCTTGCCATATCGGATATTATCCATGATGGTGCCACTGAAGATAAAGCTATCTTGCAGCATAATACCCATATGGGAGCGCAGTGAATGTAATGTCACAGTGGAAATATCAGTACCGTCTATCAAAATGGTGCCATCATTCAAATTATAAAATCTGGAAAGCAATGAAACAATCGTAGATTTACCTGCGCCGGTTTCACCGACAAGTGCCACACTCTGCCCTGCTTCCACATCAAAAGAAAGATGCTCCAGTACAAGGACATTTTTCTCATACCCAAAGGTCACATCACGAAAACGCACCTGCCCTGTGACATCGCCCATTGGAACTGCATCCGGTATATCGTCTACAGTCACAGGCTCATCCAGCGTTTCGAAAATACGTTCCAAGTATGCAATGTTATTGATGAAATTATTCATGATATTGGAAAGATTCATGATCGGCTGCCAGAAGCGCGATGCATAGCCTGTCATGGCGGCAAGCACACCTAAAGAAACCGTTGCCGGATCAAGAACAAGCAACCCCACAATGAACATCGCGGCGCGCACCAAAGTAGAAATATTATCCGTGACAGGCCACACCAGATTGGAAAACACAACAGCGTGCATCCAGCTTTTACGATAACGTTCATTCAGGCGGTCGTAGATCTCGGCGTTTTCTTCCTCACGATGAAACACCTGAGTGATTCTTGCACCAACAATATTTTCCTGCAAATAGGCATTCATGTTGGAGCTTTTATTGGAAACATCCTGCCATGCTCTGCGTTGATGCTTTTTAATGGAAAACATCACCAGCATAAACAGCGGTAAACCCGAAAGCGCAACCAGTGTCAAGCGTACATCAACGATCAGCATGAAAACCAGAATGAAGACCATGTTCAAAATTTCCACGACGAAATTAATGATCCCGTTGGAAAGCATATCGGACACGCTATTGACATAGTTGATGACGCGAATCAAGATCTTGCCGTGCGGACGGTCATCATAATAAGAAAAAGGCAGCTTTTGCAGATGGGCAAACAGATCCTCGCGAATATCAAAGATAATATGCTGACCCACCACAGTAAGAATCCGTGAGCGAATAGTAGAAAGCACCACACTGAATCCTGTACACAGCAACAGCAACAGCGCAAGCAAGATCAACTGCTTGGCGTTTTTTTCGGGAATGGTCACATCCAGTGCATGGCGCGTGATCAACGGGCCAATCAATCCTGCAATTGCTGAAATGACACTGAGCAGCAGTGCCAGCAGCATTTTGCCACTATATCGCCTGATGTATACAAAAGATCGCTTGAGATGGGTAAAATCAAATGGAGTTTCCAGCACTTCATCCACATCATATTTATTTCGAGCCATGCTTTGCCTCCTTTCCACTGTCCTGCTCACAATGAATGCCACTTTGCAGCTCATAAATCTCGCGGTAGTATCCATCGTGGCTGATAAGCTCTTCATGCGTGCCGATATCCGATACTGCGCCGTCCTCCAGAATGATGATCTGATCGGCATTTTTGGTAGAGGAAATCCGTTGCGCAATGATGATCTTGGTACAGGGGAAATCCAGCGCATCATTCAGACTATGCTGAATATACGCCTCGGTTTCCATATCCACCGCAGAAGTGGTATCGTCCAGAATCAGCACGGCAGGTCGCACTGCCAACGCACGGGCAAGAGAAATTCTCTGCTTCTGCCCACCGGAAAGCCCAACACCACGCTCACCAACAATGGTATCATAGCCATCAGGAAGTTGTTCAATAAACGCATCGGCAGCGGAAAGCTTTGCACACTGCTTGACATACTCCTCCTCCATGCTGCTATCACCAAAAGCGATATTGCTGTCAATGGTATCGGAATACAGCAGCACATCTTGAGTGGCAACACTGATATTCTTACGCAAACTTTTCAAACGATGCAGACGAACATTTTTGCCATCTACCAGTACATCACCTTTTGTTGTATCAAAAAAGCGCGGAATCAGATTGACCAGCGAAGTTTTTCCGCTGCCCGTTGCGCCCATGATCGCAACGGTTTGACCCGGCAGAATATGAAAGCTCACATCTTTGAGGATCTCTTTGTCGCCAATCGAGAAGTGAACATGAGAAAACTCCACCTCGCCACGGAAACGTTCTTCTCCTTCTAATGCATCAGCACGGTCAACAATCATGGGGGCAGCATAATAGATCTCTATGATCTTGCTTGCTGATGCCATAAAACGGTTGCAATCGTTGACATAATGTCCCAAATTGCGCATGGGATTGCTTACCGCCCACAACAACCCGGAGATTGCCACATACTGCCCCATGGTTAAATGCTGCTGAATCATAAACCAGCCGCCACAAAGCAGAAGTACCACTGAGAGTGCACCTGCAAAGAAATCAATCCATGGCTGATACTTCAACCAATTTATGGATACGGCAATATTCGCATCACGACATTGTACATCATGCTCATAGAATTTTTCAATCTCATAATCTTCACGGGCAAAGGCTTTCACCACACGATTACCCGAAATATTCTCCTGTGCGGCAGTATTCAGTGCCGATTGCTTTTCGCGCAATACGCGATAGGCAGGCCCCGCTTTTTTGGAAAATAACCGAGTAATGATGAAGATAAAAGGCGTCAACGCCAGAATGCAAAGCCCCGTTCGCCAATCAATGGTGAAAAAGTACACCATGGATGCGGTAAACAAGGTAACAGATTCTACGATGCCCTTGATGACCCACGAAACCATATGCCGCACCATATCCAAATCCCCTGTCAGTCGGGTCATCAGGTCGCCCGTACGATAGTGATCATAAAATGCCATATCCTGATTCTCAATGCGGCGGAACAGATGTGTGCGCACCTTAAAAATCATGCCCTGCGATGCCTTTTCATAATACATATTACAGGCATATTGCATAGCGGTGCGTAAAAAGGTAAACCCGATCATGGCAATGATCAGCCACAGAAAGTGGTCGCGATACAATGCAAGATTCTCCACCGCCTTTTCATTGGAAACAAATGTATCAATGATCTCCGTTTGAAAATACGGCACAACTGTGTACAATACATTACACAACACTGAAAGTGCCAGTGCAACGATATAACTGCTGCGATATCCTTTCAAATTCTGCCATAGCCATTGCAATGGAAATGCTTTGTTGCTTATCATCATACTGCCCTCCTCTTCGGAACAATCTGTCAGACGGTTTTCTTTGAAAGCGGTATTCATTATAGCACATCTTCTCGACAAAAAGAATAGGATATGCTATCATATTCTTAACATATCCTATGATTTCTATTGAATTTTCATCTGGTATGCTGCGTTAAATTACGGTGTGCTGTCCTCTTTTTATTTAATGTGCTAAAGCAATGTGAAGAAATACAAATCGTATATTGCATACAAAATACATGGCTTCCTATTCAGCGTTGTGCCTTTCGCCACTGCAATGGGCTACAACCCGCCACTGATTTGAACTGCCGCGAAAAATGCACTGCCGACCGATATCCTGACTTGAATGCAATCTCCTCAACAGTCATATTGGTATAAGCGAGGTAGCGTTGCGCCTGCTCAATACGACTTTGAATCACATCTGCTGTACAGGTAGTACCAAATGCTTGTTTATATAGCATATGCAGATACGGCGTACTAACATTCATCATGGTTGCCATTCTATCCACTGACCAATCATCGGTGGGCTGTGCGTAAATCCTGCGACGCAAATCTAATAATTCACGATAATGCGCCATCGTAAAGCACTCGTGATTAGGGTGTGAGAACACATCCGACAGCATCGCCAGAATCAAATGCCCAGCCACCTGACGATTGTTGGTACGGTAATAGCAATCAGAGATAAGCTGAAAATACTGAGATACATCAATATTCCGACCAATGTACAACGGTGTATCAAACACAATCGGAATCTCCGTAGAAAGCTGCTCCGTACAGGAAAACTGAAGCCAATCATTGATATAGTTTTCTTCACAAGCACGATACCACTGAGGCGTATGTTTATTATATATGAGAAAGGTTTCAGGCTTGGTTTCAATTTGCTGTCCATTGATCACAAAAATGGCTTTTGTTTTGACAAACAGCACCAGATATCCATCATATCCCATAGGGCGATCCAGTACAAAATCGCCATCATGACAACAGCCGCACCCCATACGATCGATTATAAACAAGCGCAATTCCCCTCCTGTGCAATCACATATCACTTGATATTATACGCAAGAAATTTCATCTTGTCAAGCATAAAAATGTATGCCTACAGCGTTCCGGGGAATCTTATGAGTAAGCTTTGCGTTGCAAGGCATTGTTCATATGAAAGGATGCATGATTATGATCGAACAAGATACCATTCGTCTGCTGCGGGAATCCGATGCCGGGATCAAAATGGGTATTTCCTCTCTGGAAGATTCCATGAAGCATATCAAAAGCGAAAAGTTTCGCGAGATTGCGCAAAAAAGTTTGCACAAGCATCAAATGTTACAAGCGGAGATGCAGACACTTCTTGCAGATTATCACGACGATGGGAAAGAACCAGCCATAATGGCAAAGGGCATGGAATGGTTCAAAACCAATGTTTCCCTTGCCATGGATGCTTGCGATGGCGCAGTCGCTGATTTTCTGGTAGATGGTTGCAACATGGGCGTGAAATCACTGGCGCGCTACTTGAACGAATACAAGGCTGCCGATGAAAAATCAAAGGATATTGCCAAAAAACTCATCAATGAAGAAGAACATCTCAGCAAGGTCGTACGCGATTTTTTGTAAAATCAAAGCGGTATCCCCTCACAAAGGGAGATACCGCTTCTACCATTTTTTAAAATGGCACACGTAAAACATTCACAATGATCCAAGATCTATAAAAGCAGTTAAACCCGTAATGCCATCCAACTTTGCTTTCTCTACGGGAACAGTCAGCAACCACCCTGCCATATCACAAGTAACAATTTCCGGATGATTCAGCTGCTCCACAATGATGGAAAGAATACCATCTTCAATTTTCACTTCACGGATACCATATCGTAGAGATCCGCTATACGCATCCATGCTAACCACAAACAGGGTGTATTGTTCAAAGAAAGCATCATCCATACTTGCAGTAACTTGCGTAAATGACGGCACTTCACCATAGGTAGCATTCATGTTGATATGCGCACCGACATCTACCATAAATTGCTCCAGTTCTGCGCGATTTTCCATTTGAAACAATGGTACGGAAGCTACGCTGCTCATGGGAAACCACGCTTCATTCAGAGCGTGTTTTGCAAGATATCCAGAATCATCATAGCCAACATAAGCAGTCTGATACGCGGAAGGGTCGAGAGGATTCACTGCGTCCGACTCATGTAGAATGTAAACTACATTCGCATCCGGTATCCCCAATTGCCTTGCGATGTCTGCCATTTCCTCATCGGTATATAACCAATCAAAGCCATAACTTGCATTCTGATATGCACACAGGCTAAAAGCAATACTGTTCGTATCATATGTAGAAAGGATAAGGCGCATCTCATCAAGAGATACAAAAGGAACATCCATCAACTCTGCATCGGTATAGCCATAATTCTTGCCTTGCAACAGCGTGAAATAATCACCAAGACTGTCTGCTGCTACACCCATTGTACCAACATACACCCATAGACCTTTCATTGTATCCAGATCAAACAGTTCAGGGTATTGGCTGCGCAAATCGGCAAGTTCATCAACGGGTTTCAAATCATTGCAGCTTATTGAATAGCTGCTTTCTTCCCAATTATTTTGATCATCGCAGGCGGGCATCATCAGCAAAAGAATAGTACCCAGAGCAAAGACGATCAATCGTTTCATAACATCACACTCCTGTTGCTCATTGTTCCGGATCCATCATCGTGCCGATGAAAAACGGTGTATGCGTCTTGCAATCGATCAGCATATACACAAAAGGACGGTCTAGATTGACTACTTTTATTTCATAAGGTTCTCCTATTATATCCTCATTCTCGCAACGTATTTCCACAACAGTCGCTGCACCTGCCACAGTGCCCTTAGGCGTAATAGCAAGATTGGTTTCATGCAGCACTCTGTTAATGTAGAGATTCCCTACAGCAACATGACCCATTTCACTAAAATCAGCATTAAAACGATCGAAAGCAAGCGGCATACCCATTTTCTCCAACACAGAAGAAAGCTCCATGCTGTACTGCGTTTCAAACTGTGGCAGTGTCACAGTGACTGGGCAAGTCTGCGGCGTACTGAGCATTTCATGCATCGCATCACCGTTTAATGTAGCAATATACGATTCAATGCTCACACCGTCATTGGGCAGCAGTGCTGCAAAAGCATATTCTCCGTCTGCATAATATTTGAGAAATCCTGTTGCATTATCATCGGCGATATAGCTGAATTCCGTACTGTGCATCATCGTTACAGTGCGCTGCGAGCCGTCCTCAGTTGTAAATGTGCCATCCTTGATTTGTGTTTCTTCATAAATATCGTTCCACTGGGCGGAAAAGGCAAGGGCATTCACCAGATACATCACGATATCCTCAGGGATCTCGTCCAAGATATCAGAGATCATACTATCGGTTTCCTTTTTCACCCAATCGTTGATATCATCACAAGTTTTTTCATCAAAAGGGGCTTTATAAAGGGATGCAGCATAATAATCGGCATTTGCTTGCAGGAAGCCATCTAAAGGCACAAATTCGCTATGATCATTGTACCAAATCGAATTGGCAATGTGCAATTTGCATTTTTCTTCTTGCGGCAACAAAGTACGATAGGTTGCCAAAAATTCGTTGAGTGTATCCACTTTCAAACCGAGGGTTTGCTCCATTTGTGAGCGCGTTTCACCTGCTGCACCGTTGGCAGTCATGGCAAGAGCATACATCACCGAAAGCGGCGAAAGCAGGGTGTTTTGGTCGCTTGCATCGGTAGATTGCAACATACGCACAGCAAAATCTGCAAGTGTTTCACCATAGGCAGTTGCCTGATTCTCCTCCATGAGCTGAAAATCGCTTGGAGAAACACCCTGCATCAGATCAGCTGCCTCGGCATGCATACAACCCGTAACGGAAACCCCGATTGCTGCTGCGGTAACAATGGCGATTAACTGCTTTTTCATAAGAACTCCTCCTTGAATTGATGTTCTGCGGTTTATTGCGGTTTATGTTTTTGCCTGTTTATATGAGTGTGACAGTCGTAGCGGAAATCTGAATACCAGTATCTGTTTGAATGCAATCGCTATATGTGACAGTAACATACGAACCTACTGCCGTATTCGAAGCATTCATATCATAGGGACGAGGCGCACCAGTTTGCGCATCACTGTAAAAATAAGTGGTAATATCGTTTATTAACACCTGTATCTCAATGCCGTCTTCAAAAAAATCATTTTGCACATTTACCACATTAACCACGCCTGAAAAGCCATCCGTGTTCCAGCTAGTAATGTAAAGATCTACGGATACCATCACCACGTCACGAATGGTATCGCTGAGATGAATGTCATTGGCTTCTTCCTGATCGTGCGCAAAGATGCCATCGGGAGCGGACACTGTTTCGGAACCGATTGTGCCATGATGAAACACATTGCCGGAAGAAACCAACTTCAAATGGACAGCAAACTGTCGCACTCCCCATACGCTCACCCCCGCAATCAGGCAAATGCTTGCCGCAGTTGCTGCCATGTATCGCGCAAAATGTCGTTTTACCGGCAAAGGCTGATGCGCCATTTGCAGTAGTGTATCATCTACACTTCCAATAGCTTCCAACAACTGTAACTGATTCACAACCACCCCTCCTTATCCAAAAAGGCACGCAATTTCTTACGGATGCGCAGCATCATGGATTTGATCTTGCTTTGGGAAAATCCAAAGCGTTTTGCGATGTCCTTTATGGGATCCATATAAAAATAGCGACAGAGAAAAATTCGCTGCTCGACATCAGGCAAAGTGCGTACAAAAGCATTGATATGATCGGTGATCATCTGCTGCTCAACCGTCTGTTCCACATTTTCTCCCGATGAAACGCACTCAGCAAGTTCGTCCAAAATGGCTTCTATCTGACCGCCACCACGCTTTTCAGCATTGTGCTTACGCCAACGATCAATGGAAATGCGCCGTGTGATCTTTCCTAAAAAGGTAGAGAGCACCGTTGGACGGGATGGTGGCATAGCATTCCACGCATCCAGATATGTATCGTTGACGCTTTCTTCAGCATCGCTTGCATTGCCCAGTACACCATAGGCGATGGAAAAGCAATATTTACCGTATTTTGCTGCGGTTTCTGTGATCGCAGATTCATCACGCTGCCAGTATAATGACACAATTGCACTGTCATCCAATCGCTGCACCTCCTTTGTGCGCTTCTATCTATCATCTCGCAAGCCATGAAGATCGGTTGCATTCATTCTAAAAAATTCTGCTTAGGGGAACACCACACAGAGCAACTGTACAGTCACATTCCGCAAGCAAGCCATGTATTCAATTTATTATAGCATGCCTTGAATGAAAACACAAGCCATCAGCAATGCTGTTTACAACTGTGCAGAAAAAATTCGCCATCATCAAAATTTTGTCCATATGTCAATGATGTGAGACCCCAAAAGAGAAAAAACAAGAAAGATT
>CAYMOJ010000022.1:0-30464 GCA_964392175.1 uncultured Ruminococcus sp.
ACTCGCCCATACCGGCAATGATGGTCTGCCCGGTTTCGTGGTCAGTCCAGGTGCGGAAGGTCGGATCTTCTTCAGCAAGCTTTGCCAGAGCGATACCCATCTTTTCCTGACCGGCCTTTGTTTTCGGCTCAATCGCCAGGTTAATTACGGGATCCGGGAACTCCATGGACTCCAGGATAATGGGGTGATCCTCATCGCAGAGCGTATCACCGGTAGTCGTGTACTTCACACCGATAACGGCAGCGATATCACCTGCATAGATGGTGTCGATATCCTTACGGTGATTGGAGTGCATTTGCAAAATACGACCCATGCGCTCACGCTGATTCTTACTTGCATTCAGCACAGTGGTACCCGCATCCACCTTACCGGAGTAAACGCGGAAGTAGCACAGCTTACCAACAAAGGGGTCGGTAGCGATCTTGAAGGCAAGTGCAGAGAAAGGTTCCTCATCAGAGGAAGGACGCTCTTCCTCCTCATCGGTATCGGGGTTCACGCCCTTGATGGGGGGAATGTCGATCGGAGAGGGCATATAGTCAACAACTGCATCCAGCAGCTTCTGAACGCCCTTATTCTTATAAGAGGTACCGCACACAACAGGAACCATCTCATTTGCGATGGTTGCCTTGCGGATGACTCTCTTCAACTCCTCAATGGTAATTTCCTCTTCCTCAAGGAACTTCTCCATCAGCTCATCATCCAAGCTTGCAACAGCCTCGATGAGTGCTGCATGGTACTCCTCAGCCTTTTCGACCATATCGTGAGGGATCTCCTCAACGCGGATATCCTTGCCGATATCGTCATAGTAGACATAGGCCTTCATCTCCAGCAGGTCGATGATACCCTTGAAGAAAGTCTCAGCGCCGATAGGCAACTGAATCGGAACGGCATTACACTTCAGACGCTCCTTCATCATGTCTACGACACGGTAGAAGTCTGCGCCCATGATATCCATCTTGTTGACATAGACCATACGAGGTACTTTGTACTTGTCGGCCTGACGCCAAACCGTCTCGGACTGTGGCTCAACGCCGCCCTTTGCGCACAGAACGGTAACAGAACCGTCCAGAACACGCAGAGAACGCTCAACCTCTACGGTAAAGTCAACGTGTCCGGGGGTATCAATGATGTTGATACGATGCTCTTTCCAGTAGGCGGTGGTAGCGGCAGAGGTGATAGTGATACCACGCTCCTGCTCCTGTGCCATCCAGTCCATCGTTGCGGAACCATCATGGGTTTCGCCGATTTTATGGTTGATACCGGTGTAGAACAGAATACGCTCGGTAGTTGTTGTCTTACCTGCGTCGATATGAGCCATAATGCCGATGTTTCGGGTCATTTCAAGTGAACAATCTCTTGGCATTTGGTTTCCTCCTAAAAATTCTCTCATGCAGCGGGGCTACGCCCTACGCCACCGAAAGAATTACCAACGGTAATGTGCAAAAGCCTTGTTTGCTTCTGCCATTTTGTGTGTATCTTCACGCTTCTTGACGGAGCCGCCCAGACCGTTGACCGCATCCATGATCTCGCCTGCAAGGCGCTCTTTCATGGTTTTCTCGGAACGGAGTCTGGAATACTTCGTGATCCAGCGCAGACCCAAGGTCTGGCGTCTCTCAGGACGAACTTCCATCGGAACCTGGTAGGTCGCACCTCCCATACGGCGTGCCTTGACCTCCAGCACAGGCATGATATTCTCCATAGCCTGTTCAAAGACCTCGAGTGCATCTTTGCCGGTCTTCTCTGCAACGATCTCAAAAGCGTCGTACACGATCTTCTGTGCGACACCCTTTTTGCCATCGAGCATGATGTTGTTGATGAGGCGTGTTACGAGCTTGGAATTATACAACGGATCTACCAGAACGTCACGCTTTGCGATACTGCCTCTTCTTGGCATACTCGCTTCCCTCCTTCATAATAGAATGAATTCACAGGTACTCACAAATGATATCGGAGTCACTTGTGTTTGGCCATGCAGACAGTATACAGCGTTGCTATATATCAAATCCACAAGAGCCTTGTGGGGTAATTGCTTGAAAACAGGTTTCGGTCAATGCAAGAAATTACTTCTTACCTGCCTTAGGACGCTTTGCACCATACTTGGAACGAGCCTGCATACGGCCGTTTACGCCCTGCGCGTCGAGCGTACCGCGAATGATGTGATAACGGACACCGGGAAGGTCCTTCACACGACCGCCGCGAATCAAAACGACGCTATGCTCCTGCAAGTTATGACCGATACCGGGGATGTAAGCGGTAACTTCGTAGCCATTGGTCAGACGGACTCTGGCAATCTTTCTCATTGCGGAGTTCGGCTTTTTCGGCGTTGCGGTCTTTACAGCAGTGCACACACCACGCTTCTGGGGAGAGCTCTGATCGATCTGAGACTTCTTCTGTGCATTGTAGCCCTTCTGAAGTGCAGGAGCAGTAGACTTCTCCGGCAGAACGCTTCTGCCCTTACGGACAAGCTGATTAAAGGTTGGCATAATCTTCCTCCTTCTTCAAATAATATCGTATGCGGACAATCGCATACCCTAATATTATAGCCGTTTTGAAAAAAAAAGTCAAGCCCAAAGGAAATTTCTACCCATTACACAAATTCGTCGCACTTTGCAAACCTCTTTTGCGCTTTTTGCCGTATTTTGCCCGTCAAATCGTATCTCGCGTACTGCTTTTGGCAACGCATTATACTGTTTCACGATCTGCCGTCCGGTCGCCAGAGATGGGCTTTGCGTCATGCTGTTGTAAAAAGGCTGCAATGCTATTGATCAGCCTTCTGTTTTTCTCCTCAAAGCTACAATCATTGCCGATCGTGTAGCGGTAAGGATGCCCATCCCATGCAGCATATGTACGGCGGTCAAGAGCAATGGCCTCTTCAGGGGTTTCGATTCTTGCAGCATTGTTCGCAAGGGTATAGTAGGGCAGCGCGCCATCCGCAGCAGTAACCAGATGGAACACCGCATTATAGCGTGAAAGAAGCATTTCACGGGTCAGCCCCTCGGCAGCGATCATGGTTTCATAGGCTTCATTGCTCATATAGGCGTTACCGTCCAATATGCCGCGGTCGCAAAGGATCAACACGGTATCAGTTTTCATTTGTTTCGCGGCCTGCAAAAAAAGATTTTCTTTCTCCAACTGCAAACGCAACTGTATCACCTGATAATCATAAGGCGTGGTACAAGTCCATGGTGCCACACCGCCACCAATCAGTTCGGTTGCCGATTCAGGAATCGCCAGCACGGTATCCCCTCTTGCGGTAAAATGCTGCCTGATATGTTCCATGGTGGTGGATTTTCCAGCGCAAGGCCCACCTGTAATGACAATTGTATAGATGTTCACTTTCTTCACCTCACAGATATGATATCATACTTTGCGGATTTCGTCAATCACAACGAGCACTTACGAAAAAGTGCCTGCTTTCTCTCGACTATCTTCTCAAAGTCTTTGCCACTTCTCATTCGTAAGCGATCGCCTTGCCTTTTATGCACTTTCTACTTGACAAACACAGTTTAAGAGAAATAGACGATGGTGAGTTGGGTCACACACCTGATGATTGCAGATGACGTTTTGGAGCGCAGCACGCCGCATTCTTTTATTCAGTTTTCAAGATTCCATGAATCCCAAGCGGTAAATTCACCTCTCATTGTCGCAACAAATGAACACAAATATCGATTTTGCCTATCGGAAAGCGACTGAATCAGACAAAAGCAGTTGGTATGTGCTATCGACAGGGACGTTACTGACCAAACTACAGCAGCAAAAACTACTACAATTACAACGAAAACTACTACAACCAGTACAGATGCAACAGTGTTTCTCACCAAAAAGAGGAAGAAAAGATTTGTGTACATCAAAATACCCCCAGAAGGATCATCCTCTGGGGGTATATTGCTCTTAATACATTCTTACGCTTCATTTGCGAGTTGTTCAAAGGTCAGACCCACCTCGCCAAAGATCGTCACACGATTATAATACCGCAGAATGAGAATCGCATCCGCACTATCGATCACGCCATCATTCGTCACATCTGCGCGCACACGTTCCTCTTCGGTCATAGTACTAGAACCCAGCATTGTATGAACATACTCTTGCAGTGCCAGCTTCGCATCGGTAGTATCAATTGTACCGTTGCTGTCGATATCTCCAAGTACACTGACGGTTTGAGAAGCGGATGGAAGAATAATTTCCCCGCGTGCTTCTGAAATAACCTCTATCACAGAATAGGAGCAGAAAGCATCCACGACGCCGTCCTGATCCAGCAGCATATCACGAAAACTTCTTGCTTCGGCAACGCTGTCAAATGCTTGTGTATAAAGCGCATACTCTTTATTGTTTTTATAGAGGCGGTAGAAGTAGACTTCCTGCTCATTCTGCACGCAATAATACTGGCTGAGCTTTTCCGCCAGATTGGCAGCAGCTTCCGTGCTTTCACAGACCGCAGTAATCACATTATCCAGATATGCAGGAATTTGTCTGACTGCGCATGCTTCGCCGACATAACTGAATCTGCCATCCTGCTGCAAAGCCTCCGCCATCACATCGTAACGATCCGATTCATCTTGCGAAAACAGGGTGCCACGGCCCCAAACAACATACAAATCGCTTGTGTCGATATACTTCGTATCCAGCACAGTTTCGTTCGGAAGCACACCTTCAATTTCATAATATGATTCGTAATATTCTTCGACTGCATCCTGCATCGTTTGCATCCAGAAATCATAAGTGTAAATAAGGTAAGCCGAAGATTCTGCATAGGCTGCTTCATAGTTGCTCTCGTTTTGATCCGGCTGACCCAAAGTAAACAAATAGGCATTGACGTCCCCAATTTGCGTTTGTGCAGGCAGCTCACCTTCAGCTCGAACTGCCAAACCAGCAAATTGTGTGCTGCGGGAGATTGCCCCGATCTCTCCGGAAGTCAAACTGAGATCTTCAATCTCGATCAGATAAGAAGTTTCCACTGGGATCTTATCCCATGCGGCTGCCACGCCATACGGAAGCGCAGCGCAAACAGTCAGTACACTCAATGTGCAAGCCAAAAATTTTTTCATGATAAACCCTCCAAACCTAAATACTCGTTATGAAAGAAAAACTCCAACATCGGTCTAGTAAATCTAAGACCATGAGAGCCACCTGTTATCAAACCAATTTGTGTATCCTGCAAAGCTGTTTCTGTATACATGGGAGATCCGCTGGAACCAGTAGTAGTTGCGGCTGTTCCCCGCAAATGATAATCCGCTTTTTCAGGGTTATCCTGATCATCCGAAGTAAGGGGAATCACTGTACCATATGATGATACCATATATTTTCTGTAATTATATCCATCCTCAGTGCTCATGCACGGCGCAGCTTGAGGGAAACCTGTCACAGTCAGGCTGGTTTCCGTATCCACTATTTCATCCAAAACATACCCCAGGTCAAAACAACCGTAATCGGATAAATCCTCCTCTACAACAATCAAAGCATAGTCAAACCTGACCTTATATACACCATTATCCTCATTTGTAATGTAATCCTTGGGAACGTGGTAGCTTATAACGGTGAGATCATGCCGAATCGGCTCGCCATCATCGGTAAAAGTAAATGCACATACATCAGAATCAGAATACCTTTTCTCTCCTGTCGTGTCGTTTCTACTATATACACAATGTGCGTTCGTAAGTATTGTGTGGGGCCCAATGATCGCTCCTGAGCCAGAACACCGGACTACACGCGTATCCTGTACCTTAGTGTATGGTGTTGTAGTACTGCTGCTTTGTGGTGTCAATGCACCTTCGGCATCTAAAAGATATTCCCAGTAACTTTCATCATAGGTTTCTTCCAGGCTGTCCGTAACGGACAAAAGGTTTTCCTCAACATAGCTGTTAGTTGAATTCGTTCCAAGACAGTATTCCACATCTGTAGAATTCGGTGCAGTGCCACTGCTGTAAGTATGTTTTACGTACTGTCTCACTTCCGAAGCAGTTTCAGGCACCGTCCCACTCCCATGTGCACTGAATGGTGCGGCAACGCTCTGATTCATATAATGCACATAATATCGCAAATATTCCGATGGATCATTTTTGTCAATCAGGCAATCCCCATTCACATCCAGATCCCGATAATCATTCGAATACTGCAAATTGCCCTCAAGGAATCGCAACAGGCAAACTGCATCAGCGGTATCAGCAGCACCATCGTCATTCAAGTCCTTTATGCGACTGCTATCCACTATCGAAGTACGCATGGCAAGAGTTTGGTTAATGAATGCTTCTGCTGAAGCATAACCCAAGTATGTAGCCACAGTTTCAAAATCGACCCTTTGGTCATAACTCATTCTGTCCAAAATCAATTCTGCTTCATAGTCCAAGGATGACGCGGGCAGCACCGTTGTGCCAGCCAATACGGCAATACCGGTGACTGCTGAAAGTAATTTCTTTACCGTCTTTAATCAACCTCCATATTGTATGTCGTCAGATATTCGTACTTCTCCACGCCTGTGGGATAAGCCACTTAGCCCAATGGTCTCACCTCGTTTCCGCAATAGAACAGATCCGCAATCAATTGTAAAGGGCATTGAAAGCATTTCCAATGTTCTTAATCGATCACGTCAATGATGAATCTTTACCTTCCTTAGTTATATTATATCATCCCCCCCCGAATTTGTCAAGCACTATTTTCAACGCTACATATTTGTTGAAACGCACGATTGGAGCGTGATTTTTTTGTACATTATGACCAAAAAATTGTAGGCTAGTCCTTCTGAGCAACCGTATGCACAATTTGATCGATTTGAAAATGCCGGAATGGTAAAGTGTCGCAACAAAGAAATAATTGCACACTCGCAAGCGCATCACTTCTTTTCAGAAGGCAGACCGCCTGTGGCGTACAATCACAGGTGGTTTTGTATGATGTTGCCAAAAAAATTCGCCGAAAGGATTGACAAACCACGAGTTTTGCGGTATAATTTGGTTAATCAATCATTGCAAGTTAGCAATGGCATCATGCCAAACGGCTTGAGAGAGGAGGTTCTTCGGCAAAATGGCAAAAAGTCTCCCGATACAGTAGCAATGCCGAGTGCTGCGTACGGGAAAAACCTGATCAAATCGAAAAGGAGAATGATCTATGAAAGGAAAGAGCAATTTACCAAAGCGATTTCTAAGTGGTGCGCTCAGCCTGTTTCTGATGTCGTCCGCGCTGGGATATTTCCCGGATGGCACATTTGAATCGGTTTTCACGCTGAACGCCAGTGCGGATGAAGGTACGACCCCGACCACATCCACAGCTGTCACCTTTACGGCGGTGGCAGGCAGCCCAAAAGGCAACGCCGATGAGGGCTATGCCAATCTGTTTGACGGCAATACCGCAACAAAGTGGTGCTGCGACAGTTTTAGCAGCTGCTATGTGATCCTCAAAGCTTCCGAGCCAATCAAGGTTGCAGGCTACAAGATCGCAACCGCAAATGATACCGCGACCAACACCGGAAGAAACCCCAAGGCTTGGACGCTCTCCGGTGCGATGAGCTACGATACGGTCGATACCACCACATGGACAGAAATTGATTCTGTTTCGGATGGGGCTATGCCAACTGCAAATCAAACCTACAAAACCTACACGCTGGATGCAGAGACTACATCTTACTACCAGTATTTCAAGTTCAACATTTCTTCCACCGTCAGCGCATCCATCATGCAGATCAGCGAGCTTGCCCTACTGTACAACGAAAGCAGCCTGTGTACGCACGATTGGGTAAATACCGATCAAACCATCCCCCCGACTTGTACAGACGGTGGCTATAATGTGCAAACCTGCTCCATCTGCGGTGGAACAAGGAATGCTGCCAATGGCGTGCCGGCAACCGGTCATAGCTATACAAACGGCATCTGTTCCAACTGTCATAGCGACTATCAGCCTGCTACACTCATTACAGAGGCAAACTATGAAACGTACGGCTTTACAGAGAACAACTCATATGTTGGCTACTACGCCATCGAAAAGGCAGGCGACCTCTATTGGTTCGCGGGGCTGATCAATGGCACACTCAATGATACGAAGCAAAACGCTTTTGCAAAGGCTGTTTTGGTGGATAATATTATCGTAAACCAAACGCTTTATGATAACGAGGGTGCACTGCAAAGCGATTTGCTCGAATGGACGCCAATTGGTACAGACACCACCGTCTTTCGTGGCACATTCGATGGTCAGGAGCATACCATCAGTGGTCTGTATTTCAACGATAGCACAAAATCTTATATCGGTCTGTTTGGGTATGCCCAAGCTGCTACCATTCAGAATGTCGGTGTTGTAAACTCTTATCTTAATGCATCTAACCGCGTCGGTGGCGTGTGCGGATACAGTTATAACAGCACGATCGCAAACTGTTACAACACAGCCACTGTTCTAGGTTTATACACCGTCGGTGGCGTGTGTGGATATCATGATAGCGGCACGATCAAAAACTGCTACAATACAGGCACTGTAAGTGCTTCTGAGATCTCTTCCTATGTCGGCGGCGTGTGCGGAGGAAACTCTAGCAGTGCCATCACAAACTGCTACAATACAGGTACTGTAAGTGCTTCCGGAAACGATGCCAGTGTCGGCGGTGTGTGCGGATACTATTACAACAGTAGTACTGTAAACTCCATTTCGAAGTGTTACAATACAGGCACAATCAAGGCTTCCGGAAACTCTGCCAGTATCGGTGGCGTGTGCGGAAATGGTAGCGCTAGCACCAAAAATGTGATCCTCATTACGGATTGCTATAACACAGGCACAATCACCCATTCCGGCACAGCCACTAACGCGAGCTACAAGGCTGGCGGCGTGTGCGGAAGAAATTATAGTGGTATCGTCAAAAACTGCTATACTACAGGTGCTATCAGTGAGACTGGAAGCTCTACCTATGTTGGTGCTGTGTGCGGATATACAACGAATTCCAGCACCACCTCAAACTGCTACTACAGTGCCGATTACAGTGGGAGTAGCGTTGGATACAATCAAGGTACGGTTGACACGAATGTAGTGGGAAAGACCGTGGCGGAGTTTGCAAGTGGCGAGGTCGCTTACCTTCTGCAAAAATCTCGTTCTACGCAGATTTGGGGACAGAACATCGACAACGAAAGCACCGTACAGTCGTATCCGGTGTTTAGCGACGCAAAGGTGTACAAAAATGTAACCTATGGTGACACCTGTAAGGATAAAACGGTTTCTTATTCCAATACGAAAGTCGCATCTCAAGCTCCTCATCGCTGTAAAGACGGCGTTTGCACCGTCTGTGGCGCAAACGAACCGCCCGTAGAGATTACAGCGGGGAACTATTCCACCTATGGCTTCACCGCTGATAACTATGCGGACTATCTGGGCTACTACGCCCTTGAGAATGCAAATGACCTTTACTGGTTTGCAGGGTTGGTCAATGGTACACTCGATGATACAGAGCGAAACGCTTCTGCGAATGCTGTTTTGGTGGATGACATTACGGTCAACAAGGATCTGTTGGATTCTTTCCAGTACGACGAAGACGAGTCGATTACAAATTTGGATGACTTTACCGCTTGGCCTCCCATTGGCTACTATAGCAATATCGATCGGGAATATTACTACTATCTCGGCGTATTCGATGGATTGAATCACACCATCAGTGGTCTTCTCACTAATGGCATAGATCATGTCGGTCTATTCGGGCTGATTGGTGAGAATGCGAAGATCAAGAATGTTGGTGTTGTGGATTCGTATTTTTACGGAGAATACTTTGTCGGCGGTGTGTGCGGCTACAATTTTGGTGGCAGCATCACGAACTGCTACAACATGGGCTATGTTATAGGTTCAGGCGATATCGGCGGTGTGTGTGGGTTGAACGAATCCGGTATGATCACCAACTGCTACAACGCGGGCTATGTTTGGGGCGCGGAGTATTCTGGCGGCATATGCGGATCTAACGATACCGGAGGTACGATTACAGACTGCTACAACACAGGTGCTGTTAACGGTCTCTACCGTACCGGTGGTGTGTGTGGGTATAATAATGATACTGACAGTCGCATCACAAACTGCTACAACACAGGCAGCGTAACCATGGAAAATGGTGACGGTAATACAATAGCCGGTGGCGTGTGTGGGTTGAACGGATCCGGTATGATCACCAACTGCTACAACACAGGTGCAGTCACCGCTTCCTCTACCGATGATATATCAGCCGGTGGTGTGTGCGGATATAATGATGAAGGTCTTATCGCCAACTGCTACAGCGCAGGTGCAGTCACCGCTTCCTCTACTGCTGATGCACTTGCCGGTGGTGTTTGTGGGTATAACGACTGGGGAATGATCAAAGACTGCTATTATGACAGTACACTCTATACCGGTAGCGCGATCGGATATGGGGCTGGCGACTCCATGGTAGTAGAAGCCAGAACATCTGCTCAGTTTGCAAGTGGCGAGGTGGCTTATCTCCTGCAAGGCGATCAGACAAAGCAGATTTGGGGACAGAATATCGACAACGAAAGTACCGTTCAGTCGTATCCGGTGTTCAGCGATGCAAAAGTATACGAAAATGTAACCTATACAACCTGTCACGACAAAACGGTTGCGTATTCCAATACGAATGCGGACAATGTCTATGTCAGCCATCACTATGAGAACGGTCACTGTACCGTCTGCGGTGCATTTGAGCTATCACTGAAGGAGCCGAAGCAAATCTCTGCGGAGAACTACGAGGACTACGGCTTTACTGCGGATAACTATGAAGACTATCTGGGCTACTATGCAATCGAAAATGCAAGCCAGCTTTACTGGTTCGCAGGGCTTGTAAACGGCACACTGGAGAATGTTCTGCAGAACCCCGCAGCGAATGCCGTTTTGACGGACGATATCACGGTCAATGCAAACTTGCTGAAATCGCTTGCATATGACGAGAATGGCAAGGTCACAAATGGTGATGCTTTTACCGAATGGTTCCCGATTGGGTACTACTATTACGACTATGACATTGACAGCGCTACAAGCTTCGAAAAAGAAGTTTACTATACCGGCACATTTGACGGACTAAACCACACGATCAGCGGATTGTATTACAAGGATGGCGATTTGCTCTATTGCGTGGGTCTGTTCGGACAAATTAAGAATGCAATAATTCAGAACGTTGGCATTAAAGACTCCTACTTTAAGGCGTACAGTGATGTTGGTGCTGTGTGCGGATACACTGAGGAGAGTATCATCGCGAACTGCTACAACACCGGCACTGTTATCGGTTCGTCTTATGTCGGTGGCGTGTGTGGATACGGCGACTATGCTAAAATCACAGATTGCTACAACACCGGCACTGTTATCGGTTCGGAAGATGTCGGCGGCGTGTGTGGATTCAACTCTGCTGAAATCACAGATTGCTACAACACCGGTGCGATCAGCGTGAGTGCTTCTGCTAACGAATACGTAAGTGTCGGCGGCGTGTGTGGATACAGCTCTGCTGAAATCACAGATTGCTACAACACCGGTGCGATCAGCGTGAGTGCTTCTGATAGCGGAGGATTGGAAGTCGGCGGCGTGTGCGGTGTTAGTAGTGACGCGATCATAGACTGCTATAACACAGGTACGATCAGCGTAAGTGCTTCTGCTAGGGATGGCATGGATGTCGGTGGCGTGTGCGGATATATTTATAGATACAGACTAGCAAATTGCTATAACACAGGTACGATCAGCGTTTCCGGTGTAGGTGACTATGTTGAGATCGGCGGCGTGTGCGGATATAGTAATAGTAGCACGATCACAAACTGCTATAATATTGCCGCAGTCAGCGTGGGTGCTTCTGCTAGCGAGGGAATGTATGTCGGTGGCGTGTGCGCATATAATAAAGGTCGCATGATAAACTGCTACAACACCGGCGCGACCAGTGTTGCCTCTCCTGATGCTGAACAGGCTTATTATACCGGCGATTTGTGCGGATACAATTCCGAAGGTACTATCTATAACTGCTATTACAGCAGTGGCAAATTCCCCGTTGGATGTGATGACAACGGCACCTGCGGCGATAATGTGCTGGAAAAAACCACAACGCAGTTTGCAAGTGGCGATGTCGCATATCTCCTTGCGCAGGGTTGCACAGTTTCTAATGTAACCTACGACGGTTCTGTTTGGGGGCAAACCATTGGCAAAGACAAAACTCCTGTGCTGAACGGCAGCAAGGTTTACACCTACACGGATTGCCAAGAGAACACGAGCTATGCAAATAGCGAGATTACGAGTGGCGACCACAACTATGTCAACGGCAGATGCTTTGTCTGCGGCGATCTTGAAAACGGCACAGATGCGCATCTTGCAGGCTATTCTCTGAGCCTTAGCGGCGACATTGGTGTGAACTTCTACATGGTTCTTTCTGACGATGTTATTGCTGATAAGGGCGCATATATGCTGTTTACCCTCCCTGACGGTACTACATCAAAGGTATATGTCAAGGATGTTCAAACGGATTCAACCACCACAGAAGGCACAACATACTACATCTTCTCCTGCGAGGTCGCAGCCAAGGAAATGTATGAAACCATCAAGGCACAGATTGTTTTGTCCAATGAAGATACATGCAGAGAGTATTCCTTCACCATTGAGGACTACGCAGACTATATCCTGGATGCGCACAATGGTTTTGATAGCAAAACCGTCGCACTGGTAAAGGCGATGCTGGGTTATGGTGACTATGCAAAGGCATATTTCAATGATCAAGAGCTGGCTGCAACCAGTGAAATCGAAGCGGTAACAGCGAAGGCACTTGCGGATTATGCAATCGCAACAAGTGGCACGCTCCCTGCGGGCATCAAGTATTACGGTTCAACCTTGATTTTGGAATCGGAAACGACAATTCGCCATTATTTCAAAGTTGCTGAAGGCACGGATATTTCCGCTTACAACATGACCGCAAAGGACGGATCCGACGGATTCTATTATGTGCAAATTTCCAACATTACAGCGGATGCTCTCGGCACAGCACAAATAACTACGATTGGCGATTTTTCCATTTCCTACAGCGCACTGAGCTATGCGTATGCGGCATTGAACAGCGATTCGGCAAGCGATAGCTTACAGAATCTTGTGAAGGCACTTACGCTTTATGAGAAAGCTGCAACTGCATATCTAATATTGGATGAAGATGCTGCGTAAAGTCTGAAAAGACAACAAAAAGAACGGACGTCGTGAAAGCGGCGTCCGTTTTTTGAGTGCAGGTAAACGATGTCAAGTAACTGTAGCTGTGATGTATTGGCTTCCATAAACGTTTATGCGGCAGCAATGATATGCATTACAAAAACCCGAAAGACTTAGCGCCTTTCGGGTTTCCATATCGCTCTCATGGTTCCATTCAAGATAACGAACAATCGTGGGAAATGCTCAAAAACCAATCAAATCATCAAATCACAAATCATCTTGCTCAATGCCACGGGATCATCCACAGGCATACCCTCAATCAGCAATGCCTGCTGATACAGCAGCTCTGTATAAGTGGCAAGCTTTGCAGGATCCTCCGTCAGCAGAGCGTTCAGCTTTGCAAACACGGGATGATCAGGATTCAACTCCAGCACGCGCTCCGCCTGCACCTTTTCATCGGTGGGCATTGCATTGAGTACCTTTTCCATCTCCAGGGAAAGCTGTCCGTCGCTAGCGAGGCACACCGCATGATTCTTCAAACGAGAGGAAAGCCGCACCGCCTTGACCTTTCCGTCCAGAGCCTTTTGCATCTCCTCAAACAGAGGCTTCGCTGCATTGTTCTTCTCCTCCAGTGCGGTTTTATCCTCTTCGGATTCCAACCCCAAATCCCCAGCAGAAATGTTCTTGAACTCTTTATCGCTGTACTTTGCGATCATCTTCAAGGCGAATTCGTCCACATTCTCTGTAAGATACAGCACTTCCATGCCTTTATCGCGCACCAACTCGGCAGCAGGCAGTGCAGCACAACGCGCCAGGCTTTCACCTGCGGCATAGTAGATATACTTCTGATCCTCACGCATACGAGTAACATACTCTGCGAGGGTGGTATATGCGTCTGCACCGTCATCGGCAGAGCTATGGAACAACAGCAGATCCTGCAACTGCTCTTTATTCACGCCAAAACCGTTATACACGCCAAACTTCAGCTGGATACCGAACGCTTTCCAGAACTCGATATACTTCGCACGATCCGTATTCAGCAACTTGGTCAACTCATTGCGAATTGATTTTTCCACCGCCTTGGCAATGGTTTTCAGTTGACGGTCATGCTGCAATACTTCACGAGAAATATTCAGCGACAGATCCTCAGAGTCCACAATACCGCGTACAAAACTGAAATAATCGGGCAACAGATCACCGCATTTTTCCATGATCATGACACCGTTTGCATACAGCTGCAAGCCCTTTTCATAATCCTTGCTGTAATAATCATAGGGGGCCTTCGCCGGTACATACAGTAGCGAATTATAAGTCACTATGCCTTCATTGCGGCTATGGATATGGAACAGGGGTGTTGTATAATCAAAGAACTTTTCGCGATAAAACTGATTATAGTCCTCATCAGTCAATTCATTCTTGTTCTTCTTCCACAACGGTGTGCGGCTGTTCAGTGTTTCCAGCTCGGTGTGGCTTTCATACTCGTCCTCCGTACCTTCCTTGAGATGCTCATGCGTCACCTCCATGCAGATGGGGAATCGAATGTAGTCCGAATACTTCTTCACCAATGTACGCAGACGGTACTCTTCCAGAAAATCGCTATACTTCTCATCATCGGTATCATCCAACAGTTCCAAAATGATCTCTGTACCCACGGTTTCTTTATTGCAGGTATCAATGGTATAGCCCTCAACGCCCTCAGATTTCCATTCATATGCCGTATCAGAGCCATAGGCGCGCGTACGCACAGTCACAGTCTTCGCAACCATAAATGCAGAGTAGAATCCCACGCCAAACTGTCCAATGATATCCGTATTATCGTTGTCTGCATTCTCTGTTTTAAATGCCAAAGAACCCGAATGCGCAATGACGCCAAGATTCTGCTCCAACTCTTCGGCAGTCATGCCAATGCCGTTATCGGTGATGGTCAGCGTACGCTTGTCCTTGTCGGGGATCAGCATAATACGAAAATCATCTGCGGCAACGCCCACCGCATCATCCGTCAGCGAACGAAAATACAGCTTATCAATGGCATCCGACGCATTGGATATCAGCTCACGAAGAAAAATCTCCTTGTGCGTATAAATAGAGTGAATCATCAGATCCAGCATACGCTTGGATTCTGCCTGAAATTGTTTTTGCTCCATAATTCCCAGCCTTTCTTGTATTGATCTTCGACAGTTTAGCACTCGTTATGCTTGAGTGCTAATATTAGTATACCACAATTTCAAAAAAATGCAATCCCCACTGCCAATTTTTCACAAAGATTTCACATAGCACCCAAATCTGCTCATCTCTGCACAAAAAACGGTATCCTCTACTATTGAAGATACCGTTATTTTTCATAAAACATCACGAAGGAATTGTCGCTTTGGTAATGATCCCATTGGCGGCAAAATCGACATACGCATTCCCGCCCTGATATGCACCGGGTGTAGCGAGATAATGCGTCACGCTGCCGGACAATGTGCCACCCACAGAAACGCTGTAAGTGCCGGTAGTGGTTAATCCGCTACCGCCAAATACCACATATCGGAACTGATTGGGCGAAGTAATGGAGAGGACAGCCTTGCCATTTGCCTTGACGTTAACGGCACGATTCGCATCAAACAGATTGGAAAACGCAATCACCACAGCATTGGCGGTGGAAGTTGTTGCACTCGGCACGGCACACAAATTGCCGATAGCATAGAATGTACCGCCACTATAAGTAAACTCACCATCACAATAAATGGCACCCTTTTCCTCGCGATTGCCTCCAATGAAGATCGATTCGCCACCCGTAATGGTCACATATCCGGAAGTTTTCACACCATTGGTTCCTGCATCACAAAACAGCTTGCCACCATTGATCTCAATGCCATCGTTGCAATGAAACCCACTTTTGACCGAAGTGACATTCACCGTACCACCGTTCATGATGATATCATCATCGCTGCGGATACCATGAGCGTAATTGGCAGTGATATTCAACACGCCTTCCCCATCCAGTTCTATTGTATCATTGGTGAAGATTGCGCCACGCGTTTCCGAATGCTCGCCACCATCCGTAAAACTATTGGTCGTGTCCTTCAGGGTGGTAACGGTAATGCGCTTTACCTGCTGCACGTCCAGTGCAGCACCCTCAGGATTGTGAATATGGGCGTTATTCAGCTCCAGATAAACCTTTTTTTCATCGGTCAACACCTGCACAGAGCCATTGAGCGTACCGGAGATCACATAAGTGCCGCCCTTGGTGATGGTAACCGTATTGCCATCTACCACAATGCCTGTACCGGAATACTGTGCAGTATCATTCTTCAGATAGATGTACTTTTTCTCCTTGGTAACAGAGCTTTCATCGCTGCTGACCGATGTGGAAGAACTGACAGTAGGATTTGAAACAGATGTGGCTGTGGTCGTTACAGCTGAGGTAGGTGCAGAAACATCGTTGCCTACACTGCTTTCATCGCCACTTGTGCTGCTTTCCGCAGAGGAATCGACCTGAGACTGCGAATGATCATCCTCTACCCTGCTGTTCTCGAGATTGGTGTGGCTGCTTTCGTCAGATACGACACTACTTTGTTCTGCATTACTGCTTTGTTCCGCAACGGAAGAATGATCCTGTGAGCAGCTAACTGTAGCAGTCAGCATAGCTGTAGCTGCCAAAACAGCAAGCAAACGATGTCGGATATGCTTCATATAGGTGCCTCCTTTATGGGGTCATGATCCTTTGGTGGATAATACGAAAAGACCGAGCGTACTCAGTCTTTTTCGCGAGAAACCAGTCAATCATTTTGCCTTGGCATCGTAGATCTGATCATCATACTTGCACAGCACAAGGGTGACATTCAAGTTGCCGTTAAGTGCACGAATATCATCAATGAATTTTTTCTGATCCACATCAGTCTTAATACGAACGGCATAAACCAAATCAAACAGCGTACCAAAATCGGTGGTCTTTACACGGCGAAGCTTCCAATTGGTGGTATATTTCTCCATGACCTGATCAAACAGACCGTTATAGTTCAGGTTTTCGGGGATGGTGATCTTAAGGGTCATATCCTGTGTATGCGGTGCTGCAAAATCGGTAATATACAAAATGACGAGCACGGCTGCCAAAACCAAGAAGAACACAGCCGCATAGCCGACAAAGCCCAGACCGCAAACAACGCCCATTGCCATGGCAAAGAAGATGTAGGAGATATCGCGTGGATCTCCGGGCGCGCTACGGAAACGCACCAGAGAAAACGCACCTGACAGGCTGATCGCGGCGGTCATGCCTGCGCCACTGGCAAGCAAGCACATCATAACGATAACGGTAGAAACCAGTGCAGAGAGCATCGGCATGGTGATGATATAGCTTTGGCTATAGCCCGTTTTACGGTGTGTGAACATATACACCAGACTGATCAGAAATCCCAGCACCAACGCGCTGACCACGCAGGTCAGAACCTGTGTTACAGTAGGTGTGTTCAGATCAACAGTGGACTGATCCTGATAAATACGGGAGAAGATGTTTGCAGCGTGTGCGACAGGTCTTACAAAATTAAGCATACAAAATTTTCCTTTCTGTTTCTTGTTGTTCAATCAGGCTGCGCACATAATTGGTATACGCAGTACCATACTTGGAAAAGCTTCCGCGACGAATTTCCAACATGGAGAGCGCCTGCGTCATCCACATGGGAATTGAGCCGGGTACCTTAATCTCCATCAGTCGCTGATCCGCCCCGATCAGCTGCTCACCATAGCTCTCGCGACTCAGCGATACATCCTCGCGGCGCGCGGTGATTTTGCGATCAAAGGTAAGGCGGAAATTCTTATCCTCCTTGCCAAAAAACGCGGCGCGCTGATAGCTGATATATTGTTTCGGAGCGCAATCGTAACGGTTCAGAAATACGTCAAACTCCTTCATCACCTGCTGATCGATAAAGCGTTCATAATAAGGCTTTACTCTGGTTTGCAGATACGTTTCTGCCTCGCGGAGCGTCATCGCTACACGACGTTTGGTCACGATGCCGCACACCTTCTTTTTCACTTCAAGAAAGACGGTAGCATCCGGCGATGCCGGCGAATCGTAACTGCGCAGACGTAATTTTTCTTTATAATCGGGCTTTTCAATGGACTGCCGGATCAGAAAATGATCAGGCGTATCATAGTAAATATTGTAGATGCCATATTCCTTGCCGTCGACACAGTATGCATCAGGGTTCATATGCTCGTAGATGATGGGGAGTAGCGCATCAAACTGTTCCATCGAAAGCATATACTTCACTTCACGGCGTTGAAAGGTGCTGATAGCCATTCATTTGCGTGTCTGTATCAGATATTCGCCCACAGCGGCGATCTGTTTCGGCACGGCTCCCTCCTTTTTCTGTTGCTCGCGATTATCAGCGTTTGCTGATTACAAGTCCATTATAAAGCCACTTACTTAAAACAAACTGAAAGCAACTTGCGAGTTTTGTGTAGATTTCGAAAAAAGTCTGTGAAAGTGCCTGCTCCGGCAACGGACTTGCAACAAAGCAGTATCTCTCGCCACCATCAATCCTTCAACGGAATGCCTTTCCCATCGGTACCAGTGTTGCCCGTCAGGATGAGAATGCCCTCAATCAATCCCCATACCTCTGAAACAGGCGATAGGATAAAGCAGCTAAGCAAGGTCAGAAGGAGCTGTGCCACACCTCTGCCTACCCTGCCAAGATAAAAGTTATGTACCCCGAACATTCCCAGAAAAATACCAAGAATGCCGGCTGCGATTCTGGATTTTTGCTGGCTAGGCGCATAACTGTAGGACATATTTTGCTGCGGCATGGCACCATTTTGGTAAGCATAGCCATTTTGCTGCTGTGTAGGAACATACACCGGTGGCACCTGCTGCTGTACAGGTGGTGGCGCAAAAGCTGCGTTATTCACATCGGGCATTGGCTGCGCAGTGGTATTGCGCATGGGTTGCCCGGCAGCAACGGTCAGCGGCTGATTACAGGTAGTACAAATGGTCGCGCCCACTGCTACGGGATCGCCACAATAGGGGCAGTAACGCATACCCGCACCCACTGCAAATCCGCACTGTGGGCAGCAAACATCGGTATCTGTAAGAACGGTAGCACAGTTACGGCAAAAGCGATGTGATACTTCATTCTCTTTCATGACAAAGATCTCCTTTATGTACATATAATGTGACAAGATACGATAACACTAATATCCATTATACCTGTTTTTCACACTGTTGTCAAGCCTTGAAGCGACAGCATCCGCAAGATTGGTATAGACCTTCTTTCGCGTTTCCGATTTCTCTTTCCAAGCCGTAGGCATCCGCAGCTTCTTTGCTGTGGTGATTGACAAACGAGCAAAACCGTGCTATACTGATGGATAGATTCAGAAAAACGAGGAGGAACATCCCATATGAAAAGACCGATATCGCTACTTTGTGCAGCTGCCTTTGCACTCTGCGCCAGCACTGGCTGCACAAAAAATGAAGAAAGCAGCTCCACAGAGCCGCAAATCGTAGAGATCAACATTCCGGAAAATGTTCTCGGCGATGTACAAATCAGCGTCCCCGACTTTACCGTGGACAAATATTCCTTGCCCGAAAACGAAGCCATGCAATTTGTAGAGGATATGAAAATCGGTTGGAATCTCGGTAACACCTTCGATGCCTCCAACTGTAACGTGACAGATGAGTTGCAGTACGAACAGGCATGGTGTGGCTACACCACCACCACCGATACCATCGCTGCCGTAAAGGCTGCCGGATTTGAAACCATTCGCATTCCTGTTTCATGGCACAACCATGTAGATGAAAACAACAAAATTTCTGAGGCATGGATGAATCGTGTCAAGGAAGTCGTAGGGTGGGCACTTTCCTGTGACTTGAAGGTCATTGTCAACACCCACCACGATATTGATTCCAAATATTACCCTGATAGTGAGCATCTGGAAAGCTCCAAAGCATATCTTTCGTCAGTCTGGTCGCAGATCGCAGAGGCATTCAAGGACTATGACAACAATCTGATACTGGAAGGCATGAATGAACCTCGCCTGAAGGGCACAGACTACGAATGGTGGTACGATCAAAACAATGCTCAATGCAAGGATTCCATGCAGTGCATCAATACGCTCAACCAGCTGTTTGTGGATACCGTTCGTGCAAGTGGTGGAAACAATGCCAACCGTTTTCTGATGGTATGCGGTTACTGTGCATCAGTAGATGGCACCTGCAATGACGACTTCATTCTACCCACCGATACGGTAGCAAACCGGCTGATCGTTTCTATTCACGCATATACGCCCTACAACTTTGCACTGAACAAGACCGGCACCAAGGATTTCTCCGTAGAAAACGAGTTGAACCGCAAAGAAATCGTGGATTTTATGGATAAGCTTTACGCAAAGTTTACCGCAAATGGCGTGCCGGTATTCATTGGCGAGTTTGGCGCAATGAACAAGGATAACGAACAGGCACGTGTAGAGTTCGCTGCGTTTTATACGGCAACCGCACGTGCAAGAGGCATCTCCTGCTGCTGGTGGGATAACAACGCATTCAGTGGCAGCGGTGAAAACTTTGGCTTGCTGTTCCGTTCTGCTTCGATCTATAATTTCCCTGCAATCGTCAAGGCACTGGTACAGTATTCTGCTGCCCAATAAGTAAAGCTCGCTTGACGGCTTTGCGACAGGCTAAGGCTGCGAAAAGTCATTTTTTCGCAGCCTGTTTTTTTGAGAGGAGAAGCAAAAGATGCTCCGTATTACAAATGTAAGGCTGCCACTTTCTTATACCGAAGAGATGCTTTATCAGGTGGCAGCTGATGCGCTGAAAATTATGCCCAATCAGTTGCGCACCGCAACCCTTGCAAGGCGTGCCGTCGATGCACGAAAAGATGTCTGCTTTATTGCCACAGTGGATGTTACCGCAGACAATGAACAGCAGATTCTGGCAGCGTTGCAGCGTAAGGGAAAAGGCAAAAACATCACCAAGGTGCAGCCCTATTATATGCCAAACTATCCCGGATGTGTGTGTAAAACGCGTCCTGTGGTGGTGGGTTGTGGCCCTGCGGGGCTGTTTGCAGCCTATGTGCTGGCACAGGCAGGCACTGCGCCCATCCTGCTGGAGCGCGGAAAAAATGTTCAGGATCGCATGGCAGCCATTGAAATTTATCACAAAACAGGGCTACTTGACCCCGAATGCAATTTACAATTCGGCGAAGGCGGCGCAGGCACTTTCTCCGATGGCAAGCTGAACACAGGCACGAAAGATCCGCGCATTCGTCAGGTGTTGCAAACCTTCGCAGAATGTGGCGCGCCTGACGAGATTCTCTGGCAAGCAAAGCCACATATCGGCACAGATCAGCTGACAATATGTATTCCTACACTGCGCAAAAAAATCGAATCGCTGGGCGGTGAAGTACGCTTTGGAGCAAAATGCACGGAAATTCACAGGGAGAAAGATGTTTTGCGTGGCATCACCTATGTACAAAACGGCATCACCCACGATTTACAGACCGATGCTGTGATCTTAGCCATTGGGCACAGCGCAAGGGACGTATTCACCACCCTTCATGCAATGCGGCTTCCGATGGAGCAGAAAGCCTTTTCAATAGGTGTGCGCATCGAGCATTTGCAAGCGGATATTGACCGTTTTTGTTACGGCAAGGCTGCCGGGCATCCTGCACTGGAAGCTGCAAGTTATAAGCTTGCAGCGCATCTGCCTGGCGGCAGAGGCGTATACTCTTTTTGTATGTGCCCCGGCGGCACTGTGCAGGCAGCCGCGTCAGAACCAAATACTGTTGTTACCAACGGCATGAGCCGTTTTGCCCGTGACGAACGCAACGCCAACAGTGCCCTATTGGTGGGCATCACGCCCGCAGATTTTGAGGGAGATTCTCCTCTTGCGGGTATCGCATTACAGCGCAAAATTGAACAAGCAGCCTATCGCGCAGGTGGTACAACAGGCGCAGCGCCCGTCATCCTTGCAGAAGATCTCATGCAGCATAAAATCTCCACAGACTTCGGCAAGGTTTTGCCAAGCTATCCGCTGGGAACAACATTTGCTGCCCTGGAAGAAACCCTCCCCTACTTTGTTTGCGATGCACTGCGCGATGCACTTCCTCTGCTTGACCGCCAATTGCATGGATTCTATCAGCCCGATGCCGTACTGACTGCTCCCGAAACCCGAAGTTCTTCTCCTGTGCGAGTGCTGCGCGACCCCCTTACCCTGCAATCGTTGGGGCTCAAAGGGCTGTACCCTTGTGGTGAAGGCGCAGGCTATGCCGGCGGTATCGTATCCGCTGCCGTAGACGGCATCAAATGCGCAGAACAGCTGCTCGCCATTTATCGCAGCCAAATCAAATATTCTTAATATTGCTCACGCATCCATAATAGTGCGGCTTTCAGCGCGGCGCATTCTGCAGCAAGTTCATCATTCTCTGCTTCCGCAAGGGGCAACAGCTTCGCCATGGCTGTATTGACCTCAGCGATGGATTGCCGTGGCACGAACAGTTCCAGCCACTTGCAGCTTTGCTCCCATTGTGTATGCGCTTCTTTCACCGCGGAAATGGTCGCTTCATGATCCGCAGTGGCATCTGCCTCCATCACCGCATAAATCGTTCCACACATTAAATCGCAGTGGTGGTTAACCGTCACCAGTGACACAACGATCAGCAACACCACAACGCAGATCAGTAGCAAACTCACCTGCACATGGCTGCTAAGACGGCTTGCTTTCATATATGTGCCTCCTTTTTTACAAGACAGTGCAAACCCTTCTCGTCGACTGTCAACAGAAATATCTCCTCAGGAGTCAATTTCTGCTGCTTGAGCAGTGTCTGCAAGCGTTTACTCGTGTAGCCCGCAGCATTCATGCCTTCCAAGCTGATGACGCCATCTGCAATCAGTACCTCCGGAGGACGCTCCGATTGCAGATCGGTGACCACATCGCCCTTGGTAGCAGGCTGATATTCCGTTTTCTGGTAAACCGATACACTACCGTTTGTTTCCACAACTGCCATCTGCACCTCATTAATATCAAACACACCGCCACTACGCAGTGCTGACATGAGATCATCCAGCGAAAACCGCAAGGCATTCATCACCTGCTGATCGATATTGCCATCCATCACAATGATTTTCGGGCTGCCGGAAATCAGCCTGCGAAAACTCCGAAAATGCAATGACAGCCACGAAACGATCACCTCAAGGCTGACCAACACCAACACAGGCACAATCCCCATTAACACGGGCAGATTTTGATCCTCCAACGGCAACGTGGCAATATTGGATATCAAAATGGTCACCACCAGTTCGGCAGGCTGCAGTTCTCCGATCTGCCGCTTGCCCATAAGGCGCACTGCAAAAATCACCAACGGATACAGCACCGCAGCACGCAGCACACAATTCAGCATTTCATCACCTCAACAAAGCATGGGGGTTCGTTATTGCATTATGCTGTGCAGATTTACCGCAAATATACAAAAACAGCCGCACTCCAAATGGAATGCGACTGTATGCTGTGTAAAGACCCGATTACTTTGCTGCATTAAGCATCTTCATCAGCTGGGATTTCTTTCTTGCAGCGCAGTTCTTATGCATCAGACCCTTTGCACAAGCCTGATCTACGCGCTTGATCGCATAACGAATTGCTGCAATCTTATCTGCACCACCAACATAGCAGGCATTGGATGCCTTCTTGATAGCAGTCTTCATCTCAGAACGGCGTGCACGATTGCGAGCTGCGTTCATTGCATTGATGCGATCTCTCTTCTCAGGTGTGGGGCGCTTCTTGGGCAGTTTAGCGTTTGCCATTGTTTGAAACTCCTTTTCTCGAACTTGAATCTCTTCAAAAAATGTACAACCAATGCCACAGCCGATGCGGTGAGAACAAACGGCTGTACAATGTTTGAGGGTACCCGAACATCCTTATGATGGGGCGTATAATTTCGGAAAAGCGGCATACAGTATGAAGCGAATCGGCTATGACGGAACCGACTGTCTGCTACGGGTGGGGACCGTATACATGGCTATGCTGCAAAACCAAATAATATTCTACCATTTTTCTCGAAAAAAAGCAATAGGCAAAAGGGGAATATTTTCATGTTTTTTCGCAGTTTTTTCAGCAGATTGCACAAGTTTCGGGGGAACTTCCCCGAAACAACACCAAAAAGCCGGTCTTGCATCGCAGAAAGGAATCCTCATGACTGCTGTCCGAACCGATCTTGCCCTTGAGCAAGCAACGAATCTCGCGCCAGAAGAAGCCATCCCCATTGTCAGACGCGGCAATGTATTCCGCGTTTCGGAGCTGCACATCACCGAACAGACATTGAGCCAACGCTTCGGCAGGGGCATTGGAAAATATATCACACTGGAATGCGACCGTCTAAGCCGCAGCAGTGACATCTTACAGGCACAGGCAGAGGAATTGGCAACTGAGATCGCGCAACTGCTACCCGATGGAAATATTCTGGTAGTGGGGCTTGGCAATGCAGATATCACCCCCGACGCATTAGGCCCACTGGTGGCAGGCAGGATTCTCGCCACGCGCCATCTGCGCCAAGAACTGCAAATCAACAGCCCCGATATAGAATATCTGCGTAATTTGCGACCGGTAAGCATCTTGGCAAACGGTGTTTTGGGACAAACAGGCATTGAAGCGGCAGAGCTGGCAACAGCATTGCGAAACACGATAAAGCCCGCCGCAGTCATTGCGGTGGATGCCCTTGCCTGCTCAGATATCAATCGCCTGGGTTGTACCATACAAATCAGCGATGCCGGTATTTCTCCCGGCAGTGGCGTGCAGAATTGTCGCAAGGCACTGAATCAATCCTCACTGGGCGTGCCTGTGATCGCCATTGGTGTACCCACTGTAGTGGATATGCATACCATTGTACGACACTATATCGATTTGCAAGATAGCAGCTTACCAAATATGATGGTCACACCGCGAGATATCGACCAATTGATCAACAATGCTGCAAAGCTCATCGCATATGGAATCAATCTCGCGTTGCAGCCTACCATGGATTTTGCCGATTTGGAAAGTCTTGCCTAAGGGCAATATATTACCAGAATTTGGATGTTGCATATTGTGCAAAATCGGCATATACTACTAGCAAGCGACTGCATTTCACCCCCTGCTGCCCGAAAGTGATGAAGTATATCCACCCGCGGGGTCTGTGCTTCATCCTTGGAAGTGCTTTTGGACAAAGGGTGAAGCACAGACGCTTTTCAGATAGCAGCGCATCTGCACACGGATGCGCTGCCCTTGTTTATACAGTTTTGTGACAGATCGTTTGACAAGGCAATTTCAAGCCACAGTTGCTTTTTTCAAGTCGCCATATACTTTTTGGCGATTTTATCTTGACAAGGCACGGCAATTTTGATATAATGTACCATATAAGAGTGTTTGTGCTCGGTTCAGCCGAGCACTTGCAACGATGATTAGGAGGATATCAGAATGAAAAAAACCAGAATGGCGATCGCAGCACTGCTGCTTGCCAGCATGAGCATGACCATGTTCGCCTGCGATGACAAGGAGGAGTCCAGCTACAAGTCTTTGGATTCCGCTACCGCAGCAGAGGTCGCGGAGATCGCAGCTGAAGACAGCCGACTGACTGGCGAGCTGGAAAACAAAACCATTAAGTGGATGGCAAACTGGGATATCAATCCCGATTCTTCTGGCAAGGAGCCACCCATTGAGTTGGCGATCTTCCAGTCCCGTTACGGTGGCGTGGTGGAATACCATGCAGTTGACTGGAGTACCCGTTACGATTCACTGGCAAACGCGATCAACGGCGGCGAGGGCGTTGACTTCTTCCCCGCATCGGATCTGGACGCTTTCCCTAAGGGTGCCATTAAGGATATGTTCGCTCCCATCGACGACTACTTGGATTTCAGCAACGAACTGTGGGCTGATACCAAGGAAGTGATGGATCAGTTTACCTGGGGTGGCAAGCACTACGTCATCGTGAATGCCGTTTCTGGTGATAACTGTGCGTTGATCTACAACAGAAACACCATCGAAGAGAACGGCTTGAAAGATCCTGCTGAATTGCTGGAAAAGGGCGAGTGGAACTGGAATACCTTCCAGGAGCAGCTTGAGCAGTTCGTAAACGTCGAAGAGGGCTACTACGGTCTGGATGGTTACTGGTTCGAAAACGGTCTTTCCCGTACCACTGGTGTGCCATACATTGGCATCGAGGACGGTAAATTGGTCAGCAACCTGAAGAATTCTAGCCTTGAGCGTTTGCAGAACTGGTTCTTTGAGCTTTCTACCAACAATCTCGTTGCAATCGGCTGTGGCGATTTCGGTTGGTCTGAGATGCCCCAGTATATCGGCGAGGGCAAGGAGCTGTACTTCCCCGCAGGTCTGTGGAAACTGTATTGCACGCCTGATCAGTGGGAGCCCACCTTCGGTGATGCAGAAGATGTCATGTTCGTGCCCATGCCCAAAGATCCCGAAAGCGACACCTACTACATTCCTTGCGGTCTGGATGGCTATGTCCTGGTCAAGGGCGGTCAGAATCCTGAGGGTGTGATTAAATTCGCTGAGTGCAAGCGCGTGACCATCACCAACGAACGTGCCGATGCCATTGCCACTGAGCAGCTCTATGATGTTTATGGCTGGACTGAGGAAATGGTAGCCATGAAAGTCAAGATGGACGAGATGGCTCGTGCAAACCCTGTTTACGATTTCTACACCGGCACCTCTGCCGACATTACCGCAATTCTCGACTCCTCCGAAAACGGCATCCGTACCGCCACTAAGGGTCAGATCCAGTGGTCGGAAACGGTTGGTACGATCAGCTCTGCCATCGATGCATATCTGGCTGAGTACAACAGCACCCAGAACTGATTCCTCACAATCTACAATACAGATACAAAGGGCATTTTCCTGTGGGAAGATGCCCTTTTGTCGTTTTTTGCTGATATCTTGCGGGGCAATTTGCCAAAGAATCTCTCGATTATTGTGCAAGTTGCACAATTCAGAGGTGGATAATTCTACAAATGCACCATGCGATATCCTCTTGCAATCTCAGCACATTTATGGTATAATTGTTACGATAGCAGTTTTGTGCCACCATACACAAAATACATAGAACATACAAAACAACCCCTTTTCAGGAGGCGCAAAAAATGGGCTTTAAAATCAAAAACGGCGTTTTGCTGAAATATGAGGAAGCCGGAACGCTTGAGCGTCTGGGTATACGCAAAAAAGGTGAAAGTCTGGCAGTGCCGAAAAATGTGACGGAAATCGCTGACGAAGCCTTTACCATGACCGCAGTCAACAGCGTTACACTCCCCGATTCAACCCTATCCATCGGTGAAAAAGCTTTTGCACTGTGCGCAGAGCTGGAGTCTATCCATATTCCGGAAGGACTGCGCTTGATCGGCGCAAATGCTTTTGACGGCTGCCATGTGCTTTCGTCCGTGGCAATCCCCGATTCCTGCGATACCGTAGGTATGTGGGCGTTTTGCAATTGCAGTAGCCTCAAGCAAATCACATTTTCCGCATCTATTGATTTCATCGCGCGCGGTACCTGCTCCGGTTGTTCACACCTCACCGAAATTGAAATTCCCGACAATGTGCAGTATATCGAAAACCGCGCATTCTACGCCTGCACCGGTCTAACATCCGTGAAGCTCAACAGCGGTCTGCGCAGCATTGGCAGAGAAGCCTTTGCAAACTGCACATCACTAACTACCATCTCAATTCCCGAAACAGTAACCGAAATCTGCGAAGATGCTTTTGCCGGCTGCACCGAGTTGAAATGTGTCATCATTCCACCCTCTGTGACTAAGCTGCACCCCTATGCCTTTGGTACAGAGCATAATTTGAATATCGTTACAGCCGTCACGGGCAGCGTGGCACACCGCTTCGCCCTTGCACAAAATATCATGTGCTACACCGAACGTGAGGCATCATTGCTGCGTGGCGCAAACCCTGCGTTCTTTATCGAATACGGCATCCTGCGCAAATATACGCAGGAATACAATGTCCGCGATATCATGATACCACAAGGCGTGATCCGCGTCGGCAATCACGCCTTTGAACAGAATAAACAGCTGGTTTCGGTAGTGATCCCCGAAGGTGTCGAAGAAATCGGCGGCTACGCCTTTAATGGCTGTCGCAGCTTGCAGCGAATCTATTTGCCTAGCACCCTGCGGCGCATCGGCAGATTCGCATTTCGCGATTGTCCCCTGCTGGAGGTCGTGCTGCCCCAAGGCATTGAGGTGGTTGAGAAGAACGCATTCCAAGGCTGTACCACGATGCGCCGCTTCTATATGCCGGATACCCTGAAATCCATGGAAAATGAAGCACTGCGCGATTGTATGTCCCTTACCGAATTGCGTTTTTCCTCACAGATGGAGATCATCAGCGATGCCATTTGCACAGGCTGCTCTTCTATGCGCACCGTGGTGATCCCCGAAGGGCCAAAGTATATCCAGCAAAACGCGTTTCGCAATTGCAGCAGCCTTTGCGAAGCCTACATTCCCGATAGCGTGGAGGAGATCGCAGGCAATGCCTTTGCCGATACTCCCCTATTCCGCATGACCGCAGGGCATTATATCATTGGCAGATTCCTCATTCGCGCCGATGGCTATAGCCCTATCCCTATCGGCGTTCGACGCATTGGCCCTCGCGCTTTTGAACGCGGTGGACTGCGTAATGCCGTGATTCCCGAAGGCGTCATCAGTATTGGCGACAATGCATTTGCAAACTGCGGCGTGCTGACAGATGTTTCCATTCCATCTACAGTCACGCAAATTGGCGTGGATGCCTTCGCTTATACGCCATGGCTCAGCCGTCGTGCCGAACCGTTCACCATCGTAGGTGCCAATATTTTGCTGCGCGCCAATTGCACACAAGCTGAGGTGGATGTACCGATCGGTGTGCGCTGTATCGCATCGGCTGCCTTTGCACAGCAGCCCGTACGCGCTGTACGTCTGCCTGAAGGTCTGCACACTTTGCAGCATGGCGCGTTCTCCTTCTGCGAACAGTTGGAGTACATCGAATTGCCCAGTACCCTGCAAACAATTGAGGGCTATGTATTCCATAGCTGCTCTGCTTTGCATACCGTCAAATTCCATGATGGGCCTTCTAAAATTGGTCATGCGATGTTCAGCAACTGCATCGCACTGAAAAGCATCCGACTGCCTTCAACACTCACCGAGATCGACAACGAAGCCTTCTATCATGCAGATCTCCGTGAAATCATCATCCCAGAAGGTGTGACGCGTATCGGTCGCTCGGCATTCAGCCACTGCTCCAAACTCGCTGATGTGTATATTCCTGCGTCGGTTACAGTCATCGAAGAAAATGCTTTTACAGAGTGCCCAAAGTTCCGTTTACATGCTGAGGAAGGTACCTATGCTGAGCGTTACGCAAAGCAAAACAGTATGCTCATTCAATTTGTAAAGCATACGGGAGACCCTCCCGTTACTTTTGCAGAGTCCACCGTACAACCGCAGAGAGTTGCCCCTGTGCCGCCTGTACCCGTTCAGCAAGCCCCTTCCCCAGATCCCGATTTTCTGTTCCGTTCCGTGCAACCTGCACCTGCACAACCACAGGAGCCTACCCCAGAGCCAACTCCTGCGGCGAGGGAATCGGTCGCACACGCAGAACCGCAACCTGTTCCTCAGCCACCAGCACAGGAGAAAATCGTGGCAAAAACGAAGTCAACTGCCGATACTCTCCGTGTATCCAACGTTGCCGCGTTGCCGAAAGTTGCCGCAGAGCAGCCAAAGCCTGTATCCACAACGGAAGAGTCGCCCGTAGCAATGAAATATCGTCCCTTTGACGAAGAGGAGGAAACCAACTACGCGGAGCGCATTAAGCGCGAATTGGAAGAAGCACGCAAAAAATCTGTACCTATTGATTTCACAGTAAAACTGCCCCCCATCGAGGAAGAACCGGCACCAAAAATCGTCAAGGAGAAGCCCAAAAAACAATCTAAGCCTAAAAAGGCAAAGGCAAAACCCGAACGCGAGATTTCTCCTGAGGAGGCAAAAGCCAAACGCCGCGCAAGCCTGTTGGATGATCTGCCGGATCTGCCTGAGGATCGTGAGCGTAAACAGCGCGCAAAGGAAACACCCGAGGAGCGCAAGGCAAGGATTCGCGCAAGTCTTTTGGACGATCTGCCTGATTTGCCCGACTTGCCAGACGAGGATGAAGTGCCCCAAGCCTCTTCTCCTGCGATTCCGCCCAAAGTGGATGTCCAACCTGCTCCTGCAACGGATATCGACGGTGAAACACCCACAGACGAAAAAGATCCTTTTGCGGATATTCACTGGAACGATGATCAGTCTACTTTTACCATTCGGTTATAATTCAAACGCCCACAAGCCAAGGCTTAATAGTGACAAGTAACTATTTTGTCTTGCACTGGGGCAGAGAACGG
>CAYMOJ010000023.1:0-28783 GCA_964392175.1 uncultured Ruminococcus sp.
GATCTCAATCACTTTTTCTATACCCTCAGGTCTCACTTCTATTGTAGCACTACACCAAAATCGTAGAAATTGCAGAAACTACTTGCAATCTTTTGCGAGATATGATAAAATGATAGAGTATGTACAGCCAAATCGCTGCAATTGTCATCAACGAAAGGAAGTTTTTCCCATGAGAGTAAAAAAAATGCTTGGAGAGCGTTTTAAGGAAGCCCCGAAGGATTGTAACATTGAAAGCCATGCATTGATGATGCGTGGTGGCTACATGAAGTATATGGCAAACGGCATTTATTCGCTGTATATGCCGGCAAAACGTATTACCCGTAAAATTGAGGAAATCATCCGTGAGGAAATGGATGCGATTGACGGTCAAGAGGTCATGTTTCCGGTCGTGATGCCTGCAAGTCTGTGGGAGGAATCCGGCAGATATTACAGCATTGGCAGTGAAATGGCACGATTCAAAGACCGTTCCGGCAATGGTGTTGTGCTGGGCATGACGCATGAGGAAGCGGCTGTGCATCTGGCAAGAGATACTGCAAAATCCTATGCAGATTTCCCCTTTATGATCTATCAGGTGCAGACCAAATTCCGTGATGAGCCTCGTGCGCGTGGCGGTCTGATTCGTGTGCGCGAATTTACCATGAAAGATGCCTATTCTTTCCATACGACGCAACAGGATCTGGAGGAATACTATCAGCGCGCGTATGACGCATATCATCGTATTTTCCGCCGGTGCGGTTGTAAGAATTTTATTGCTGTGCAGTCTGATTCCGGCATGATGGGCGGCAGCATCTCTCATGAGTATATGTTGTTGACTGAAGTCGGCGAAGATACGCTTGTGATCTGTGATTGTGGCTACAGTGCCAATATGGAGGCGGCAGCCGTTGTTCTGGAAAATGCAACAGGAGAAGAGCAATCGCTGACCAAGGTTGACACCCCTGATATCAAAACCATTGATGACCTGACGCGTTTTCTTAAAGTAGAGGTCAAAACATTGTGCAAAGCGGTTGTGTATCGTAAAAACGCGGACGATCGCCTTGTGATCGCGTTTATTCGTGGCGATTTGGAGGTAAACGAAACCAAGCTGCGCAATTATCTCGGGTACGAGATCCATCCTGCTACAGAATTGACCACAGAAAGCGGTGTGGTACCCGGTTTTATCGGCCCTGTTGGTATCAACGAAGATATTGTTACTGTATTTGATGCTTCGCTGAACGGTATCGCATCGCTGGTATGCGGTGGTAATGCATTGGATACCCACTACATCGGCATGAATATCAAGCGTGACGTGGGCGATGTGAACTATGTCGATATCGCAAAAGCATTTGTAGGCGGCACTTGCCCAGTTTGTGGCAAGCCCCATCTTCGTATTGAAAAAGGAATTGAAATCGGAAATATCTTCCAGTTGGGTCAGAAGTATACCAAGGCAATGGAAATGACCTATCTGGATGAAAACGGCGATCGTCAGTATCCCGTTATGGGCTGCTACGGCATCGGTGTTGGCAGATTGTGCGCATCGATCTGTCAGGAAAGTCGTGATCAGTACGGCCCGATTTGGCCCATGTCCATCGCGCCATGGCAGGTGCAGATCTGTAACCTGCGTGTGGATGATGCAGCAGTAACCGAAACTGCTGAAAAGCTCTATGCCGATTTGCAGGCAGCAGGTATTGAGGTATTGTATGATGATCGCGATATCCGTCCGGGCGCAATGTTTGCCGATGCGGATCTGTTTGGTGTGCCGGTGCGTGTGATCGTCAGCCCGAAGACCCTTGCGGCAGGTTGTGTCGAGATAGCAGCCCGTGATAAGTCCTTCCGCGAAAATGTGCCCCTGGCAGATGCCACCGCATGGTTGCGTGAGCGCGTCAATGCAATGCTTGCCGCATTCCGTTGATTGAAAAAATTCCTGTTGTGGATACAAAGCGGTATTGTATAAATAGAATGACATCGGAAATACTACCTATGCCCTGCATCGCAGGTGATTTTGCGGAAAGGAATGGGCAGTATGAAGAAGATCACGATTGCTGCGGCAATGGCAGCACTTCTGGTAAGTGGAGCCTTTACAGGCTGTGGCTGTATGGCTGAGGAAAGCTCGAAGGAAACTGAAAGTAGCAAGAGCAGCTCAACTACTACAACAACAACCACCACTTCCAACACATCTTCCGATCACGATGCATCTGTGACCACAACTTCGTCTACCAAGAAGGATGATTCTATTTTGGACGATGTAACCGGTGCGGTGGACTCTGTTGTTGATGATGTGACCGGTATTCTTACCGAAGCAACCAAGCCTGTTGGTACAGGCTGACAAAAAACAGCCTCCTGTGCAGTGATTTGCATAGGAGGCATTTTGTTTTTATTCCTATGGTTCATAGGGGAATGCAGGCATCATAGAAAGCTTAAAAAGGTTGACCCTGTGCTTGTAGTCAATTTTGGTTTTGATTTCGGCAGCGGGTTCAATGCCCTCACGAATGTAGGCATCCAGTGCCGCATAGGAAAAGCCTAGGTTATCCTCATCTGTTTTGCCGGTCAGCCCATCAGAGGGTGCTTTTTCGATGAGATTTTCAGGTAATCCCAAGGCTCTGCCCATTGCTTTGACTTCAGTGACTGTGAGCTTTGCAAGTGGAGCAAAATCGCCCACACTGTCGCCCCATCGCGTGGAATATCCCACCCAGTCCTCAGAAAGATTGCAGGTATTTGCTACTCTGCCGCCTACGCTTTGAGATACAGCGTAAACCGTTGCCATGCGCAGGCGCGGCAACAGATTGACCTCTGCCTGTTGTGTCATGGGCAGTTGGCTGCAGATTTCTTCGGTGAGGGCGTTGGTGCAGCTGCCGATATTGACAGTATAATGCACAATGCCCAGATGCGTACAAAGCTGTTGTGCATCGGCAATATCCGGTTGTACACTGTTGGGCATCATTACACCGATGACGCGATGTACGCCAAGCGCACGGCAAAGCAGGGCAGCGCAAACGGAGCTATCCTTCCCACCCGAAATGCCCAGTACAGCAGGACATCCGTCACCGTTTTCAGCAAACCAGTGCTGAATCCATCGGCAGCAATCGGTGATAGCAGATTCGACATCAAAATTGTACATAGTATTTCCTTTCTGAGCGTTATGCTCATTGTAGCATCGAAGCAAATAAAGTGAAAAGCATCATGCCAATATGCAGCAGTATGACAAGCCATAAGCCCCATGCGCTCACAGCAACAGGAGTACAGCGGATCTTCTGGTAGGGGGTGTCATCGGGCAAACGTTCTGTCGCTAGCGTGTAAAGCAGTACGATGATTCCCAGAATGCATATTATGATGGACACCAGTGTCTGTAACCGATCAGCTGAGAGGGGCGCGATTTGGCTGAGCTGCGTAAATATGGTAGATGTGACATTCACTACAAAGTGAACGATCATGGCAGGGACGAGAGAATTGTGCTTGATGGTGATATATCCCAGCAGGATGCCCAGAATCAATGCCAGTACTCCCTGCGGCACATTTTCGTGGGCAAGTGAAAAGAGCAGTGCACTGGTAAAGATGCCGAATCGTTGACTGACGCGGCTCATATTCTTCAGTATAATGCCACGGAATATAAGCTCTTCGGTAATCGGCGCGATGAGACAAGTATACAGTACCGTTACGACCAGCTTGGTGGAAGAGGTACCTGTAGAGAAGTCCGGTGTGTAAAATAAAAAGCGATCCTCCTTCAGCAGTGATCCGATGGTATCCACCAGATCGCCTGTGAAAAACTGAATGAACAGTCCCAGCGCGCAATAACGTAACATTGAGGAAAGCTTCATATCACGGTCACGGAAGAAGGACATGGGGTGTAATCGGCTCAGCTTGCAGCCAAGAAAGAATACCGTTACATTGCTAATGAGAAATCCCAGCAAATTGGCAGCCATCATGATAGAGGAATCGTTTAGATACTGTTGTGCAATGTTGTTGTAATTTTCGGGCAATTGCCCATTGAGGGCGAAGCGATCGACCAATTGCAAAATAACCGTTGCTCCAAGCGAAATCGCACTTGCAAGGAAAGCCGCAAGCGCAAAATCGAGGAAAGCGAGCAATCCGGCGAGATTGTAGTATTTTCGAATCGATTTTTTCTCGCGCGATGATGGTATATAGGGCAAACGACAGCCTGCTATGCGGATCTGAGGTACGATTTCCGCATAATCGGGCGAGTAATCTGCTTCTTGTGTAGGATTGCAAAAAGGATTATCTGTATCTATCTTTTGCGTGGGCAAATTGACATACGCATTTTCAGGAGACAGCTTTTCGATAGGAACGCACAACCTTTCCAAGTATTATCGCAGGGTGACGATGGTCACACCGTCCTCACCCTCGCCGTATAGACCAAGACGAAATTCTTTGACGTGCTTCATTTTGCGTAGATGCTCATGAATGGCGCGACGCAATACGCCTGTACCCTTGCCATGAATGATCGTCACGCAGTGTAGCCCGGACATGACCGCACCATCGATGAACTGGTCGACCATCATTGTACCCTCGTCCACCGTACAGCCGCGGATATCTAATTCCAGAGAGGCTTTTCGCGTCATTTGTGCTTTGGAGGTGATCACCGCATTGCGCTTTGGTTGTTTTTTCTGTGTGTGATCAGCAGATTTTTCCAAGCGCAGCGTTTCCAGAGGCACACGCGTTTTCATAGCACCGATCTGCACCGGAACCACGCCCTTATCATCAGGCAAAGCGATAACCGTACCACTCTTTCCCATTTTGGTGATGCACACCACGTCCCCGATTTTCAAAGGTCGGGGCAGCTGATATGCTCTTTCAGCGATCTGTGGCTCTGATTGCTCATACAACCCGTCAATGGTCTGTCTGGACTTTTGTTTTGCTGCGCTGATGCGGTCTGCGAAATCTGCCTTGTCTTTTTCCTTTTTCAGGGCGCGCAATTCATCCAACAGCGCAGCAGATTCGGTCATGGTTTGCTCGATGATCTGTCTTGCCTGCGCACGGATATGATCCAGCTCGGCATTGCGCCGTTGTTCCATTTGTTCGGTTTCTTCGCGTAATGCCTTTTCGTGTGCAGCAGCATCATTGCGAAGACGCTCCAGTTCTGCTGTCTGTTCTTCCAATTTGATCCTTGCCCGTTCCAGTTCATCGACAGCCGCTTCAAAGCGTGTGTTTTCCGTGCTTACCAGCTGTTTGGCGTGGGCGATGACGTCCTCCGGCATACCCAACGATTGCGAAATTGCAAACGCGTTGGATTTACCCGGTGAGCCAATCAACAGGCGATAGGTTGGTCGGAGGGTCTCCAAATCAAATTCACAGGAAGCGTTTTCGACATCGTGTGTTTCGATGGCATATCGTTTCAATTCCTGGTAGTGTGTTGTGATCATCAGCGTTGCGCCCTGATCCTTCAGTCGTTCGATCATAGCAACAGCCAGTGCTGCACCCTCTACAGGGTCAGTACCGGAACCCAATTCGTCAATGAGCACCAGCGTGCGATCATCGGCGCGTTCCAGAATGGAGATATCCTGCAAGGTGTGTGCACTGAAGGTTGAAAGATTCTGTTCAATGCTTTGTCGGTCACCAATATCCGCAAGAATACGATCGAAAACGGAAAGAATGCTGCCATCCGCCGCAGGGATCATCAGTCCGCACATCGCCATTGAGGAAAGCAGACCAACCGTTTTCAGTGCAACCGTTTTACCACCGGTGTTGGGACCGGTAATGATCAATGCGCGGTAGTCGTTGCCGAGCGTCAGAGAGATGGGCACAACCGTTTTCGGGTCGATCAACGGGTGCCTGGCTTTGTTGAGAACAATGCTGCCATTGTCAGTCATTTGAGGAATGCAGCCCTTTTGTTTTGCACCGAGATTTGCCTTAGCAAAGTATAGATTCAGTTCCGCCGTGATTTCATACCCACTTAGCAGAGCAGGCGCAGCCTTGCTACAGGCAGTGCAGAGACGTTCAATGATGCGTTCAATTTCTTCTTGCTCTTGGGCTTCAAGCAACCGAATATCGTTATTTGCATCTACAATTGCCATTGGTTCGATGAAATATGTCTGCCCCGTTGCGGAAGTATCGTGGATCAGACCTGCCACATCGCCCCTGTGTTCTGCCTTAATGGGCAGTACATATCTGCCATCACGAATGGTCACAATGGATTCTTGCAAATAGGTTTGCATGGTAGGGGATTTGACCATTTTTTCCAGTTTTTCACGCAGGCGTTGCCCTGCCTGTGCAATTTTTCTGCGAATGGTGCCGAGTGCAGGACTTGCAGCGTCTGACAATCGTTCATCGCTTTCAATGGAGCGTTCCAGTAAATCCGCAAGATATGCATCGGGCTGCAAACGGGAAAACAAATCAGAAAGCGAGGATTCCAAGCGGTCACAGTGGGCATACCAGTCATCGAGTGCAGAGATCTGACGCAACAGTCTTGCGATTTCCAGCAGTTCGCGTAAAGAGATTCTAGCGCCCGATGTGGTGCGTCTGACCGCTGCGCAAACATCATCAAAGGAATAAAAAGGCGGCGTGCCGAATCGTACCGAGAGGGAAAAAGCGTCCTCTGTTTTTTGCAGCTCGTTGCGTACTCGCTGTAGATCATGATCCGGTACCAGCGAGCGAGCCAATTGTTTTGTGCGTTCATTCGCCGCTTCATTGGCAAGCGATTCCAGCACTTTATGTAATTCAAGGGTAATATAATCTTGAGAAAGTGTTGTATGATTCATTGTTATTGTCCTATTGGTCGTTGCTGTCACAGGGTAGATCTCCCTGTGCAGTCAGTGCATGATAAAACTGTAAGGTTTTGCAGCGCATCTCCAGCCTTATAATGAGATATCGCTCTGTAAAAAGTGTAAGCTCGTTCAATTCATTTTGTCCCATGCGAATGTGAAACAAGCGGTCAAAATCGGCAAGCACGATGTGACGAATGGCGCGCAGTGTTCCTACCGAGATTGGAATATCGTTGGAAGTGGGGTTGTCTAGGCAATCTTCGCACAGAAAATACCCGTCATGTAATCGCATAAATGCCTTTTGGGGAAGATAGCAGCAGCATTCGCGGCAGCAAAGTACATCGGGCATCATACCGATATCAGAGAGCAGTCGCAATTCAAATATGGATTTGAGCAATGCCGCCGGTCGCGTATGTTCTGAAAGATAATGCAGACAATGTAAGAACAGCCGCAAAATCTGCGGCTGTGATTGAGCGGTAGTGATCCGTTGGATCAATTCGGCGTAATAAGATGCAAGGGCAAGGGCTTCCAGATCATTACGTATGCCGTAAAACAGCGAAATGGGCACTGCACTGTCAAGAAAATATCGGTCGGCATTCTGTCGCATACAGTATTCTGCATAAGCAAACAGCTGTGTCAAGGCAGCATATTTGCTGCCGATCTTACGCACCCCTCTTGCCCAGAAGGTGATGACGCCGTTTTCGGTGAGAATATCAACGATCTTGTCGCTTTCGCCGTAAGCAATCTCCCGTATCACCAACCCCTTTACGGTACGAAGCATAAGGGTATTCCTCCTGTCTTGCGCAATTTCGGTATTGTAGATACTCTTTGACAGATCCTGTGCGGTAAAAAGCAGTCCAGTGTGCAGCAAGCTGATCATCGCTGCGTGACGAGTGCATTTGTTCCATCAATACGACCTCCTTTCCAAGCGGTTACAGAGGTAGTATTTGCAGTTTCGGTGGTTTTTTACATGAAGATCAAGGCTTTATTTGTCGAACAGACCAAAGCTATGTATGAGTCCCTCGCGGTTGCGCCAATCCTCTTTGATTTTGACCCATGTTTGCAAATTCACCTGAATGCGGAAGAAATCTTCCAGCTCCTTGCGCGCCGCCGAGGAAATTTTCTTGATCATTGCGCCATTTTTGCCAATGATAATGCGTTTGTGGGATTCTTTCTCGCAGTAAACCGTGCAGGAAATGTCAAGAATATCCTTGTCTTCGCGTTCCGAGAATTGTTCTGTTACGACAGCGATACCGTGGGGCACCTCATCCTGCAAGCGACAAAGCATCTGCTCACGGATCAGTTCTGCTGCCAGTACGCGTTCCGGCTGATCGGTCATCATATCTTCGGGGAAGTAATGAGGGCCGGGTTTGGCAAGCTTCATCAGCTCATCGATTAGTAGATCGATACCATCGTCACGCATCACGCTAATGGGTATTATGGTCTGCGGATTCCATCTACGCTGCACCTCTGCAAGCATTGGTGCAAGCTTGGTCATATCGGTCAGTAGATCAATTTTATTATAAAGGAACAGTACCGTTGCCTTTTGCGCAGAAAGCTTGTCTAGCATAGCGCATTCGGGTTCGCCGAGGGGTCTGGTACAATCCGCCATAAAAATGACACAGTCAATATCAGAAACCGCATCTCTTGCTGCTTGCATCATATGGTCACCCAAACGAGTTTGCGCCCTGTGCAAACCGGGTGTATCTGTAAATACAAGCTGTGTTTCATTGCGGTTGACAATGCCTGTAATGCGGGTTCGCGTTGTTTGCGGTTTGGGGCTTACCGAAGCGATTTTTTCGCCGACCAAGCGGTTGAGCAGGGAGGATTTACCGGCATTGGTTCTGCCGGCGATGGCAGCAAAGAGAATCTTTGAATTTTGCTGCTGTTGGTTGTATGTATTTGCCATCAGTCTTTATCTCCGGGTGCGACATAACTGGTATCTCTTGCGTAGCCGAGCTTCTCCAGCACAGATTCTTCCTTTTCGCGCATCAGCCGCTGCTCTAACGGAGATTTTTCGTGATCATAGCCCAACAGATGCAGCATGGAATGCACCGTCAGAAATGCCACCTCGCGCTCCAACTGGTGACCGTACATATTGGCTTGCTTCACTGCCATTTCCATGGAGATGACGATGTCGCCCAGAACGACAAAGCCGGTTTCAGGGTTGATCTCTACCTTGTCGCCCTCGCTTTGCGGGAATGACAGTACATCGGTGACGGAATCCTTGTTGCGGCAAGTGCGGTTCAGCGCGCGAATTTCGCTGTTGCTGACAAAAGAAACACTGATTTCCGTATCCCTGTTGAATCCCTCGGTAGTGAGTACTGCCTGACAGCAGCGGCGAATGAGCAAACGCACACCCACCGGGATCTTTACCTGATTCTGATCGTCCTTGATATAAACCTTTAACTTAGCCATTTTTTGATTTCTTCCTTTCTTTGAATACTTGATGATCGTAATTCGCATATGCGGTAATGATATCCTGTACCAGGTGATGACGCACAACATCCTTCTCTGAGAAGTGATGAATGGAGATGTCGTCAACGCTTTTCAGGACTTTCATTGCCTCAATCAGCCCTGAACGTCGGGGGTCGGGCAGATCAATCTGTGTGATATCACCGGTAATGACCATTTTGCTGCCGGTACCTAATCGCGTCAGAAACATCTTAATTTGTTCTGAGGTGGTGTTCTGTGCCTCATCCAAAATGATAAAGGCGTTCTCCAATGTGCGGCCACGCATATAGGCAAGCGGCGCGATCTCGATGATATTTTTTTCGAGGTCTCGCTGTACATTTTCAGCCCCAAGCATATCGTAAAGTGCGTCATACAGTGGTCGCAGATAGGGGTCTACCTTGTCCTGTAAATCGCCGGGTAAAAAGCCGAGTTTTTCACCTGCTTCCACAGCAGGGCGGGTGAGTATGATACGGCTGATCTGATGTGCTTTCAGTGCCTTCACTGCCATAGCCACTGCAAGATATGTTTTACCGGTGCCGGCAGGGCCGATGCCCAGCACAATGGTATTCTTGGTGATTGCATCAAGATACGCCTTTTGTCCAACCGTTCGTGGACGAATTGGTTTACCGGATACTGTTACGCTAACAGCGTCCTCGGTCAGCTTTCGAAGTTCTTCGGCAGCGCCATCCGTAACCATGGAGACCACATAGCGCACGGTCTGTTCATTCAGTGTTCCATTGCTGCGTGCAGATGCAATCAGAGTCTCCATCACACGGGCAGCCTGTGTGACACCCGGTTCTTCGCCACTGATTTTGATTACTGCGCCACGATTGATGACGATGACCTGAAATTGCCGCTGTATCATATTGATGTGCGAATCATAGCTGCCGAATACCGTAGCGATCAGTTCATTGCTGTCAGCATAGATGATTTTTTCTGCCATCAGATTTTTGTGCTTTCCTTCAGAAAGCAGACTCCTTTCATGCCGTATCGGCGATACGACAAAAATCTATCTTCATTATACCATACTCCGCCCCAAAAAGAAATAGTTTTATTGCATTTTCACAAAAATTTCGCTTGTTTTTCCGATAACGCCCTCGAAAATATAGTTGATTTTCAGCGATATACCCAAATCATCGACCGTTTTGATGTAGTCTTTGCTGAGAATCGTATCCGCTTCGTGAAAGTTCTTCTCAAAGCGCAATGCCGCTTCGTCCTGCATCATTGCAATTTCCTCTGCGGAATAGACGACAATTGTCGTTTCCTGCATAGTATAATTACATCGTATGCGGCAAAATGGCAGCGTGTGATTCCATAGAAGCAAGGGATACGGTTCCTCTGTGTAAATATAGGTGCCATTCGGTTCTTCAAATCCAACTGTCAGTGGGAAACGCTTGCCAAAGCATTCCAGATATTCTGCCGTGTAGGTTTTTCCCTTTACTGTTGTTTCTACGCAAAACGGTTGATACAGCGTGAATGTTTCCTGATAGATTCCTCGGATTTCGCCATCTGCGTGTTTCAATCTTGTGATGCCTCGTACATCTTCCGTGACACCGCTGATGAGAATATCTCCCTCTTTTACTGCATCACCGATGCAGACTGTGGCTGTTCCGTTGTAAACATTCATATCGGTAATTTGTGCGCCGACGGTTGCAATGTAGTTGGTGGGGATGCGATCGTTGTACAGTGACGGAGCTTTGGTTTCTTCCTCTAGCTCCACTACAAGTCTTCCCCCCGTGTGGCGTAGAGAGATCCATTCAATATCGGAAATCTTCAGCCTTAGCAATTGCTCAGCCAGTGAAAAATCAATATCCGTGTATTCTGCGCCACGGTAAATGCCGATCTCTTCCATGACCGACAGCAGATGTGTATCGGATATGCGTTCATTGCCATAGATTTCAATGCTACGTACCGTGCGATTGCTCCACCAGAAAAAAGCAATCGCCGGCAACAGCCCCAGCAACAGTCCATATCGCAAACGCATCGGACGCAACCATACGCGCCAGCCTTTTTCCGCAGTGATCTGTACTATGACATCATGCTCAGCGGCAATGACAAAGAATTGTTTGCGATGTACGGGGTGTATCATGCCATGATATACTCCATTGCTGACCACCTGCTGCATACAAGGGATTCCCTTTTTGCGCAGCGCATCGCGAAAGGAGATGATGTTTGCGCCCGTTGCTTCAAATCGAATATAAGACCATCGCTTCATTGTAAACCACCGTCAAATTCAATACTTGCAATGGTGCCCTCGATGTGTAGTCCCTCTACACCAAAGTCGGTTGCGGTCAGATGTTGTCCCCATACCGATATGTTGTGTTTTGCCGTCTGAAGCTGAACCAGCATATCGCTGCATTCCAGTAAACGTTTGCATGGTGTAAAGAAAATGTCGGTGTTACCGATGATCTGAATATGATCGTGCGGAAACAGTAGATTTGCTCCCATAATATCCTCCTATGCGTGATCAGTGATGTGTCTTTCTACAATTTATGGTGCAGGTTCTGAAACTATGCAGTGTGTGCATACATTCTTATCACGAAAGGAGAGGAGGGCGCGTCATGTTTGCGACTGTACATCCGTGTAAGCTTGGCATTTTGTTGCCTGTCTGCCTTGCGCTGTTGGTGTTGCTTGCTACCGATTCTGCGGAGCTTGCTGTGATCCTGTATCAACGTCTTGCGTACTGTCTGCAACATTTGATTCCATCTCTCTATGCAGGGATGCTCGTCAGCCAATGGATGGCGTCAATGGGTGGGATTCATCTGCTGCAACGTGTGCTTTCACGCTTTGGCATGAATGGTGCATTGTTTGGCGTGTATTTTCTCAGTCAGATCGCCGGCTACCCCATCGGTACATTGCTGCTGCACAAAATGGTTTCCGATGGTCAGCTTTCAGTTATAGATGCCAGACGATATGCAACAGTCTGTTTTGGTGCGGGGCCTTCCTTTCCGGTTGGACTTGCGGGCGCACAGTTGCTAAACAGTCCAAAAGCGGGATGGCTTTTGTTTCTCTGTTGCCTGCTTGCGAATGCTGTTGTTGCTGCGGTGATGCTTCGCAGGGCATGGCAAACACCGATGGAAAGCAATGAAGTACCCCAGCAAACGGTTATTACTGCGCTCGTAAGCTCTGCACAACATACATTGGAAGGCTTGCTGCGGATCACGGCGACAGTGCTGTTGTTTGGTGTGATCTGTTTTGTGTGCGATGTGGTTGGTGTTACACATCTGCTGCAAACCGTGGGAGTCAGCATCGGCATTGCTCCGAATATTACCAAAGCCATATTGTATACCCTTTGCGATATTACAAATCTTGCAGAGCTATGTGATGCAGGAATACCTTATCAAGCATTATTGCCGTTGCTTGCGGCCTGCTTTACCTTTGGCGGAATCTGTGTGCATTGCCAGTGTTTATCTCTCGGTGAAGGGTCTGTGTCGTTTTGCAGATTATTGTGCGTCCGTGCCATTGCAGCGATCATAGCCGCCTTGATCTGCTGTCTGTTGTTGCCGGTTTTCCCTGATCCTGTCGATGTGGATGTTTTTTACAATCAGCTTGTCATGTCGAAAACGGGTTCTTTCTTGCCGGCCTTTTTGATATTTTGCACTGGATTTCCCTTATTTGCAAAAAAAGACTGGACAAATTGAAGAAAATATGCTATAATGAACTCAAATCTTTGATGCTGAGGTGACCGTAATGGGTTTGTTTGACGTGTTTTCCAAAGGAGGAAAATATTTCGGTAAGTCGATTGAGCCACGCTGTGAGTATTGTGAATTTGGTAAGCGTGCCAAGGATGGCGACATGGTGCTTTGCTCCAAGAAAGGTCTGGTCAACGGTTCTGACCACTGCCCGAAGTTCACCTATTCACCTCTGAAGCGTATTCCCGTGAAGCAGATGGAAAAGGTCGGCTTCTTGGAGGGCGACTACGACGAAAAGAATTTTGATGACGAGGAATCTGACACCGAAAAGGATTCTAAGACAAATGGGAAAAAGCAAGCGCCAAAGGCAAAATCAAATGGGGCTGCACCTGCCGCAGTGCCTACATCTGCACCTGCAAAGGCTGCTGCCGATGATCTGGCAGCACTTGCCGCTGCTGCCGATGCCATCCCCGCAGCAGACGATCTTGCCGCATTGGCTGCCGCTGCGGATGCAGCACCTGCCGTGGATGACCTGGCAGCACTTGCCGCTGCCGCAGATGCTAAGGAAGAAACAACGGATACATCCGCACTTTCTGCCATGTAAGCATCGTCCCAGAAGCATAAAGAACCCGTATCGGCTGTCCGGTACGGGTTCTTTATTGCTGTGGTTATAGCAAAAACAGTGCCAATGAGAACGTGAATGTCAGCGCGAGCTGAATCACTGCCGCCAGGACAATGTTACCGACGCTTGTGCCGCCTGCCTCAGTCAGATTCCCATACAGCTGTTCCGGCACCTTCGTTTCTTTTTTGACGTTCTTGATCTTTTTCAGCGCGAAACGGTAGTAGAAATAATTGCCGAATAAGCAGCAGATCATCGAAAAGGCAAGATCCGCAATGCTTGTAACATTTACGATCATATTGAAAAGCGTGGATTGTGTGTTGAGCCAATCAAAAGTGATACCCATCTGCTCGGAAAGCACCAGTAGAGAGGATGGCACGGCAATCACAAATCGTAACAGAATGGAAAGAAGCGTCATTGCCCACATTTTGCGATTGGCAAAGTAAAACTGCGGAAAGAATAGACAGGTCAGATTGAACGAAAGCTTTTTGCCGGTGATCTTCATCATGCGAAAGAGTGGCAGATAGTAAAAGCGATTCGTTGCAACGAATGAAGTCATTTCCTTGACAGTTACATCGCCCATTTGTTCGTTGGGATCCAGCCCCAGGCAAGGGTCATTGTTCATGCGGAATCCATCGTATATCGGGGCGTTGGAAACATCGGTCATGCCGTCGCGAGCACGTTGTGCAGCCTGCTGCTCCATTTCAGCTTGATGTGCCGCTTTCTTTTCTGCCTCTTGCTGCTGATGCTTTTCAATTTGCCAACTGCCACCACTTTGGTGCAGCGCGTCATTGATGCAGTGCCCCACAGTGTGGTAGCAGTCGCGATGATACGGCGTGCCACATTCAGGGCATACTACAACATCATCTTGTTCCGTGAATACCTGGTTGCAGACAATACAGGTTTGCCCACTGTAATCAATCATTTGCAAGCTCCTTTGATCGATGATCTTTTTTATCGTACCAACGGATATTGTACCATATTTTTTGAATTTGTACAAGGGGCACTTCGTGATTTTTACAAAAACTTCATCTAATATGCATAAAAATAACGCATACCGCAACTTTTTTTGCGAAACCCCTTGCAATTTTCGGATAGATATGCTATACTTATGGAGATGTATTACTGGATTTTGTGTCCGTATGGAGTAGAAAGGAACGAAGATTATGAAAATTATTGAGATTATCGGTGGTATCGTGCTCTTGATCGCTTGTCTGCTGATAGTGATTTTGGGCTTGATGCAGGATCAGAAAACTGACCAGAATATGGCATCTGCCATTACAGGCTCGGCATATGATTCGCAGTTCAGCAAGAATCAGGGCCGTACGAAGGAAGCGATCCTTAAGAAATGGACACTGTGGCTTGCAATTATTTTCTTTGTTGCAACGCTGGTTGTGACCATTGTGCCCGTGTATTTCTGATGACGCTTGAACGCTCTGTGTTCCGTGAGGATGCAGGGCGTTTTGATTTTACCGGAAAGGAGTGCCGCACCATCCGGCGGCAACGATTATGGCAAAACGAACAAAAAACAAGCAGCACCGTGCCACTATGCATTCGCCACGCAAGAGTTCATCACAGGGGAAGGAAAATCTCAGGCGTACTACATGGAATGAGCAGGAGGTGCAGCATTTCTGTAATGTCATTCGCACTTTTTTGCAAAAAGCAGGTGGCAAAGCAATTTCTGCAAAGGATTTGGCAGCCAGAGCTCGCGGCAGGGGTAGTGATTCCTACACGGAGGCATTGCACCGTCTGGACAAACAGGGCGAACTGATCAAAAAGCATAACGGATATGTGTCGCCGGCAGCAGTGGGCATAATTCGTGGTAAAATTACCACTGTAAACCGAACTTTCGGCTTTGCATTGCCCGATGTTGGTGGCAAGGAGATGTATATTGCCGGAAGAAACCTGAGAGGCGCACTGCCTGGTGATGCCGTTTTGTTGCAGCCCTTAGGCAAAAGTCCTCATGGAGATTCGCCGGAAGCCATTGTTGTGGCAGTTACGGAGGAAAGTCAGCTGCCTGTGGCAGGTGCCCTTGTGGTGGATCATATGGGTACCATTCGCTTTCTGCCTGATACCCTATGTAAGCAGCCTTTAGCAGTGAGCAATGCTGTCGATTGCGGTGCCACAGCCGGAGATAAGGTGCTGGCGACCGTTATTCGTCGTGGCAGACGGCATTCTGAGCATATCGTGCGAGTAGAAGTGGTATTGGGCAGCAGTGATACCGCCAAAGCCTGTTCACAGGCAGTGATTGCAGTCAGTGGGGCACCGACCATCTTTTCTGATCTTGCACTTTCGGATGCTGACGCATTGAATGCAGCAGGTATTTCCGATGCTGAGATCCACGATCGTCTGGATTTGCGTGACGGTGAGCAAGTGATCTTTACCATTGATGGCGCAGACACCAAAGATATTGATGATGCCATTTCGATTGCAAAAACGAAAAACGGCTATGCACTGGGCGTGCATATCGCAGATGTGTCCCATTATGTGCAGCGGGATTCCTTTCTGGATCAGGATGCGTTTGCCCGTGGCACCAGTGTGTATTATGCCGATCAAGTCATTCCCATGCTGCCGAAAGCATTATCAAATGGAATCTGCTCATTGTTTCCGCAAGTAGATCGACTTGCGCTCTCTGCGCTGATGGATTTAGATGAAAATGGCGAAATCCGTTCTTACCGATTTGCAAAAACTGTGATACGTTCTGCCGTGCAGGGTGTGTACCGTGAGATCAATGCAATCTTTCATCAAACCGCCGATGCAATCACGCTTGAGAAATATGCGGCAGTGATGCCTTCGTTGCAGATTTTGCGTGAGCTATTACAGATTCGTCTTGTGGCGCGTAAACAGCGTGGCGCACCGGCACTGGAAACGGAAGAAAGTGCATTCTGTATCAATGCAGATGGCACTTGTGAGGCGATTGTGCCAAGAGCACGTGGCGAGGCAGAGGAATTGATTGAAGAATGTATGCTGCTTGCCAATGAAGCGGCTGCAAAGTTTGCGCGTGCACAGAATCTGCCTTTTGTGTATCGTGTTCATGAGCAGCCGCCAGAGGAAAAGGTGACACGCTTAAATGAAAGCTTGCAAATCCTTGGTATTGCGCAGCAGGTGGATGAAAAACCTTCTTCGAAAGCGTATGCAGCGATCCTTGAGGCCGTGTCTAACGACCCTATGAAATCAGTTGTGCATCAGTTGGTATTGCGTGCTATGGCAAAAGCGGCATATTCTCATGAGCCTTTAGGGCATTTTGGTCTTGCTTTGAAGGATTATGCGCATTTCACCTCACCGATACGTCGTTATCCCGATCTGATCGTTCACCGTATGATCTCATCGGTCATTGCAGGTGAGAGGATACCCAATGCCATGAAAATGGTTGTGGATGCGGCAGAGCAGAGTTCGCGTACGGAGCAGCGCGCCCAGAATATTGAGCGTGATTGTGAGAAGCGTTATCATGCCGAATATATGCAGCAGCATCTTGGCGAAGAGTTTGATGGCGTGATATCAGGCTTAACAGAGTTCGGGATTTATGTGATGCTGCAAAATACGGTGGAGGGCATGATATCGATGACGGAGCTGCCCGTAGGGGATTACGATTACGACGGCTATTTTACTATCACGGAAGAACACAGCGGTAGGCGTTTCCGTTTTGGCGATGCGCTGCGTGTTAAATGCATCCGTGCAGATGTCAACAGCGGCAATATTGATTTTGCCCTTATGTAAAGATAAGAAAAGCAGTATCGCTAAAGTGATACTGCTTTTCTTTGTATTTTGGTTATTTCAGATTGGAATGCCTTGCGTCCAGCAATTGGCGGATCTTCTCATGGGGATCAATGACCGAGCTGATGGAAATATCGTGGTTAATTGCAGCAACGAAGTAGGCGGTGTATTTTGTTACGTCTACCTCATGGAACCACGGACGCTCAAGCAGCTCCGGCATACGGTAGGTGAGATTGGTGCCGAATACAGCATCCAGGATACCTTCCTCGTAAGCCTTGTCAAATTTTTCCAGACCATGCGTAAACAGCCCGTAAGTTGCATATGCCAAAATGCGGTTTGCGTTCTTTGCCTTCAGAGAAGAAGCAAGATCAAGCATGGATTCGCCGGAAGCGATGATGTCATCTGCAATGAAGACCGTTTTGCCATCCACAGGATTACCAAGGTACTCGTGGGCAACAATGGGATTTTTGCCATCCACGATCTTGGAGTAGTCGCGGCGCTTATAGAACATACCCAGATTCACGCCTAACATGGTAGCATAGTACATATTACGGTTCAACGCGCCCTCATCGGGGCTGATTACCATAAAGTTATCTGCGGTGATATCAAGGTTGGGGATGGTATGCAGCATGGTTTTCAGCACCTGATAGGAGGGAATGACATTGTCAATACCCATCAGCGGCACTGCATTGCTCACACGAGGATCGTGCGCATCAAAGGTCACGATGTTTTCTACGCCCATACTTTCCAGTTCCTGCAAAGCATAAGCGCAGTCTAAGGATTCACGATAGTTTCTGCGGTGCTGTCTGCCGCCATACAGAATCGGCATAATGACATTCAAGCGGTGCGCCTTACCTGAAGCAGCTTGAATGATTCGTTTCAGATCCTGATAGTGGTCATCGGGGGACATTGCATTGTCCCTGCCGAACATTTTGTAAGTGCAACTATAGTTGCCAACATCTACAATGATAAATAGGTCTTTGCCGCGTACGGTAGATTTGATCAGACCTTTACCGTCACCTGAAGCAAAGCGCGGGCATTCGCAATCAATCAGATAGTTTCTGTCGGGAATGCCGTTTTCATTTGCCCACGAAACAAGGTACTGATTGATCTGTCGCCCAAGCTGTTCCGCACCGGGCATGGCAATAATGCCAAGGGGTGCAACGGATTGGTTCTTGCGGTAAAGCGTATCACTGGCTGCAAGCGTCATAATTGGTACATCCTTCCACATTTCTTTTCATTTGGCGAACGCGCCGCTTTGGGAAATATCTTCGGCCGCAGTTCCTACGGCTGAAAGTACAATCTTATTTGCAGAATTGCTCGATGTAATTATTGATATCCTGCTGGATGATGCTGCGTGCAGTTTCTGCATCACCAAACTCGTTCACATTGGTAGATTTCTTTTCCAGTTCTTTGTAAACAGAGAAGAAGTGTACCATTTCTTCAAAGATATGCGGTGGCAGCTCATCGATATTGGAGTAGGTGTTGTAATTGGGGTCATCAAAAGGGATGGCAATGATCTTGTCATCGTGCTTGCCCTGATCGATCATGCGAATGACGCCGATGGGATAGCAGCGTACCAAGGTCATCGGAAACAGTGTTTCGGAGCAGATAACCAGTACATCCAGTGGGTCATTGTCGTCCGCATAGGTGCGTGGAATCAGACCGTAATTTGCAGGGTAGTGCGTAGAGGTATGCAGGATACGATCCAGCTTGATCAGACCGGTTTCCTTATCCAGTTCATACTTGTTCTTGCTGCCTTTCGGGATCTCGATAACAGCAACAAAATCATTGGGTGTAATGCGTTTGGGGCTGATGCTGTGCCAGATATTCATGGGATCATCGACCTCTCTTTCCAACCTTCTTACTCTTACTATAACACAAACTGCAACGAATGTCAATTCTGCCTTTACTTTTTTGTGATTTTGCATGAATTATGCCTAGCTTCGGGCAAATCTATGACAGCTTTTTCTCTTGATCCGCTTTTTAACTGCTTCGACTTTATTCGCTTGAAAAATACTTGTCGATTTCGACTTTATTTGCTTGAAAAATACTTTCCTATGTGATATAATGATGAAGTGGATCAAAGAATCACAAATGCATCAATGCATCCGTTATGGAATTTTTATCCTGTATCAGCTGGATGTAGTACTTATTTTGCAAATCTGTACAGAAAGACGAGGAATAGAATGGATCAAGCCGTATCATACGCCCCCACCATGACCTACCGTGAGGGATATCATTATATTCAGGAAATTATGAGCGAAATGCGCAAGGTGATCGTTGGCAAAGATATCATACTGCTGAAAGTGCTGATGGGTATGCTGGCAGGTGGGCATATTCTGTTGGATGATATGCCCGGTGTTGGCAAAACGACGCTTGCGTTGGGCTTTTCGCGTACATTGGGTCTGGAGCATCGCCGTGTGCAGCTTACACCGGATGTGCTGCCCAGTGATATTACAGGTTTTTCCATGTATCAAAAGCAAACGGATTCTTTTGTATTTCATCAAGGGGTAGCGTTTTGCAATCTCCTGCTCGCTGATGAGATCAATCGTACTTCCTCGAAAACCCAGTCTGCCCTGCTGGAGCTGATGGAGGAGGGTGCCGTTACTGTCGATGGAGTTACACATACCTTGCCGAAGCCGTATTGCGTCATTGCCACCCAGAATCCCGTGGGGTCGGTAGGTACGCAAATGCTTCCCGAATCGCAGCTTGACCGTTTTATGATCTGCCTGAGCATTGGCTACCCTGATCTGGAAAGTGAGGTCAATATCCTGCGTGGCAACAGCGGCAATATTGCCCTGGAAGCGGTGCGCCGTATCGTAGATGCTGATTGTTTACGGGCGATGCAGCAGTTGGTTGCCGATGTATATGTGGATGATGCCATCTTGCGATATATTGCAAAGCTGGCAGCAGCTACACGCACACATCCTATGCTTCGGTTGGGCATCAGCCCTCGTGGCACATTGGCGTTAACCGCAATGGTGCGTGCCATTGCGCTTGCAAGGGGCAGGGATTATGCCATTCCCGATGATGTTTCCGTTGTCATTGGTGATGTTTTTCACCATCGTATGCTGTTGCATCCCAAAGCGCGTATGGAGCATTGTACTGTTGCTGATGTGCTACAGCAGGTGATTGCCTCAGTGCCTGTGCCGGATATCCAAGGTGGCGAACAATGATCATTAGCCGTATGATCTATATCCTGTTGCTGATCGGCGCGTGTCTGTTCTGGGTAATGTACCGTGGTGCGCTCTCGTTGCAGTTGGTGATCGTAGCGTTGCTGCTGCCGGTGCTATTGTTTTTGTTGTTGTTGTGGCAAAGGCAAACTTTAACCGTGCACATTGCATCAAACACCAATGAAGCAACTGCCAATGCGCGTTTTCAGCTTCAGATGCGGATGACCTCTCGTTGTCCGATTCCCATCCATTATGTGTCCGTGGTATTACAGTATTCTCATTCTATTACGGGAGAGAAAGATGCATTCTTTCTTCACTTGCCCGGCATGGGTCGTACACCACAAACCGTAAGCCTGCCATGCAGTGCAAGCTGTTGCGGAAAAATCAGCTTTTGTGTTGCAAAGATCAGAATATACGATCCGCTGTCTCTTTTTTCGCTTTCTATTTCCTGTAAGGATACTTTTTCATTGCTGGTTTTACCACAAAACGATGTGCCCCTCCCCCCGGCTTCCATGCCGGATACGATTGCATCTGAGACAAGCGGTTCCTTTTCTCAGTATCAGAAAGGTGATGACCCTTCGGAGGTTTTTTCGGTAGATGCTTATGTGAATGGCGATGCCCTTTCTCATGTTCATTGGAAACTGACTGCCAAAAGCGATGAAATGATGATCAAGCAATTCAGTCTGCCTTTGCCGGATGAGCTGGTGTTATTCGTAGATTATCGTTGTAGTGGCACGGATATGGCAAGTGCTATGGGCTTGCATCATGTAGTTTCGGTGAGTGTATCCATGTCGCAGCAGTTGCTGAATGAGGGAACAGCACATCATTTGTATTGGCAGCCCGTGGAAGCGGCAGATCGCGAAGCTTTTCTGATAGATACACCGGAACAGATCATGCTTTCTTTGCGAAAGATGCTTTCTTCGACACCGTATCCTCAAAAAACAGCTGCTGTTTTGAGTCTGGAGCAGACGCGTGCCACCCGTTTGATTTATTGTACAGCAATCCTTGACGAGGAAACCGTGCAATTTCTCAGTGCGTTGGCAATGCGTTGCCAGATCTTGGTGCTGTATATCTGCAATGTACAGCCGGATCACTTGCCACAAGATGTCAACTTTTTGTGCTGCCCTGTGATTTGTGCAGAGAATGCCCCAACGGAGGTGATGCAGCATGGCAAAGAAACATCTGCGTAAAGCACCAAACCAACATTCCGCAGGCTGCATAACCCTGCATGATTCCGTCTCTGTGTCCGCACAGGGAGGAAAGGCATTCCCTCGTGGTTTCCTGCGTACAGTGCTGGCATTGCTCGGCGTATGCTCCGCCTTCGCGATGCTGTTTGGCTTTATGACAGTCCCGATCCATATGGGAGTTTTTTATACGGCTCTTGTGATCTGCACATTGTTCTTTTCTAATCTGATACTGAACAAGCGTCGGACTGTGCTTGTAGTGCATATCGCGGGAATGTTCTTGCTAGCGATATTTCTGCTGTGCCACGGTAGGGAAGTAACTGCTTCCGTTTCAGAGTTGATTCGATTTCTCTCAGCTGCTGTGCAGAAAAAGACCTATGAGCCAACGCAGCTTTCCAATGATGATCCTTACACCGTTCAGCAATACCTAACCTTTGGCTTCTGTCTGTTTGGATTCTTTGTCAGCTTTGTAGTCACGCTATTGACTGTTTACCGCCCCAGAGCCTCTCTGGTGTTGGTACTGTTGTATGCGTTTGTGGGTGTTGGATTATTCAACGGACAGCACACCAATTCTATGGCAGTATTTTGCTGGATTGCGTATTTGGTCGGCATGGTCGTCATAACCGATAGTTGCGATCATTTTGAAACCCGGAAAACGAGAAAAGGTGCGCCTCGGCGTAATGACCATGAGTCCATTGTTAAACCAAATTTCAATTTCATTCGAACCGAATCCGTTGCTTGGCTGTTGGCAATTGCCGTCATACTCATGGGGGCGTGCAGTTGTGCGATTACAAAAAATGAATCTCTGATGGATTCTGCCCATGGTTTGCGTATGAGCGTGCGGGGAAAGTGGGATCAAATAATGGACGCGATTACCCAAAGTAGTGTCACTGAAGATCCTCCGGAGGAATTGATTGCCGACAATAAACAGGGTACTTCTGTGCCACTTGCCAATCGCGGAAATCCCAGTTTTTATGGAAAAACCGTGTTTTCAGTTATTATTGGGGCGAAAGAATCACCCGGTACTGTCTATCTGAAAACAGATACCTATTCTATTTATTCAGCGAAAGAGTGGAAACCTTTATCTGAAAAAACTTACGATATCTGGAACGACCTTTTTTCTGATATGCGCAGCAATCGTTGTGTGCCGCAAGCCCCCATTCCTGAAGGAAGGGCGATGGATTCCATTGCTGATATCTGGTTTACGAATATTGAGCCATATCCCACCACCTACCGAATGGTGTATAACCATACCATGTTTCAGTATGAGTATGATTTCGCAATGCAGGAGAACTATGAACATGGCTACCCGAAATGTCAGGTTGAGCAGAGATATCTATTAAACAGTGATGCGTTGTTTTCCAGTGTATCATATCCTACTGCCAGTGCGACGGATTACTATCTGTCAGCAAATTACAGCTGGGTTACCGGAGATACATGGAGGCAGTATGACAATTTTGTTCGTATGAATTATTTGCAAGTTCCTACCTCCGTTGATCAGGATGCAATTCGTAACGATGCTTCTGACCTCTTTTCCCAATCTTACAGCAATACTGCGGAAGCACTCTACGCTATTCGCGCATACATTTACAGCAAGGCAGAGTACACTATGACTCCCGAGATCATTGATGAAAACCGTGATTTTGTATCTGCATTTTTGTTGGAAACAGGGGAGGGCTATTGTGTACATTATGCGACGGCAGGCGTTATGCTTTGCCGCATGATGGGAATCCCCGCGCGATTTGCCACGGGGTATGTGTTGCTCGATTCCGATATTGCTGCGAATTGTGTGCAGTATGATGATATATCACCCGAACGCTTAGCGAAGATTTTGCCTGGTGATATCGATTTGACATTGGAAGATCTGCAAGTAGGATCAAGCTTGTATGTGGTCGATGTGCCTGATTCCAGAAGCCATGCGTGGGTAGAAGTGTATCTGCCTGGTTGCGGATGGATGCCCTTTGAGTTCACCGAAGGATATACTTCCTATGATGCTCCTTATGCGCAAGGAACGAGTGATATAACGACGTCTGTTACCACCACAACAAGTCAATCAGTTGCCGACATGACTACCGGTTTGCTTTCTACCACATCCGCCTTGAATACCGCAACAACAACTACAACACCAACAAGCAGTACCGCAGCTACTTCTGATGAAAGCACTGCATTTGGAACAGTGCTTCGTACAATTCTTTTGACCTTGCTTTGTGTCATCGGATGCCTTGCATTGTACCGATTGATGCACAATGTGGTCTATGTACGCCACGAGCATAAACTGATGCATCCAACGCCTAATTTCGCCGCAGGAGCAGCCTATGCCCTGCTGATGAAAGTCCTTGCATTTGCAGATATTACAAAACAGCCGCAGCAATCCTATGAAGAATTTGCACAAATGGCAGAAAGCATCTGCCCGTATTTGTCAAGTGGTGCAATGCAGCGTGCTGTGGAGATCCAGTTGGCAGTGACCTTCAGCCGAAATGGTGTGACGCGGGATGAGGCGGCAGAACAGGTTGCTTTTGTTCACACGTTGATTGATACCATGTATCAGAAAATGTCATTTCAAAAACGTTTTGTCATGCGCTGGATTCATCATTGGGTCAAATAAAGGATATAGCAAGCCCCGAAGCAACGGTCAACAGTTGCCTCGGGGCTTTTCGTATCTGAGAAACACCAAGTGTTCTCTTTGTCGGATCATTCGCCGGTAGTGGATTGTTTCTTTGCCACTTCGTTGACATCCAGACCCAATAACAGCGAGGAATCTGCACCATTGACCATAGGCAATTGACCGTCCCACTGTTCTAACATTTTATTCTGCAACACCAGTTCTGTCAGAGAATCATTCAACAGTTCATTGGCATCTGCCTGTGCTTGTGCTTCTGCCATGATGGCTTTTGCCTCTGCCTCTGCCGCAATCACTTGTTTTTTCGCCTCAGCCTCAGCAATGACAATTGCCTGTTCCTGTTCAGTCTGTGTTTTCAGCAGATTCTGCTCAGCAACCTGCTTTTGCTCGATTGCTGCGTTAAATTCCGCAGAAAAGTCGAAGTTCACGATGTTGAATTTTTCGATCTGCAAGCCGTATTCGTTAACCTTGGCGGAAAGATTTGCTTTAATCTCTTCGCCAACCGCAGTACGCTCCGTGATCAGCTGTTCCGCAGTAAATCTTGCCGTAACGGATTTTACACTTTCCTGCACAGCAGGCATCAGTACCACGGCTTGATAATCAGCACCAATATTGCGATAAATATCTGCCGATGCAGAGGACTGTACTCGATAGTTGACTGCAATGGTGCTACTGACTGTTTGCAAGTCTTTTGAAACAGCGGGTGCATCAACCTCATACACTTGAATCTGATTGCTAACAGGCTCAACGGTTTGCACAAAGGGTATCTTGAAATGGAAGCCTTCAGACATCGTGTTTTCGCTGACCTTTCCGAGCGTCACCACAACGCCGGTATGACCGGCAGGTACGACCGCTGCGGAAGAAGCCAGCAGAATGATTGCAACAACTGCTGCACAACCAATGCCGATCAACTTACCGACTTTTACGTCTTTTTTTCCGCCTTTGGGAAGATTGCCTGTAAATACATTCTGTGTCATGATCAAAATCCTTTCTATTTCAAAAAGCTATGGAACTTCGTTTCGTTCCATGCTTCTATCATACCATATTTCGGGAATTCTCGCAAATCTCCACAGGGCGAGCTGAGAGTCGTTTTTTTAGAAAATCGGTATTTTGCTCTTGATTTCTTACGAATGCTTTGTTTTTCACACCTGTTTGACTTTCCGGTATTTTGTTCATGCAGATGCTCAAAAAATCCATTCATACGGCGGTTTTTTGATGTGAAAAATTGAAAAAAAGGGCAAATCCCATTTCATAGAAAAATCCCTCTTGTTGATAGCAAGAGGGATTACAATATCGGTGATATGGAAGCAAATCATTCGCCAAGCAGATGTACGATCACGGCATTGGAAACCAGCATACCGTCCTCTGTCAGTGCAAGTCGACCATCGTGATATGTGAGAAATCGCGGTATTAATGTGGTGGCTTTCCGGAGTAGTTGTTCTTTTTTGTGAGGAAAGGCATCTAGAAATATGCCCTGCGAGAGACGCAAGCCAAGCATGATGCGTTCGTCATCATCGCACGCAATCGAAGATTCTTCGCATTGTATTTGTAATGGCTCTGCAATGAACTGCTGTAAATCATTCGGAACAAAGCTTCGCTTTCTTTGATAGCAACTATGTGCCGCAGCTCCCAAACCGATATATGGTTGGCAGAGCCAGTATTTACAGTTGTGGCGACTTTCGTACCCAGGTTTTGCATAATTGGAAATCTCATAGTGCGCAAATCCTGCTGTACGCATCGCTGAAGAAAGCTGCGTATAATAGTCGGCCGCTGTATCAGCATCTGCGACTGCAGGGGGGGCTTGCGCGAAGGGCGTACCGTTTTCAATCTTCAGTAGATAGGCTGACAAGTGGGTAATGGGCAACGAAAGTGCCACCCGGATGCTCTGTTCAAGAGATGCAGCGGTTTGCAGCGGTGTGCCCAGCATGAGGTCAAGAGAGAGATTCTCAAACCCGACCTGTGCAGCGTGCGCTATGGCATCCATTGCTTTTTGCGCCGTGTGATTTCTTCCAAGCTGCACCAATTCGTCATCTACAAACGATTGCACTCCGACCGAAAGTCGATTGATTCCGACCATTTTCCATGCAACGAGTGCTTTCCGGGTCATAGTGCATGGGTTTGCTTCCAGGGTGATCTCTGCATTATGCGTTACGTAAATATGTTGGCGCAGGCATTGTAAAATGCGTGATAAGGCATCCCCGCTGAGCAGTGATGGCGTTCCGCCACCGAAATAAACAGTATCTGCTATAAGCGATGCTGGTAACGCAGTAATATTGCGACAAAGTGCATCTACATAAGCAGAAACGGTATCTCTGCGGTAGGGGAGTGCATAGAAATCGCAGTAAGGGCATTTCCTTGCACAAAACGGCACATGAATGTAAATGCCGACAGGGCAATTTTCACTCATGAGGCACGCTTAATGGCAGGAATCAGTTTGCCCACGAACATATTGAAGATGAAGTTAAAGATATACGCAAACACAAGTGGCAACACGCCAAATAGCAGCAATTCGATTTTGCTGTCATAGGTGAAATAGGTAATGAAAATCATGACCATGGCGATTCCCAATGTAATAGAATTGACCACCAGTGTAAGCTTTCCGTTCACGGCACGGAAGCCGCATTGTGGGCATGGTTTACCGGCAGAGGACATTCCGCCGCAAAGTGCTTTTTGCAAGGGAGAAAAGGTTTTTTCTCCACAGTGAGGACATTGATGTTTCATAGGAATTTCCTTTCCGGATAGAATCATTCATCGAACTTGAGAACCGCCATAAATGCATCCGAGGGCACTTCTACCGTACCCAACTGACGCATTCGCTTTTTACCTTCTTTCTGCTTTTCCAGCAGCTTTTTCTTACGGGTGATATCACCACCGTAACATTTGGCAAGCACATCTTTGCGCAAAGCCTTTACTGTTTCACGGGCGATGACCTTACCGCCAATGGCAGCCTGAATGGGAACTTCGAACAATTGGCGTGGAATGTTTTCTTTGAGTTTTTCCGCAATTTTTCTTGCGCGGTTGTATGCTTTGTCAGCATGAACAATAAACGAGAGCGCATCCACAATATCGCCGTTGAGCATAAAGTCCAATTTCACAAGTTTGGAGGAAGCATAGCCTGCCAGTTCGTAGTCCAGTGATGCATACCCTCTTGTACGGGATTTGAGTGCGTCAAAAAAGTCATAAATGATTTCATTCAGTGGCAAAATATAATGCAGATTGACACGGTTTTCATCAATGTACTGCATATCTTTAAATACGCCTCTGCGTTCCTGACAAAGCTCCATAATACTGCCTACATATTCTGATGGCGCAAGAATATCTGCTTTCACCATCGGTTCTTCTGCATCCGCAATATTGGCAGGATTGGGATAATTGGAAGGATTATCGATCATCAGAACCTCACCGTTGGTCAGTGTCACGCGGTAGATAACGGATGGTGCCGTTGTGACCAGATCGAGGTTGTATTCACGTTCCAAACGCTCCTGAATAATTTCCATGTGCAGCAATCCCAAGAAGCCGCAGCGGAAACCGAAGCCCAATGCGATAGAGGTTTCCGGTTCAAAGGTCAGCGAAGCGTCATTAAGCTGTAGCTTTTCCAATGCATCACGCAGATCGTTATAGTGTGCACCATCCGCAGGGTATATGCCGGAGAATACCATCGGGCTGACCTTTCGATAGCCTGCCAGGGGCGCAGCACAAGGATTCTCTACAAGTGTGACGGTATCGCCTACCTGCGTGTCTCCGATACTCTTGATGGAAGCGGTAAGATATCCTACCTCTCCTGCGCGGAGAATGCCGGTGTTGACCAGTTCGGTTGCACCCATAACGCCTGTTTCCACTACACTAAATTCTGCACCGGTAGCCATCAGCTTGATTTTATCACCCACGCGAACTGTGCCTTCTTTTACGCGCACATAGATGATAACACCTTTGTAGGAGTCATAGTAACTGTCAAAAATGAGTGCTTGCAGAGGCGCATTTTCATCGCCGGTCGGTGCAGGAATATCCGTTACAATGTGCTCCAGCACTTCTTCGATGTTCAGCCCGCGTTTTGCTGAAACACGAGGTGCATCCATGGCAGGAATACCGATCACAGACTCGATCTCCTGCGCTACGCGCTCAGGATCAGCCGAGGGAAGATCAATTTTGTTGATGATCGGGATTAGCTCAAGGTCTGCTTCAATGGCGAGATATGTATTGGCAAGGGTCTGTGCTTCAATGCCCTGTGAAGCATCTACAATCAGCAGTGCTCCCTCGCAGGCAGCCAGCGAGCGGCTGACTTCGTAGTTGAAGTCCACATGACCGGGGGTGTCAATGAGGTTGAACAGATAGGTTTCACCATCCGATGCGGTGTAATTCAGCGTCACGGCTCTTGCCTTGATGGTAATACCGCGTTCACGTTCGATATCCATATTGTCCAGCAGTTGTTCTTCCATATCGCGAATGGCGACTGCCTGTGTTTTTTCCAGAATGCGGTCTGCCAATGTGGATTTGCCATGATCAATATGCGCAATGATACAGAAATTTCTGATTTTTTGATTTGCCAAAAGCTTTTCCTCCGTTCTGTATGACATACATACTCATTATAGCACACATTGTTTCAAATTGCAATTGCAATTTTGCGAGATGCTGGGCATTTGTGTAGTGCTACAATAGAAGTGAGACCTTAGGGTATAGAAAAAGTGATTGAGA
>CAYMOJ010000024.1:0-28496 GCA_964392175.1 uncultured Ruminococcus sp.
GATCTCAATCACTTTTTCTATACCCTAAGGTCTCACTTCTATTGTAGCACTACAAGGGCATTTTCTGAAAACTGCAGTGGTACTTGATTTTTCTTGGGAAATGTGATATAATAACAATAACACTGCTCGATCACCATCTCAGTCGGTAAACAGAATCGCCGACCACACTCATTTGCCTTGCGCAGGATTGGAGCATGACCATGATTGATTTGCACTGCCACAGTACCCTTTCCGATGGCTCTTTAGGCGTTGAGGAAATCATTCGACAGGCTGCCGCGACCGGCATCACTACGCTTGCTATCACTGACCATGATACGCTTTCCGGATATTCGCGAGCAAAATTTCTGGGCGAAAAATTCGGCATTCGCATCGTTCAGGGGGTCGAAATGACTGCCTGGGATACCAAACGCCATACGAAGGTGCATATCCTGTGCTATTTGCCTCAAAAGCCTGACCGCTTGGAGATGCTTTGCTTGCGCTCTCGTGAGATCCGTCGTGAGGTGGGGCTTGAGATGATCGAAAAGGTAAAAGCCAAGTTCCCCATCACCGCCGAAAGCGTTTTGCGTTATTGCAAAGGCTGTGAATCCATCTACAAGGTGCATATTATGCACGCACTGATCGACTATGGCTATGCGCTGGAATTTTATGGTGATCTTGATGCACAGTTGTTTCACCCGAAAACCGGCAGCTGCATCGTTAATCGTGCATACCCCGATGTATTGCACGTTATCAATCTGATTCATGCTGCTCACGGTGTTGCAGTTATGGCGCACCCGATGCTTTACGATAACACCGAACTGCTGGAGGAATTGGCGATAGAAGGGAAGATTGATGGGGTTGAGGTCGATCATTACTCGGCAGGGGATGCCGATCGTGCGATGCTCCGTGAAATCGTACAGCGACATGGGCTGATTGCGACAGGCGGATCGGATTTTCATGGGCTGTATAATCAACGGCCGTCGCATTTAGGCTCTAACACCACGACCAAGGAAGAATTTGCACGTTTGCTTGCGCGTGACGAGCAATGACATATTATAAAACGAAAGGAACGAAATCGAATGGATATCATGGAAAAAGCACTGAAAGCACACGAGGAATGGGGCGGCAAGTTGGAGATTAACTCCAAGGTTGCCATTCGCGATAAAGAAGCATTGTCCATCGCCTATACCCCTGGTGTTGCCAAGCCCTGTCTGGAGATTCAGGCAGATCCTGCGCGCTCCTATGACCTCACCGCGAGAAATAATCTGGTGGCTGTCATCACCGATGGTACTGCGGTATTGGGTCTGGGCGATATTGGGCCATTGGCTGCTATGCCTGTTATGGAGGGCAAATGCGCATTGTTCCGTGAGTTTGCAGGAGTCAATGCATTTCCGATCTGTGTGGATTCCAAAGATCCCGATGAGTTTATTCACACGGTGCAATTGATTGCCGGCAGCTTTGGCGGTATCAATCTGGAAGATATTTCTGCACCTCGTTGCTTTGAGATTGAGCGTAGGTTGAAGAAGCTGGTGGATATTCCCGTATTCCATGATGATCAGCATGGTACAGCCATTGTTTCCACCGCTGCGACGCTCAATGCTTGTAAGGTCGCAGGCAAGCAAATGTCCGATCTGAAGATCGTCATCAACGGCGCAGGTGCAGCAGGTGTTGCCATTGCCGAAATGCTGCTTTCCTTCGGCGTGAAGGATATTCTGATGCTCAATTCTAAGGGCATTATCTGCGAGGGAGACAAGCTCTCCTCTGAGGCATTGGTTTCCTTGTCTCAGCGTACCAATCGTGAAAAGATCCATGGCGGTTTGGCAGATGCCATGCAAGGTGCCGATGTGTTTATCGGGGTCTCCAAGCCGAATCTCGTGTCGCAGGATATGGTACGTTCCATGAACGAGAAGCCTTTTATCTTTGCAATGGCAAATCCCGTGCCTGAGATCATGCCCGAGGACGCAAAGGCAGCAGGCGCGTTTGTGATCGGTACAGGTCGAAGCGATTTTTCAAACCAGATCAACAATGTGCTGGCGTTTCCCGGCATTTTCAAGGGCACACTTTCTGTGCGTGCATCGGATATTACCGAAGGCATGAAGCGTGCAGCGGCATTGGCAATCGCAGGCTGTGTCAGCGAGGATGCGCTTAGCCCCGAGTGTGTAATCCCCAATCCCTTTGATGCTAAGGTATCTGAAGCAGTTGCAAAGGCTGTGGCAGAAGCTGCTGTCACTGATGGGGTGGCACGTATCTGAAAGGAGAACCTATGACTTTTGAATATGTTCCACGGGGCGTTTGCGCCCGCAAAATGGTGATTGATGTGAATGATGGCATTGTCAGCAAGGTGCAGATTCTTGGCGGGTGTCACGGCAACAGTCAGGGTGTGTCGGCTTTGGTAAAGGGTATGCCGATCGATGAGGTCATTGCTCGTTTGGAGGGCATCCGTTGTGGATATAAGGCGACCTCTTGCCCGGATCAGTTGGCGGCTGCCCTGAAGAGCTATCTTGCCAATGATGCTGAATAAACGAAAAAAATTGTGGGCAGTGCCAATTCTGACCGCTCTGTATGGAGTGTGTATTTTTGCACTGCCCATGTTTTGGGGCATCATCAATATCGGCAATCTGTTTGGGCTGGTTATCAGCGTGTTGCTTCTGACGGCATTGCTTTTCCGTGAAAAGCTGTGCCGAACGCTCAGCAAACTGTGGCGGTATCGCGTCGGCAAAGGGATCCTATGGGTAGGCGGCTCGATGTTAGCCATCGGCGTGGGGCTGTGTATTATGCTTTCTTGTATGATGCTTTTTGCTGCCAACCGTACCTCACAAGCATCTCCCACTGCGGTGATTGTGCTGGGGTGCAAAGTGAATGGCACAACCCCAAGCCTTATGCTGAAAGGGCGCATTGATGCGGCATATGTGTATCTGTGCGAGAATCCTGAAATCCCCGTGGTCGTTTCGGGCGGAAAGGGCAGCGATGAGTCCATCTCCGAGGCGGCGTGCATACGGCAGCAGCTGATTGCGAAGGGAATTGCACCTGAGCGCATCCTCTGCGAGGAAAATTCTACTTCCACTGCCGAAAATTTGCAGTTTTCCAAAATGATTTTGACACAACAGGGCTTGCAGGGAGAGTATATGCTTGTTACCGATGCATTTCACCAGTATCGTGCGCAGAATCTTGCAAAGCAGTATGATATGCATTGCGGTGCCGTATCCGCTGATACAGTATGGTATCTGCTGCCAACCTATTGGGTCAGAGAGTGGTTCGGAATCTTGCACGCATGGGTGTTTGGAAATTGAAAATAAAGATTTCGGTGAAAAAAACTTGACAAGCGGGAAAAAATCAGCTATAATGAAGGAAAGGCATTGAAAAGAAGGAGTACGTAGCGTTTCGGAAGCACAGAGAGCCGTTGCTTGGTGGAAAACGGCGTGAAGAAGCTGTGGAAGTCGTCTTGGAGCAGCGGATGCAAAGCGCTTGTGCGTGTGTAGTGTCCGACGGGTACTCCCGTGATAGGGTGGGTCAGCCATCGTGCGTGACCGTAAGTGCGGTGTGCTTGCTGCGTTGTGTAGTAGCAAGGCAGCCGAATTCAGGTGGTACCGCGGATACTCATCATAAAGAGCATTCGCCCTGAGCATAGAGCGTTTTTCTATGTCAACAGGGCGATTTTTTACTGCCCTGTCCAAAACACAGTAGCCTCTGCTGCTGATCATAAACAAGGAGTGAGCATTTTGAAGGAATTGGAAAAAAACTATTACCCCTCAAGCTTTGAGAGTCGCATCTACCAAATGTGGATGGATAAGCATTGCTTTCATGCAGAAGCGGACGCAAGAAAGATCCCTTACACCATCGTGATCCCGCCCCCGAACATTACAGGGCAGCTGCATATGGGTCATGCGCTGGATAATACCTTGCAGGATATCCTGATTCGCTGGAAAAGAATGTCGGGCTACGCAACCTTGTGGCTGCCCGGCACCGATCATGCCTCGATCGCTACAGAGGCGAAGATCGTGGAGACAATGCGCAAAGAGGGGCTTTATAAAGAAGATGTCGGTCGCGATGGCTTTTTGGAGCGTGCATGGGCATGGAAGGAACAGTACGGTGGCAGAATTATCTCGCAGCTGAAGCGTCTTGGCTCTTCCTGTGATTGGGATCGCGAGCGGTTTACCATGGATGAGGGCTGCTCTAAGGCAGTCAAGGAAGTATTCGTTAAGTATTATGAAAAGGGACTGATCTATCGTGGCGAGCGCATCATCAATTGGTGCCCCCATTGCAAAACTTCTATTTCCAATGCCGAGGTGGAGTACGAGGATCAGGCAGGGTATTTCTGGCATCTGCGTTACCCGCTGAGTGACGGAAGCGGCTATGTGGAGCTGGCAACGACACGTCCCGAAACGCTGCTTGGAGATACTGCCGTTGCGGTCAATCCCAAAGATGAGCGGTATCAGCATCTCATTGGTAAGATGTTGACACTGCCGCTGGTGGGTAGAGAGATCCCCATTGTTGGCGATTCTTATGTGGATATGGAATTTGGTACGGGCGTTGTGAAGATTACACCTGCTCATGATCCCAACGACTTTGAGGTCGGTCTGCGTCACCAATTGCCTGTCATCAATGTGATGACCGAGGATGCGCATATCGTAGATGATTACCCCAAATATGCCGGTATGGATCGTTTTGAGGCGAGAAAGGCGATTGTCGCAGATCTGGAGGCTGGGGGATTCCTCACGAAGGTAGAAGATCATCAACATAATGTAGGTACTTGCTATCGCTGCGGTACTACCGTTGAACCGAGAGTTTCTTTGCAGTGGTTTGTGAAGATGGAAGAGCTTGCAAAGCCTGCCATCGAGGCAGTGCGGAGCGGCGATGTGACCTTTGTGCCGCAGCGCTTTGAGAAGAACTATTTCAACTGGATGGAGGATATCCGAGATTGGTGTATTTCTCGTCAGCTGTGGTGGGGACATCGTATTCCGGCGTTTTATTGCGATGATTGCGGCGAATTGGTGGTCACCAAAGAAAACAGTGCAGTCTGCCCAAAATGCGGGAAGGCGATGCGTCAGGATCCCGATACACTGGATACTTGGTTCAGCTCTGCACTGTGGCCGTTTTCCACACTGGGTTGGCCCGATCGCACCGACGATTTGCAGTATTTTTATCCCACCGATACGCTGGTAACCGGCTATGATATCATCACCTTCTGGGTATCCCGCATGATCGTTGCCGGTATGGAGCATATGGACGGTGTAGCACCGTTCAAGAATGTGCTGATCCATGGCTTGGTGCGTGATGCACAGGGCAGAAAAATGTCGAAGTCACTGGGCAACGGCATTGATCCGCTGGAGGTCATTGATGAATATGGTGCCGATGCGTTGCGCTTTATGCTGGCAACGGGCAACTCTCCTGGAAACGATATGCGTTTTATGGATGACAAGGTCAAGGCAGCCAGAAACTTTGCAAACAAGTTGTGGAACGCCACTCGTTTCGTCATGATGAATCTGTCGGAGGACTTTACATTTAAGGGTCTGCCTGCGGATCTGCGCATGGAGGATCAGTGGATCATCTCGAAATTTAACCGTCTGGCAAAGGACGTTAACGAAAATCTGGAGCACTTTGAATTGGGCGTTGCATCCACGAAGCTGTATGATTTCATCTGGGATGTGTACTGCGATTGGTACATCGAGCTGACCAAGCCACGCCTGCGTGCAGGTGGTCAAAGCAAGGCAGACGCCGAGCAGGTGTTGGTGTATGTACTGCGTGGAATGCTGAAGCTGTTGCATCCGTTTATGCCGTTTATCACTGAAGAAATCTGGCAGGTGCTGACTGACGGCGAAAGCGTGATTATGTTGGAGCAGTTCCCCATGTACGATGAGACATTGACATTTACGCAAACCACAACGGATTTCGAAAAGGTGATCGCAGCAATTAAAGCGGTGCGCGCAATTCGTACTGAACTGAATGTGCCCAATTCTGTGAAGGCCAAGTTGTATTTCGAAACCCTTGAAGTGGATCTGTTTGCATCCTGCACCATGTTCTTTGAAAATTTGGTTTCTGCATCGGAATTGGAATTTGGCGCGAACTACCATCTGAAGAACGCCGTTACTGCCGTTACCGATTGTGCGAAAATCTTTATTCCCATGGAGCAGCTGGTGGATAAAGAAAAGGAACTGGCACGTCTTGCCAAAGAAGAAGCGAAGGCACGCAAGGATATCGAGTTTGTGCAAAAGAAGCTGGAAAATCCCGGCTTTTGCGAGAAAGCACCCGCGCAGCTGATTGCTGTCGAGCGCGAAAAGCTTGCAAAGGCGAAGGAAAAGCTTGTTAAGGTTCTGGAATCCATTGAGAGCTGGCAGTCCTAAAGCGGTATCGTTACTGTAGAGTATCGCGTTAAGAATCAATAGAGAACAGAGCGTGTTCCAATATGGAGCACGCTCTTTTTCAGGTATGATGCAGCGAAAATCATACTGCAAAAGCATCAAAATGATTGCAAAAAATGGTTGAAATTCTCTGTGAATTATGCTATAATGATAAGAGTGTAGCGATGCACAGAAAGAAAAAGCATCCATTGCAAAAATGAAAGGAGCAGACGCATGACTGATATGTTTAAAACGATGACGGACTTTTTCCTGAATGTGTTTCATTCCATATCCAATGTGGTGCAGTCTGTCCATGTAATTGATCTCATTGACATTGCTTTGCTGACCTATCTGGTCTACATGGCAATGCGCTTTATTCGTGAAAGCCGTGCCGTGCAGTTGATGAAGGGTATTCTGGTGTTGGTCGTCGTGTACCTTGTCAGTGGGCTAGGGTTGAAATCCATTCATTTTATCACGCAGCAGCTGTTGGGCATCGGTGTGCTGGCAGTGGTGATTCTTTTTCAGCCTGAGCTACGCAGAGTGCTTGAAAAATTCGGTAACTCAGCGTTTCATACCTCGCTGTTTGCGGAATCTTCTCGTGGTAGCTGGGAGAAGGCCATTCCCATTATTTGCGAGTCAGTCGCTGATCTTTCCAAGAACAATACCGGCGCGTTGATCGTCATTGAGCGCAATACAAAGCTTGGTGAGCAGATCTCCGGTGGTACTGTGTTGAATGCGCAGCCGAGCTTGCAACTGTTCGGCAATATATTTTATCCAAAGACACCCCTGCACGATGGTGCAGTGATTATGCGTGACGGTTTGATTGTTGCCGCAGCCTGCTTTTTGCCCCGTCCGCAGAAGGATGAGGGCATCGATAAGCGTTTGGGTACGCGCCACCGTGCCGCCATTGGCATGAGCGAGAATTCCGATGCCATCATCATCGTGGTTTCCGAAGAGACAGGGCAGATTTCTGTAGCGGAGAACGGAAAAATCACCAGAGATTATAACGGGCCCTCGTTACAGCAATTATTGCGGAATGCTTTGATTCCTGCTGAGGAAGAGCAAGATCGAGAGGAACTTTTTGCGGGGATTCCGTTTTTTGGCAAGCGCAGTCGCAAATCCAAGCAATCCGAAAAGGAGGGTAAGCAATGAATTTTCCTCCGAAGGCAGTCAAGAAGGGCGCAAAGCATCTGTTTTCGGATGCTCGCAGCAACTGGAAACCATTGCTGTTAGCATTTGGATTGGCACTGGTGCTGTGGTTTTACATCGCTGTGACCGTGTATCCGTCCTACTCTGTGCACATCAATAATGTCCCTGTACAAATTGATATCGCCGATTCCACTGCGGCAGGCTATGGGCTGAGCGTACTTTCGCCGGAAAGCGGCTCTCAAACAGTGGATGTGGTTATTTCGGGCGATCGTACCTCCATCGGTGGTTTGACCCGAGATGATATCATCGCCTATGTAGATTTCGATACAAATATCAGCGATACCGTTGGTACACAACGTCGCCCCATTCGCATTAAAACCGTTGGTGGAACGGAACTGAACGATTATGAGCTTTCTGTATCTACCATGGATGTGAAAATGGATCGTTACGAAAGTGAGATATTTCCTGTCAGTGAAGTGCTTTGCCCGAATTTGTCGCCCATGGACGAAACTGTGGTGCTTGATCAGGATGCCATTGTGTGTGACCCGTCTTATGTCACGATCTATGGCCCATCCTCTGCACTTGCGCAGATCCATCATATCCGCGTGACCCTTGAGGATACCACAACCATGTATGAGACTCGTACCTTTACTGACTGTGACCGTTTCGATTTGATAGATGCCGATGGCAATGTGATTTCTAACGCAGCGTTTCAGGTGCAAGCGGCAGGATTCGTGGTGAAAGTGCCGGTGTATTATTCTTATACGCTTCCCGTGACGATTCAGCTTTCTGGTGTGCCTGCAGGCTTCGATACGAATGCTCTGATGCAGCGGTTACGTCTGAATGCTGACCGTTCCTATGCACTGCCCGGCTACAGCGATGATGACGATTTCTTGACCATCACCATTGAAACCAGCAGTGCGGATTTGCAAAAAACCTTGAAAGATCGTAGCAATTGGGTGATCGGCACTGTACCGATCTCGTCACTCACCTTGGGTGGGATGTCCATTGAGGTGCCTGTGACATTGCCTGAGGGCTACACGGATCGTTCCAATCTGCAATCGGTGTATGTTACATTGGATGAAACCGATCTGGTGGCAGCTACCCGTTGGATTAACGCTGGCAATATTCCCATCATCAACGGGATTTCCGGCTATGAATTTGAGATTCAACGTGGCAGATTCCAGATTACGCTGATCGGCACTGCCGATGCCGTATCAAAAATCACCGCAGACGATATTACCGCAACCGTGAATCTCTACAATGCGGTGATTACCCAGGAAGGCACATTCTCCCATGCGGTGACATTTACGCTTCCTGAAAGCGCAACGGGTGTCTGGGTCAGTGGCATTACAAAAGTAAATGTGACTGCTACGCTGATCGAAGATGTTCCTGCTACTCCTTGATACACAAAAAGCCGAAGAAGCGCGTCAGCTTCTTCGGCCTTTTTATGGATATCAGTCATACATGATTTCTTTTTTGCCGTAGTAGGCGTTGATCTTATCGCTAGTAGAGAGTACAAAGGTCACAGAAAAGCAGCAGAGAATGGCGATTACGAAGAATCCGCAGGTGAGTGCAAAGCCATCAGCCGCCTTTTTGTTCAGCAAGATCACAATGCCGGGCAACAGCAACAGCACCGAGGACGCGCCGAACAGGAACGAGGTGAAGCCCTTGAGTGGCTGGATACGCAACACAATGGTGATGGCAAGGGCTGCCAGTGCGATGCCTCCGTACAGATAGATTTTCGAAGCAATATCAAAAAATGCGTTTGTTTCAACATTTTCGGGGAAGGGGCGAGATGCAAACAGAGCCATGAACACGCCCCCGATCACACCAATGATGGTCAGCACGATGGAAACAGGGAAGCCAGCCTGTGCCAGATCTGCAAGCTGCTGTTGACGCAGTGCTTCCATTTGGCGACGTGCCTCAGCGGGGTCTTTCGCAGCTGGTGCCTCTTTCAAAGAGTCGGTCGCACGCTTTGCCGCTGCCTTTTTCGCGGCTTCAATATCTGCTTGATTCAGTGTTACGCGCCGTTCCGGTTCGGGGGCAGCATCTTCCAATAGTGCGGATGCATCCACCTGGGGCAGTGCCTCAGGCTTTTTCTTTTCCGGTGCAACATAAGTGGATTCCTCCAGCAGTACACTGCTTTGGGTGCTTTGCTGTGCGAATGCCTGTTGCTGCATCTGCAAACGTTGCCGTTCGATGTACTCTGCCTTTAGATCTGCGATCTCCTCCGGTGTATATGGTGGCTGACCCTTCTCTGCGCGCTGCTGTTGCAAAATCGCGATCTGTTCATCGCTGAGCTGTTGGTAGCGCGATTGTGGCGCAGCAGGTTTGGACATATCGTCGCCCATATCGCCCAACAGTACCGATGGGTCAACTGGTGCGGGACCGGTGCGCTGAGGCTTGGGTGTATAACTCGGCTCTTCTAAAAAAGGGGTGCCGTTGTTGCCGATCTCATTCATGGATAATGCTCCTCCAAAATCAAAAATCCTACCGTATCCAAAGCGTTTTGCGCAAAACTGCTCGGACACGATAGGAATATTATATCAGAAATCACAAGAAAAAGCAATAGCAAATCGAAAATTTGTATAAAATCGGTTAGTCCTGTGTGGCTTTCACCCTAGTACCGGAGAAGCTTTCGCCTGCTACACGGTCATAGGTGAGAAGATCCAGGGTGGCATTGCGATGCTCTTCATCAAGGAAAACAGAGGTGTACAACGGGTCGGTATCCATCTGTGCGAGAACTGTCGTGTGAAAATCATCAATGGGCGCACCGATCATCTTCAACACCAGGTGATTGAGATAGAATACGGAGAAGGTATCATCCGGCAGGCAAGTGGTGTCGATATGATAATTGCTCCAGATAAATGCAGTTTGGTTATACAGTACACTGCAATTGTTGCTGTCTATGCCGATGGACGAATACAGATTATCTTCGGCGCGCATGGAAGGGAAGTGGTCGCCCACAAACACCAGTACAGTAGGCTCGCCGCAGGCATTCAGCTCATCTGTGAGCTGCTGTAGTGCTTTGCCTGTTTCGCGGATGCCCTCTAGATAGAGTGTCAGTTCCGAGTTATTTTCTTTCCAGTCGTAGGGTTGGTGATTCTGCATGGTGGTGGTGTGGATATACATTGGTTCATCGGTTTCCTGGATGAGCTTTGTAATTTGAGAAAAGACGCTGGCATCACTGATATAGCCGTTGCCGAAGGTTTCGGTGGGTACGGTCATGTCATCGTCAAAGAGCATGGTATCGAAGCCAAAGGTCGCGTAGATTTCATCGCGATTGTAGAATGTGCGCGTGAAGGGGTGCACATAAGCTGTTTGATATCCCAGACTGTCGTAGTAGGATACGAAAGAGGAGGGATTTTCTACATCCAGCTTTGCTTGCGGCGTAATCGTGTCCATTAAGCTACGTACGGGCAGACCGAATAGCAGTTCAAACTCGGTACGCACAGTATAGGATGCAAAGGTAGGCACAGCAACGGTGAACTGTGTGCCCTGCTGTGCAACGGAATCAAAGGCATCATAGGCATCGGTTTGCAGATGCAGTGCTTCTAGCTGCCGAAAATCTGCAAATGCTTCAGACATCACCACGATCACATTGGGCTGAATATCGCCGGTACTGTCACTGCCTGCAAGGAGCACACTGTCAACCAATTCCTGACTGTAGTCATCCGGCTCTTGCAGTGCTGTGCCGATCTTCTCGGAGGTGGTTTCCACGATAAAGGCGAGCAGACTGTTTTTATCGTATTTTTCGTTGATGGAGAACGCATTTTCCGAGACAGTGGTATCTACCTTGAAGAGACCGTAGACCGTTTCGGAAATCCCCGGTACGCATACGATACCCGTGTACATGGCAAGGCAGCCGAGCGCGGGCAGTACACGTCGTCTGCCATGAGCGGTAAAGGCGGGGTTTTGCCAAAACATTACGCCCATGACCACGAACAGCAGTAGCACATAGATCACCAATGGCAGTGTGATCTGTATGTATGCGAAACTGGAAAGATTCTTGATGTTTGGCGCAAGGCTGATATCCGCCAGCTTGAGGTGATTGCCGTTGGTGTTGAACTTAAACAGCTCCACAACACTGAGCGTCATATATGTCAGACCTTGTAGCCATGATGCCAGCCACACACGGTTGGTGAGCAATAGCAAGAAGCAGTACATCAGGTACGCCATGAGAAAATCAAACAGCAGTACACTGGTACGGTTGATGCAGAACTCAAGAAACTCAGAAATTTGCACAAATTGGTTAAGCTCCGCAAGGCAGACGATAAACACAGGGAACAGCCATGTCAGAACGGCATTGAGCTTACGATATTCCTGTTGATTGTAGTTACGTTCCGCTTGCATTTTGGCATAGCGTTCGCGCAGGGTATCTTTGATGCGCTGTGAAAAGGTCGGGGAGATCTCTTGCGTTTTTGCAGGTGGTGTTTTCTCTTTTAGGATTTGTTGCATTTTCATTTCCTCTATTCCGGTTCAGGGGGTCGGGTGATCAAACAGGAGCATTTGCCAGCACTGCCAGTCCATTGAGATAAGCTTGCACATCAGCGAGATCAAATAAAGCGTCATTGTTGCAATCAAGGGAGACTGTGGCAAGATCTGTAACCATGTCGGATTCGGTCAATGCTTGCATCAGCCATACTGCATCGGCAATGGAGCAGCTTCCGTCGGCATTATAATCCGTAAGCAGCGGCAGCACAACATATGGCACGGTAATGCGCTTGCAGAGGGGCTCTGCGGGGGTGTTGGCGTAGCAGTATACGGTCAATTCGCTGCACATCATAAAGGAATTTGTATATAACTCTGTGACTGCGGGTGGCAGCACCAGCGTATGCAGTGCGACGCAGTATGCAAAGGCAAGATCGCCAAGGGATTGCAATTGATCGGGGAGAACGATATCCGAAAGCGCGATGCAGGCTTCAAAGGCACTCTCACCGATGACAGTGATCGTGGAGGGCAGAGTCACCTTGGTGAGCGAACTGCAACCGCTGAACAACCCTGCGGGGATGATCGTAGTGCCTTCCGGTAATGTTGCAGAGGGAATTTTGTTGCATTCGCTGAAGGCAGATGCGCCATATTGGATACATTCCGCAAGATTCGGCATTTCTGAAAGAGCAGAGCAACCTGAAAAAGCGTGTTCACCGACAGAAACGACATTGCCTAGTAACGTAATTGTGGTAAGTGCTGTACAGTTGCGGAATGCTTCATCGGGAATTACCGTAACCGCCGTAGGTACAGTCAGGGCAGTCAGCTTGACACAGCCACTATAAGCCGCGGCACCGATTGCTGCGACTGTTGTTGGAATGGGGCATTCTGTCAGTGCTCTGCAGCCATTGAAGCAGGCATCAGGAATGATCGTTATGCCTTCGGGCAGCACAATGGACTCTAAGCGCAGTGACTGAGAAAAGCATCCTTCGCCTACGGCTGTCAGTGTATCGGGCAGAGTAAGTGCAGTCAGTGTCGCAAGTTCCGCAAAGGCGTAGTCGCCGATGGTTTCGAGATTCTGTGACAAAGTAACGGATTTCAGTGCATTGCAATCATAAAAGGCATAATCGCCGATGGTTCTGACGGTATCGGGCATGGTTACAGAGGTGCTGGGTTTACCGATTTTGTCAGGACTGAATGCGTAATCACCGATGGATACTACGGGCATACCGCCCAGTGTTTCGGGGATCTTCACATCGACAGCTGTACCGTCATATGCTGTGATATACGCCTCCCCTTGATTGAGCGTATAGGTGAAGCCGTTTTCGGTATATTCGGCGGCAGATACTGCTGCGGGCGGGAACTTTACACTACCACAGAGGGCTATCATCACAGCCAGCGCAGCGGAAAGGGATTTTCTTTGCAGTACTTCCATTTTAGATACTCCTTTTGCACACTATTATATTATAGCACGATTGCGCATGATTCTCACAGCTCATATTGTAGCATAATCCGTTTCAATTGTCCAGTGTTTTTCGAGATTCTTAATAAATTCTTTAATATTGATCAATTTTTCTCCAACATTCTGCGTAGTTTTTGAATGTACTTCCTTGGCGCACAACCGTTTTCACGAAAAGTACAGTTTTGGAGCGGAAAACTTTGTGAAAGCGGCCTATTGATTTTTCCGCGCAAATCATGTATACTGGTACATATGTGGCGATATGATTTCTTGAAGAAGGAAAGGAAGAATTTTCATGGCAGCAGTACAGTTAAAAACCGCTAAATTTGGCGGCAGTAGTCTTGCCGATGTGGCACAGTTTCGTAAGGTAAAGGCAATCATTGATGCCGACCCCGGCAGACGTTTTGTTGTGCCTTCAGCACCCGGTAAGCGTCATAGTAAGGATATAAAAGTTACCGATATGCTTTACCGGTGTCAGCAGCTTGCAAGCGAAGGCAAAGATTTTTCTGCGACCCTTGCGCAGATCCGTGATCGTTATATGGAGATCGCATCGTCGCTTTCCGTTGCATTTGATCCCACCGCAGCACTTTCTACCATTGAAGCAGATCTAAAAGCAGGGGCATCTAAGGATTATGCCGCAAGCCGCGGCGAATATCTGAATGGTATGCTGCTGAGTGAGTATCTGGGCTTCCCCTTTGTAGATGCTGCCGAGGTGGTATGCTTTAGCGAATCGGGTGCATTTCGCATGGATGATACCATTCGTAAAATGCGTGAGCGTCTGAAGAATGTGGAACACGCGGTGATTCCCGGGTTTTATGGTGCGACCGATACTGGCAGGATCATAACATTCTCTCGTGGCGGATCTGATGTGACAGGTTCCCTGGTTGCCAGAGCCACGCGCAGTGATATCTATGAAAACTGGACGGATGTTTCGGGTGTACTGGTCACCGATCCTCGTATCGTGCCTGATGCCTTGCCCATCAATACCGTTACATATGAGGAACTCCGCGAACTTTCTTATATGGGCGCAACCGTGCTGCACGAGGATGCCATTTTCCCTGTTAGAGCAGCAGGCATTCCTATCAATATTCGCAACACCAATGATCCCGAAGCACCCGGTACGCTGATCGTGCCTGACGACAGTGCCGAAAGCGATGCAGAAACCGGCTACACCATCACAGGCATTGCAGGTAAGAAGGGCTTTTGTGCAATCAATATCCAAAAAGCCATGATGAATGCAGAGCTTGGCTTTTGCCGTAAGGTGTTGGCAGTGTTGGAGGAAAACGGGATCTCCTTTGAACATATGCCTTCCGGTATCGATACTATGACGCTAATATTGCCCGAAGATGCCATTCGTGGTAAGGAGAAAACCGTTCTGTCGGGGATTCGTAAGGCTGTGAACCCCGACCGTTGCGAGATTGAGCATGGTATTTCTTTGCTGGCGGTCGTTGGCAGAGGAATGCGCCGTACCCGCGGTACTGCTGCAAGGATCTTTGCGGCACTTGCCCACGCGCGTATCAATGTGAAGATGATCGATCAGGGTTCCAGCGAGTTGAATATCATCATCGGTCTGTTGGATGGCGACTTTGAAGAAGCTGTGCGTCGGATCTACGAAATCTTTATGATCGATACTGCCGAGCTGGTCGATGCAGACTGACCCGTGTATTTCGGCTCTCCTAAGGCCCATGCCTGAAGTGGCGTGGGCTTTTGGCTTGATTTTTCAGCAAAGCAGGTAGCATCTGCACGGTGGATGAGATTTCCATGAAAGAAAATGGCGAAAACGATTGACAAACGGGTGAAAGTCTGTTATAATAAACGCAAGGTGAAAAGTGACAGTTTTTGCTGATTTTCAACAGCGTTATTGAACCAATTGCATATATGACGGAGGAAAGCAGTATGAATCCGATTTTGATTACCATTAGCCGCGAATATGGTAGTGGCGGAAGAGAGATCGCACAGCGACTTTCAGCATTGTTGGAGATTCCGGTGTATGACCGCAAGCTGATCGATATGACAGCCGATAAATGTGGCTACTCGACCAAGTTCATTCAGGAAAACGAGGAGCGTATGACCAACTCGTTTCTGTTTAATATTGCGGTCACAGGGAATTATTCGCCATTTTATCACGGGAATGCCTCGCAATCTGTGCCCCAGGATTATGTATTTCTGACACAGAGCCGTATCATCAAAACATTGGCGGAACAGCATAGTTCTGCGATCTTCGTGGGGCGTTGTGCCGATTATGTACTGCGCGAAAATCCAAATCTATTCAGCGTGTTCGTAACGGCGGATTTAGACGCGCGCGTGAAGCGCGCCGTGGACGAATACGGTATTGCTCCCGAAAAGGCGGTTTCAACGGTGACGCGTAAGGATAAGGCGCGCCGCAGACATTATAACTACTATACGGGCTTGGATTGGGGTGCTTGCTCCAATTATCATCTCGTACTCAACACGGGCAAGCTTGGTATCGCATCGGCGACAGATATTTTGGCAGACGTGCTGAGTGATCGTCGCTAAAATGCACGAATTTTTTGCCTGATGTGATGGAAATATCATCAAGAGGCAGAAATGTGCTCGATGTCTTGCATTTGTGTCAGATGATGTGGTATAATTAGTAAACATGGCGTTTGATGTGACCTCATGTTGTACCCTTGCTTGCAAAGAAAATGCAATCATGAGCAATGTACCGATTACAGACGCGTAGTGAAAGTGTTGAAAAAAGGGGAAAATTATAAGGGAGAATACATAAACTATGTTTCGAATGACTTATCGTAAGGTTTGCCTGCTGATAGCGGATTTTGTCGTGTTGTTGGTCTGTGCCATTCTTTCGCACTATATGACGATGCTGTTTGGATTTCAGGAAACATCTCCGGCGCAGCTTGCCGTTGTAGGTGCAATCTCCGCCATCATCACTATGCTGACATTGTGGATTTGCGGTGCTTATGCAAAGCAATGGCGGCACTCTACAAGCAAGGATTATTTGCGCTGCGTGTATGGTATGGTCAGTGGTACGATCATCTCAGGTGGCATCATGCTTGCTACCGGGCACACCATGCATTTTGTATTCTGGGCTTTTTTTGTGGTGTTCGGCAGCGCGGTATTGATTGCGTTTCGCTTTTTGTTCCGCAGGGCATTTTTGCCTGAGACGGAGGGATCTGTAGGCGGCGAAGATAGCAACGCCAAGCGTGTCATGATCATTGGTGCGGGCAAGGCGGGTACGATGCTGCTGACTGATATTGAAAATGCGCGCACTGACCCTGAGCATCCGGCGTACCATTATCTGCCGGTATGTATGATCGACGATAATATGTCGTTGGTGGGTAATGTCATCAAGGGCGTGAAGGTCATGGGCTCCACGAAGGAGATCCCCGCGATCTGTCAGCGTGAAAAGATAAACCTGATCGTGCTTGCCATTCCCTCCAGTGGTGAAACGGATCGTAAGCGCATTTTGGATATTTGTAACGAAACGAAGCTGCCGATTAAAGTGTTGCCCTTTATTTCGCAGCTGGTGTTGGGCGATACCCCCGAGGAGCGTGTGCTGCTTTCACAGGTGCGAGATATTGATGTGGAGGGTCTGCTTGGTCGCGAACCCATCACTTTTGATAAGGATGATATTCGCGCATTGATTCGGGGCAAGGTTTGTATGGTCACTGGTGGCGGCGGTAGTATTGGATCAGAACTGGTGCGTCAGATCGCTGAATACCAACCTGCACAGGTGGTGATCGTGGATATCTACGAGAATAATGCCTACGATATCCAGACGGAGCTTTCCATGCGCTACGGCAACCAGCTCAACCTTGTGACATTGATCGCTTCTGTTCGCGATTATCATCGTATGTCCCAGATTTTTGATCGCTATCGTCCCGATATTGTCTTCCATGCAGCTGCCCATAAGCATGTGCCCTTGATGGAACACGCTCCCATGGAAGCCATCAAGAACAATGTGATCGGTACACTGAATGTTGCAACACTTGCTGATTTCTTCCATGTCAAAAAATTCGTGATGATCTCTACCGATAAGGCGGTGAATCCCACCAATGTCATGGGTGCTTCCAAGCGGTGCTGTGAGATGATTGTGCAGTATATGGCACAGAGTAAGACCGATACTGAGTTTGTCACTACCCGATTCGGTAATGTGCTTGGCTCTAACGGCTCGGTGATTCCGCTGTTCAAGCGCCAGATTGAGGCTGGCGGCCCTGTTACTGTTACCCACCCCGATATTATCCGCTATTTCATGACGATTCCTGAGGCGGTATCTCTGGTGCTGCAAGCCGGTGCCATGGCGCATGGCGGCGAGATTTTTGTGCTGGATATGGGCGAGCCGGTCAAGATTGTATCGCTTGCAGAAAATCTTATCCGTATGTACGGCAAGGTACCGTATAAAGATATTCAGATCCACTTTACGGGGCTGCGTCCCGGAGAAAAGCTTTTTGAGGAGTTGCTAATGAATGAGGAGGGTCTGACTGACACCACCAATAAAAAAATCTTTATTGGGCAGCAGATCTCCATTGATCCCATTGTGTTTATGGAAAAGCTGAATACCCTACGAGATGCTGCGAATGCCAATCAGGCACAGGAAACGGTGGAGCTTTTGGCAGATTTAGTGCCGACCTTCCATCATAAGAGAATGGAACTGCACGATGAACCGGTGCATTCTGTAGTACCGGTGACCATCTGAATATCAGAAAATACAATAAGAGATCCACCCCTGATATGCTGTCGGGGGTGGATTTTTTTCCTATTTGATTGCAATAGCGGATCAATCGATGTCAAAGGGTCAAGCTTCGCTGCATATACTGAGAGGAAAGGCGGTGACGATATGCATTTTTTATCCGGTATACTGGGCAGGATGATGCTTCTGCTTCTTCATGTGGACGTGGCAGCGGCATTTCCGCCTGCATTGAGCAAGGAAGAGGAGCAGGCTTGCCTGGAAGGATTAAAACACGGTGAACGTTGGGCACGAGAAAAGCTGATCTCTCACAATTTGCGGTTGGTGGCGCATATGACCAAGAAATTCTATTCGCCCGACCGTGAACAGGAGGAGCTGATCTCCGTGGGAACGCTTGGCTTGATGAAAGCGGTGGATTCTTTTGATCCTGATAAGGGCGCACGGTTCGCCACTTATGCCGCGCGTTGTATTGAGAATGAGATCCTAATGCAATACCGTGCCAAACGTAAGCGTGCAGGAGAGGTGTTCTTTGATGAGCCACTGGAGTACGACAAGGATGGTAATGCGCTGACTTTAAAGGATTTTATCAGCGATGATGTGGATTTGGAGGAGGAAGTCGCACAGACAATGCAGCAAAGGCAGCTATATGATTATCTCCAACATCAGCTGACAGAGCGTGAACGAACCGTCATCGCTAGGCGATACGGACTGCTTGGATATCTGCCACAAACGCAACGGGAAGTTGCAGATGCTATGGGTATCAGTCGATCGTATGTGTCGCGCATCGAAAAGCGCGCACTTTTGCAACTGCGCAAGGCATATGCAAGCATCGGCATTTATGAGGCGTAATGGTTGACAATTAGTTGCGATTGTGTTAAAATGAAGATATCTTATTGAGGAGGAGCATACGATGAAGTTCAAACGCTGTCTGGCGGTGCTTGCTGCCGTGACAATGACGCTCAGTTGCGATGGTTGCGCGTTAGGTGATTCGATCATGAAAAAACTTTTGGGGATTGAAACCTATGAGTTGACCGAAGAACAGCAGGCACAGCGCTTTGACGTTGAGGGAATGCAGCGCAAGGCAGAGGGGATGTCCCATGCATGGACGCAACTTGATGAGGATACGCAGCTGCGTGAAGATATCGAGTGGATGATTGTTCAGTTTGATGCTGCGGCGGAGGTCTATTTTACCAACGAGCTTGCCTACTATGCGGACTGGGAGAATTCTGCGGTGGAGGCAATGTACAATCAAACCTATGAGGATTACTATGTCGCCAGTGAGATCCTCTATTGGACGCTCGTCAATGGCTACCACAAATCTCTCTACAATGAGATCTTTGGCGAGTATCTTGGCGATATTGCAGATGATCAGAGCTATAAAGATTACTATACTTCCATTTCACTGGAAAAGGCAATTCGTAATGGGCAATCGGACAGTGCCTATTTTAGTGGCGCATTGCAAGACTATTACGATGTTTCAGGGGATACCTCTGCGGATGCGGATGATGCAGATCTGCAATGCGCTGAGATGTACCTGGAAAATCTGAAAACCTATGATTGCAGCCAGTATCTGTATGATGTATACGTTCGTGACTACGAGGCAGCAGATGCTTCGGCACTGTATGCGCAGATGATTACGGAGCTACAGCCTCTTTATGATGAGCTCTATGAGCTTGTGGTGGAACATCCCCAGTACGATTACTTGTATACCGACGTTTTGGGGGAAAATGATCTGTTTGATACGGTGCGCGAATATGCTGCACGTATCTCTCCAAATCTTGCAACTTCGGCGCAAAAGCTTGTGGATGAGCAGTGGTATGCCATCGGCACGGGAGATCAGTGCTATACAGGCAGCTATTGCATTTCCATTCCCGGCAAGGAAAAGGCATTGATCTATGTCTACCAGAATCACGACTTCTATGACTTCTCCAGTGCCGTTCATGAGTTTGGGCATTTTCATGCTGATTGGCGTGACGATATCTCGATGTTTTATCAAACGCAATGTACGGATATCGCTGAGGTGCAATCGCAGGGGCTGAGTATGCTGTACACGGCATTTTACGATGAACTTTTCGGAGAGAATGCCGAGTATCTGGAGATGGTCACGTTGTTTGATATCGTGGATTCCATTGTCTGTGGTCTGGCGGTGGGCGAGTTTGAATATCGCGTGATGGAACGGCTGGATGATATCACCGCTGAGGAAGTGGTGGAGTTGTTCTATGAGATCAATCATGCGGCAAATACGGGTTATATTCTCAAGGATATCAGCCACTTGTATGAGCAGCCCGGCTATTATGTCAGCTATGCCATTTCTGCTATCCCTGCCATGCAGATCTATATTACCATGCAGGATGATTTTGATGAAGCAGTCAAGATGTATGAAGCCATTGCGGGAATCTCCTCTAATGACGGAAAATATGCGATTCATGGTGCGGTAGAGGCGTGCGGCTTTGACGATATCTTTGCCCCGACAACCATGACCGCCATTGCAGATGAAGTGCGCACGTTGATTGACGCAAGCAAGTCGTGAGCCCATTTCGTAAGCAGACAGTACTTTGCGTGCTGTCTGCTTGCTTTTTCACGGAAAATTGGTTCGTGGCTGAAAAATGCTTGACAATCTCATGGGAGTATAGTATAATATTAGTATGTATTTTGCATTGCACCCCTGAAGCACTTGTGCAACGGGTGTTCTGTGGCGCGGACGCGCCGTTTTTGCTGATTTCATTTTCTTATTCTTTTTTCAGTGCCGCTTGTCCATTTGGGGCAGTAGGCTGTTGATATTGGTAGGTATGCATATCGCTGTACCACCGCTACATTTCTACATAAGCGAAAAACATAAGGGAATTTATCAAACGGTGTTGTTCCTGTCGCAGGATCAGGGTGTATCGTATAGATACTGCCGAAAGGGGAGGGGTTCTCCCACGGCAACTGATAATGACAGGAGGAAATTGAATTGTTGTGTACTCTCATGATGGCGATCAGTAACCCCATCGCGATCGTGGCAATTCTAATCGCGCTGATCGCCGGCGGCGGTGTAGGTGCTGTGATCGCTGCAAAAAAAGCCTCACAAAAAGGCTTTGATGAGGGCGTTGCTCATCGGAAAATGGAGGCGGAGGCTGCCATCGGTAGTGCGGAGGCTGAAGCTGAACGGATCCGTGAAGCTGCTGAAAAGGATGCTGATAGCCGCAAAAAGGCTGCTTTGGTGGAAGCAAAGGATGAGATCTTTAAGCTGCGCTCCGAGGCGGAGCGTGAGTTGAAGGATCGTCGTTCCGAGATGTCGCGCCAAGAGCGCAGAGTGCAGCAGAAAGAAGAAAATCTCGACAAAAAGGCGGATCAGTACGAGCGCAAAGAAGAAACTTTGCAAGAAAAGTTGCGCGCTGCGGATGCCCATCTTGCCGAAGCGGAAGCGGCGAAAAAAGCTTCTGCAGAGGAGATCGAGAAGCTGAAGAAAAGTCAGTTGGATATGCTGGAGCGAATCTCTGAGTTCAGCCGTGAGCAGGCAAGAGATTATCTGCTGACGCAGGTGGATGCCGACCTGACGCACGAAAAGGCATTGCGTATCACTGCCTATGAGCAGCAAGTTAAGACCGGCTGCGAAGATATCGCAAGACGCTATATTGCGCTGGCAATTGCAAAATGTGCCGCCGAGCAGGTCTCAGAAGTAGCGGTTTCTGTTGTGCCGCTTCCCAATGACGAAATGAAGGGTAGAATTATCGGTCGCGAGGGCAGAAATATCCGTACACTGGAAACCCTCACCGGTGTGGACCTCATCATTGATGACACCCCCGAAGCAATTACACTTTCTTGCTTTGATCCCGTTCGTCGCGAGGTTGCTCGCATTGCCCTTGAAAAACTCATCGTCGATGGCAGAATCCATCCCGCAAGTATCGAAGAAAAGGTGGATAAGGCACGTAGAGAGGTGGAAAAACGCATCAAGCAGGAGGGTGAACGCGCCGTTCTGGAAACCAATGTACACGGCATTAACCCCGAACTCGTACGCTTGCTGGGTCGCTTGACTTTCCGCACCAGCTATCGTCAGAATGTGCTCAACCACAGCATTGAGGTTGCGATGCTTTCCGGTATTCTCGCTTCCGAACTGGGCGTGGATGCCAATATGGCGCGCCGCGCAGGCTTGCTCCACGATATCGGTAAGGCATTGACTGCTGAAATCGAAGGCTCTCACGTTGCCATCGGTGTGGATGTCTGTCGAAAGTACAAGGAATCCAACGAGATTATCCATGCTGTTGAAGCCCACCACAACGATGTGGAGCCGAAAACCGTGATTGCCTGCATTGTGCAGGCAGCGGATGCCATCTCTGCGGCTCGTCCCGGTGCACGCAGTGAGAACATCGACAGCTACATCAAGCGTCTGCAAAAGCTGGAGGAGATCTGTACCTCTTACGAGGGCGTGGAGAAGTGCTTTGCTATGCAGGCAGGGCGCGAGGTTCGCGTGATGGTCAAGCCGGAGGTCATCAACGACGAGAAGATGGTTTTGGTGGCACGCCAGATCGCGAAGCAGATTGAGGATGAAATGGAATATCCCGGTCAGATCAAGGTCAATCTCATTCGTGAGAGTCGCGCAGTAGAAGTCGCAAAATAATCGTAAACAGATGCGCATGATCTTCCACCATGGATGGTCATGCGCTTTTTTGCAAAGGAGTGCCGTTATGCCCAAAACCATATTCAATACTACGGAAAAATCCAACTTTATTCTGAACCTTGACCTTGACCGTTACCGTTCTTTTTGCGTGAAACTGCTCTTTGCCATGGCAGTGGCGGTAGCAGGCTCTGCCTGTGTTTTTCAGTTGACCTATGCTGTTAACAGCGATCTTTCTAATATGCTCAGCGATGGCGGATTCGGCAGCGTGATTGCCTTGCTGTTGATCGCCCTGCGCAGTATTTCAGTAGTGTTTGCCGTTTTCGGTGTTGCTATCATGATTACAATGGTCATTGGTCTTATGCGTGGTCAGTTCAGCAAAGTGACTGCATTACCCTATTTGCTCGTGCTTGGCGGATGGATCTGGGGGACGATTTCGTTGATCAATTCTTTTGATAACAGCACCTCTTTTTTCGGTCTTGATGGCAGAGATGAAGGACTTCTCGCGCTGCTGATCTACGGCTGCGTGTTTTATCTTGGCTCAATGCTGCGCCGCAAAGAGAATCTCAGTAAATTGATCACCCTACTACTGGGATTTGGTATCGCACAGGGCGTGTGGGGGCTGCTGCAAAGCCTACCGCTACCATCTTTCCCAAATGCGTACCGTATGGTGGAGCCGTTGCTATATCAAAATCTGTATTTGCCTTCCGGCTTTACGGATAGTCCCATAACCTTTGCTATGTTGCTGGGCATGATGCTTGCAGTTGCGATTCCCTGCGCGATGCTCAGCGAATCGGCAAAGCAGCGTACCCTTGCGTATATTTGCTTAGGCATCAGTGGTGTGCTGCTGCTGAAGACTCATACCATTGCGGGCGTGATTGCCGCGACGGTCGCTGTACTTCTCGCGGTGGTGCTTTGGTGTATGAAGCATCAGACTGCCCCTGCAAAGCATTGGCTAACGCCTGTGATTTTGGTGAGCGCGCTGGCGATATCCTTTGGGTGGAGCTGGATCTCTCCCTCGCTCAATGGTGCCTACAAAACCCATAACGACGAATCCCTGCAAAACGGCTATGCGTTTTATGATGGCGGCATCGTCTGGGATGATAGCTTCTACCGTTTGGCAACCTCTGGCCCATATGCTTCTTATGTCGATCATGATTTTGATATCCATGATGCCTTTTCTGTATTGGAATATTGCCATTCCGAGGCACGCCGAGTCATCAAAAAGTATCCATTGGTAGGTACAGGCCCAGACAACTTCACTTACTCGCAGCTGCGCTCCAGCATGGAGATTTTTCAGAATGCCAATAGCATTGATCGCCCCTACAATGATTATCTTTATATTGCTGCAACCCGTGGTATTCCGGCGCTCCTGCTGTATGTGGCATTGCTTGCAGTTGCACTATGGATGGGCATCGGGCACTACCGTAAGACAAAGCACTGGGCGTATCTGGCGGCGATTGGTGGTGTGATCTGCTTTGCGTTGACTGCATTTGTGGGTGTTTCTGTGTTGACAGTCACTCCTGTGCTGTGGATGTTGCTGGGTGTTCTGGTGGGTGAGCCTCTTGTTGATGCTGCATCGCAAGTGGCAAATTCTGCATTGAATGATAAAAATATCCAAAAGTAATTTTTGAGATTTCAGCAATTGAAAAACAGCCGTGTTTCTATGTGAGACACGGCTGTTTCTTTGGTAGAATCGGCAGCTCTACCACAAAAAAGTGCAATTCCACTGACGGTAGAATGCACGTAGATACGATGCTTTTGACGGTAGAATCGGTATTCTCGTATCAGGAGCGTTCAATAGCGTAAAGTAGGTTGTTTTTTTCATCCAAATGCAGTATCATAAGTTTGTAGGAAGCAACAAATCCCTTGATTTCAGAGTTTGAAAGGAAAGATGACTTATGGTATGTGCAAGAACACCTTTGCGTGACCGTGTGATGCCCACCTATACACGAGGCGAAGAGATCACGAACATGACTACCCATATTGTGGGCGCAGCCATCGGCTTGCTGATTCTTGTGTTCAGTGTTCTCATTGGTGCAAGGCATCATGATCCCTGGGCGGTGGTTAGCGGCAGCATTTATGGCACTTCAGTGGTGGTACTGTTTTCAGTATCCAGTATTTATCATGGGCTAAAGGACTGCATGGGGAAGCGTGTGATGCAGATCATTGATCATTGTACCATTTATTTTATGATCGCAGGCACATATACTCCGATTTTGTTGGCGGGGATTCGTGAGACGCAGCCCGTAAAGGCGTGGATCGTGTTTGGCGTGGAGTGGGGTTGTGCCGCTGTTGCGGCAGTGTTCACTGCGATTGATTTGAAAAAATATTCCAAGCTCAGCATGATCTGTTACCTTGCCATGGGATGGGCGGTTATTATGGTGCTTCGTGCTACTATCGATACTATGACCGTTACAGGTTTTCTGTGGCTGTTGGCAGGGGGGATTTTCTATACCATTGGCGCGATCCTTTATGGTATGGGCAAAAAGCATCGTTATGTGCATAGCATTTTCCATTTGTTCGTCAACATTGGATGTCTGTTGCAAGCGGTTGCCATTCTTCGTTATGTTCTGTAAAAAAAGGCGGTATCTCCTGATGAAAAGAGGATACCGCCTTTGTGTATCATAACGATGAAGTTATGGAGCGCGACGATAGATTACCGTGGCTTCAATCTGCGTACGACAAATGCGTAATTCAGTGATGAGCCGCCGCCATAGCTCTACAGAATCCGGCACACCGTCAGCAAGAAATTGTTGTCGTAGCATCGCTTCCAGATCTTCCGCGCGCATGGAAGGATTGGTGCAACCGCTACCTTTTTTACGTCCGCTGCATTGCAGCCGTGGATGGGAGGATGTGGTATCGCGCAAAGTCATCACAGCGCCACATTCGCCGCAGATGGCAAGCCCTTTCAACCAATGAGATATCGCACACCGTCGTGTTCGTTTTGCCAGTGCATTTTGTGCCGCTGTAAACTGTTCGCGACTAATGATCGGTTCTACAGCAAGGCTGCACCATTGGGCAGGTGGCAGTGAACGCTTCTGCTTGCATTTGTGACTGATGCGTTCAGTGCGATGTAGTTGTAGGTCGCCCATGTATACGGGATTTTGTAGAATCCTGCGTACGGTTATATCGTTCCATGCAAGATTTGCTTCTTTGCCTAGTTGTAGCATTCTGGGTGTGGGGATCTGTTGCGCTGTAAGCTTTTTTGCAATCTGTCGCAGACTTTGCCCGTTTGTTGCTTGCGTAAAGATCCACTGTATGACAGAGCACCATACCTCATTGGGTACAATGGTATTCTGTACACGGCGATATCCGAAGGGGATGGTTGCCAGTGTGCAGATCCCTTTTTGCCGTCTTGCCTGTAAAGCACTGCGTACTTTGTGGGAAATGTCCCGTGCGTACCAGTCGTTCATTACTGCGCGCATAGGAAAAAATTCGTTAGCAGGATGTGTGGTGGCAGTATCAATGCCATCGACAATGGCGATAAATCGAATACCGTGGGCAGGAAACCATTGCTCCAAAAGTTGCCCTGTGTGGATATAATCACGACTTAAACGTGATAGATCTTTGGTAATGATCGTGCGAATATATCCTGCTTGTGCGAGGGCAAGCATTTTCTGAAATGCTGGTCGCTCCCATATCACGCCCGAATAGCCGTCATCTGCAAAAATATCATAAACTGTAAAATGCATTTGCGTGGCATACTGCAGCAGCATCGCACGCTGGCTGGCAATGCTTTCGGATTCCTGTGCAGTGCCATCATCCCGTGAAAGCCGTAGATACAGTGCCGTATCACCCCTTATGGATTGAGCCACCATACGCCAACATTGAGATATAGCGCAAAGCTACACCACAGCAGGTAGGGAAGTTGCAAGTGCGCGGCTATCTTGGAGATTTTGCGGTAGTTGCGTATCATGATGCCAATGGCCATAATGAGCCCTATGGTCCAGATTACCGCGAAGCCGTACCACCCAAGCCCGAAAAACCAGAGCATCCAACAAAAGAAAAAGGTGAGTTGTACCCAAAAGGCTGTCACAGCGTTGTCATATAGGGTGCGTTCAGTGGCTGATCTGCTGCATCGAATCAGCCCGATGCCAATCCCCATCAAGATCAATAAAATGCTCCACACAATGGGAAATACGGGTGCCGGTGGTGTCAACAGCGGTTGATATATGGACGAAAAACCGCGCAGACCGTCTAGCGTCAGCCATGAAGCAATACCGCCGGTCAGTAAGCAGAGCGTCACACCAAGTATTATCGGTTTGCGACATTTTTTTAGGTTCATATGCATTCACTCCTTTTGCATAGTTTATGAAAAGAAGGCTTGTTTCATGTCTTTTTTATGAAAAATTCCGTTTTTTTGAAGATGGTATTGACTTTACATCATTCTTGTGGTATGATATATAAGTCGTCGCGAGATGATGCTCGATATCGCGGGGTAGAGCAGTTGGTAGCTCGTCGGGCTCATAACCCGGAGGTCGCAGGTTCAAGTCCTGTCCCCGCAACTCTTTGAAGCGGTCACTTTCTGTATGGAAGGTGACCGCCTTTTGTTTTGCGTATCTTGAAGGGAGCTTCTTGAATCTGTAACGGTAAAGTATGTAATGTTGCTGGAAGTAAACCAAAATAAGAGAAGAAAAACGGAGCAACACAAACCACATTTTGTGTTGTTCACTTCCTTCTTTTTGTGGTGTATAATGTTACTGTAAAACAAAAAGGAGGTTCTTTATATGAACACAGACAAGATTATTGCAGAATCCATCGCAAAGGATTATGCGCCGAAGGAAGGCTCAAAACTGGTGGCTCTAAAGAAACTGGACAGAAGAGCGAAACTTCCTGCCACCATCTTCACATATTCTTGGGGGATCGTTTCTGCCCTTGTATTTGGCACAGGAATGTGTCTGGCAATGCAGGTCATCGGCAGTGGTGTTGGTGGCCTGATACTGGGCATTGTCGGAGGTTCTCTTTATGTTCCTTATAGAATTGCTGATGGCAAAAACGCAAACTGCCCTTTCAGAATATCCAGCAGTTCTTCTGCTGTTTCTTTTCTGTCTCTATCCAGCCATGCCTTGAGAATGCTGATGGGCACGCCGGTACGGATCTCCATGAAATAACGGCGGTTCACTTCATCCATTTCAGGCAATTTGCCGTAACCCATAAAATCAAAAAGTGCCTCCGGCTACCTGAAATGGTAGCCGGAGGCATCGTTATTGCATAACGAAAACCTATGCGAATACCTTTATCAAAAGCAGTTTTCCATCCTTCACAAACACCTTTGCTGTTTCCTCCGGCAGGACTTCGTTGCTAATGCCGTACTGATACTCACAGGTGATTTATCCATCGGTAAGCGGATATTTCGCCCCTCGAATTGTAATGCCCTTGGCACAGCCGGAAATATTCAGCAGGGAGAAAAAGGCATAATGGTCTGGGATATAAACGGGCTTATCTGAAACGATCTCCATTTCGGAATAGTCATCTATAATGATTGCTTTTTTACCCAGCGTATGATCAAGCCTTGCGCCCACAACATCTATTAGGAGAAAATAATCAAAGCCTCTTTTAACGGTTTCTTTGACCGCATAGACTGTATCGGTATCATCCTTTTCACAGGGCAACACAATGGTTTCTACTTCCAAATGAGGATTTTCGTGAGAATCAAAATCACCGACAATCAGATTGGGCTTTGCCTGAAGGAATTCCATATGCTTGAGTCCGCTATCGCAGTATATGACAAAATCATCTTTTCACAAGCGAGAACGGATTTGCTCATAATTGCCAATATCCGCACCGCCAACAATTACACATCGTCGCATAGTTTTTTCCTCAAGCTTTTTATAAAATATCAATATACTCTCCGGAAAGAGCTTTGTTCAT
>CAYMOJ010000025.1:0-26411 GCA_964392175.1 uncultured Ruminococcus sp.
TTGGGTCTCACATCATTGACATATGGACATATTCTGAAGTTTTTTCAGAACTGCTACGATCTTATGCGGGCGTTTTCGCATATGCATCGGAAAGCCAGTTAAGCATTGCTTGAAAGCCTTCTTCAGAGAGCGGAAAGGTGTTTTCGGCTTCAATGCCATTTGCCTCGCTGATCAGTTCATAACACAGGTCTTTGCGCCATACGGCGACCAGCAGTGCATCGTTTTCCGGAGCGATACGATATCGCATATTGCCACGGCTGCCGGAATGGACATTTTTTGCCTGAAAATAGAATAGTTTGGGAATATCAAAAGCATTGCGAGGCTGATGTTCAGTCATGGTTCATTCTCCTTTTTCCGCGAGCATAGTACGGTCAATCGCATTCACACTGCCATCACCGTTGATGTCAGCAACGAGCATTTGCAGGGCATCGGGCAGGGCCACTCCACTGAAAAACGCATCCATGAGCTTGCAGTCACCGGCGTCTACTGTTCCATCAAGGGTGACATCCCCTGCGAGGTACAAATAGGGCGTGCCATATTCACCCAAACGAACCCAGCCAATGTTGCCATTCCAGTGAATCTTTGCCCAGTCAGCCTCAATATCCACCACCGTGACATGGGTGCCCATTGTTACAATATCGGTGGCGACACCGTCGATTTCGGTGTGAATGTGCAAATCGTCCACCACGACCACACAGTTGCCAAGATCTGCGAACCAAGAGGAATCCAGCTTTGTAGGAAGACTTTCTGCTACCGGTGTGCAATATGCCAGATACACCCAGCCATCCTTACCGTTGTAGGTAGTTTTGCCCCAGCCGTCATTGATTTGGGTGATGTTCAGTTCCGTGTTTGTACCGATGTAAGCAAGCGTTTCAGAGGTGTCAGTTGCTTCGGCGCGCAGGCGCAGATTGTGATTGCCTGTTGTATAGAGACCACATATGGGTTCTTCAGGTGTATCGGGGGGAGCAGATTCTGTAGGAAGACCTTCTGCTACCGGTGTGCAATATGCCAGATACACCCAGCCATCCTTACCGTTGTAGGTAGTTTTGCCCCAGCCGTCATTGATTTGGGTGATGTTCAGTTCCGTGTTTGTACCGATGTAAGCAAGCGTTTCAGAGGTGTCAGTTGCTTCGGCGCGCAGGCGCAGATTGTGATTGCCTGTTGTATAGAGACCACATATGGGTTCTTCAGGTGTATCGGGGGGAGCAGATTCTGTAGGAAGACCTTCTGCTACCGGTGTGCAATATGCCAGATACACCCAGCCATCCTTACCGTTGTAGGTAGTTTTGCCCCAGCCGTCATTGATTTGGGTGATGTTCAGTTCCGTGTTTGTACCGATGTAAGCAAGCGTTTCAGAGGTGTCAGTTGCTTCGGCGCGCAGGCGCAGATTGTTGTTTCCCGTTGTATAGAGGTCGCAAATGGTTTCTTCGGGCGCATCGTCAGTAATCAGTGTGCAATAGGGAATGTAGATCCATCCGATTTGTCCTTCATAGACCGTTTTGCCCCAGTTGCCCTCCATTTGCGTGACGATAAAGGTAGTATCAGGGGGGAGAACGGCGAGCGTTGCTGTAGCTGTGGAGGCTCCCGTGCGTAAGCGCATATTGTTTTTTGCGGTGGTATAGTGCAGCGAAATACCGATTTCTGCGCTACCCTCACTACAGGTGCAGTAGCGAAGGGAAATCCATCCGGATTTTCCTTCATGGGTGCAGTAGCCCCAGTCTCCATTGATTTCCGTTACTGTGATGATGGTATTGGGTGGCAGATATCCCACTGCCGCTGCCGTTGCCACAGGAGCATTGCGTAGTGTCAGTGTTTGGTCATCCGTGCAGTAATCACCGGTAGTAAAAATGGAAACTGCAGGGGTACAGTATCGCATATTAACCCAGCCATCTATGCCGTTATAGGAAATTCTGCCCCATTCTTCGGCGACTTCTGTGATCTCGATATATGTATCTTTTGGGAGCACAGTCAACACGTTGTAGTTGGTACTTGCACCGTTGCGCAGATTCAGGCGGGCGGTGGTCAGGTATGCACCTACCGACTGCTGTGCGGGGGCTTCCGGCACAGTGATCGCAGGAGAATCCGCGCCACGGAACAATCGCACGCTTTCCAGCATATAGGAGCTATATTTATCGTACAACACATCGTAGCTGCTGCCGGGATCAAACATATAGACAATGCCGTTTTCAATACGGTCGATGGCAACGAAATGGCTTGTATATGTGTCACCTACTGTTAGGGATAACTTGACTGCTACAAAGTAGCCAGCAGCAAGATATGAAGTCAGCTCTGCGATTTGGTCGCGTTGGTTTTTACTGGAGAATGTTTTAGTGGATTCGTAGGAGAAGTCGGGTACCAGTTTGGAGATGGTTGGCCATTGCAGGTCACCACTGACAGAAAAGCCACCATTTTTTGTAAGAAAATCGCAAAGTACACCGGGGTCAAAATTCGCGGGAACGGAAGAATGCGAAGCAACACATAAAATTGCGGCGGCAGTGACGGCACAGCCGATAGAACGCATATCGCCACCGAACTTGCCAACGGGCAGATCCGCCCACGCGGCATTGTATTGTTTCCAATTTTTGTATGTGGATGCGGCTGTTGTGGTAGCGGTGATTCTGCTGTTCGTCGATGTAACAGTCGCATTGGCAATGAGCGCGGCGTTGCTTTGCCACAGCAGCGTTGCAGTGGCAGTGAAAGAAAGCATTTGCCGCAGTGCTTTTTTTTGTATGAGATTCGGCATAGAAACCTCCTCCTGTTCTATCTTTTGGTTTTCAGCCCTGTTGAGATGCAACTTTTGTCACCGCAGATTGCTGCTTTTGCTGTTGTTTTGCGCAGGTGCGATATGCACTGCGGAGGGTACAGTAAGCCCAATAGCATTCCATGGCAAGGGTATCGGTATAGCATTCGCCATAGAATCCCTGCTCCAACGTCGTCTGCAATTGTGACAGTGCAGCTTCTGCTTGTTGATCATAGGCAAACAATGGCTGCATTTGGGCACAGACCTCGCGAATCGTGGCTGCGGAGGGTGTCTGCCATTGCTTTTGTAATCTTGCGTAGGCTTTGGACATCATGGCTAGACCCTTGCGTTTGCGATAGACACGTCGAAAATGCTGTTCCGCGAGGATCGGCAGAAGAAAATGCAAGAATAACACGATCACAGCCGAAAGAATCAACAGGATGATACCCGTGCGTTGCAAGGCACTGATGATATCTTCGGCTCCTGCCAGGAGATCAGGGGATTCGTTGAGATCGGCAGCGGTTGCATCCATCGAAAGCCAGCCGTAGCCTGCAATGTAGACTTCGGTGAAGGCATGGGCGTGTTTTGCGCGAATCACATAGTTGGCGTTTGGGTAGCGCGTAGAATTGGTTTCTTCTGTGAGCGCGAAGCCTTCTACATAGCGTGCGTGTAGCCCTGCTGCGCGGCAAAGCTCTGTCATGGCAGAGGCAAACTGATAGCATACGCCTGTTCGGTTTTCAAACAGAAAAGTTTCCACATTGTCCGTATCGCTGATAAAGTAATCCGCATCGTAGGTATAGAAGGTGTAAAGATAATTGCGGATGGCATTTGCCTTTTCAAAATCGGTAGTCAGACCTTCTGTGAGGGTAGCTGCAAGCTCGGTTACGCGTTCGGGTGTTTCGCGGTCTATCGTATCCTGAAAATAATAAAGAGCGTTTTTCACATCGGAATTGAGAAAATATGCTAAGAGACATAGATCAGGGTGGTTTTCATAGGCATCCATAGAGAACGACAGCTCTGATATCAATGTATGGACTTCCTCTATTGTCAGCTGCTGTGTGAGAAATTGCATTGCGGTGTCCTCAAACATGGTGGGGCTGAGATATTGCAAACTGTATTCTTCCATACGGATGATGGCGGGATTGGTGCGGAAGAACAATCCGTTCTTGGCTTGATACAGCTGGATTTCGTAGTGGGTCATGCTTTCTGCCATATAGGTATGCAATGGTGCCATATAGCTTGTGCTGTTGTACATGGGCGCGTGGAACACCATGGAACGCTTGTAATCTGGCAAGGAAAGCTGCAACTTGGAAATACCTGCAAAGCCGTATTCTTCAGCAAGCTCGGGATATGCCTCATCCACCATGCAGAAGAAGGCATAGTAATCGTAGGGGGTGGCAGCTGCATTTTCGCTGAGATAATAGGGTGTATCGTTGCGGTCGTGTTCTGCGATGATATCCTCCATCATCAGCGTGGATGGCGTGTAATAAAAAGTATCATAGTAGGTACTGTGCCCGTCCTGATATGCTGCTGACCAGCTATCGGTGGCATAGTCATAGTGCGTATAGGTAGAAAGTCGCAGATTCAGACTTTCCTGTGCTTCTACATAGTACAGTGCCTGAGAAGAGCTGAGGGAGGAATAGCTGCCACCATCGGAGGAATCGCTGAAGCCACTGATGGCATTGAGCAGATAATCGGCAAAGGAAGAGGTATCCAGCAATGTATCCATATAGCTGCGATCGGCGGTGATGGTGGGCTTGGGCAGAATCAGCACCAGAATCGTAGCTGCTATGATAAACAGCAAAGCCGCCATCCAGATGCCCTTTCCAAACAGTTCGGGGCGGGGCATGGTGGTTAGCTCTTTGATTTTTGCGTTACAAAGCATTTCCGGTTCGGGCAGTGCGTAGTCCGTTGCATTGGGATCGTGAATGTGCATGAGTTGTTGATCGCCACAGTGCAGCTGTTTGCAGTAGATCATCACTACAAAGTACATGACAAACAATGCAACGATAAAAGGCACGGGCATCACTTCAGATTCCTTTGCATAGATAGCAAAAGGGAAGCACATGACCGAAAAGGACATCAGTGTGCGATAAATTACATGAGAATAATAGTAAACCACGGTGGCAATGAACAGTGTAAACAGCAGGAACAATGCCACGGTATATGGGCCATAGAAAGCATTGATGACCGATTGCGGGGTCAAAAACCAGACCATAAAACTCAACCGGACATCTGTGCCTACAGGCGCAAAGATGCCTCCAAAGGCGGTGTGATCGCCACCGACGGTGATGCAAAGTCCTGCCAACAAAAAGGTGAATACGCATACTATCACATAAAGTGCGCCACCCAACAGATGGTGCTTTTTCACAAAGTGCAGCAGCTTGAAGGCACCCCATTGCAGAACCAAGCCGAGCAAAAACCACAGGGGCGTGTACTTTGCACCGTAGTGATAGAAGATCGAGGTGACAACAATGACTGAATACAGCAGTGGTATGTGCTTTGCATCGAAGATTTTCTGAATGATAGGGTGTAGTGCAAGCTTTTGCAGCCATGCAGATGATGCATTGGGGGCAGTTACAGAACTTTGCATACGACTACACCTCCTTTTAAGAGATTTGAAAAATCATGTTTGCAGGGGAATAAAGCAGTGTTCCTCGTTGATCTGCCACAGGTCTGCCGTTTGGGGATATTTTCCTGCGCGATTTGATGATATCGGTTGCACAATATGCAATGTTGCAGCGAGTGTTTCTAAGGCTGCGGCAGTCTCAGCCGTCATGCAGGTGGAAAAATGTATCAGAATCAAATCGCTGCGTTGCGTGACGGCATGGGGTAGCGCAGGGCTTTCTGAGAGGGCATAGTCACTGCGAAAACCGCCCCGTAACAGTTGCATAGATTCCTGTGCGACTTGTTCGGGCATATCAGCAGCCAGCTCTGTCCATGTGGCAGTTTCATTCTGATAGTACAGCGTGCAGGGGTATCCCTGCTGCAAACAAAGGGAGATCAGCCCCAGTGCGCTTTCGATCATCAACTGCTCTGTTGCCAAGCATTTTGTCATGGTGGCATGACTGCCTTGCAGATCGGGGGCACGGTGAAAATCCAAAATGATGGTCAGCTTTGCCAGTGCAGCAGGTTCATCCTTGCGCACCATCAATTTGCGTCGCTTGGAAGAAAGCTTCCAGTTGACGCGCTTGAGAGGATCACCGGGAATATAATCGCGATGCTCATAGCCGGGGGTGGAGGAAGCGGAAAACACAGGGGTCGCTTCGCTGTCATCATCGGCAGTGATGGCATCATTTGCCACGCTTTGAAACAGGCGATTGTTCGTGTGTATAGTTGGAATTTGCGGTAAGATCAGCATATTGCTCTGTGGCTCTGCATCAATGCGGAATCGAAATAGTCGTAGAAAATCAGTTAGCTCCGGATGGGCAAGACGCACGGTTGCTTTGCCACAATATCGTGTCATTAGTGGTATGCGGTATTCACAGCGATGTTGTATGCCCATGGTAAAACACAATGGCAGCATATCGGGGGTATGCTGCACCGCTTGATGTTTTTCGTAATGTCGCAGCGCGATGCGATATTGCAGCATGGAAAAAAGTCCATTGCCGTGGCAAACAGGTGGGGCAAGCGGTTCAACAGCTGTGGTGTTCAGTGGTGCAAAATGCGCATCCGCATACAGCCGCAGCCGCAAAAATGGCATGGGCAGAATGGTTCGCTTTGTTAGGATAATGACTGCTTCCGACTGTTTGCCCTTACTACATTCATCGGGCAGCTGCACCTCGATTTGCAACCTGTGCATGGCGACGAGCGTAACAACCAGCGAAAGTATGGGCATCACCAACAAAAACGCAAGCATCATCACACCGATACTGCCATCCATGTACAGTGTAAAGATGATCGCAACACCGATTGCTGCCAGATATCCGACGGGGATCATGTGGCATCTACCGGCACTGCTACCGCTGAAAGTACATCTCTGACTACAGCAGCACCATCGGCGTAGCGGGATTTGCCCTTGGGCGAAAGAATCAGACGATGTGCCAGTACGCTTTCTGCCATTTTCTTCACATCGTCGGGCAGAGCGTAGCTTCTGCCGTCTAAGAAGGCATTTGCTTTTGCCGCCTTAAACAGGGCAATAGAACCACGAGGACTTGCACCCAGTATCAATGCTTCGTGATGGCGTGTAGTGTCTGCAATACGTAAAATATAACGTCTGACAGACTCACTGACAGTGATCTCCTGTGCAGCACTTTGCAATTGAAGGATATCCTCTGGGCAGAGTACAGGCTTTTCGATATTGTGTATGGGATTATGTCGTTCGGTGCGAGCAAGGATCAGCAGTTCCTCATCCTCGGTAGGGTAGCCCATGCTGATGCGCATGAAGAAGCGATCCATTTGCGCTTCCGGCAAATGATAGGTGCCATAAGTTTCCACGGGGTTTTGTGTTGCAAGCACCATGAAAGGCTTCGGCAACGGATGGGTTACACCATCGATGGAGATTTGCTGTTCTTCCATGACCTCCAACAAGCTGGACTGCACCTTTGGAGAGGCGCGGTTGATCTCATCGGCAAGCAAGAAATTGCACATGGCAGCACCCGCACGGTATTCCAGTGCAAATGTTTGTTGATTCACCAGTGTGAAGCCTGTAATATCCGAAGGCATCACATCGGGGGTAAGCTGGATACGGTTGAATGAGCCACCTACGGATCTTGCCAGAGCTGCAGCTACTTGTGTTTTGCCTACGCCGGGTACATCTTCCAACAGGATGTGACCACCACAGAGCAGACCGGCGATGATGCAGCGTACGGGTTGTTCTTTTCCGACAATGACAGCGGAGATGCTCTCCTTCAGTGCTTGAATTTTTTTCTGCATCGCAAGAGTTTCCTTTCTTTTGCAATATTTGGGCGTGTTGTTTGCCGGCAGCAGATACTTTTACGTCTACTATTATACAGGCTTTTCCTATAAAATGCAAGTGATTCCGATACTTTTATGCTTTGGATGCGTCGTTTCACAGCAACCAATCGCTCCGAGTACTGTGAAATACTCGGAGCGATTGGTTGTGGTATTGCTTTTACATCTGTGCATTGAACAGGCTTTTCAGGGTGTAGATTACATCATCGCTGTCTGCATTGATGCTTGCAGCTTCGTTAATGGCAGAAAGCTCTGCCAGTGCATCGAGATTGGCATTGTAACCAATGGTATAGCAGGGAACCTCCAGACCTTCCACTACATCGCGAATGTCGCTGAGTTTATTGCCAATATTGGTTTCGCCATCGCTGAGGACAAACAGCAGGGGCTTGATCTTCTGCCCTGTTTCCGCCTCCACGGATTCCTGTGCTTTCATGAGCATATCCAGCGCGACCAGTACCGCGTCGTAGGTAGCGGTGTTGCCACCGGGGGAAAGATCCTGCACAGCCCCGGTAAAGTAGCTGCGTTGGTTCAGATCGAAGCGAGCGATGGGGAGATTGATCGTCACATCGGAGCTGTAGCTGACCAAACCAACATAGTTGGTATTATTGATGTACTGCGATGCATTGATGAGAGAGGCTTGCAGCTCTTGCAAAGGGACGCCGCCCATACTGCCTGAAACATCTGCCACGAATACTGCCATTACGGGGCTGCCGGCATCCTTTTCTTTCTTCCAGAGCTTCTGTGCACTGAGCATCGTTTCGCCACTGATGTTGTCTAAAGTGTTACCGATATAGTCCTCCATCTGGTTGAAGCCGTATTTCTTAGCAAGCTGTTGGTTATCATCGGTGAGGCAGTAATCCACAAACATAGTAAGCAAGGCATCCTCATCGGCGGTCAAATCGCCAATGGCATACACGGGATTATCATGGCGCACACCAAAGGGGATAAATTTGTAATTGCGCAACTCGGTGGCATTGTAGTAGCCCTGAGATTCCAGAATAAATGCATCCAGCACACCACTGTCCGCCGCATCGCGCATTTGCAATGTAGAATACGCCACGAAGGGCACATTTGCCTGAAATTTCTGGAACTGCTCCACTGCTTTATTGCTAAGGATATCACTGGCATCAAATTCATGCAGAGCATTGAGCAGGAAATTCATACCAGTTGAAGACGAGTAGGGATTGGTATAGCCCATGGAAATCTCGCTCTTGATGGTTGCTTCGATGATGGTGCTGCTGTTAACCTCTCCGTAGGAGGCTTCTAGCCCTTTGTAGGTATCTTCACTGATGAGGATGCCTGCGCAGTTGCCTGCAATGCGGTCTTTTACCAAGCGGATATCGACATTTTCGGCAGCAATCATCTCGCCCCACAGGGTATTAGAGGGGGTATACACCTCGGGCACATATTTGCCGGAGATGATGTAATCAATTGCTGCACCGGAGGCGATGGGACGCACGGAAACCGTCACCCATTGCCCGTTGATCTGGTAATGCTCATCATTGAAATTCTCCGCGACTTCATTGAGCCAGCCGTCGGTACCGCCGGAAGCCTTTTCGGTGGAAGAGAAAAGCTCAATGTTGATCTCACCGTGGCCCTGTACGCTTAAGGGGTACTGTTCGATATCGGGCAGCTCATCGGCAAGGCTACCACCGGAGATCTCCACTGTCGCTTTGCGCGGCTCGACGGTTGCGACATCGATTTTTTTAAGTTTCTTTTGCAGTTGTGTCATGGCATTTTCCTTGGTGAGCTGAGAATCGGTTTTGCCAAGGCGGCTCACCATATTGATGCCTGCAATAATCAATGTCACAAGCAATGCACCGATCACAACAAGAATGGTGACTTCTTTTCTTTTTGTTTTGTTTGCCATTTTTTGCTCCTTTCGTTATTGCATCATCTGCGTAGGGGGCTGCTGTTGTTGGCTACCACTGGGCGTTTGCGTGATTTGTCCGTTTGCCCACACATCAGTGCCACCGTTGCGCACGCTACGCAGAGCAGCAGTCAACTCGTTGAGGCAAGGCGTGGAAGCCCCTGAATGCTCATCACCGATCTGTGAGACCTCCAGGATCAGGTTGTCAAAATCGGAAAGTACATGCGCATTTTGCCCTAGCACCTGTCGCAGGTACATCAAGTGGGTCTGATATTTTTGTGGCTCATTGGGGTCATAAATCATCACACGATTCAGCACGCGCTTGCAGTTGTTGAGGATATACTCCTCCACTTCGGCAGCAGTTTGCAGAAAGGGACTATCGGTATCGTTTGCGAGGATTGCTTGTAACGCATTTTGCTTGCGTTCCAGCGATTGCAGCTGTCGCAGCGCGATCTTCACCTCATCGGGGAACGCGGTATCTTCACGCAGCCATGCTTCAAACGCGGTGATATAGTCACGGGCATCCTTTAGTCGTTTTGCATCGCTTGCCGATGCGGCGGAATTGCCTTTGAGAATCAGCCAATCCACTGCCAATGAAAGCCCGATGACGCCAATCAGCGCGAGATATTTTCCAAAGGTGAAGGGTGTTGTGGCAAGCAGGGTGTACAAATAAATTGCCAATGCGCCTTCGCCGATGGTAAGTAGAGAAAGCATAATCATTGTGCTTTTCTTCATGGGGCGTTTTGCTCCTTTCTGTTTCGGCATGATACAGTGTGTGATTCTATGATATCATAGTTTTGCCGGATTGTCAATCACCCCGAAACGCCAAAAAAGCCGAATTTGGCGCAAAAACAGAAAAGAGAGCAGCATTTTGCCGCTCTCTTTTACGAAATCATGTGCTTTTGTGGTGCAGTCAACCGGCTGATTACTCAGCGTCAGCGGTCTCAGGGGCGGTCTCGTCGGAATAATCGACCTCCTCAGCATCCTCAGCGGGAGCATTTTCCTCCAGCAATGCACGAATGGAAAGGCTGATGCGTTGCTGCTCCTCGTTGATATCAGTGATCTTTGCAGTCACGACATCGCCGATTGCCACCACATCCTTGACATCGGAAACGCGCTTTGCATCCAACTGAGAAATATGGATCAAGCCGTCAACATTATCAGCAATACGTGCAAACGCGCCAAAGCTGGTGATGGAAACGATGGTTGCCTGCACAACCTGACCGATGCTGTAATTTGCCACAAACTTTGTCCAGGGGTTATCCTCAGGGCGACGATGCCCCAGAGAAATTCTGCCGGTTTCGGGATTGAGTGCCTTAATATAAACCTCCAAGGTATCACCAACTGCGACAACATCGCTAGGCTGATGAATTCTGCTCCAGCTCAGCTCGGAAACATGAACCATACCGTCCACGCCGCCCAAGTCGACGAACGCGCCATAAGAAGTCAGAGACTTGACTTCACCGATGTAAACCTTGCCCACCTCGGCAGTTTCCCAGAACTTTGCCTTTGCGGCATCGCGCTGTGCTTTTTGCACCTGACGGATGGAGCCAACTGCTCTGCGACGCTGCTCGTTGACATCAATAATGACGAACTGCACATTCTGCTTTACCAGAACGCTCAAGTCGGCATCTCTACCCAAACCGGAATGGGAAGCGGGGATGAACACACGCACGCCGTTGCAGGAAACGACCAAGCCGCCCTTGACAACGCTCTGCACGGTGCCCTCCAGTACTTCGCCGGATTCTTTTGCCTTGAGGATATTCTCAAAGCCAACCAGCTCATCAACACGACGCTTGGAAAGCATCACAGTGCCTTCTGCATCGTTGACCTTGATCACGACCAGATCCAGCTCATCGCCGACCTTGACCAGGTCTGCGGGCTTCTTGGAAGCGTCATTGGTCAGTTCGGACAGCGTAATATAGCCAGTCTGCTTTGCACCAACGTCAACCATCACTTCGTTATTGCCGCTGATGGAAGCAACGATGCCGACAACGCGATCTCCTGTACGAATTTTCTTTGTGAAGGTCTTGTCAAGCTCCTCCTCAAATGCAATGCGAAAGTCCTCGCTTTCAGGGATTGTGGTGTCGGTGTCAAAAATTCCAGACATAATGCTTTGAACCTCCTTAATGATGTGGGCGGGTGTACTTGCTCCGGCAGTAATTCCGATACGCAGATGCGGTGTTTCATCCTGTGCGGCTCTGCGGTCGATGACCTCTTGCGCTGTTTGCTGTAGCATCGGCACCAGGCCACGCAACTCTTGTGGCTCTGCGATATGCCAAGTGGGACAGTTCCTGCGGCACACATCATAGAGCTTAACGGTATTGGAGCTATGCTTGCCCCCTGCCACGATCATCAGATCAGAATGCCGTGAGAGGACATCTGCGTCTGTCTGACGGGCAGCCGTTGCGTTACAGATAGTATCAAACACCGTGATATCGGGGTGTACGGTCGGAAGTGCCTCTATACACTCCCCCCATAATATTTTATTATAAGTGGTTTGCGCGACAATTGCAAGCTTTTTTTTCGAATTTCCAAAAGTTCTACCAATACAGCACTTCAGGTCATTCTCATCGGAAAAAACTGTATATTTTTCCGTACAATGTCCAACGATCCCCTGCACTTCGGGGTGCTTGGCATCGCCGGCAATGAGGATCTCTTTGCCCTGTGCGGATTGCTCTGCCACGATTTTATGAATGCGTGCGACGAATGGGCAGGTAGCATCAATAACGGGATTGCCCATTTCTGTCAGCACATCATACACTGCTTTTCCAACGCCATGGGAGCGAATCACCAGTGTTTCGCCTTCTTCAAGTTCTTGTGGCGAGGATACGATTCTTGCGCCACGCTGCAACAAATCATTCACAACAGCATCATTGTGAATGATAGGTCCGAGTGTGGCGACGCGCTTTCCCTGTGACAGTGCTTCATATACGAGCTTTACAGCACGATCTACGCCAAAGCAAAAGCCGGCGGATTTGGCAGTTTCAACGGTTATTTGCATCATGCAACCTCTTCATAATCGATCTCGACTTCATCACTGTGAACGAATCGCACGGCACCATCGGGGTTGCCGTCACGGAAGTGCGCATACAGCGTCATGGTATCGCATACCGCATCCAGTGGCTTTTCGCCATCGCAACCGGCAACTACGCTGATATAGGTTTTGCCGCTTTTGTTATCCACCGCCCATGACGCAAGGCACTGTCCTGCGGCATTGGTGAAGCCTGTTTTGCCACCGCCAAAGGTGATGCCTCCAGGCATATTTTCCGGCAGACGGGAAAACACAGAACTTTTCAGTGCCAATCCATCAGGATGCGCTGTGGTGGTAGCGGTAGTATATTCGGCAGTGGACATAATTTCTTTGCACAATGGATTTTGCATCGCATATTCCAGGATACAGGCGATTTCGGTGGGTGTACTGTAGTGATCTTCATCGTGCAGTCCCGTACAGTTGACAAAATGAGTCTGTTTCAATCCCATTTCGGCAGCGTAGCGATTCATCTCTTCCACCAAAGCTGCCTCGCTTCCTGCGGCGAAGTTTGCCAGCCCTACCGCTGCATCTGCGCCCGAAGGCAGCATCATCGCATAGAGCATATCAATGACACGGCATGGTTCGTCATCGGCAAAGCCTGCACAGAGCAATGTTTTTGCGCGCAACTCGGCAATCAGGTCGCCATCCATCAAATATGCCTGATAGAGTGCGCTTTCGTTATGATCCAACAGCTTCAGGACGGTCAGCATGGTCATGATTTTCGTCATGGATGCGGGATAAATTACATCCTCTGCGTTTTTTCCTGCAATGATCTCGTGGCTTTCAACGTCAATGAGAACGGCGTTTCGCCCATAGATGAGGGTATCATCGGTGATGGCGATCGTTTTGGTCGATGTACTTGCTATGGGTGGATATTGGGTCGTGGTGGCACTTGTTGTAGTGGTTATTGTCGATGAAGACGATTGCAGCGCGACAGGCATATCGCGCAGAGAACTGTTGGGATCCTCTTCGCGGTGAAACAATCCGCAAAAAAAGCAGATCAGCAGCACAAGCAGAAGCACGAAAAAGAGTGCGCAAACGGCAATGGCGAGCATTCTTGCAGGGTGGATGCGTCGCTGTGTGGGAGAAGATTGTGACATGGTCGGATTTCACCTCTTGATTTTTGTTGCCGATTGCAGCAGCTATCATCCGATGATAGTTTCGGCAGTGGCTTCCGCTGCGGGTTCCGCAGATTCGACCGCAGGTGCTTCAACGGCTTCATTGGGTGTGCTCTCCTCCGCAGGGGCATCCGATGCGGAAGGGGCAGAAGACTCAGCATTTTGGGGCGCGCCACAGTAGATACAGAATTTTGCACCTTGCGTCAGAGCACGTCGACAGGATACGCAGGGAATGGTATCTGCAACGGGGGCAGACATTCTTTCAGGGACGTTAAACGAATCGGGTTGTGTATCGGCATCAATGCTGCGCATCGCAACAGGTGCAACCGGACGGTTGTTTGCTGCAAGGGCTGCATCGACACGATTTTGCATCACGCGGCGCATAATGGCTGCGGTCAGGATCAACAGGATGCCCGCGAGAATGCCCAACAGGCTGATGCCCCAAAAGGGATGCGCCAATACATCGGTGATGATATGGAATGTGACTGCGCCATCGGGGGTAAATGCACCGGAGATGCCGTGAACGGCGGCCGCAACAAAAGTCAGCGCGGCAGGGACTATGATCGTGACACCCATGATGATGCACGCGCCACTCTTGGATTTATCAGCCTGTGAACGAATGATCATCAGCCGCCAAAGCAACAATGCCAGCAAAATGATATCCACTACCACGCAAGCGGTGCTGACGAAATAGCGGCTGACGGCACGCATGGCCGGAGAGCTGAACATGAAATGCATAGTGCTGTTGAAGGCTTCTAACGGCATCTCCGTTGCATTGCGAATTGCTTGCTTGTCGGCATCTTCGATGATCAACAGACAGCTTGTGTAGAGATCGTATTCACTTTTTTCCAACAGCCCGATGATCTCATCGGAGGTGATCTGCACTACGGTATCGGATTCCCCACGCAGCAGTTTGCCAAGGGTGACTAGCTTTTCAGCAGCAAATGCCTCGATGCCCATGCCGTGAATGGCTGTTTCGACATCCTTGAGCTGTACGTTGCTGTCGGTTACATATTCCGCGCGGATTTCTTCAGCGATAGTCTGATCTTTGATCGTGATCTGCGCGATGTTCATATCCTTGACGGTATTTGCGAGGGCATCTTCTTTCATGTAGGAACGTACTGCAAGATTGGTTGCGATGCCGCCGATGAGCAGCAGCACGGCGATTACACAGAGAATGCTGTGCCATACACAGCTCGCGGCGGAACGATGTTTCTTTGCCATATGATTCTTCCTCTTTCTTTTGCTTTTTGATTTGTTCAGAAGCGGTACACTCTCATTATACCACAGCAAAAGTAGATTTGTCAACGGACAAAGCGTCGAATCGGGCGAGGAGACATAGCGGATATTCTGAATATTTTGTGAATTGTGCGCTTTTCATGATTCGCAACCGCAACAAAGATATGATAGCACAGGAATGCCTTAAGATGCAAGAGAGAAATGATGAAGAATTCCTTAAGGCAGTGCTACACAAGGAGGGTGCACTTTGCACGGCACTGCTGTGGAATATCATTTGCGGAATCTTGACTTATTTTGTTGTCTGTGCTATAATAGTCAAGGTCTGATTTTTCAAACAAGGAGGTTATATCCATATGGGTGCCAAAGGTTTTGATAACGCCAAGTATCTCAAAACGCAATCGGAACATATTCGTGAGCGTATTGCGAAGTTTGGGGGAAGATTGTATCTGGAATTCGGCGGTAAACTGTATGATGATTTTCACGCATCGCGTGTGCTGCCGGGTTTTCAGCCTGACAGTAAGCTGCGTATGCTGCTGCAAATGAAGAAAGATGTGGAGATTGTCATTGCCATCAATGCAGCCGATATTGAAAAGAATCGTATGCGCGGCGATCTGGGTATCACCTATGATATTGATGTGCTGCGTCTCATTGGTCTGTTTCGCAAAAAAGGTTTGTATGTTGGCAGTGTGGTGCTGACGCAATACTGTGATGAACCCGCTGCTGAAAAATTCCAGCGTCGCTTGGAAAGCCAAGGCATCAAGGTATATCGCCACTACCGCATCGAGGGCTATCCTTCTAATTTGCAGTTGATTCTTTCTGAGAATGGTTTTGGCAGAAACGAATACATTGAAACTTCGCGGCAACTGGTGGTGGTGACAGCTCCCGGCCCCGGCAGTGGAAAAATGGCAGTTTGCCTGTCGCAGATCTATCAAGAGCATATGCGTGGCAAGCAGGCCGGCTATGCCAAATTTGAAACCTTCCCCATCTGGAATCTGCCGCTGAAGCACCCTGTGAATGTGGCATATGAGGCTGCAACTGCTGACCTCAACGATGTGAATATGATCGACCCCTTCCATCTGGAAGCCCACGGTCAGATGGCTGTCAACTATAATCGTGACGTGGAAGTGTTCCCTGTGCTCAATGCAATGTTCCGCCAGATCTTCGGAGAATCCCCCTATCAGTCACCTACGGATATGGGCGTGAATATGGCGGGCTTCTGCATTGAGAATGACGAGATCGTTTGTGCCGCAGCTCGTCAGGAGATCATACGCAGATTTTTTGATACCCGTTGCAGCCTGCGGCAATCTGCGGCAGAGCCGGAGACCCTTTGCAAGCTGGAACTGCTCATGCAGCAGGCGGATTTGACCGAAGCGGATCGTCCCGTGGTGCATCGCGCCAGAGAAATTGCGGAAGCTACCGGTGAACCGGGCGCGGCGATGCAACTGCCCAATGGCAAGATCGTGACGGGGCGCACCACCGAGCTGATGGGCGCGGCATCTGCATTGCTGCTGAATGCACTGAAATCGTTGGGACGCATCAATGACGATATTTTGCTGCTGAGTCCCACGGTCATTGAACCGATACAGCATTTAAAAGTCGATCACCTGGGCAACGAGAACCCACGACTGCATACCGATGAAACTTTGGTCGCACTGTCCATTTCAGCGGCAACCAGTCCCACGGCGGAGCGTGCTATGACGCAACTGGCAAAGCTGCGTGGCTGCGAGATGCATTCCACGGTGATTTTGTCGCAGGTTGATGAGCGTACCTTACGTCGCTTGGGGGTAAATCTCACCTGCGATGCACAGTTCCAGAGCAACCGTCTGTATCAGAAATGAGCGGATGACCGCGGCAGAAACGCTGCGGTCTTTCCTTTTTGGAAATTTGCAGGAAAGAATTGAGCAAAAATACTTGACAAATCTTGTGCAGATATGTTACAATGAAGGAAATAGGCAGACGATGTTTTCTGCGAGGAAAGGCGGTCGATTTTGATGTCTGATTTATTCTTCTGTCCCGAACGTTGGGAGCCGGATCCGATGATCTCCACGAATGTGGCGCAGCGGCTTTCTGTTAAGGGCTATCTCGGGAAACCGACCGATGCGTGGCAGCTTGGGGATTGGTGGTATAATTGGACAACACTGCAAACCAAAATCCCTATGGAAACAGGCTGGTTGGAATCCGGACAGGAATATCGCTTCTGCTTCTGGCTCAACGGTGGTGAAAACGACCGCTATGATGAGGTATGTTATCTCGAAATATTTGGTGATGTTTGGGAAGATCGCTTGACGTTTAAGCTCAACCGCGATTTTACCATGCCCGTGCTGGAGAAAAACGGTTGGTTGCTGTTTGCCATTCCTTTTGTGGCACCCAAGGCATCGGAATCGCTGACATTGCGCTTTGTTGCTTGTGGCGCAGTATGTACCATTGCAGGCATCCCCGATATGAATATTGCAGCCTGCGAAGCACTTACCCCTGATGCACGCAGTTTTGATCGCCCACAGCGACATAATCTGGTGTTCCCAAATGGCTGGGAGCATCCTGCTGAGGACGCACTGGTGGTGCAGACGCGGAAAAAGACTGTGCATATTTCCGGATCTGCATTGAAGAAAGCGGCTGTGGCGGTGGGCGCAGTTGCAGGTGCGACGGTACTGGGGCTATTGCTGCGCAAGAAAAAATGATGCAAGACCATGAGCGAGCGTCGGCGTATCCGTCGGCGCATTGCTTTGTCAAAAATTAGGAGGAATTTGATCCATGAAGCTCGGAATGGTTGGCTTGCCCAATGTGGGCAAAAGTACACTGTTTAATGCCCTGACCAATGCAGGGGCAGAGTCCGCAAACTATCCCTTTTGCACCATTGATAAAAACGTTGGTATCGTGACCGTGCCGGATGCTCGTCTGGAGATGCTGGCGAAGCATTATCAGCCGAAAAAATTCACCCCCGCTACCTTGATGTTTGTGGATATTGCAGGCCTGGTCAAGGGTGCTTCTAAGGGCGAGGGGCTGGGCAACCGGTTTCTAGCGGATATTCGCGAAATGGATGCAATTATTCATGTAGTACGTTGCTTTGAGGATGATAATATCGTTCATGTGGATGGGTCGATCAACGCCGCGAGAGATGTGGAAGTGATCAATCTGGAACTGGTCTTTTCTGATATCGAACTGTTGGAACGTCGCATCGACCGTACCAAAAAGCTTGCCAAGGGCGATAAAAAATATTTTGCCGATGTAGCACTGATGGAACGCTTGCTTGCACATCTTTCGGATGGCTTCCCGGTGCGTAGCTTCGAATGCACCGATGAAGAACGTGCTGTGCTGGCGGAAACACCCTTTCTGACCGCTAAGCCCGTGATCTATGCCGCAAATCTGTCTGAAGCTGATTTTTCCGCTGATTACGAAAACAACACCAATTACAAAGCCATCTGTGCAATCGCACAGGCAGAGGGCGCAGCGGTTTTCCCCATCTGCGCACAGATCGAGGCGGAAATTTCCGGCATGAACGAGGAAGATCAGGCGATGTTTTTGGAGGAACTGGGCTTGCAACAGTCGGGCCTGAGTCGTATTATCCAAGCAAGCTATTCGTTGCTGGGGCTGATTTCCTTCCTGACGGGTGGCAGCGATGAGTGCCGCGCATGGACAATTACACGTGGCACCAAGGCACCGCAAGCGGCGGGCAAGATCCACAGCGATTTTGAAAAAGGCTTTATTCGCGCCGAGGTGATTGCGTTTGATGATTTTATCGCTTGCGGCAGCATGACGGCCGCCAGAGAAAAAGGTCTGGTGCGCATGGAGGGCAAAACCTATGAGGTCGCAGATGGAGATATTATCACGTTTCATTTCACATCCTGAGCATTTTGATACCGCAAAGCAGACAAGATAGGGGAAGATCCTCTGGGCGATTCTTGTAAAAAACGCCTAAAATCAGCGGGAATAATTGGGAATTGCAAAAAGCGGACTTGACAAAGCCTGCTTTTTGTGGTATGATTGTACTACCTCTTTGCGGAGATATCTTTTTTGCGCCCTTTTGTAAGACGCAGATCATGCCGGAGGCGTTGTGCTTGCGCTCGGTTACGATCAGCTCCGCGGTGAAAATAGAGGGAGGCAGACCACTCCGCGCCGGATGCTTTGCAAATCGGCAGACGGACACGGAAAATTCAATACAGGAGGTGCCGACAATGCGTGTGAAAATCACCTTGGCTTGTACGGAGTGCAAGCGCCGGAACTATGTTTCCAAGAAGAACAAGAAAAACGATCCCGACAGAATCGAAATGAAGAAGCATTGCAGATTCTGCAACAAGCACACCATCCACAAGGAAACCAAGTAAGAACACTGCTGAAGCCCTTTCCGACGAGATGATCGTGGCTGAACTACAGGCTCACGGTGGAGGATGTCGGTTTTTGCTTCTCGAACGCACGCTTGATGCCACGGGCAAAGCACGCCGGTGCAGCATCGAAGGTGTAGAAAGGAACAAGCAATGGCAAAGGACAAAGAGCTGAAAGCCGCAACCGAGGAGAAGACCAAAAAGGAAAAAAAGCCTAAGAAATCCGGCGGTGTTGGTAAGTGGTTCAAGGATTTGAAAATAGAGATGAGCAAGGTCGTGTGGCCTTCCAAGAAAACTGTTTTCAACAACAGCGTGGTCGTGTTGGGCGCGATGTTTATTTGCGCGCTGTTCACCTTCCTGCTGGACAGAGGCTTTCTCTGGCTCCTTGAGTTCGCAATCAGCGGCTGAGCAAACGGGGGATACCCGTAACTACATCAAACAACGCGCTTTTGCGCAGAAAGCGGTGGAAACGCAATGACGAATGAAACCGAAAACAAATCGGCACAGTGGTATGTGCTGCATACCTACTCCGGTTATGAAAACAAGGTTGCGCAAAGCATCATGAAGCTGGTGGAATATCATAGACTCCACGATTACATTGTGGAAGTGCAGATCCCCACTGAGCAAGTCCGTGAGATCACCGATGGCAAGGAGAAGGAAGTAACCCATAAGCTGTTCCCCGGCTATGTTCTTGTCAAGATGATCTATACCGATGAAACAGCCTATTTGCTGCGCACCATTCGTGGCATGACGGGCTTTGTCGGCGCAGACCCCAACAATCCCATCCCCCTCTCTGAGAAAGAGGTCGCCGCACTTGGCGTCGATCTGGGGACAGTGGTCAGAATTAATTTGGGTGTCGGTGATACCGTTCGCATTGCAGGTACTGCAATGGATGGCTTTACCGGCATCGTACAAAGCGTGGATGCCGAGAACGGCACCTGCAATGTACTCGTTTCTATGTTCGGTCAGGAAACCCCGGTTGAGTTGCTGCTCAGCCAGGTTGTGAGAATGGACTGAACACATCGCAAGACGGAACGCACACACATATTTACGATGTGCCGCATTCCGTCGTGGGAGAGATGATGCAGCGGTTGCTGCATACATCCCGCCATATACCACATTATTTGGAGGTAAATCACCATGGCACAGAAAGTTGTCGGCTTTGTAAAGCTTCAGATTCCCGCCGGTAAGGCAACCCCTGCACCTCCTGTCGGCCCTGCACTGGGTCAGCACGGTGTCAACATCATGGGCTTCTGTAAGGAGTTCAATGAGCGTACCAAGGATCAGGCAGGTCTGATCATCCCTGTTGTTATTACCGTTTACGCAGACCGTTCCTTCACCTTCATTACCAAGACTCCGCCCGCCCCTGTTCTCATCAAGAAGGCTTGCGGTATTGATAAGGCTTCCGGTGTGCCCAATAAGACGAAGGTCGCTACCATCACCAAAGAGCAGGTGCAGAAGATCGCTGAGATGAAGATGCCCGATCTCAATGCAGCTTCTCTCGAAGCAGCAATGAGCATGATTGCTGGTACTGCACGTTCTATGGGCATTGCTGTCGCTGACTGATTACGCTTGTTAGAAAGACCTACCCCTGCGTCTGCCAGTGGGAGGAGTGATTCCGCTATCCGGCTGCTTGAAGATCAGCATGCCGGTACACCACGATTGATGATAAGGAGTGTTCAATTACATGAAACACGGAAAGAAATATGTAGATAGCCGGAAGGCTCTGGAGGCTGCAAAGCTGTATGAGCCGGCTGAGGCACTGGGTACTGTTTGCCAGTTGGCAAAAGCAAAGTTTGATGAAACCGTTGAAGCGCATATTCGTCTGGGCGTTGATGCTCGTCACGCTGACCAGCAGGTTCGTGGCGCTGTGGTTCTGCCCAACGGTACCGGTAAGTCTGTTCGCGTGCTGGTTTTCTGTAAGGAGGACAAGTATGAGGCCGCTCAGGCAGCAGGTGCTGAGTATGTCGGCGGAATGGATTATGTAGAAAAGATCACCAAAGAGGGCTGGATGGATTTTGATGTTGTCATTGCATCCCCCGATATGATGGGCGTTGTCGGTCGTCTGGGTAAGGTGCTTGGCCCCCGTGGTTTGATGCCGAACCCCAAGGCAGGTACCGTTTCCCCTGATGTTGCGAAGGCTGTTGCCGAAGCAAAGGCCGGTAAGATTGAGTATCGTCTGGATAAGTCTAATATCATTCACTGCCCCATCGGTAAGGTTTCTTTTGGCGCAGAAAAGCTGGAAGAAAACTTCAACACCCTCATCGAGGCTGTTGTGAAGGCAAAGCCTGCCGCTGCAAAAGGTACTTATCTGCGTTCTGTTACCGTTGCTTCCACCATGGGTGTGGGCGTTCCGGTGCAGACCGCGAAGTACGGTGCGTAATTTTTGTATCCTTTCGTTTTGTGGAGAAGGACGCCTCGCGCGCTCTTCTCCCAAACGATAGTTTTTTTGCAGAATCCCTTGACAAATCTCTGTATTTGTGATATAATAGTATTCGTTCATGAGAAATTAGCTCAGTTGGCAGAGCATCTCCCTTTTAAGGAGAGGGTCGAGGGTTCGAACCCCTCATTTCTCACTGCGATCGGGCATCGATTTTGGTACAATGCGTATCAAATGGGTGCCCGATTTCATTTTTGGGGGATTCTTTGATTTGCGTTTTTTCTATTCTTGGGCGATAATAGGTTCTACGCAGCATAGGTTGATGCGCCCACTGCTTCGTGCTATAGTATCATCTATCGGTACTGCAATCAGCATGGGCTGCTTCAAAAGCAGGTTGAACGGACATGAAAGATGTTACTTTTCAATCATAACAGAGTCTACGATGATTCAGAAATGGTCACTGTAGATTCTGTTTTTTTGCGCAACAGCACAGGGACATATACTTGATTCATAATATATTTGCATCTACATAAAATATTGGTATCATAAAAACAACACGGCAAAGGGCAGTCCGCTTTCCCTACGGATATGTTGCCTATCGTTTTTACACTTTTCACACGTTATTCATACGCAGCACCTATATCGTTCACTTTTGCATTGTATAATAATGGACAGTTTGAAAATAGATGATAAGGAGGTTTTGAAACATGATCACCATTCAAGAGATGAATGGATACGCGAAAAAGCTTGGTTTGGCTTACGAGCGGGCGTTGCTGCCATTGAGCAAGGAAACCGGCATCTCACATACCGCAATTGGCATTCTTTTGTTTTTTGCGAATAATCCCGATTTGGCGACCGCAAGAGATGTATGCGAACTGAGAGGGTTGAAACGAGCGAATGTATCCGCCCATGTAGAGCGATTGGTCAATGAAGGATTGCTGGAACGCAGAGCATATCCCGGCGATCGTAGAAAAGATATTCTTGTATGTACAGAAAAAGCAAAACCGATGATTGAGATCGGCAGAAAGGTACAAGAGCAATTTACAAAATCAGTCATTTGTGGATTGACCGAAGAGGAATTTACAGTGATGCAGCACTGCTTTCAAGTCATGAACGCAAATATAGATAAACTGATCAAACTCTGCTAACGAGAAAGGAGCAAACACGAAATGATAAAATTGCTGAAGAATATGCAAAAAAGAGAACGCATCATGGCTTTGATTGCAGTGGTATTCATCATAGGGCAAGTGTTCTTTGAACTGACTATGCCTGATTATATGAGCGAGCTGACATTACTCATCAATACAGAAGGTCAGATGTCGGATATTCTTACGATTGGTGCGAAGATGCTGGGATGTACCCTTGCAAGTGCAGTGCTTGCGATCGCTTGTGGATTTTTGACCTCTAAAATCGCCTCCGGATACAGCTTTGCTGTTCGTGATCGACTTTTTACGCATGTTATGACATTGGGGAAGGCAGAAACCGATCAGTTTTCTATCCCCAGCTTGATTACCCGTACGACCAATGATATCACGCAGCTTCAAATGATCGTATCCATGGGTTTGCAGGCTTTGATCAAATCGCCCATTATGGCGGTATGGGCAATTATTAAGATCCTTGGAAAGAGTTGGGAGCTTTCTGCCGTTACCGCCGCTGCCGTTGTGATAATCTGTGTGACCGTGCTCTCGATCATGAGCGTTTGTATGCCTCGTTTTCGTAAAGTACAAAAACTCACAGATACGCAGAACCGCATTGCAAGAGAAAATCTGACCGGTATCAATGTGGTTCATGCATTCAATGCAGAAGACTATCAGACAGAAAAATTTGATGTTCCGAACAATGAGATGATGCACATACAGCTGAAAAATCAGCGGCTGTTTTCTCTGATGATGCCTGTTATGAGTACTTGTATGAATGGGCTGTCTCTTGCGATCTATTGGCTTGGTGCAGCATTGATCAATCAAATTGCATTGACCGATGTTGCAGCAAGAATTACCATGTTCAGCGATGTGGTTGTATTCAGCACTTATGCGACTTATGTCGTCATGTCTTTTATGATGCTGATTATGGTATTTATGATGCTGCCTGCGGCACAGGTTTCTGCTGAGCGTATCAACGAAGTACTGGATCAGGGTGCGACCATCGAAGAAGGGAAAATGGTGATCGGCAAAGAAACCGGTACTGTGGAATTTCGGAATGTATCTTTTTCCTACCCGGAAGCGAGCGAAGAAGCACTCAGCAATCTTTCTTTCCGTGTGGAACAAGGTCAGACGCTTGCAATCATTGGTGCAACGGGCTGTGGCAAAACAACCCTTGTATCCCTGATGGCAAGATTTTATGATGCAACCGCCGGTGAAGTGCTGATCGACGGCATTCATATCCAAGAGTACTCTTTTGAGGGGCTTTATAATAAACTAGGATATATCACGCAAAAGGCAGTCTTGTTTGCAGGTAGTATTCGGGATAATATTACCTTTGGGCAGTCACAAAACGGCTTTGATGAAAATGCTGTCGATATGGCACTTGCCGTTTCGCAGTCCGAGGAATTTGTAAGCAAAATGGAGGAAGGAAAGGAACATCAGATCTTGCAACTTGGCAAAAATGTATCGGGTGGGCAAAAACAGCGACTTTCCATTGCTCGTGCGCTTGCCCGTAAGCCTGAAATTCTCATTTTCGATGATTCTTTTTCTGCACTTGATTATCAAACAGATGCACTGCTTCGTAAAGGGCTTAAAAAGGAACTGAAAAATACAACGAAAGTAATCGTTGCGCAGAGAATCAGTACAATCAAGGATGCAGACCAGATCATTGTTCTGGATCGTGGTGAAGCAGTCGGCATCGGCACACATGAGGAGCTAATGAAGAATTGCTCTGTTTACCGTGAGATTGCCCAGTCGCAGCTGAGTGTGGCAGAACTGGCGTAAGGAGGCGACACCGTGAAAAAGACACTATCTAAAATATTCAAGTATATGGGAAACTTCCCACTTGTCATCATTGCTTTGATTCTTGCTGCCGGATCGGCAATTATGACGATTATTACGCCGGATAAAATCGGTGAGATTACCAACATTATTTCCGAGGGCCTTGTTGGAGGAATCGATATGTCGGCAATTGCCAAGGTTGGCATTTTGCTGATTGTATTTTATCTGACCGGTGCGCTGGCAAGCTTTATCCAGCATTATATTATGGCGACAGTTACCTTGAAAGCGTCTCGGAGAATGCGCCATGATCTATCAGTAAAGATCAACAAAGTTCCACAAAAACAATTTGGTGCAACATCCACCGGTGATATTCTCAGCCGCATTACCAACGATGTTTCTACCTTGCAGCAGGGCATGACCAATAGCCTGCCTACCATGATCAGTGCTGCAACACAGTTTGTCGGCTGCCTGATCATGATGTTCGCTACGGAATGGCATTTGGCGTTGATCTCTGTTTGCATTACGCTGGTCGGCTTGGGTCTGATTATGCTCATCATGAGCCGTTCGCAGAAATATTTTACTGCAAGACAGGTGTCTCTCGGTGCATTGAACGGCTATGTTGAGGAAATGTATTCGGGCCATGATGTCGTTCGCATTTCGCGTGCGGAAAAAAATGTGCTTTCTCACTTTGGAAAATTGAACGAGAAGGTCTATGAAGCGAACTGGAAATCACAATTCCTTTCCGGGATGATGCAGCCACTTATGAATGTGATTGGAAATCTTGCTTATGTTGCCGTTTGTGTAGTCGGTGCAGCACTTGCTATGAACGGTGCAATCAAATTTGGTGTGATTGTGTCCTTTATTCTTTATGTCCGATTGTTCACTTCACCTTTGACGCAAATCGCACAGGGCATGACCAATCTGCAAACCGCAATGGCTGGTGCAAATCGCATCTTTGATTTTATGGAAGCAGAAGAGCTTGAGGATGAAAGGGGCAAGCCTACACACTCAACAGAAGCGACTGTTGGTGCGGTGGAGTTTGAACATGTTCGTTTTGCTTATCCTGAAAAGCCCGACAAGGTAATTATCAAGGATTTTTCTGCAAAGGTGAAGCCGGGGCAGAAGGTTGCGATCGTAGGCCCTACCGGTGCAGGTAAAACCACAATGGTCAATCTTCTGATGCGGTTCTTTGAAATCAACAGCGGGAGCATTACCGTAGATGGAACACCGATCCATGACATTCGCCGCGAGGATGTACACAATATGTTCGGTATGGTTTTGCAAGATACATGGCTCTTTGAAGGTACTGTGCGTGAAAACCTTGCCTATAATCTGAAAGATATTACAGATGCGGATATTATGCGCGTCGCAAAGGTGTGCGGTATTGATAAATTCATTCGCTCCTTGCCACATGAGCTGGATACTGTTCTTTCCGAAAGCACAACCATTTCAGCAGGGCAAAAGCAGCTTCTGACCATCGCTCGTGCTATGCTTCAGGATGCGCCTATGCTGATTTTGGACGAAGCAACCTCCTCTGTCGATACGAGAACAGAGGTCATGATCCAAACGGCAATGGATGAACTGACCCGAGGCAGAACCAGCTTCGTGATCGCACATCGACTTTCCACCATTCGGAATGCCGATCTGATCCTTGTGATGAAAGATGGTGATGTGATCGAAAGTGGTGCTCATGAAGAGCTTATGGCGCAGGGCGGCTTTTATCAATCCCTTTATAACAGTCAGTTTGAGCCATCAGCCTAAGAGATATGTGAGCATGACACCGCCGCATATTTTCCCAAACATTACGAAAAAATTTGCAAAATGTCCATATGTCAATGATGTGAGACCCAAAAAGAGAAAAAACAAGAAAGATTCT
>CAYMOJ010000026.1:0-25794 GCA_964392175.1 uncultured Ruminococcus sp.
ATAAATCGATGCCGGCACTAGCCAGAGAAACCTTGTTCTCTGGCTTTTCCTGTATATGAATTGTTTGAATCGTGATTGATGGGGTATCGCCAAGTGGTAAGGCACCAGACTTTGACTCTGGCATTCGTAGGTTCAAATCCTGCTACCCCAATTGTAGTGCAAAGGCTCCCGTAAGGGGGCTTTTGCGTTTTCGTGCAGTATGAAAATTTGAAAAGGAGGTTTCCGTCATGCCATTTGATTTTAAAAAAGCTTACAAGGATCTCTACTTGCCAAAGGCAGTGCCGCAAATCGTCAATGTGCCGAAAGCGAATTATATCGCTGTGCGTGGTAAGGGAGACCCAAACACCGAAAATGGTGAATATCAGCGTGCAATTCGTGTGCTGTATTCGCTTGCATATACCTTGAAGATGAGCTACAAGACTGATTATCGCATTGATGGGTTTTATGAGTATGTGGTTCCGCCGTTGGAGGGCTTTTGGTGGCAAGAACATTCTGAGAATATCAATTATGCCGATAAATCGTCATTTTGTTGGATTTCTGTGATCCGGTTGCCTGATTTCATCCAAAAGCAGGATTTTGATTGGGCAGTGGATACGGCTGAAAAAAAGAAAAAGCTGGATTGCTCATCGGCTGAATTCCTGACGGTCAATGAGGGGCTTTGTGTGCAAATGATGCATCATGGCACATACGACAGTGAGCCACAAACAATTGCCATCATGAAGGCGTATTTGTCAGAGCATGGCTATGTAAATGACTTTTCAGATGTAAGACTGCATCATGAGATCTATCTCAGTGATCCACGAAAAGCGTCACCCGATAAATGGAAAACCGTCATTCGTCACCCTATTCGTCGGTTGGAGATATCTTGCGAAACAAAGTGATCGGACTGCACCGATTGCTACAGTCTGTCGGAATCATGTAAAAGAGAGAGTTCTTTTTTTATATATTTCCTGCGGACGGTTATGCCCTTTATCAGACGAAATGTCCAACCGATTGGCAACAGAATTCTATGTCGATAAAAGAATGGAAAGTATTGTTTGTAATGTTCCATTGGCGGAAAGATTCTGTGTAAGATGTATCTGAATTTCGACGTACTACCGGACTGTTCTGCGAGTGCCTGAATCCGATGCGTGATTACGTTACTCATTGTTCCATATGTGCCTGAAAACAGGTAGTATTCAAGCATTTCTCTTTCATCCTCGGATAGTACTGCAACATCAGGGTTTTCAAATGTTTTTTTGCTAAGTTCTCTGGATCTTTGTTCAAAATCCGTGATTTTGAGTAAATCTGTTTGGCTTTGAATATATGCCCAATCCAAGGCGTCACCTTTCGCTTTTAAGAATACAAAACAGTCCAAAAGCGAACGCAAACCCGTTCCACCGTGAGAATAATGCTTGTATTCATGTGCGGTCATATACACATAAAAATCTTCATTCGTAAGAGAAAATCCATACTTGCTGTTGCCATCGGGCACCATGCGTTTGGTGATCTCGGCATAGTAATTATAGATCTTCTCCTCTTTCGTTTTTTTAAATAGCGCTGTGTGCATCTCAAAGTTATAAATCGGCTGTTTCATATATGTATCGTGATTCGTTTTGCCAACGCTTTCCGCGATATATCCACGATTTTTCATGAACACACAAAGCTGTTTTTGATATGTTTTATCGTACAAAATATCATTATCGGACATCTGCCGCATTCCAATTTTGGGATAAAGCTCTTTTAAGATGATGCCCTTCAACGGCATATACCAGATTTGATTTTGTTCCATAAAATCTAGGATGTCTGCTCGTTCCACATCTAGCAGGATATTTTTTCGAATTGCTTTTGCTTTTGCCTCGATGAATTTTTGATCTATGATTCCGGCAGCCTCCAACCCCATACAGACGATTGCTGTCAGGCTGTGGAACTGACACATCTGAAACAGTTTTTCCAAATTCACATGGGCAATACGTTCTGGATCCGGCTTGATGCCGTTTACTGCACATACCGTGAAATAGAGCATGGCATAGGCGGTTTCCTTCATGTTTTCACCTCAATTGTTGCATTGTGTTTGGTCATTGTAATTATTTTATTGCAGATTTTGAGTGCAGCTGGACGATGCGTCACAATGATGACCGTTTTATTGGTGAGTCGCTTTAAATTTTCAAGCAGATTTTTTTCTGTCTGTTCATCCAGCGCACTGGTTGCTTCATCAAGAAGGAGTATGGGATGATCCGAAAAAATTGCCCTCGCAACGGCGATTCTCTGCATTTGACCTTCCGAAAGACCTGCACCATTTTCGCCCAGGAGCGTATCGATTCCGTTTTCAAGCTCCTGTACAAACTCGTCTGCGCAAGCTGTTCTGAGTGCCGATTGGATCGCAGCTTCATTTTGCATATTTGCGCTATCTCCGAACGAAACAATCTCACGAATCGTACCGCTCATCAAGCCATTTCCCTGTGGAACATAGGCAAAAAGCTTTCGGTAACGGCTTGAAAGGATCTCGCTTTCTGCATTTTTGCTTGATAGTAGTATTTGACCACTTTCCGGTTGATAAAGGCACAGCAGAAGCTTGAACAGCGTAGATTTTCCGCAGCCTGAATGCCCAGTCAAGGCAATAAAATCGCCCTTTTGGATTTGCAGCATCAAATTTTTCAGCACAGCAATTTCATCTGTTTTTTTGTATGAAAAACAGATTTTTTCGAATGCAATTCCTACAAAATCCTCGTTGTAGAATTGCTGTATTTTATCGTTTTCCATGATCACATCGGTGTGATCATTTTCAAAATCTTCAATATTGCGCAGACGCTCTGCGCTTGCTATCATTGCGTAAAATTTGGGCAGATAGCCCGTGATGTTGGCAAATGGTGATTGAATCTGCGAAATAAGGTGTAAAATGGCAGTCAGTGTGCCATATGAAACCGTACCATTGAGAATTCCGAAGCTGCTATAAGCCAGCCCCAGAAGATACATTCCGTTTATCGCGGTGGAAAACCCAATGTTACACAAATTGGAAAACCGATTCTTTTTCATTCGTGCTGATTGATGCGCAAGCATTTTTGCGCACGCCTGTCTTTCCACCTGATATTCAGCTGAAAAGGAGCGTACAATCAGTAAGCTTTCAAGATGCTCCTGTAGGAAGGTACGGAGCTTTCCGTCCTTTTCCTGAACCTTTTTATGCAGACTTTTTAGGATTTTTCGAAACGCGTATGTCAGACAAATCATTGCAACTCCGCCCGGCACAAGAATGATTGCAAATCGTGGCTCTAAAGCAAGGATCATGATCAGCGCACCGAATAGTTTTGCCAGCATTCCCACAACATTCGGCAAGATCTCCACTGCGCCATTTGCACATACCACGGTGTCGGAGGTCAGGTGATTCATCCATTCACCTGAATGCACGGCAGTTACGCTAGCATAATCTTTTTTGAGAATCTCTGAGAATAATCTGTCTTTCAGTGCGTTTTCAATGGATGAGCGCGACTCTTCCTCCCTCCAGCGGATGAAAGCGCGCAAAATGATCTGTGTCACAAGCAATGCCACAAGCGTGATCAGAAAAAAGAAAAGCCTTGCCTGATTTTGCGCTGCCGCGCTGTCAATGATGTTTTGCAGAAGCATGGCAAAAATCACACTGCTGATTCCCAGCAATGTTTGCATCAATGTCAGCAAAATAATGTTGATTTTTTGCTTTCCAGCAACCCTTGCAAGCCATTTTATGGATGATGATCGTTTCATTTCGTTCGCCTTTTCAAGGTGTTTTTTGCCCGTAGTATCAACGCGCGAACAACAAAAAAATCGCACCACAAATGTACATACAGGCGGTATTTTTTATCTTTGACGGAAACTGTTTTTCCATCGCGGACAATGCCGGTTAAAACACCGATAATATGGTGATCGGTGATGCCGTACTCTTTTCGCCAACGATTATCACCGCATATAACATAATCATTCTCGCGTACTTTCAGGATTCTATGCAAAACATATTGTCCTGAATCTCTTTTGTACAGCGGAACATCATATTTCTTCAGTCTGCCGTTTACTTTCTCAATGATGAGCAAGTCACGATTTTGTCGAATCATCGGCATCATACTATCGCCAATGTTTGTATATATGAGCTTGCCTGTGCGTGCAATTTCTTCCTCGAAGGTTGATTTATTCATCAAGCGCACCGATACTGCGGAGGGTGTCCAGAATTTTCTTCACGTCATTGCAAATGATTTCCTTTGGAGCGTCATACTTTTCAAGCATTTTTTCTACGATTTTTGATTCACTTGTTTCCGATTTCAGGCAATTCACGATGAATGATGCAGTTTTGTTACTGCGAACAAGTCCGTTGAACGTCGTATTGCCGGTAGAAACAATCATCTGTTCACCGTCTACTTCGTGCGTGATAAATTCGTTTTTCAGTTTCATGGCAAATCATCCTTTCATTGCATGGTATGCGATTTCCGCTGCTTCCATTTCCATATTGCACCCCAGCTTATATAGGGAAATACTGTTTGCAATTTTGTCCAAAATCTCCAATGTTTTCTGCATTTTTAGGGAATCCTGCGGTCGGTGTGTCTGCTGCAAAAGCATGGGAAATGCCGTTGCTCGTTCGACCTTCTCGATATGGTTTTCGGTTGCTCTTGTTAAAATGCAGATGGCTTTCAGAGGAACGGCTATACGATTGCTCAAGTGATGCTTGCCGTCCCACGGTGTTCCATAGACCACTACGCTGTTTTCTGCGCATTGAATCAGCGGCTTGTCGTCATTGACCATCACCGCGCGCTCTCCGAGAAACGCTCTCCAAAGGCGCGTGTGCGTTGATTTTCCCGTACCGCTTTTGGCTGTGAACAGATAGCCGAACCCATCCACTGCAACCACCGAACCATGAAACAGGATCGTATCATATGCAAGCAGATTTTCCGCTATTTGGCGATATACTGCCAAGGTTTCCAGATAACTGTCAGAGAAGTGGATCGTGGGGATCCCTTCTTTTTTGTTTTCCATGGCGGATTTTGCGCGTTCGAAATCAATATCGCTTTGCGATGTTTTCACACGGAGATCTGCATTGCCATCACAGATATAATCTTTGCAAAGCGTGTGTACTTCGCTATACATCGAAATGATTGCAATGTTTTTTCCGCCGATTGTATAGACATTTTTCATCGGTACAGATCACTTCGCGGGAACAAACGGCAGTTCGATGACAGAATCACTCGTCGTTGTTGAAATTGCTTCGGTTTCTGTTTGTGGCGGCTGATTTTCCGTAGTGGCATCGTTCGTATGCACATCAGAAGTCGATTCTTCAGTGCTCATGATCGGAAGCTCCTTCTGACTCGTAGCATCTGTGGAATGGCTTGTTTCATCTTGTATATTGTTTTGCGTTGTAACGGTAGATTCAGTTTGCGCACTGGTAGTAGTTGTTGTGCTGGTTTCAGAGTCACCATGGCTTTCCTGATTTGGGTTGCTGCTACATCCTGCAAACAGCATCGCAGATGCAATGCAAACAAAAAGTAATCTCTTCATAATTGCTCCTTGTGAATAGAAACAGACATCTTTCACAAGATGCCTGTTTCCTCGGTTTTGCGTACTCAAATGAGCGGTGTTTCGTTGGGGTCCAGATCAAATATGACGGGGCTTGTTGTGATGACATCCTCACACGCAAATTCCACTATTTCCAATTCCGGTGTAGTGTATGCTTCTTTCATCTTTATCACCTCCTTTTGTATTTTGCGTGTCTGCTACTTATGCAGACGGCTAAAAGGCTTTTACAAGATCCTTCTCTACAACATATCAGACGGTAGGAATTTCGGTTGCGGCGTCGGTATCGGTTGCCAGACCTGCCAGCGGATCGACAGCGGGGGCCATGCCCATTTCAGCCATCAGACGCTCCAACTCAGTATCCACCTTCGCATTGCGCTCAAGTTCCTCAAAGGTAGCCACTTCTTCGGGCTTGCCGGCACCTGCGATCTCTGCGAATGCGGAAGCCTCTGCTTCCTTACGTTCGATGCGTTCCTCCATTTTTGCCAGCTTATCGAAGCCGCTGTTGGTATCAATGCCGCCCAGACTTTGAGCAAGCTCTTTGGTGGTGTCAGCCATCTGAGAACGCGCGATCAGCATTGCCTCACGACTCTTAGCCTCCTGCATTTTGGCTTTCAACACCTCAACCTGATTGCGGATTGCTTCGGTTTGGTTGGAGATGGTTTCATACATTTCGCGATAATTTGCAACGTCTTCGTCTGCCTTTACCTTACTTGCCAAAGCTTTCTTTGCAAGCTCGGTATCGCCGGCTTTCAGGGCAGCCTTTGCGCGGCTTTCCCAGCTGGCGGAAATAGCACAGGCGTTGCGGTATTGCTTTTCCACCATACGCTCACTGGCGACTGCCTTGCCCAATGCTTGCGTTGATTTGGTCAGCTCCTTCTGCATATCGTTGATGATCTGCTTTACGAGCTTTTCGGGATCTTCTGCTTTATCCAGCAGATCGTTGATGTTTGCCTTAAGAATATCACTGATTCTGGAAAAAATGCCCATTGTAGTATCCTCCTAAATATTGTATGATCAAGTGGGAATGGGGCGATGTGCCCCCCTCGTGCTCATTATAACAAATCCTGCGACAATTGTCAAGAAGAATTTAGTCAAACCTATAAATCGTCGTGGATATTCTGATGATGTATTATAAACCGAGTGCATATCCCGCGATGATGCCTACCACAGCCGAGATGCAGATAATAATAATGGGGTGGACTTTTTTCAGTGCCAGCACGGACATCACGGCAAACAGCCCAAGAGATACCCAGAATGCCGCGGTGGTAAATACAGAGGTGTGCAATCCGTTTGCGAAGAACACCGTCTGCCCCATAGAGAGCATGGCTGAGCCGATGAGACCAATGACGGCAGGCTTCAGACCTGCCATACAGCCCTGCATGATTTTGCTTTTTTGAAACTTGTCATAAATCTGTGCAACGATCAGAATGACGATCACTGATGGCATCACGACACCAAGAGTTGCGCATATGCCGCCCAGTATACCGCCCATTTGGTTGCCCACATAGGTGGCAATATTGATGGCAAACGGCCCGGGTGTGCTTTCACTGACTGCCACAAAGTTGATGAGATCTGATTGTGACAGCCAGTCGTTTGCAGCGACTTCTTCTTGAATCAGAGGCAGCATCGCATAACCGCCACCGAAGGTGAACAATCCGATCTTGAAAAACGTGAGAAACAGCTTGAGAAAGATCATTGATTTGCACCTCGCTTTTCACGTTTTGCGTGGATGAATGAAGCGATCAGACCCACCAGCGCGCAGCCGATGATTACAAACAGCACATTGACATCAAGAAATGCTGCCGCGATCAGTGCTGCTGCGGCGATGCAGTAGGAGAGGAGCTTTTTGGGGCATTGTTTGTACATCGACCACCACGCTTTGAGAATCAATGCCAGCACCCCTGCGCGAATGCCGAAAAATGCGTACTGTACCGCTTTCAGCGACTGAAACTCGTCAAGGATAAGGGAAATCAGCGTGATGCAAACAAACGATGGCAGTACCACGCCAAAGGTTGCCAGTGCAGCACCCAACACGCCTGCCACGCGGTATCCCACAAAGGTTGCGGTATTGATGGCGATTGGCCCGGGAGTCGATTCTGCAATCGCCACAATGTTCAAAATATCCTGATCGGTGATCCATTTTTTGTTTTCCACAACTTCTCTCTGGATCAGCGGGATCATGGCATAACCGCCGCCAAAAGTAAATGCGCCGATGCGGAAAAACGAGGAGAATAATCCCCACAGTCGTTTGCCATAGGAGTCACCCTGTTGATTGGTTTTCATAGGTAGCCTTCTTTCTGTGCGTTCTTGTCACAGATATTATACTCTGTTTTCGGGGTATTGTCAAGGATTACATGATTTTTGTCTGTTGCGATGATGTGGCGCGCGCCTGTCTACGGCGGATGCGCCGCCAGTTAAAAAAGCCGTACAGATCATTGCAGAAAAAGATCACAAAACATAGGATCATGGGAATGTATGCTGTATTTTCTTGCGCGGCGAGGTACCACAGCAAAATGAGAACGATATCATTTGCAGCGTAAGCCAGAGCGTAATAGGGGCTGCGCAGGAAGGTCAGCATACAGGCGGAAAAGCTTGTGGCAATGGAGATCGTACTTATGGGGAGTTGTGCCGTGCCCAATGCGGAAAGAATCGGGTAAAAAACAGCTGTAACCGCCACTGTGCTACAGATTAACAGCAGATAATGTTTGCCTTTCAAATCTGCTACTTGCACTTCGGTTTTGCCTTTTGCAAAGGGATGCCGCAGCCATGCAATCAGGGAGATCAACGCCGTGGGGGCGGTCATACCGAGATAAGTGATCATCTCGCCCCAGTAAGCAAATCGATACGATATGATGCCGTAGATCACCGAGAATAAGATTGACAGCATCTGTCCGAACGGTTCTCCCTTGGCTAAGAAAATCAGCGAAGTTGCGCCTACCAGCAATGCCGTCAGCACCATGGGATCGCAGCCACCACCCAGGAGCAGCACGATGGCGATCAGCAGCATGGAGCCACCCCACAGCAGCCATTCATTACGCGTTAAATTCGAAAAAGGGTTATGCATTTTCATATTGATTCCTCCAAACAAAAGCACCCATGGCACGCTTCTTCAAAGACCTAACGAAGCGTGCCACGGATGCTATACATTACATTCCGTGTTTCTACCCGGTGGCAGATGAGATATGTGATTGATTTTTGCTCAGTCTGTCGGTGCAAGGACAGGCTGCTGCTCTTCTTGTGAAGATTTTGTGGTATTTGCTGCAAGATATGCAGCCCTTGCTGCCCTGCGCTGTACAGTGATCTGTACAACTGCAAAAACCAGGCAGCAAAACGCGGTGAGCATCAACAAAGTCTGATACCATGTTTCAGCGGCAACAACGGGATTATCGGTGAGAAATGCGCGGAAGATCGGCACAAATAGTACGGCACTGCCGAACATGGCGGGCAGCCCCACCCATTTCGCTTTGCTGCGCAGTGTGAGTGCAAGGGCAACGGTGAGAATGGTGAGCGCGCAAAACAGGCTTTGAAATCCTGTGGAAATGCGTGCTGTGATAAAGTTCATTGCTTCATTGATGCGGTTTATGAAGTAGAAGGTCAATGCCATGATGGAGCAGGTGATGAGCAGATGGGGCAAAAAGCCGTAGATGCCTTTGCCGATGGTACGCAGTGCTTTCATGTTACTCCACCTCCCCAATATAGAAGATATCGCTGGTAGGACGCCCGTTATTATACGGCTGATTGTATACCTTGCCGTTGAAGATCATCATCGCACTTTGACCGCCATCCAGATTATATGCATGGGTGCAGCCCAGATCGATAAACAGTTGTCCGAACTCTAACATGGTCATGCCGGTGGAATAGCCTGTTTGTCTGCCGTCTACGGTCACGAAGACATAGTGCCCCGGCTCATAGTAGCCAAAGCCTGTGCGCGGATTTGCACCTAGAATTCCTGGACTGAACTGCGTTTTTGCGACACCGTCTTTCACCAGCAGCGGGCCGAAGCTCATGGTTTGGTACAGTCCATTCTGCAATGCGGCATTGAGGTCATAGTCGCTGTTTTCGTCTACGGTTACGGTGCCGTCATAGAAAATCGAGCAAATATCAGCGCGAGGGGTATCGCGGTACAGGATATAATTGCGCACGATGATACCGTTATCGCGAATGCCGTAGTAATCACCATTAATTGCTAAGATCGCGTTGTTGTTTGCAGCAATTTGCTTGGTATTTTCCGTGATGTTTTTGCCGTACTGTCCATTGGCGAATGCAGATTTAAGGTTATCGATATACCGCACATAGATATCTGCGATATATGCCACGCTGTTCCCCACTTTGCGTGTTTCAATATTGATGGATACATCGTGGCTGCGGTAGGAGTTGTCTGTAATCACGACGGAATCGTCAGCAGAGAATCGATCAAGCCATTTGCTGCCCCAGCCTGCGGGGTCAGGATCTGGCAATTTTGCGGTTGTGGTAGTGGTTATTGAAGTAGAAGTGGTACTGACGGTCAGCGTGCCACCACCGCTCCCGCTGACATAAGAAGTTGTGGTAGTGATATCGGTGTTGATGGAGATGGTGGTTTCGCTGCCACCCTGTTCCTCTGAAGAAGTGCTTTCTGTAGAAGCAAAGCCGCTTGTAGTGGTAGTGAATGAAGTTGTACTGCTTGTGGCGTAGGGATCGCGGGTGGGAATGGACGCTTGCGTCAGCTTATTGGGGTCATTTTCCAGGGATTGGGGTCTGACATGGTGAAAATACGAAAAAGACAGAATACAAACCGCCAGCAGTGCAACATCGCCCAGTAGCATGAAGGGCAGTGCGATGGGCTTTTTGGGCGTTTGGGGATTTGAAGGAGTTTTTGCCATAAACATTTCCTTTCCGATCATGGGCGAATGGAGTTCAATCTTTGCGAAATACCCAATCCTGTTGGATGCGAAAACTGACAAAATACAGCAGGGTATCCACGATGATTTTCAGCAGTGCAACGAGGAATCCGCCATTGCCGAGCAGAGTGCTCAGCAGCCACACCAGCCCGGCAGAAACCGCCATCTGCACCGCGCAGAGAAAGTAATAGCGGAATACTGTTGTGCGAATGGGAGCATCGCTTTTGAACACCGCTTTGCGGTTCATGGTGTAGTTGAACAGGGAGCTGACCACGCGGGCAATCAGCGTTGCAAGCCAAACGGCAGGGTCGGCACCAACAAGATGCTTCAATGGTGTGAACAGCAAATTGAAGAGGACATTATCGATGAGAAATGAGAGGATCGAGCTGCAAAAGAATCGGATGATAATGCCGTACACACGCAGCGAATCGCGAATGGGACGAAAATGGGTGGTGGAGTTGTCATCAATATAGATCGTGCGGATTTTCTGCTCCAACAGAGGGATTTTTTTGCTTTTACATACCAGCAGCATATTGGTTTCGTACTCAAAGCGTTCGCCATCCACCTCGCACATGGTAGGAATCACCGCGTTGGGAAACACGCGCAAGCCTGTTTGCGTATCGGAGACTTTTAATCCGCAGAAGGTACGAAATACGAACGAGGTACATTTGTTACCAAAGCGGCTTTTGGGCGGAACATTTTCCGCAGAAAAGTCTCTGCAACCGAGTATAATGCTTTTGCCGTTATCTTCACGCATACGTTGTACACAGGCTTCAATATCTTCCGGATGATGTTGATCATCGCCGTCAATGGTGACACAGCCAATGGAAGAGCGACGGTTTTTGAGATACCACTGAAATGCGGTTTTGAGCGCTCTACCTTTACCGAGATTCTTCTGGTGATGCAGCACTGCGCAGCCGAAGCGGTCGGCAGCTTCTTCAAAGTAGTGCAGATTTTCGGTCGCAGAGCCATCATTGACCAGTACAATATCGGCAAAGCCATATTTGCGGATATTTTCCACCACGCGAAGCAAACGGTCATCGGGGTCAAGCGAGGGGATGATGACGGTGACATCCTGATTATGATAAGTCATAGAAAACGACTCCTAAGCAAAGCCCAACGGCTATTTTTCATCTTGGTTTGCGGCTGTTCCGAAGATTGTGTTTCAGAATACATTCAAATGCCGAAAAGAATCTGAATGCGTTTTTCAAAACAGCACAAAACGACACAATAATCATTATAGCACAATCACTATGAAATTGCAAGCCCCCGAAGCAGTAATTTGGGAATGGAAAATTGCTATAGGCAGCAGCACGAAAAACTCCCCTGTGTACGATATCATACACAGGGGAGATGTTCACGCTTCACAGCCTATTTTGCGATGGATGCAGGTGTTGCGGGCATTGTTAGTGCCTCATCAATGGCTGCATACACGCTGTACAGATCCAGCACACAGGATTCCAACGCACGGCAGATACGGTTATCAAATCCGAATGCATCGCGCAAGGAATTCAAGGTGCGACGTTCATTGACATCCTCGAAGCTGTCACAGATCGCGACCGAGAACAGCTCCATATACACCTTCCGCTTGAGCAGCTCCGGCAGTTGAGCGAGGGTATCGCGGGCGGCATTGCAGGCAGCTGCGTCATAAGAAAAGCCGTATACGTGCATATCCTTAGCGTATTGATCAAGTACCTTTGCTTCCTCGATATCGACAATCCCGTCATCTTCAATGATCTCTGAAGCAAGCGTCAGAAAAGCCTCCGATTCGATGGGGCCAAGTTCATGTAAAAACATCACACACAAATCCTTTCTTCATCAAGTGGATGAGACATCATCCCATGCGTTCAGTATAGCATACTCAGGAAAAAATTGCAAGTGATTTCACAGAAACTGCACAAACACATCATCGCGATTTTGCTTTTCCGATCCGGGATATGCGTTTAGCGGGCAACCGCGATGACCTGCAACAGTTTGAACAATCTGCGCTTGCCGCGTTGTATCGTACGTGATACGGTAGATTCATCCACTTCATAACGCGCTGCGATTTGTTTCATGGTCATGCCTTCTTCGTAGTAGGCGAGGCAGTAATTGCGCTGTGTAGCTGTTAGCTCTGTGCGCATAGCGCGATGCAGCATCATGATGAGTGCTTTGCGCTGTGCGCGGTTGGTATTTTGTTCTGCCATACCCAATGCAATTTGTGTTGTTTCGGCGCAAGACCTGACAAATTCAGGATCAAACTCCAATACGGCATCGGAGTAAACAGTCCGTTTTCGGCTCATGCATCCTCCTGTTCCTGACGGCGCGCATAGATACAGATGGAGCGCAGCGCATCACAAAGGCCAAAGTATTCATCAGTCAGCAATTCAATTCTTTGTTCCAGTTGTTTTTGTTGCAATGCAGATTGATAAGTGATGTGGATATTGCGGCGCGCGGCTTTCAATTGTTCTTTTGCATTGCTACGTGCCTGTAGTACGGCGTGAACCGCCCGACGATATTCTTGCTCCATACGGATGTAGCAATCCGCAGCAGCACTCAGTGACATAGATTGTGTGATTCGGTTCATATTCTCGTCCTCCTTATGATTATGGGTTCGGTGGCGAATGAAAAAGAACAAACGTTCTGCATTCTAGTGTACATCATTTTGGAGGAAAAGTCAAGCGTACAGTGGGGCATTTTTGACGCACCAACAGTGCGTATGCGAAAAATCTCCGAGAGTACGGCTTCTCGGAGATTTTTGAATATCATTGTGGTTTTATTTGTTCGAGGTTGTGGTGACGTAGGGAAATACTTGCGCAAATGGGTGCAATCAGCGATGCATTTTGCTCAGTGATATTTGAAAAAGCAGCTGCATACAGCTTGTGATTCCATTGCAGCAGATACAATGCGTGAGATTCTGCCTTTTTGCCATTGCCGATGGTGAAATGCACCTGTAGGGTAGGGGAGTGCTTGACAAATCCCCGCAGTTGTTCGCAGATCTGCAACTGGTCGCGATCAGCACGATAAGAAGGGATCAGTCGCTTGCTCAGTGCGTTGCAAAGCTCTTTGGCGGTGATCCTGTGAATGGGCAGGCTGTTTTGCATCACCGAAATACAAAGGCGCAGACCGTTTTGCTTATGGCGAAAGATGCATTCGGTTTTGGTGTTGCGCAGGCAGACAAATTCATTGGTCAGATTGACATACAGCATCTGTTCCATACAGCAGATCAGTCTTGGCAGCAGTACGACGGTACAGGCAGGCTTTTGTGCCGACTTGCGAAACCGCGAAAAGAAGCCTTTCTTTCCTTCGTCCTCAGCATGAAGTTTTCGTGCCATGTGCGTATTATTCGCCTTCGTCCACGGTGACGATAAAGCCATCTGTGTTGTTGCCACTGATGGTGTAATTTTCTGATGTGGGGACGGGTACGGTGGTGCTGCCTGTGAGATTGGCAGGTACATAGTAGATGATATGTCCTTCATAATGCAGCATACCTTTGCCGTATGTATATTTCTCCTTGAGCAGATCAAGGTATTCTTCCAGACAAAGGTTGTACGCATCCATATATTTTGCGTGAGGCGTACCCACATAGCGAATGACAGTATCGGTGGCAGTATTGCCGGTTTGCTCTTCCTTTCCTTCAGGATAACGCAGAATGTAGCCGTAATCCGCCATATGTTCATACAACCATGAATAGGGCGATGTGTTGGTGATATAGGCAAAGCCACCAGCTGCCTTGTTCAAGTGCAGCTGAATGCTCAGCCCGGTGGTAGATTCATCGGTACTTTTGGCAGAACCCTTTGCCAGATATCCGTCATTGACCATGATCTCTTTGTTGGCAGTGGAAGCAAAGTAGGCTTCCATCAGCTTGTTGAACGAGGAGAGTGCGGTGCCGTTGAGGAAGGTTCTTGCAGGGTAAGAAACCGTATAGCAATCGGGCTTGCCTTCTGCGTAAGAAACTGCTTCCAGAGCCAATTCATCTTCTGAGAGATGAGAGGGGTAGCTGCTGTTGACCAACACCAGATTGCCGGAATAGATTTGCGCAGGCTCTACGGTGATCTCGGTATAGCTGCTCAGGGCGGCGTCAGAAGGAGCAACCGGTGTAGAATCTTGTGCGGAAGAAGTAGGGCCTGTCAGGGAACTGCCCGGAGTAGGAACGATAATAGGCCCCGGGGTGGAACTATTGTTGTCATCTCCACCAAAGCAGGAACTGACGCAAGCACCCAGTAGAAAGATCAGCGCGATTAATACACAGGCAGACGCAAACACGCGTCCCCACAAAATACGTCGACGAGCCATAATGAAACCTCCATCCACTATTTCAACTTTCCATGCATAGAAAAGCGTTTATTCGAGTTCATTTTATCATTATAGCATATTTTCGACACATTGGCAAGGGCTTTCACAGAAATTTCTCATGGCAGCGGATGAAAGATACGCTCACATACACCAACAGCCATCCTGTGTAACACAAGACGGCTGTTTTGTGGTCATATCATATTTGAGTGCTTCTGTCGAAAGAACTCCATCTTGCCGCAGCCTGTGCATTCATACATGGTGATATGCAGCACCTGCGTCATCAGTCGGTTTGCCTCACGGAGCAATGGGTGCTTGGTTTCGACCGGAACGGGCAAAGCGGGCTTCATTTCGGCGCCACAGCGCAGACATTGCAATGTTTTATTCATAGGGCGGCGTACGCTTCGAGGCGGCGGCGGGTCTCGGCTTCGCCCAGCACATGGCTGATCTCCCACAGGTCGGGAGAATTGCAACGTCCTGTCAATGCCACACGGATCAGATTGCTCACATCCACGATGCTGCCAGGGTACAGTTCCGGATTTTTCTTGTACTTTTTCACTTGCACAGCATAGCCCAGTGCTTCGGCGATCTCTTTGACTTTGCCAAACCACACGGTGGAATCGTCTGCGAAGTCCATGGTGGCGAGGTAACGATCCAAGATCTCTTTTTTGTGTTCAGGGGAGATGTTTTCGGGGCAGGCATCTTCACGAGTAAACCGTGCAGTGTCATAGAACGACAGAAAATCATATGCCTGCTGCCAGCTGCCGAAGTCTTTGCGAGGCTTATCACCGCCTCTGCCGATACGCAGAGCAGCCAGATAGTAGTCGCGGTTCTGCTCCAGACGATCTGCTTCTTCGGGGGTGCGGTATTCCTTCACCCATGCTAACAGGTTTTCATATACGAACGCTGCGCTTTGGTGAGAGAGATACTCTTTTGCGATATGGTCAAGCTTTGCAAGATCAAACAGCGCGCCGGAACTGCTCATTTTTTCCAATGAGAAGGGAAACGCGCGGGAGTTTGCTGTAGGATGAGCCATGCGCCATTCTTCGAAATTACTGTTTAGCACCGTCAACAGATATTGCTGCACCGCCTCGGGAGGAAAGCCTTCTGCGCGGTAGTAGGAAAGTGCCAATTCAGGATCTTTTCGCTTGGAAAGCTTACGTTTGGAAGTACCATCCATCTTCATCAAAGTAGCGGTATGGCAATATAGCGGTCGCTCCCAACCTAAAGTATCAAACAACTGCACATGAATGGGCAGGGTAGCCAGCCAGCTTTCATCGCGCAAAACATGGGTAGTGCGCATGAAATGATCATCGCAGACATGGGCAAAATGGTAGGTAGGAATGCCATCTGATTTGAGCAGCACGAAATCGGTGTAATTCTCCTGCACCTTCAGCTCGCCGCGAATGCCATCCTGTACGGGAATCATATTTTCAGGGTCACCACTGCTACGAAAACGCAGTACCCATTGCTCGCCCTTTGCGATACGGGTAGCGATTGCATCATAAGAGAGGTCGCGGCAATCCGCCCATTTACCATAGTAGCCGATGTTTTCTTTTTGCGCCATTTGTGCATCACGCATCTCGGCAAGATGCTCTTCGGAGCAGAAGCATGGGTAAGCAAGTCCGCGCTCAACCAGTGATTTTGCCACGGTCTGGTAAAGCTCCTTGCGCTGCCGCTGACGGTATGGGCCATAGTTACCGATTTCGCCGTCCACCGTTGCACCTTCGTCAAATTCTATGCCGTAATAGTGCATGGAATCCATCAATGCTTCGACTGCGCCCTCCACTTCGCGCTTCTGGTCGGTGTCTTCAATGCGCAGATAAAAAACGCCGTGGGTTTGGTGAGCGAGGCGTTCGCCGATTGCGTTGTACAAGTTGCCCAGATGTACGAATCCTGTGGGGGATGGGGCAATACGAGTAACCACCGCGCCGTCGGGCAGATCGCGCTTGGGGTAGCGGATTTCATAATCCGCGATGCTCTTTGTAATATTTGGGAACAGCAGAGTAGCCAGTGCCTGATGATCCATTGCGTTCGCTCCTTTATGTGTATAATAAGTATATAAGACATTCGATACTAGAGTACCACAGATTCACGTTTTTGTCAAGTTTTTTCGAAGGCAGGCCATTGGCACTTTCAACTTACAATCGTATGCGGATCTCCCCGCTACTGCGCCATTGTTCTCTGCCGTTATCATATCGCACCAACAGTCGCAGATCGTCATCCACTGCCATCGCCACCGCGGCACGCTCCACATCGTTTTCCAGTACGGTCACAGGCTTCCCGATCATGCATAACGCTGCCTGATACTGTGGTACATAAGATTTCTCACGCAGCGCTTGATAATACTGCAAAAATCGTTTGCGAAGCGTCACTGCCGTATCGGCGAATAACTGCTCGGTCAGCTGCTCTGCCGATGGCAGCACTGCTCCTGCGATGGACATCAACTCCTTAGGCAACCCTCCCTTCGGCGGTGCAAGATTCACGCCGATGCCGACAATGACAAAAGCCGGTCGCTGCGAAAGGCCATCTGCCACCGATTCTGTCAAAATACCGCAGATTTTTTTTTCGTCAAGCAGCAAATCATTCACCCATTTGATGCCTGCTGACACGCGAAATACCTCTTGCAGGCACTCGCGCACAGCGACCGCAGCCATGGGGGTCAGTCCAAGGCATTCTTCCATGGTGTATGAGGGACGTAGTAAAATGCTCCAGTATAAGCCACCATCGGGGGAAAAGAATGTTCTGCCCATGCGTCCCTTGCCGGCGGTTTGCTGTAATGCAACGATAGTCGTGCCATCGGGTGCACCGGTATGTGCCATTGCGCGTAACACATCGTTGGTGGATGTGGCAGATTCCAGCACGGTAATGCCACTATCTTGCAGTAGGTTTGCAATTGTTTGCAGATTCATGCAGTTTTCCCCTTTGCGGATATTTTCATCTGCACTATTATAGCACAAGTCATGCTTTTCTGCAACCTGCAAAGCTGTTCTTTTGCGTTGCATTTATGTGATATTGTATCATGTTGCGGATTTTTCCTTGCTTTTTCTTGATGTATATGCTATGATGCAATTGGCAAGGTTCTACATACAACACATAATATATAGGAAAAAACAGGGAGGTCTCTTTTATGAAACGAAAAAAATGCGGTATCACCCGTCGCATGAGCAAGCTTGGTGCAGCAGCCTTGAGCCTTTGTATGCTTGCAACAGGATTTACGATAGGGAACAGTCTGCTTGATGCTGACGGTGCGACAGAGAATTTGTTGGCATTTCCCGGTGCTGTAGGTGGCGGTAAATACGCTACAGGCGGCCGGGGCGGTGAAGTCTACCATGTAACCAATCTCAATGACAGCGGTACAGGTTCATTCCGCGATGCAGTCAGCCAGTCTAACCGTATTGTGGTGTTTGATGTCAGTGGTACGATCGAACTGCAAAGCAATGTTGTTTGCCAGAGTAATATTACCATTGCAGGGCAGACAGCCCCCGGCGGCAGTGGTATCACACTGAAGAATTACAAGCTGGGTCTGGGTGGCACCAATGTGATTTGCCGATTTATCAGTTCTCGTCCCGGACCATACAAAGCGACCAGCTCCGGCAATGATGCCTTGGGCGGTGCAGGTGGTTCCAATTCTATCCTTGATCACTGCTCTATCGGTTGGGCATCGGATGAACAATGGGGTCTGTATTCTAAGAATGATAACTATACCGTGCAGTATTCGATCATCGGGCCTGCAAACTCATGGGGCGGTCACGCAAAGGGCGTTCATGGTTTTGGCATCATGCTGGGCAGATCTAATGCTACCTATGATCATAATCTGGTGATTCACTGCGTATCTCGTAATTTCCGTGGTAAGGTAACTGATCAGAATGCTGTCGATTTCACGAATAATGTGATCTATGACTGGGGCTACCAGACCACCTATGGCACCATTGGTCACGTGAATTATGTCAACAATACGCTGAAAGCAGGCAATTCCACTACGGGTGCATACCACTATGCACAGGTTTCCAACAGTGAGAATTTCATGCTGTATCTTACGGGCAATCGCATTCTGAATCAAGATGACTCCGTGCGTAATGCCGAAGATGCCAATTGGTCTGCGATCTCCTTTAAAAGTGGCAAGGATGAAGCAAGTACCCGTTCCGATACGCATTTTGCCATTACTGTCAATGGCGAGGATGTTTCCACTGCCATGACCGCTGAAAGCGCGGCTGATTCCTATGAAAATGTCATTACCTATGCAGGCAATGGTATCTCATCAGAGTTGCGCGCTGCCATTGATCGTCAATGTGCTGAGGAAACCAAAAATGGTACAGGCTCTTGCAGTGGTACGGCAGCCTATGATTCTTCTGTGACTGACCTGGACAAGTACAGCATCGCCTGTGGCGTTACCTATGAGTACCCCGATGCCGTGCTGACCAAAACGATCACCGATGCCGACAATGACGGCATGGACGATACCTGGGAGCTGCTGCGTGGTCTGGATCCGAATGATCCTTCTGATGTCAACGGCGACTACTGCGGCGGTGGCTATACCAACATTGAATATTATATCAATGACCTGACCGTGGATGCATTCCCGGAAGGTGTGGTGACTTTATCCCCTGAAATTGCTTCCATCGATCCAATTTCTGCATTTTCCACCATTCAGGCAGAGGATTATGCCTCGCAAAGCGGCGTGCGAACTGAGGAAAGCGATAATGGCGTTGTCAATGTGGGCTATATCGAAAATGGCGATTATATTATGTTCCGCAATGTGGATTTTGAGGACGGTGGCAAGTGCTTTACTGCCAATGTGGCTAGCACAACGGCAGGAGCAGCAATTGAAGTATATGTCGGTAGTACGGATGGTACTCCGGTTGCGACCCTTACAGTACCCAATACAGGGGGCTGGCAGGATTACACAATGGTTTCCTGCAATATGACAACCGTCAGTGGCACAAAGAATATCTACCTGAAATTTGTGGGTGGTGATGGTTATCTCTGTAATATCGACAGTTTTGTGTTTGGCAGAGATGCCATACCCATGAACGGCAAGTTGATCAGCAATTTGTATGTTTTGGATGACACTTACTGTTCTGCGTACTCCATCGGGCAGAATCTTGCGGACGGTGCGTTGATTTTCGGTGACCGCGAAGTCACATTTGTGAATCTTCCCACGGAGTTGGTGGGTGCTGAATATATCACGACTGCCTGTGATGCGAAAAGTCTGACTGCGGATCTGCTCAGTTTGACTGCCGCAGCGGATATCACGCTGTATGTTGCACAGGATGCCCGTGTAACAACGACACCTGCATGGCTTTCTTCCTGGGAGAAAACTGCGCTGACATTCCAAAGTTCCAGTGATGTCAGCTTTATCGTGTATCAAACCAAGCTTTCCGCCGGGGAGCAGATCACATTGGGGCAAAACGGGCAGGCATCAGGCTGTATCAACTACAGTGTGATGGCAGTTGCAGATACTGCCCAGACTACCACCGAGCCGGTCGGAACAGCGAAAAAAGGTGACGTAAATTGCGATGGTGAAGTAAAAGTCGGTGATGTGATCCTGCTCAATCGCTTTCTCGCAGAGGACGATGCAGCAACGATCAGCGTGCAGGGGCTTCTCAATGCCGATATGAATGATTCCGGTGCGCCCGATAGCGATGATGCTGCTCGCATTCTCAGGATCCTTGCAGGATTTGCATCAGCCTGATATTGCTTTCATGTATTGCAAAAGCGGTACTTCCTTGTTTAGGGAAGTACCGCTTTTTTGTAGAGATGCCTCAGAAATCCAGCTTTTGCTGCGCTTCCTGATGAATCGATACCAACACGAGCTTCTGCTGATCGTTAATGGCTTGCAGCTTGACTTCGTACAGGTCGTTCTTGACTTGGTTTTCCCAGACCGTTAGAGGGTTATCATCAACAAAGTAGACTATCAGCACTGCACCATTCCCTGCATCATCAGCAGAGATGATGGTAGTATCACCCTTTTGGCGTCCATCGGCGTACAGCCAATCTATAATTTCTTTGCCGTAGGTGGTGCGGTCAGCAGAGTACGCTGAGACCAATCCACCGTTTTGGTAAGTGCTGCCGTCGGAGGTGTACATAGTGGCAAGGGTATCAAATGCAGATTCATCACTGCCGTTTTGTTGCCACTGCTCCATGAGGGTCTCTGCCTGCTTGCGCGCGCCATCGGCATCGGTATAGGTTGCGTAGGGCAGTACAATGATACGGAAATCTACCGCATCGGATTCATTGCGTGTCGGCAAACTTGTGAGCATATACACCTGATAGCTATTCTGTCCTTCTTCAGTATAGATATGGGTGTCATACAGGGCGGAGGATTCTTCCATTGCCCATTGACTGACATCGGCACTGTAGCCTGTGCCGTTGGTGGAAAGCGCCATAGCATTCACAAGTTGTTGTGCTTCCTCAGCAGTTTTCTGCTTTACATTCAACAAAAAGTTCGTGACATATTCCTCAAAGGCTTCGGGAGATTGGCAGGCTGCCAGTTCCTCCGCATACTGTTTTGCTTCTTCTTGTTTTAGAGAAGATGCTGTTACATCGGCATCCTCTTTCCACGCGATGGTATAGCAAAGCACATCCCATGTCTGATAGGCTGCCTTATTTTTTTCATAACGCTGTTTTAGCTCTTCGTCGGTGATTTCGATGGCATTGACCAGCTGCTCATAGTAGCTGTTGCCCAGCATTTCTAACTCCATAGCAGTTTGGATGTCCTCGCGACGGACACCATTTGGCATAGTTGTCATATCCAGTGCGGCGGCATTTTCCGCGCAGGTGGCGAGCTGCTCTTCGGTCAAGTGATAGTCCGCGTCGTATGCCATTTCACAGTGCTGCAACAGACTTTGCACCACTGAATTGGTGCTTTCCAAAAAGAAATCGTGCCATGTTATGCCGTCATCGGTCTGCTGCTGGCTTAGCTTTTTGTCGGGATCAAACGCAGGTTCCTTGCCTGTGGCTGCAAAGGAATCAAGATAACTGTTGTAGCACTGATCGTAAAAGTAGCAGTACTCTGCATTGCTCAGGGAATAGTGCTTCGTGGATACTGCCGTTTGTGTGCGCAGCATCACGCCACTGTGATTGACCAGATATACAATACCTGTGGCAATGGCTGTAACTGCCACAATGCTTGCTGCTGAGATCGCTGTAATGCGCAGGATCTTTTGACGATGTTGCAATTTACGTTCCGCTTTGGCGGCAGCGCGTTTGGCAGATCTCATTTCTTGCACTTTTGTGTTTCTCGCAGGGCTTTTTTTTCGCCCATTGTTTTTTTTCTTTGCCATATATGCTCGATCCTTTCGATGATTCAGGTAGCAGAATGCGCAAACCACTGTCCCTTTGTAATGGTATCGGCACTGTATAAAAAAACGATTTGCGTAATGTCCGGTGCTATTGTGTCTATAAGGGTGCTGTCTGCAAGTTGTGTGTTGATGACGGTGATCTTGGTATAGTGCTGTGTCAAAAAAGGAATCATTGCTGCGCCAAAATCATCAGTGAGCAGTAGTAGATGCCGGCTGTTTTTGAGGTCGGTTTCGATTTGCAGCATAGGGACATCTACTGCGGGAAACACCTGGTATGCCTCGTGAGAAAGCCGTTGGGCATCGTCACAAAGCTGTGTATCATACAGGGAATCTATCTGTGCCTGAGTGCCATCGGCAGTGAGCACTGTAATATTTGTGCAGCTTGCACCATTTTCGCATTCATAGAGATCGACCACATCGGGGGTCATGCGAGTGTAGCCTGTTTCAGCCGCAAGATTGCCCTGATAAGAAGCGGTGAGATGGGTGATGCGAAAGCGGTCATAGCCCAGTGCGGAAAATCCCAGCTTGCGAATTGCTGTGCGATATGCGAAATATGCGCCGTAGCTTGTCCAATGGGTATCCGTGCGGTAGTAAATGGATTCGCTGCGTACGGCATACAGCCAGCTGTAGATCTCAATGTTTGTGATGCGATCATCCAGTGCGTTTGCCGCAGTAGAAAGCAGAGCCTGTTCATTGGCTTGCGGCGCATTCTGAGGCAGCGTTTCAGCATAAATGCCGGCGGCAGTGGGTACACCGATCCAGTAGATGGGTGCACTTTGCGTTGTGGCAAAGTGATTCACCTGCGCGATGAATTGCAACGCCTGATCATTGTCATATGTTGCGTGATAGCGCAGCATACGGTCATTTGTGACATATATATCGCCGAGCATATTATCGCCGGCACGCAAATGCAGGCTGTTGCAGAATGCAGCGAACTGCGACCCGTATGGTACCGCATCAGCGGTATTGCTTTTGGCAGCACCATTCGCCAATGCGGCTATGCCACAAATCAGTGGCAGACCAAACAGCAGAATACTGCGTAAAAAGGCGCGACATCGCTTGGAAAGAGGTGGCTGCCTATCTGCCATACCGCATACCAGTTGGGTCGCTTAGATCCAGTGCGAGTATCGTAGCGTCCGTTGCAAGGGGGGCAAACCCGATCGCCTGGCAAAACGCAAGGGCAACGGCATCTTTGGGGGCTTGTGCAAGCAACTGCCATTGTTGCCATTGCACTGCCTTAGAAGCAACAACGCTCATCAAGGTTCTGCCAAGTGCCTGTCTGCGGTACGGTTCTGCAATATAGATATAACGAAGCCATGCATGGTCGGCATCTGATTGAAGCAAAGCGTAACCAACGGGTGTTTCGTCATCGCGAACGGTGAGTACAGGCTGTATATCGGGAAACTGGTGCAGCGCGGTATGCTCTGTCTGTGGAAACAGTGTAGTGGCTTCGGTGGTCGATAATTCGGTAAACTTCAGCATAAAAAATCACTCCTCGTTATAATGGTATTATTGTATCATATTTCTTGCGTTTTGTAAAGGGATAGCTGCTTGTCAAAAAAGGGTGGTGATGACATCCGATGTTTTCGCATCATGGAGAATACAGTACCGTAAGGATGATTCCACACAACTTTGCGATGTTGTTCTTTATTATGTGGCGAATTTACAATTATGCAAATACGCAAAAAATCCGCATGATATACGAGGACTGCCGTACATCATGCGGATTCGATTGGAACGATCTTGTGTTACTCAGTAAACGCTGCGGCAAAGCTTGGCTTCAGACAATGATAGTACAGCTTGGATTCCTCATTGCTAAAGCTTTGCTGCAATGCATTGTGGAATTCCGTTTTGCTGTGACTTTCGGTTAAGCATTGGAAAATTTGCTGCACCATTTCGTCCGTTACGGTGTCAGGCAGCAGATCACGCACCAGCTCTGCCGAAACTGCGGAAACAGTCATTGTGGCAGTTGCTTCTGTCATATTGAAAATCGGCTGCACCTGCACCACAGTTGCCCTTTTGCGCAAGCTAATGGGTGCTTTTTTCTTTCCGTTTTTCGATTCAGCCACGGGTGCTGCCGTATGATTTGCACTGCGCAGGACAGATTGAATCGAAGGCTTGATCGTCACCTTCGTATTCAGATAATTGCGTGCAAAAGTGACGGCAGCGGAATAGCCGGTATCCTTGCTGATGATATAGTAGGCATCCGCTTTGTTTTTGGCAATGAGATAGCCTAAAAAGGTCACCAGTTGAAAATCCAGTGCATTTTTGCCGGATTGCGCAATGCATACGCGCTCCGGCATGATATTGGCGGCAAGCATTTCATCCATAATCTCGAAGGATAGGGTATTTGCCGCCTGACTGTAAAACAGAATGATACGGTCTTGGGGGTCAAGCTGCCCGATGCCTTGCAGTCCGGCAGAGTTGACATTCTCGTAATCAATCAAAAACAGACGCATTCTTTTTGCATTCCTTTCAGTCTAATTCGGATGCGTCCTCCTGTTGCAGCATATTTACAGGGGCATCATTGCGGATGGAATCCTCGCCGATACACAGCGGCAAAGCGCGGCAGTGGTTGAAAATTTCCGCACAGCCGGTTTTTTCGCCGTACTCGCCGTCAAGTGTCCAGAAAATTTCTTCATTGGAAATAAACCGCAGATGGGATGCACGAAAAAACTGCACATAGGTCCAATCCATATCTTGATCAATATTCAGCAATGCGCGCAGTGTGTGATGCAGATCGATCGTGCGCGCAGGGTTGCGGATCAACATGACTTCAAAGGTTCCGTCATCCAGCATAAAGCTCTTCAGCTTTAGCACACCGCCCACCGAGGCGGTATTGGTGACCATGCCAAAAAGATAATCATCTTCCAGCACTTCATCATCATATTCCACCTTGAGGTGGAATGGGCGAATATTGCTGACCTGCGTCATAGCGTTAAGCAGGTAGGCGACATGTCCCAGTGCATTTTTGATGTTCTGTGGCGTATCGATAACCGTTGACGTAAATGCACCGAATGCAGCGATATAAAGGAAATATCGTTGATTGAAAGCTCCAACATCGCAATGATATAAATGCCCGCACATCAGCCATTCTGCAGCAGCTTCAATGTCCATGGGGATGCGTAATCCCCGTGCAAAATCATTGGTAGAGCCGCAGGGGATGTACCCCACGGGCAACGGTTTTTCACTGTACATCAGTCCCTGTACCACTTCGTTGAGCGTTCCGTCACCACCAGAGCAGACGAGCAGGTCATATCCACCATCCAGGCAGGCGTATTCTGCTGCACTGCAAGCATCCATACGCGCCTGTGTTGGGCGAATGGTTACTTCGTAGCCTGCCTTGGTAAAGATATCGACCACACTGGCAAGCTTATTGCGCATGATCGTCTTGCCAGAATGCAGATTACAAATAAAGTAGAGCTTTTTCATCGTTTTCACCTTTTAAAATATGGAAAAACAACCTTACAGGAGTGCTTCCTGCTTCGGTACAGTTGCACACTGCACCTTACCTAGCATTATACCAAATTCAAACGGAAAATGCAAGTCCTTTACTGTCAAAAAATAAAAATTATTTGAAATTTCGAAAAACCCCTTTACAAATCGAAATCTTTGTGGTATAATAAGCAAGTCGGTTGGGAATTCCTCCTGATTGAGCAACATACTGGGGTGTCGCCAAGCGGTAAGGCAGCGGACTCTGACTCCGTTATTTCGAGGGTTCAAATCCTTCCACCCCAACTCAATGTTACTTTGCGCAGAGCAGTAAGATACTGTCCTGTCCTGTCCTGTCCTGTCCTGTCCTGTCCTGTCCTGTCCTGTCCTGTCCTGTC
>CAYMOJ010000026.1:25894-26005 GCA_964392175.1 uncultured Ruminococcus sp.
CTGTGCAAAATAGCATATACAGGCGCAAGGCGGCTGCACAGCAACCACCTCACGCTTAATTGCATACTGTTGTGTTTTGATTGCCGGTGCGTTCGTGAAACAGGTGGCTGT
>CAYMOJ010000027.1:0-25636 GCA_964392175.1 uncultured Ruminococcus sp.
ATCTCAATCACTTTTTCTATACCCTCAGGTCTCACTTCTATTGTAGCACTACAGTTTTCTTTTTTCTATACAAAATTCGATGTTGCATTTTTGGCACTTTTGTGATATACTGTAACGGTATGTGAAATTGTGTATTGCGTATAGGGAGGGATATTCATTGTACAGCGAACAAAATCTACCAAAGCAGTTTGCGGCATTGGAGCCGATGGTCGGGCATACACCGCTGTTAGAGATCACAATGAAGTATAAAGGTGAACATCGTGTGGTTTATGCTAAGGCGGAGTCCTATAATCTTTCGGGCAGCATCAAAGATCGTGTTGCTTACTATATGCTCAAAAAAGCGTATCTGTCCGGTGAGATCAAAGCAGGGGATTGTATTGCGGAAGCAACCAGTGGCAATACAGGCATCGCTTTTGCGGCAATGGGTGCTGCGTTGGGGCATCCCGTTGTGATTTATATGCCCGATTGGATGAGCATGGAACGTCGTAACATCATTACCAGCTACGGTGCAGAGGTGCGTCTTGTATCCAAGGAACAGGGCGGATTTCTGGGCTCTATTGCAATGACGGAGGAGCTTGCCAAAAATGGGAATGTCTATCTGCCGCGCCAGTTTTCGAATGATGACAATCCGGAAACGCATTTTGAAACTACCGGTGCTGAGATTGTCTCGCAGCTTGCCACGATTGGCAAAACCGCAGATGCGGTAGTGGCAGGAGTCGGTACGGGTGGTACAGTTATGGGTATCGGCAGAAGATTGCGTGTTGCCAATCCGGGTTGTGCTGTATTTCCGCTGGAACCGCTGAATTCTCCTACATTATCTACAGGTTACAAGGTCGGCAAGCATCGTATTCAAGGCATTTCTGATGACTTCATTCCTGATATTCTCCGTCTTTCTGAAGCCACAGGCATTGTTTCCGTAGATGATGTTGATTCTATTCGTATGGCGCAGATGCTTTCCCGTCAGTTGGGGTTGGGCGTTGGTATCAGCTCCGGTGCCAACCTATTGGGCTGCCTGCTTGCCGGTGATCGCATTGGTGGCGATAAAACGATCGTAACCGTCTTTGCGGATGATAATAAAAAGTATCTTTCCACAGATTATTGCACTGCGTTTCCGCAAACATCCGATGTCATCACATCGCAGCTTCAGTTGATCAGTGTCCGTGCGATCGCCTGCCCATAATCGTGTGAAGAGAACGATCCGAATCAGAATTGTTTTTGCTTTTCTGATTGCTGATTGTCGTACCAAAGAGTGTTTCTTGAACCGCTTTTGTTGAGACATTAGCGGTTTTCTTTTTTTATCGGTGCATCAAATTGTAAAAAGGGCGATACATTTCCTACCTCCATATAGCAATATGGAACAGGAATCTTTAAAAAACGTGATTTTCACTTGACAGAACCCCTGCTTTCGGTGTAAAATAGTAGTGTATCATTTTATAGGAAGGATGATTCTATCATGGGTCTTACTCTCACAGAAAAAATACTCTCTTCCCACCTTGTGGAAGGCGAACTGGTGCGCGGCTCTGAAATCGGCATCCGTATTGATCAGACGCTCACACAGGATGCGACCGGCACGATGGCGTATCTCGAATTTGAGGCAATGGGTGTGCCACGTGTCCGTACTGAGCGCTCCGTGGCATACATCGACCACAATACGCTGCAAAATGGTTTTGAAAATGCAGACGATCACCGCTTTATCGGCAGTTGTGCCAAGAAGCATGGCCTGTTCTTCTCTCGTCCCGGTAATGGTATTTGCCATCAGGTACATCTGGAGCGTTACGGGATTCCCGGCAAAACGCTCATCGGTTCCGATTCTCATACCCCTACAGGCGGCGGATTGGGTATGCTTGCTATTGGCGCAGGCGGATTGGATGTTGCCGTGGCGATGGGCGGTGGCGCGTATTATATCACCTGTCCCAAGGTTGTTAAGGTGGAACTGATCGGCAAGCTTTCTCCATGGGTTGCTGCAAAGGATGTCATCCTTGAGGTGCTGCGCCGTATGACCGTCAAGGGCGGCGTGGGTAAAGTCATCGAATATTGCGGAGAAGGTGTGAAAACCTTGAGCGTTCCGGAGCGTGCAACCATCACAAATATGGGTGCGGAGCTTGGCGCAACCTCCTCGATTTTCCCCTCTGATGAAATGACTCGTGACTTCTTGCGCGCACAGCAGCGTGAGGATGTGTGGGTACCTCTTTCTGCCGATGAGGATGCTGTGTACGATGAGCATATCGTGATTGATTTGGGTGCGCTGGTGCCGTTGGCAGCCTGCCCCCATTCTCCCGATAATGTGAAGTCTATGGATGAGATCGGCACATTGAAGATCGATCAGGTGTGTATCGGCTCTTGTACCAATTCTTCTCTGTTGGATATGATGAAGGTTGCACATATTCTCAAAGGCAAGACCGTTCATCCTGATGTTTCCCTGTCTATCGCGCCCGGTTCCAAGCAGGTGCTGAATATGCTGGCAGCCAATGGTGCACTGGCAGATATGATCGATGCTGGCGCAAGAATTTTGGAGAGTGCTTGCGGCCCTTGTATCGGTATGGGGCAGTCTCCTAACTCCGCAGGTATTTCACTGCGTACCTTCAATCGTAACTTCGAGGGACGTTCCGGTACCAAGGACGGTCAGATCTATTTGGTATCTCCCGAAACCGCAGCAGCATCTGCGCTGACAGGCTACCTGACTGATCCCAGAACATTGGGTGATATGCCTGCGTTTACGCTTCCCGATGTCTTTACCATCAATGATAATATGCTCACCCTTCCTGTGACTGAGGCAGATATGGAGCAGGTGGAAATTCTGCGTGGCCCCAATATCAAGCCCTACCCCAATACCACACCGCTGTTGGAAACCATCGAAGCACCCTGCTCTCTGAAAGTGGGCGACAATATCACTACTGATCATATCATGCCGGCCGGTGCAAAAATTCTGCCGCTGCGTTCCAATATTCCTGCGATTTCTCAGCATTGCTTTACTGTGTGCGATGCAGATTTCCCGACTCGCGCCAAGGAAATGGGGCAGAGCATCATTGTAGGCGGTGCAAACTACGGTCAGGGTTCTTCCCGTGAGCATGCAGCACTTGCCCCCTTGTACCTGGGCGTAAAAGCAGTGCTTGTGAAGTCCTTTGCGCGTATCCACCGTGCAAACCTGATCAATGCAGGTATTCTGCCACTGACTTTTGTCAACGAGGCGGATTATGATTCCATTGCGCAGGGTGATGTACTGGTGCTTGCCGATGTCCGCAAGGCAGTAGCAGAAGGAAAATCGCAGCTGACTGTTGTAAACAAGACCAATGGTGCGGAGATCCCCGTGTTGTGTGAATTGACGGGCAGAACCAAGGATATCATGTTGGCAGGCGGTCTGTTGGACTACACCAGGGAGCAGTTGAAGTAATCCCGAGGAGAAGACAAGATGATTTTGAACATAGCGACGATTCTCCGCAGAATCCGTATCCGATCTTGGACAGATGTTGTGATGATCGCGATTGTGATCGGTATTATTGTGGGTGGACAGTGGTTGTTGGAAAAGCTGTTTCCGAATATGAGTGAGAAAACCACGCATACCATCTCTTTCATTATCGCTTGCATCTTTGCTTGCGTTTGGATATTTACAGTTCCCGTTCCCTAATTTATCAGTAAGGAGGTTTTTCCAATGGAGAAAATCAAAATGACGACCCCTCTTGTCGAAATGGACGGCGACGAGATGACCCGAATCCTTTGGCAGTGGATCAAGGATATTCTTATTACACCTTATGTAGAGCTAAACACCGAATACTATGACTTGGGACTTGCCCACCGTGAGGAAACAAAAGATCAGGTGACCCTTGACAGTGCTGAGGCAACCAAAAAGTATGGTGTAGCTGTAAAGTGCGCAACCATTACACCCAATGCTGCAAGAATGCCTGAATACAACCTTACCCAGATGTGGAAATCGCCCAATGGTACCATTCGTGCCATTCTGGATGGTACCGTGTTCCGCACTCCGATTCTGGTAAAGGGCATTACGCCTTACATCCCCACATGGACAAAGCCGATCACGATTGCTCGTCATGCCTATGGCGATGTTTATAAAAATACTGAGATGCAAGTGAAAGGTGGCGGTAAGGCAGAGCTTGTCTTTACGGATCAAAGCGGCAAGGAGACCCGTCAGCTGATTCACGAGTTCCAGGGCGATGGCGTGATTCAGGGTATGCACAATGTTGATGACTCCATCGCAGGCTTTGCCAGAGCGTGCTTCAACTACGGTCTGGATCTGAAGCAGGATGTGTGGTTCGCCACCAAGGATACCATCTCCAAGCAGTATGATCACCGTTTTAAGGACATTTTTGCGGAGATCTTTGAAGCAGAGTATCGCGAAAAATTTGCGGCAGCAGGTATCGAGTATTTTTATACCCTGATCGATGATGCCGTTGCTCGCGTGATTCGTTCCCATGGGGGCTATATCTGGGCGTGTAAGAACTACGATGGCGATGTGATGTCTGATATGGTATCTACTGCATATGGTAGCCTTGCTATGATGACCTCCGTGCTGGTATCTCCTACCGGGGTTTACGAGTATGAGGCAGCACATGGTACCGTACAGCGTCATTATTATAAGCACCTGAAGGGCGAGGAAACCTCTACCAATTCTGTGGCAACTATTTTTGCATGGAGTGGTGCATTGCGTAAGCGCGGTGAGCTGGATCATATTCCTGCGTTGTGCGAGTACGCTGACAAACTGGAGAAGGCGACCTTGCAAACCATCGAAGACGGTGTTATGACCGGTGATCTGTATCTGCTTTCTACGCTGGAGCATAAGCAGAAGGTCAGCTCCAAGGCGTTTCTCGAAGCGATTAATGAGCGTCTTTCCGCGCTCATGCAGTAAGGAGCCGATGCCATGCCGAAACGTGCGATTTCATCCTCGGTCATCCGGCGGTTGCCGCGCTACCACCGATTTTTGAGTGAGTTAGAGCAAAAGGGCGTCATCCGTATTTCTTCCAAGGTGCTTTCTGAGCGTATGGGGCTAACCGCTTCGCAGATACGCCAAGATCTGAATTGCTTTGGCGGATTCGGGCAACAGGGCTATGGCTATACTGTTGCCGCGTTGCGTGAGGAGATTGAGGGGATTCTGGGAATCCGCAACAGACATCGTACAATCATTGTCGGCATAGGGAATCTAGGGCGAACCCTCGCAACCCATATTGATTTTCGTGAACATGGCTGTGAACTGGTGGGGCTGTTTGATTCGAACCCTACCATTGCAGGTCGTGACCTTGCCGGAATGCAGGTGCATCATACGGATACGCTAGCGGGATTTATTCGCATGGAACAGCCCAAGGTTGCCGTGCTTTGTATTCCGCGAGAGGCCGCCCCTGAAGTTGCTGAGCGACTTGTGCATTTAGGGATTCGCGCCTTTTGGAATTTCAGCCAGGCAGATCTGCGGTTTTCTGATCCAAGTGTCCTGGTGGAAAATGTGTTTTTCGGCGATAGCCTTTCTATGCTGGCTTATGGGTTGAATCAGCCTGTGACAGATGCCATAGACGAATAATGGTCACTACCACGGCATACTACCATGGCATACGCTGTGGAGATGATATATCACAAATCATGTTGTTTCGCATGAAACAGAAAGGATTGACTATGCGTTTTCAAAAAATGATGTCAGCACTTACCGCTTGCTGTCTGGGCGCAACTGCTTTGGCGTCCATGCCCCTGCAAGCAAATGCTGCTGACGAAACCTTGACCTTTGATTTTCGTGTTGCAGACTCTAACAAAGTCACCTTGACCAACGAAGCACTTGCGCAGGGAAATGTCTCCCTGAATGTCAACATTTACATCACTGAGAACCCCGGTGTTAATGCCATCTCTCTGAAGATGCAGGTAAATGACGGCGAGGAGCAGGAAGACGGTTCTTTTGGCAACTACGGTTTTTATATGGATGAGGCGCAATTTGCTTCCCCATATTGCTTCGACAGCACCGGTGGTGACCCTTCCACTGCACTTTCTTCTATTTTTGTAGCCGAAAAAATGAACCTTGGTTGGATCTACAGCGTCGACCAGACCGTGAATGCGGATGCATACGCTGAAAGCGGTACAACTACCTGGGATTCCGATGTAAGCTGGGCAACCGATTATGCTTTTGCGACTGCTACTCTGGTGGTTCCGAAGGATACACCCGCTGGTACCTATGTGCTTGATATCCGCCGCGAGAAGTATCTAAATTCTCTTTCCACTGAAACCACCAAGATCTACAGCCAAAGCGGCTGTCGTAGCGCAGGCGTGGATGCTTCCATTGCATATGATAGCGTTCCGTTGACCATTGTTGTGGAGGATTCCTCAACGACCACTACAGAAACAACAACGACGACTACAGAAACAACAACGACGACTACAGAAACAACAACGACGACTACAGAAACAACAACGACTACTACAGAAACCACTACCACGCAGATCACCACTACAACCGAAACTACAACCTCAGTAGCAGTCGAAACCTTCCCAGCTGAGGTGTTGCCTGAAGGCTCTGATGCTTACCTTGATCTGCTGGCAGGCGATGATTTCACCTACATTTATGGCAATGTGAGTGCTGCCCCCGGTGAAACCGTTAAAATGCCGATCTATATCTATAATGATCCGGGTACCGCAGGTGCAATGCTCTATATTGATTACGATTCTGCCCTGACCGCAGCTGAGATCTCCGCAGGTAACGCCTATCGTCTTTCTATGCAGTTTAATTCAGCAACAAATCCCATGGCGATTGTTTGGGCAACCGGTGATGGCTCCAATTTGACCGCAAAAAACGGTAAAGTGCTTGCGTATCTGAATTTTACCATTCCCGAAGATGCCGAAATTGGTACCACTTATGAGGTGAATACCGCAGAAAAAAGTGCGGATGATTTTGAAACCGAAGTGGATGATACCAACGGTATCGCATTGGATGTGAAGTACATTCCCGGTGTGATTACTGTGGTTGCAAAGGATGCGGATGGTAACGCAACACCTGCCCTGAACCGTACTGATTATTCCTTCACCGCGATCGGCGAGACCTTTGTGCTGGAACTGCTGAATGCTGGTGATGGCGAGGTGACATGGTACACGACTGCTCCGGATGCCGTTTCTGTTCTGGCAACAGGCAATATGGCAACCGTCACCGCAAAGGCACTGGAAGACGCACAGGTAATTGCTGTTCTGGATGGCGTTGCATATACCTGTCAGATTCGTGGCGGGCTGTTTGGCGATGTGAACCACAGCGGTAGAGTGGATAGTGAAGATGCTATTCTGGCACTTCGAGAGTACAATAGCATTGAACTGATGAACGAGACTTTCCTGTCTGCAACAGATCGTGCGATTGCCGATGTAGATGGCAGTGGCGATGTAAAAGTTAATGATGTTCTCTGTATTCTCAAGTACTATAACAACAAAGAGATCCTGCACAGTGAAATTACATGGTATGAGATTACCGGCAATCCCAATGCGCCCGGCGCACCACAGTGATGATTGCTTCATAGTCAATCGCTTGTAAAACAAAAGCAGCTGTATCACGATGATACGGCTGCTTTTTTGTATGTTGTTAGGCGGTAACGGTGCTGATTGGGCCATCGGTTTTGGGGAAATGTCGTCGCATGATAAGAAAACAGATTAAATGCACAACAAAGGTAATCATCCAGGAGATGGGGTAGGAGAGAAACAGCATAAAAACTGTGTGATATTTGGGAATGCGGAAGATGGTAAAAATCCACAGGATACGCAAACCGCAGGCACCCAGTAAAGAAACAATGGTGGGGGTAACAGCATAACCCATGCCGCGTATACTGCCAACAATGCAATCCATCAGGCCGCAGGAGAAATACAGGCAGCAGACCAGCTGCATACGGATCAATCCGGCGGCAATTACATCGGGTCGCTGATCATAAATGTGCAGCAGCGGGGTGCCAAACAAATATGCAAGGTTGCCCAGAACCAATCCCGATATTGAAGCACAGGCACAGGTGATCCATGCAATGCGATTGATGCGGCTGTATTTTTCTGCGCCGATATTCTTGCTCATAAAGGTGAGTGCCGTTTGTGAAAAGGCGTTCATGCAGACCCATATGAAGCTTTCGATGCTGGCAGCAGCTGCACTGCCTGCCATGACGATGTCGCCAAACCCGTTGATGGAAGACTGAATGATTACATTGGAGAGTGAGAAGACGACACCCTGAAATCCTGCCGGTACGCCGATTTGCAGCAGCTGCCATGCAATTTTACCATCGGGTAAGCATTTGCGAATGGAAAAGTGAAAACTACCTGTTTCCTTGCTCAGGCAACGGATGATGAGCATTGCAGAAATGCATTGGGAGATCACAGTAGCCAGTGCAACACCTGCAACATCCATGTGCAAAACGATCACGAAAAAGAGATTCAGTATGACATTGATGATGCCGGCAAATGCCAAGTAGTATAGCGGTCGTTTGGTATCGCCTTTGGCGCGCAGCAATGAGCAACCAAAATTGTAGATCATCATGGCGATCATGCCCAGAAAATAAATGCGTAGATACAGCGTGGAAAGTTCAAGGGTTTCATCAGGAGTTTGCATCCAGCGCAGTAATTGTTTTGCCATAATGATGCCAAACAGTGTTAGAAAGCCACCGCTTATTACGCTTAAAAATAAGGAGGTATGGAGTGTTTTGTTGACTTTTTCAGGCTCGTGCGTACCCATAAAACGAGCAGCAAGCACATTCGCGCCGGTAGAAAGCCCCAAAAACAGGTTTGTCATCAGGTTGACCAGTGCCGTAGTTGAGCCAACCGCAGCCAGTGAATGTTCTCCAGCAAAGTTACCCACCACAATGACATCGGCGGCATTGAACAGTAGTTGTAACACACTGGAAAGCATAAGCGGTAGCGTCAGTTTCAGCAAATTGGGTAGGATAGGCCCATTACACATATCAATGGTATCGGCACCGCGTGTTTGATTTTGCGCTTTCAAAGATATCATCGCCTTCTTTCGGTTTTTCACGCAACGGATATTATAGCATAGAATTATGAATAATGTGTGACACATAAAGAGCAGGGCGCGGTTGCGATTGTGGTTGAAGGTTTTCTTTCGATGCAATGGATAGACAGTAAAAGCAGTGCATAAAGCAATTTTGCCCTTTGCACTGCTTTTGATTCTGTTTGAGGTTTACACTTTGTTATCATTTTCCCGATGATGGGGAGGCAATTCGGAGAGAACAGCCAGCAACTGTTTCAACTCGTCATGTTGCAGCGGCTTTTGCAGCATACCCGTAAGATAATTGGGCAGCGATGCTGTAGGCTGGTCAGTTACACCAAAAATTGGCATAGTGGCAATGCCCTCGCGTTTGATATCGCGAATGGCGGACAGGATCTCATCTGGGCTGACTTCATCAGTGAGCTGTAAATCGATCAACGCCATATCGTAGAATTGTTCAGGAGAATCCGCAAGCATCTGCACTGCTTGTGCGCCACTCCAAGCCTTGTATATGCTTGCGTGCGCCATCTGAATGGCAATAGCCGCCTGTTCCAGAATGGATTCCTTTGCAGCAATCAGCAGCACGCGCTTACCGCTGCAACTTGGCAGATCACCCAAATGTTGCGGTACCGCAGCCTTTGCACTGGAAATTGTCCAGAGTTGGCGTGCCAGTGCCGTGCGGAAGATGGGCGAGGGGATGGAAAGTGCCTCTACCGTTTCAGCGTCAGCCTGTGCAGAAGGCGTTGCAGGGACATTTTTTCGGATAAGAAATGCGGTATCGGGGCTGACAGCGCGCAGCGTTTGCAAGGACGGCAGTTCGTGTTCGTTCAGCAATGATTGTGGCAGAATGAGCAGAGCAAAAGGATCAGACGCTGCAGCTTCGCGGAGCATGGCAACAGCTCTGTCAACAGTGGCAGGTGTTTCGATGCGCACACCGGTTTCTGCCAACATTTTACGCATTGCCTGTGCAGCAATTGTGACCGGCTCAATCAGCATGACACGTTTATTGAACAAGTGCAGATTCGGAAATACACAGGGTGGTTCCATGGCAACCGAAAGCGGCAGGGAAAGAATCACAGCACCTGCGTGGTCGGTGAGTGGTTCATAGCGCAGTGAGCCTCCCATCATCGCAATGAGTTTTTTGTTGATGTGCATATTGAGATTATCCTGACCTGTTTCAGCAAACATGGAGCATTCCAATGCATTCATGCCAGAGAGGGCGCGCAACGGTGTGCACAATGATTTTTGTACATCCTGCGCGAAACTGTCACCATAACTGATGATTGAAAATGTGAAGCGTTCCAGATTAGCAGTACCGGTTGGAGCTTGCGTCAGGCTCAGGGTAATATCTGCGTCATTTGGCAATGTGCGGATCAGGTGCAAAAAGACGCTTTCCACCAGATGTGCCAACCGATTGCAATCGCAGTAAACGATTTCATTGACTACATCCTCGGTGTACATGGTCAGATTCAGGTGCTTGCCCATGAGGAATGGTGTTGCCTTGTCCCTGAGCATAGTAAACAACTCCGGCAAAGAAACAGGCTCTTTCATCAAAGGCAGCATATGGTTTTCCAGCAACAGCACATCACGCATATTTTCGATCAAGCCTTCAATCTGGTTGCAGGCATCATTGATACGATTGAACTCGTCTTCTTGTTCAGTGTTAAGGCACATATTACTGTGTATCTGTTCCAGTAAGCCATTCATACGGTTGAGTGCCAAGCGGGCATCGGCTGTAATATTGATGAGAAAATGCGCTTTTCGCACACGGGATTGTTCAGCAAGGCGGATGGCACTTTGCAATTCCTGTTTTGCTTTTTCCAGCTCTTGCAAACGCTGTTCGCGCTCGCGGACTTCCGCATCGATGTTTTGCAGATACAGCATCACGATGGGTGAGCCGTCATCACCGCGCATAAATCTGGCAACGATGCTGCACCAAAGATATTCGCCGTTGCCGCGCAAATCAAAGCGAAACTGTCGGCTGATCTTGGCAGTACGTTCCTTTGCGGCGCGTACGATGACATCGTATCCGAAGTAGCGTTCAAAATCGCTGCGATCATTGGGGTGTATGTGCCTCGCAGCATACGATTTTGCCATTTGGCTAAAGGATTTATGATGGGGCATCAGGACATAGTTGCCTTCTTGCAATTGATAGTGGTAGAAGGCATCATCCTCTAAGTGAATTTCATCAATGCTCAGATATGAATCCTCCATGGAGACTCCGAATTTCTTGCGCAGCATTCGTTGTGCGCGTTCAGATTCCTCCGCTGCTAACTGATTGCGCACCTCCTGATCCACATCGGCAATGTAAATGATGGAGTGTAGACCATCATTTTCATCGTGGTACAGGTGCATTTCTGCCCTGACCCATACCCATTCATCGTTTTGACGAAAACGATATGTATGTGAAACGACCTTCACCCCAGCCGCAGCAGCACTCATGGTATTTTCCGGGAGAAAATGTTCTGCCAGCCCTTTGATATCGGCGGGATGGCAGTGGGGGATGAAGCCTTTCTCAAACAGCTGAGAGAATGGACAGGTGAAGTAATGCTCTGCCTCGCCATTTACAATGCGGTAGCATTCGGAAACGCGCTTGGTGTAGTCGGAATCGATAAAGGCAAGGAAACGGTTGCGAATGAGCAAGTCAAATTTTCGCTTTAAGTCCTCCTGTTGATGCTGCGCTTCCAACTGGATTCGCTTGGTGCGATTGATATCCTGCACAGCGTAGATGGCTGCTGTGGGCATTTCGCCCTTTTTCCCGATCAACTGAATGACAGAGCGTGTCCATTTTGGCTCCGTGTCATTGCCACCTGAAGTGCTTGGTGTCAGTCGACGATATTCAAGATAGATGCGCTGGGAATCGACCTCCAGGGGCTTTTGATACTGTTTCAGATCAGAAAACGCACGAAGCATAGCCACATCATCGGGATGTACAAGGCTCAATAACATCTCCACGATGGCAGAAAAGGGGTAGATCAGGTCATAAGAGAAGATATTTTCCAGAGTCTTATGCATCGAGCAGATGGTCGTAGCCTGCGTTTGCAGATCGACATGAAACATCAGACGAAAGATATCGGAAATACCGGAAAGAATATGCGAGTTGCGCTGGGAGAGATTCTCAAGTGCACGCTGATAATTAGCAGAACGCTCCATCGTTTTCTGTGAATCTGCATAGTAGCAACGTAATAGCAAAGTGTCACGATCAAGACGGATCATGACATAATTTGCCCATCGCCATTCGTCATCTACTTTGCAGCGCAGAGTCATTGATGGCGCATTACCGCCCTGTAAAAATCGTTTGCAGGCAGCCTCAGAGAGTGCCGTTGTAAAGGTCTGTGCATCATCGGGATGCAATGCGTACTCCGCGTAGCCGTTGACAAACAGTGAAAAATCCGGAAAACGACTGATCGTATGCATCAAGGGGTCATTGCTTTGCAGGATGGTGGTTTGCATGGTAGCAGCATCTATGCTGACCAATAAGAAATATGTTGCCTCTAGAATGTGTTGTGCTAAGGAAGTATCCGGCGTCAGCTCATCGCTGCAAATCAAGGTAATGAGCATCGCATCCGTGTTTTCAAAGCATACGGGTGTATATCGTGCGGTGACATTGTCACCCAGAAAGGGGATTGTGCCGACTGGCAGCACCCATTCACCATCGCACCGTGCATTGTGTGTATGCAGGTGTGCGGTCAAGTCGCTAGGCAATGTTGCATCTTCCGGCACAGCAGTCAATGCTGCCGCATTGCGATACAGGATTTCATCCGTCTCAAGATCAACTACAATGACTGCATCATAGAGTTGCTCCGCCGTATCTTTATGAAATTCAGGATAAACCATACATACACCCCCATTGTAATTTTCGTTGTGATTTTGTATTGTGATGTTATTGGCGGTTGACTTTATTCCCTACATTATAGCAAAATTCACAAGAAAAGTCAATTGCTTTTGCACAAAATTTCGGGATTTTCGCGCCAAAATTGTTGCATCATCACGCAAAAGAGGGCGAATCGAACAAATCGCTATGCAGCATGAGCATTAACTCGTCTATGTTTCGCACGCAGTATACAGCACCGTGAGCATCCAGCTGTGCAAGCTCACGAAATCCCCATAGTACGCTGATACATGGTAATCCTGCATTTCTTGCGGTATCCAGGTCAACCTCCGAATCACCGACGTATACTGTATCCATAGCAGTTGCGCCAAACTGTTCCATGGCTGCAAAGAGATTATCGGGTGCAGGTTTGTTGCGATGGGTTTCATTGGCACCGATTGCTACTGCAATGGTATCGCCGAAGAAATGCCTGCAAAGCTGTTTGACATCGCCATCAGGCTTGTTAGATACCACACCAACACGCCATCCAATATTATGAAGTTGACTCAACATGGATAAAACGCCTGGATAGGGTGCTGTATGATTGCAACTGTTTTCTCTGTAAATGCGGCGTGTTTCCGCAAGAATTTCGGCATAATGGGGATGTGTAACACCATCTGGCAGAGCGCGTTCTACCAGCTTTGCCAGTCCATCACCCACATAGCTGCGTACTTCTTCCAATGTGCGTGGTGGCAGGTCGAACGCGTCTAGCGCAGCATTCAAGCTTTCTTGCAGATCTTGTAGGGTATCAAGTAAAGTACCGTCCAGATCAAATAAAATCGTATTTTTCATCGTATGGCTTCCTTTCTTGCTAATAATCGTCAAAAAGTGTGTAAATACGCCGTTTCACATGGAACATCACACATCGAAAAAGCAACCCTGGTACCATCCGTTTGCGTGCATTCTGCAATGAATGGCGTGCAGTATCGCATCTCTGCGGATAATCCAGTCAGGGGCGATCAGCAGCTTGCGCAGGCAGTTTCCATGTAGTCTATGTATGACAATATCGGGTCGTAGATGGGTTAGTGTGTCCATTGCCCATTCCACATATTGCTGCATGGTAATGGGCTGAAACTGTCCCGCGGTGTACCAATCTGCAAGCGCGGTATGTTCCATGACAAACAGACTGTGGATTTTCACGCCGTCAATGGGGTGTCGGTTGAGAAAATCCACCGTGTGCAAAATATCCTCTCTTGTTTCGCCGGGCAGACCAATGATCATATGTACGATGACAGGAATTTGATACTTTCGTAGCAATGCAACTGCTTCTGTGAAGCAAGCGTTATCGTATCCGCGATTGAGGGAGGAAGCGGTCTGTTCGTTGGCAGTTTGTAATCCCAGTTCTACCCATACCGTGCAACGCTGTTGATACTCTACCAACAGCTGTACGATCTCTTCATTGATGCAGTCAGGGCGTGTGCCAATATCCAATATGCGGATACGGTCATCAAAAAGTGCTGCATCGTAGCGTGAACGTAGTACATTCACAGGCGCATAAGTGTTGGTATAATTTTGAAAATAGGCGATCCATTGTTCATCCGGTGCAGATTTTGCAAGACGTTGCTGTACTTGCCTGCGAATGCTCAGTGTAGGATCAAGTTGTTCACCGGCACCGCGCGCACCACAGAATGCACAGCCACCTACGCCACAGGTGCCATCACGGTTGGGGCAGGTAAAGCCGCCGTCTATGCAGATCTTCCGCATTTTGCGCCCATGTGTTTCTCGTAAATAATCACTGAGTGTGCGGTATGGCTTTTCCATTATATGTCTGCTCCCTGAATGATATCCTTGATCACAGCTGCAATGATCTCATGCCCTTTGGCAGTGGGATGCGGGTCAAGATATTGTACATTCTCGTTCCCCTTTGTGCCGATGATGGGCATAGTATCTTCTGCATCAAATGCCGCGTAAATATCAGCTGCAACAAGCTTGGTATCATTCTGCTTTGTGACAAAGCCGGTGATGATATCGTTGCATTTTCCAATTTGCGCATCGGCATATTCTGCCAAAGAAATTTTCCGTTCACCCAAATCAATTTCCATATCGATATCGGCAAAGGGATTGTATATGGTCTGAAGGATGATCTGCCCTTTTGTGTTGCAGTTACGGATATAGTTGTAGATATTTGGTAGTTCTGTCTCAAAATCGGCAAGTCCTGCTGTAATAGCGGATTCCATCGCGGTAAATGCCGTAACGAGCGTTGCCGTGTCCTGTGGGTTTTGCATCCATACACCGTAAAATTCCCCGAAGGGCTGTAACATATTGTTTGCGCCAATGCTGATGACGATGGTATCGGCAGAGGGCAGACGAACCGCGCGACCGTTGTTGAGCCGTTCCATCAGCTGTGCAGCCGTATCACCGGATACCGCATAGTTGTAATCCCTCCATGTCATATTTTCTATTGAGAGTGCTTTGGTTATCAGCGTTGAATAACGCGTATTCTCAGCATTTTCCAATCCATAGCCTGCCGCAATGGAATCACCCAGTGTGACAAGGATTTTCTGTTCGGAGATCGCCGCCGTTTGGCTTTGTTCGTGGCTATTTGTATCATTGCAGGCGCAGCAGGTGAGCATCAGTGCAGCTGCAGTCAGCATGCCTTTGCATCGTTTCATGATATATCTCCTTTGTGGTTTGGTCTTTATGATATAGTATACCACGATTCAGCGTTTTCTGCAAGAGCAAGGTATTGCAAATCTTCCTTAAAAATGTTATAATACAGTTGAGTGAACACCGCGCAGAGTAGATCGATCGTGAAGCTATAGGCAAGCTTTGCGAGGCACTGCCTGAGGTGCGGAAAGGATGGTTGCAATGATCTATTTGTTGGAAGATGATGACAATATCCGTGACTTTATCATATATGCGCTGAACAATTCAGGGTATGATGTGCAAGGATTTGTATTTCCTTCGCAGTTTCGTGCAGCGGTCGCCCAGCGGCTGCCCGAACTGATCCTACTGGATATCATGCTGCCTGAGGAGGATGGGCTTTCGGTTCTGCGTTGGCTGCGTTCTTATGAGCCGACAGCACATTTGCCGATCATCATGCTCAGTGCCAAGGGAACTGAATATGACAAGGTGTTGGGACTTGACACCGGTGCGGATGATTATCTTGCGAAGCCATTTGGTGTGATGGAGCTGCTTTCCCGTATTCGAGCATTGATGCGACGTATTGAAAAGACAGACCCTTCTGAGGTGGTGGAAATCGGAGCTGTTACGCTCAATAGCAAACGGCATACTGTTACACTTTGTGGCAAACCCCTTGTGCTGACCTGTAAGGAATTTGATCTTTTAGAGCTGCTGATGCGCAATCAGGGACTGGTAATGAGCCGCAGTCATATCCTGCAAAAAGTGTGGGGCTATAATTATGTGGGCGAAAGTCGTACCGTAGATGTGCATATTCGTATGCTGCGTGCCAAATTCGGTGAGAAATACAACATCATTGGAACCGTGCGTGGTGTTGGCTATTGCTGTAATTCATCTCCAAAGGAGATCCAACCATGAAACGACATTTGACCGCATGGTTCGTACGCTATGTGACGAGTGTTTTGCTATTGCCGGTGCTTGTCTGCACTGTGATTTTTGTTGTGACCGAGCAGTATGTTTATTTGGGTATCCTTTGGGGTGTCACTCTGTTTTTGCTGTTGATGATACCACCGTTTTCAGCTTGGCTTGCAAAACATCTTGCACGGCGTTTGGCAGAGCCATTGAATAAACTGTATTTTGAACAAGCATTGCAGCAGTGTCCCTATCCTGAGCTGCAACCAATGATGCAACGTATGGCAAAATTGCATCGTAGTATGGTTGCGCAGCGGGCGGATCTTTCTGATGAGCGTAACCGGCTGTATGTGCTGGTGGAAAATATGCGTGAGGGCCTTGTGTTGACCGATGCCGATGGACGAATTCTGGTATATAACAATGCCGCTTTGCAGCTTCTGGGTACGTCGCAGAATACGACGCCACCGCTGACGCTATCTGACTTAAACAGCAGTAGTGAATTTCAAGCACTGATGCGGAGTGTTTTGCAGGGCAATAGCGGCGAAATCATGCTCTATGCGGATGATATCGCCTGTCAGCTATTTGCAAGTCCGGTGCGTACTTCAGTGCAGGGGAATGCGCTGCCGGACGGTGTAGTGCTGATATTGCTGGATGTTTCTGAGCGCGAAAAGCGCGACACATTGCGCCGTGAGTTCACTTCTAACGTATCCCACGAGTTGAAAACGCCATTGACTTCCATTTATGGCATTGCGGATATGCTTGCTACGGGGATGGTGAAGTCCGAGGATGTCAGTGGCTTTGCAGTACGTATTCGTGATGAGTCCTCTCGTATGATTGCACTGATCGAAGATATTATACGTCTTTCCCGATTGGATGATGAAAGCTTTTCCGCAGAGCTGGTACCGATTGATCTATATCATGTGGCAGGCTCTGTGTTGCTACAGTTGCGCCCTGCGGCTGAGCAACGTCATATCAGCATTACATTACACGGCGGCAGTGCACAGATCATGGGTGTACCGGTTATCGTGGAAGAAATGCTATATAATCTTTGTGATAACGCCATCAAATACAATGTGGATGGTGGCAGTGTGAAATTGTCTGTGCGATATATTGGGCGGTATGCGGTCTTTACGGTTTCTGATACAGGCATTGGCATTCCGGCAGCGGATATTGACCGTATTTTTGAGCGCTTTTATCGTGTGGACAAAAGCCATTCTCGCCGGATCGGCGGTACCGGATTGGGGCTTTCCATTGTCAAGCACGGAGCAGCTTTCCACAATGCTGTAATTGATCTGCATAGTACGCCACATAAGGGAACGGAGATTACATTGCGTTTTCCCATTGCTGAAGTTGAATCTGATGCATAAAAACAACACTGTGCAAGAACCGGATACCAATAAAGCAAAACGGAGCATCCAACGGAATGCTCCGTTTTTTTGGATCATTTACAGCCCATTGAGAAACGCTTGTAGCGTTGCATCGTCACTATAAATTATCGTATCATGCTGCGTGATTGTACCATTGTCATACAAGGTAGAAGTCACAGTACGCGTCTGTGCGTTCACGATATACTGTGCCAACCGCTGCACATTCTGCCCTACCCATTGATAGATTTCATAAGTGGAGATGGATTCGCTGCCTTTCACACGGTTGTGTACAGTTGCATCTTCTGCTTGAAAGCGCGGATTGATCAGTTCCACGGGCGTTTCGCAGTAGCGCAGTGTATCCTTTTCCCAAAGATAGAGTAGATAAGTCGTGTTATCGCCTATGATTTGTACCGGCAGCAACAGATCATAGCATCTATCAAAATTGCAATCCTGAATGATATAGTGTTCTGCCAGATATGCAGCTGTTTCCTTGCTCATCGAGTAGTGCAGTGTCTGATAGTTGCCGCCTTCAATGCGCAAACCGATCCCTTCCGTCGTAAACACATAGGTAAAATTCAGTGGGTGTGGCTCATCGGAGTTTCCATAGTCATTACTTTCCACTGGGAAGCGTGCCGTAGTTGTTATAGTGGTAGTTTGTGTGGTAGTGCTTGTCAGGCTTGTGGTCGTGTTGGTAATCTTTTCCGCGTTCATATCGTGTGTGTATGTTTCATCAGAATCGCTTGTAAGAGAGGATGCAGCCGTACTGGTAGTGGATATGTCGGTGCTTTCAGCAGTGGTGATTACTTCTCTGCTGCTGTCAGTGTTTTGTGGGGTGGTATCTGTGCAGCCCACAAGGATCAGTGCAAAGGCGACAAACAGACTCAGACCAATTGTTCTTTTCATGGTGATCCTTTCACAGTTTTTTTAGATATTATACATGATTACAACAAATTTGTCAAGGGATATGTTGCTTTACAGTATGTAACGGTATGAGATTGTACGCCATTGCAAATCGATTTTATGGGTTATTGTAATATGCGTAGTAGTGCAAGGGTGTCACTGATTGTTAGCAATCCATCACCATCAAGATCGGCACGCTGCAACAGTGTATCGGGCAGTGTGATAGCAGGGGCTTCATTTACACTATGACTGAGCAGCACCACATCAGCCATGGAGCATTTGCCGTCGCCGTTGAGGTCTCCCGTAATACAACTGGCGTTCGGTGCATCTGCTTCGAGATTGATGTACACAAAGTCATAGCGATCCGCATAGTTTTCAGCAGGGCAGCCTGTATAGCCATATACTACAAAATTTTCCGGCAGTCTTGTAAACAACGCTTCTGTATAATATGCCACAGGAATATCATTGATCTCCGGCAGAAGTGTGACGCTTTCAGCATCGGCAGCAAAGCGATACGCTTCGGCATAGCCCATTGTTTGATTGATCAGGTAGGTCACGCCATTTTCCGTGTCAGTAAATTGTGTATCTCCTGTAGTATCTGCCAGTGAAAACATCAGACTGTATGTCTGGTTCCAGCTGGCGATATCCGTTGCAGACATCAGTACATAGAAGGTTTCTCCGGCTTTGATATCAAATACAAGACTGTCGTTGCGCTTCGTTGTAAAGCTATCCATTAGCACACCATTGGCATCATAAAGTTGTGCCGTCAGCAAGCAATAAACATCAAACACTTCCAGCATAATGGTAGAATCTCTGCCGGCGGTGTAACTGTAAATGTGATAATCACAATCTGTTTCTTCATCGCCTTTGCGGATTTCGTCTAACATGGTTGGGAAGATCTGTACATTGGGGAGTGAGAACAGATCGGGTGCAACTACAGAGAACTGTACCTCACAATTGCCGTAATATGCGCCAATGCCACGAAAATGTGCCTTACCTGTACCGACATTGGTGTTGTCATTGCAGTAGCGCAGCTCGTAATCCACACCCTCGGTAAGCAGGGTATCACCATCATAGAAATGCACAATCGGTGTGAGTGCTTCGCCCGTCCATGGTATTTGCTCGGCAACCGCTTCGCAATCGGCAAGCAGATGGTAGTCATTGGTTAGCGCAAAGGGAATGGTACCCCAACGCAATGAGCCGTTGAATTTGATCATGATGTAGCAGGTTTCGCCTGCCAATGCATCGAAGATCACATATTGTTCGCCCGTGCCGTAGCCCTCACAAAGCAAGTCGCCATCAGCAGAAAACGCGCGCATAACAACATCAGCAGCCAAAGTATTGGAAAGCATATAGGTACTGTCTGTCTCCGAAACAAAGCGATAAACAGCAAGTCTGTCATCCAGAGTAACCGTTGCGGTATGTTGCCCCACAGTTAATTCAGGGGCATCCTCAGGCAAATCAACCACGATATCGAATGTGCCTGAAAACCTGCCATAAGAGGTGTTTGTGGAAAGAAGAAGATACTTTTGCGTACCAAACAGGATGGGATCGGTAAAGTAAAGTACGTTGTAGTCCACACCTTCCGTTAGCAATACACCGTCTGCCACGACCTCATATTGTGGTGTTACAATGCCACCTGTGTAAATTTGCGGTGCGACGGTTACAATCGCGTCAGTGAGGCAATGGGGTTGCAGAATCGTAGCTGTATGGTTGGTTACAGTGCCACTGTTTACCAAATAAAACACAACGCAGTATTCGCCATCAGGAAGCTCATAATCGCTCAGACCGGTATCAGTGCCGATCAATGAATAGGAATCGGTTTGAGGCAAATATCGGTATAGACTGTACCGTACGCGGCTATTGTTTCCGTTACCGGTGTAGATACGATAGCAGTCCGTGTTTTCCTCAGGATGCTCGCTTTGTGCCGTAAACCGCACTGCCTGAATGCGCGAGGCTTCAAATTGCAAAGAAGTACTTTCACCCATTGTAAGCGTTTGCGAGGGGCTACCTGTATAATTGATTTGATATGACCATGCAGCGGTTCCCGTATACAAGCCGATGCCCTGTACGGTTGCAGTAGCAAGACCGGGCACATCATTGAACGAATCCAGCTGCATAAAGTCTTGTTCCTTGACCAGTGCCTTTCCGTTGAGTGTCAGCTGCACATCCGGTTCTGCAATGAAATTGGAGTGATAGATATATGCAGAGAGTCCGGATGGTATTGTATCTGCGACCGTGTAAAGCTTTTTTGAAAGCACAAGGGAAAACCGTGCTGCCCCTTTGGCAGTGCAGGTGATTCGATATGTTTGACCACCGTAGAGCATTACCTTGCCACGGAACATTCCATTTCCGCCACTGTTGCTATTATAGGCAAGCAGATTACCATCCTCGTCGGTTACTGTTGCATCTGGGTTGATGCCGTAATATTTATGGTTTACAGGATATGTTCCATACTGTATGTAGTAATTGTATTCCGATGCAAACTCTGCAAGATATGTTGCGTAGAAGTAGTATTCTCCCGAAGCACGGGGTGTGAACGAAAAGGTAACGGTATCGTTCTCTCCATCAAGTGAAACCACATTGGCAGTATCTGCATATACAGGTTGGTATAAGGTGAAGGTCAGCGTGAGAGAACCGGCATAGGCATTCATGCCAAACAGATGCAGCTTGCCAATGCTGTTATGTTTTTCATAGATGATATGATAATCAGCATTAGGGGTGAGGATTGCGCCATCGGGGGCAGTCACGATGATTTCCGGCTGCGCATCTGCATTGGCAGGAACAAATGTAGTAGGATAGTCGACAAATACCTCGGTGATGGAAATACGGTTATCTTCACCATATGATTTGTAGACGGTGATTCCATAGATGCCTTGCCATAGGGGAGCCGTATGCAGATAATAAACTGTATCGGCTTTTAGGGCAACAGTGCAGAATTCACTGCCGTCCGCACACTCTGTAAGCATGGCAAGCAGATTGCCCGCTGCATCGGTCAGTGTACCTTGTGACATGACATCGCCACAGGCATAAAACGCGTAAGTATCATCAGTAGTGGGGGTAAAGCAAAGTGTCTGCGGCGCGGCTGACTGATTGTACAGTGTTTCTCCTTCGGTCAGAATCTCAGGTGCTATGGCAGTGACCGTAACTGTGTATTGGGCGGAGAGCTTCGTATTATCTGCATTTTGTGCCACGCAAAGATATTGCTGTGTGCCTGCCGTTGCAGCATTGGGTTGATATCTTGCGGTCGTAGCACCTGTAATGGCAGTTTGTGCGCCGTCCTCTGCAAGGGCATACCACTGGTATGAAAGTGTATCGCCAACGGTCAGAAGCGTGAGCGTAACAGGTGTATATTGTGTGGTGACAGCATTTGTGCCAAATGCATAAATCAGTGTGGGGGTATTCGTCAGAAGGTTGCCGTTGGCCGCAGCATAATCTACAAGGGGTGCAGAAGGTGCGGTAGCATAGATCTGTGTGTTTGCTGTGATGGCATTTTCAGCGAGGGTCATGCAATCCGTAGAAAGTAGCACCCAATCGGTATTGGATATGGCATTGGTATGCAGAGACTGTACCATGGGCAACGCAATCAGACCAATGACGGCATCGGTAAAGGCATCTGTGCAGACGGTTGTAGCAGCAGGAAAAGCAAGTGAATCTGCGACGATGCCTGCAAAAGCGCGGTAGGGGATCGAACAAAGTGAAGAGAATGTAGTAGTTTCTCCTCGTTTGCCGAGCGCACAGCCATAGAAAGCATCTGTACCGATTGTTGTTACCTCTGCAAATGGCAGATTTATGACAATCCCAAAGGTAGATTGCTCCACAGCCAGTGCTGCATCTCCGATCTGCGTGACAGCAGGCAGTTCTAACTGACAGAGTGATTTGCACCCGGCAAAGGTGCGGCGTGGCAGCGCAGTAATAGATGCAGGCAAAGCAACACGCAATAGAGATGCTGCACCATCAAAGACGGATTCTCCCATTGTCTCCAGTGCGACAAATCCCAGAGAGCCTGCAAAAGAGGTACAGTCGGCAAAGACACGGTCACCCAGTGCAGTAACATGATTCCATGCACAGCGTACCGATATCAGTGCTGTGCAGCCCTCAAATGCAGAAGAATCAAGCTGTGTTGCCATGGGGATATATACCGATTTCAATGCAGTACATCCTGCAAAGGCGGATGCCGATACGGTAGACAGCTGTTCGCAGTGAATATTCTGCAATGCGGTGCAGTTAGCAAAGGCGTGTGTGCCAATCGTTTTCAGTTGTTGTGCAAAGGAAAGGGTTTTCAAAGCGGAGCAGTCCATAAATGCTGCGTCGCCAAGGGTAGTAACACCGTTTGCAGTGATTTCTGTCAGCGCTGTGCAGCCTGAAAAAGCGTTTTCCGCGATATGTGTAATGGTATCAGGTAGGGTGACTTCTTGCAGATAGGGGTGGTTGGCAAAGGCTGTTGCTCCGATGGCAGTAACGGTTTGTCCATCGATTTGTGCGGGTACAGTCAGGCGACGCAATACACCGTGATAGGCGGTTATCACGCCATTTTCCACGGTATAAGGGGAAGGAACATCGAAGCCTCCGATAGAATAAACGCACTCGGTCAGTAGACTATCCATGCAGCCTTCTTTTACAGCGATAGCACGTACCCTGGTGGTAGCAGATATGCTGATTGGCTCCGTATAAAGTATACCATTTTCGGCTATGGGAATGCTGCCGTCAAGGGTATAGTAGATATTGGCGTTCGGAGTATCGCAAGTGATTTCAAAAGAGAATCCCTTACCGTAGTTCCCTGCATCTTTGGAAAATACAGGCAGCGCACAGCGACCATCGGTATAGGCAAAATTTTCCAGCGATACCAGACCCCATGCGAAGTCTTCATCAAAGCCCTCATCGCCCAGATCAATGGCATTGGCAGTGAGCATAGCGGCAACGGCATCGGGTGTCAGGTCGTTCCATGCCAGTAGAATCATGGCGCAGCAGGCAGTTGCGTGAGGGGTCGCCATACTGGTGCCGTTCCATGATTCGACCTTGTTATTGTCGCCCAGTACAGCACTTGTGATGCCTACGCCCGGTGCGCAAACATCGACGAGATCGCCGTAGTTGGAAAAAATCGCACGTTGCATATCGCTGTCTACAGCTGCAACGGTAATGCAGCTCTCAATGCCACCCGGGTAGTAGTAGCGTGCTTCATCGCCATTATTGCCCGCCGCAGCACAGCAAACGATCCCTTTGGCATCGGCAATAGCCATTGCTTCTGCCTCAAGGGGACTTACGCCCAGTCCACCGAAACTCATATTCAATACATCAGCATCCTGTTCAATGGCATACATCAAGCCGGCGTAAATTTGTTCCTCAGTTGCTTTTCCGTTCGCATCAAAAATTTTGATCGGAAGTATTTTCACCTGTTCGGGTGTCAGTTCACAGATCGTGCCTGTGCAGTGTGTTCCATGTCCGTAATCATCATTGGCAGAATCATCGCCCGAATTAGAGAAATTCACGCCACCATCCACAATGCGTCCTGCAACCATTGCGTGGTTTGCGTTGATGCCTGTATCCAGTACAGCGACAATGATTTCTTTGTCAGGATCGATATCGGTAAGATATGTATCATAGAATAGATCAGTACGCAGATAGCTTGCGCCCCATGTATAATACGAACCATCTGTAAAGCCGTTTGTGGCAGAATCTTCCTGCACATCTGCGGGCACACCTGCTACGGATACATAGCGCGAGGGTTGTACATAATCCACAGCTGTGTCAGCACTATAAATTTGGTATGCAGCATATGCATCAGCGGAATTGGCATATTGTAAGATATGCAGATCATGATAACCGATGACGGACGCGATTGCGCCAAGATCATCGATTTCGCCCTGCGCTTTCACGATCAATCTTGCGGTTTGAAATTCGTTTTGTATGGTGATGATGCCATTTTCTTCCGTGTAGGTATAGCCCCAAGCAGTAGCGTTTTCTGCAAAAGGAATCGTATTGTCATGCTCCGGCAGCAGTGATTTGGTGCCGGTATTGCTATTTGTAGAGATCATTAAGGTTTCATCGCATATGCAGAGATTGCCCCATGCCGTGCCGGCTACGTTGCCATCGGCGTAAAAAACGCCTGTATCCGTGTGATAGGCAAGTTCAGTGTAGGTTTGCGCGGAATCCATACAGGTGAGGGTCTGTAACTGGTTGGCAAAATCTTGCGTACTAAGCGATAAAGCCTCAGCGCCGAGCGTGCACTTTGTGATCATGGAAGAGGTGACAACAGTCTGCATGGTAAGCATCAGAGATAACACAGCGGCGATCATTTTTTTATGGCTTGCAATCTTCATGGGTTCCCCTTTCAGAACAGAGAATGATACATTGATATGATACCATAATCCCCGAAAACTGTCAACAAGAATTGTTCGTTTTCACGACATTTTCAGGTTTTTCAATACCATGCTGTAGCGACTGAAGTGTGTAATAAGAGCGTGGAAACCGATCCGATCATTCATGATTCCGATGAAACAGAATTGTACAAAGTGTTCAAAAAAAACACCGAGCAGAGATTTACACTCTACTCGGTGCTTTGTTGTTTGTCCGAATACAATTCCAATAAAGAACAGTTCGTTCGGATGCTATTCGAATGGTGACCCGTACGGGAGTTGAACCCATGATTCCACCGTGAAAGGGTGGCGTCTTAGCCGCTTGACCAACGGGCCACAGAAAGTGGCTGCGGCAGGACTTGAACCAGCGACCGATCGGGTATGAACCGATTGCTCTAGCCAACTGAGCTACGCAGCCATTTGCGGTGCCACCAGTGCCGAACACATCAGGTTCAGGTCACTTGCGACTTAAACATTATACCGCAATTTGCAAAAAAAGTCAATAGCATATTCCGAAAATCTGATGATTTGTATGTGTGCACAAAAAAACGTATACAATGATTATAAATCTGGAAATAAATTACATGAAATCTTGACGAGCGGTTGTATATCATTGCGAAGAATCTGCCAAAATCGTAGAAATTGCAGAAATGTCCATATGTCAATGATGTGAGACCCAAAAAGAGAAAAAAACAAGAAAGAT
>CAYMOJ010000028.1:0-25543 GCA_964392175.1 uncultured Ruminococcus sp.
TCTTTCTTGTTTTTTTCTCTTTTTGGGTCTCACATCATTGACATATGGACATTTCAAAACTTTTTTGAGATCTTGCAGTCGATCGGATTCCGCCGCAATGCTCCCAACCTTGCATAAATATAAACGCAACAGACCACCCCAAACGTCTTAGGGTGGTCTGTCCCATCGTATGTTTGATCACTCAGCGGTAGGCTCTGCTTCCGGAGCACTGTTTGCAGACGTATTCCCTGCCGGCTGCGCAGGAGTGAGATTTTCCTTCGCCTTGCGGGAAGCGACTGTCAACTCGCCTTTCATAATCTGCATAAACTCGTCTTCATTTGCCTTTTCGTACTCAATCAAGTATTCAGCCAACGCATCCAACTGGTCGCGATGTGCCTGCAAAATATTTCTTGCCTGTGCGTAGCCATTTTCTACCAGCTTACGCACCTCAGCATCAATACGCGCAGCCACATCTTCAGAGTAATCGCGCACATGACCGTAATCTCTGCCGATAAACACCTCGTTGTTGTCTGAGCCATACACCACCAAGCCCAATGCATCGGAGAAGCCCCACTTGGTAACCATATTCTTGGCAATCTGTGTTGCGCGCTCCATATCATTGGAGGCACCTGTGCAAACATCATCCAACACCAAAGCCTCTGCGGCACGACCGCCCAGCAGCATCACAATACTTTCAGAAAGCTTGCGGCGCGTCATATGATCGTCTTCAGCATCGGGACGCGTCCATGTCAAACCAGCCGCCATACCGCGCGGAATCACGCTGACCTGCTGCACGGTATCCTGCGTTTCCAGATGATATGCTGTAACGGCATGACCCGCCTCATGGTAAGCGGTGATTTTCCTATCGCGCATGGTAATTTTGCGAGATTTTTTCTCAGGACCTGCGATCACCTTCATAGTAGCTTCTTCAATATCTGCATGAATGATTGCCTTACGATTTGCTCTTGCAGCCAGAATCGCCGCTTCATTCAACAGATTTTCAAGGTCTGCACCGGTAAAACCTTGCGTATCTCTTGCAATCTCACGCAGATCCACATCGGGGCCAATGGGTTTTTTGCCTTTATGCACCTTGAGAATATCCTCTCTGCCCTGCACATCAGGGTAGTTAACGGTGATCTGGCGGTCAAAACGACCAGGGCGCAAGAGCGCGGGGTCTAGAATATCGCGACGGTTGGTGGCAGCGATGACAATGACGCTTTCGTTGCCGGTAAAACCATCCATCTCAACCAGCAGCTGGTTCAGTGTTTGTTCGCGCTCATCATGACCGCCACCTAACCCGGATCCTCTGTGACGACCCACAGCATCAATCTCATCAATAAAGATGATGGACGGCGCATGCTTTTTGGCCTGTTCAAACAGATCACGCACACGGCTTGCGCCTACGCCAACGAACATTTCCACAAAATCAGAGCCGGAGATCGGGAAGAACGGCACACCTGCCTCGCCCGCAACCGCTCTCGCCAGCAATGTCTTACCGGTACCGGGAGGGCCAAGCAGCAGCACGCCTTTAGGGATCCTTGCGCCAATCTCGTCATACTTTTTGGGATTCTTCAAAAAGTCCACGATCTCCGCCATTTCGGCTTTTTCCTCATCGGCACCTGCAACATCGGCGAAGGTAGCCTTTTTGGCTTGCCCTGTCTGCGCCTTGATGTTTGCCTTGCCGAAGGAATTGATTTTGCCACCGCCGTTTGCCTGACGGAACATGAATATGAACAACGCAATACCCAGTACCAGCATCAAAATGGTAGGCAGCACGGTCAACAGCCAAGAATTATCCTTGATCTCGAAGTAATCCTGGCTCAACGGTGCATCGGGGTAACGTGCATTGTACTCTGTGCGGTAGTTGAGCGTCTCATCTACAAACAGTGCCACATAGGGTACATCATAGGTATAGGTTTTGTTCTCGCCGCGCAGCTGATACTTTAGCTCACCGGTACCGAGATCCAGCGTATAGCCTGTGACCTCGTAGTTATCAAAATGCGAGATGACCTCCGAATAAGTGATTTTGTTTTTGCTTTCGGAGAGGGCAGGCAACACGAACATAATGGCAGTGACGAACAGAATCGCGATCACTACATAGGCGAGAATGCCACGGTTTTTTCCTTGCAATGGTTTCACTCCTTACTGAATTTCTGTCGGGCTGACCGTTGTACATTGCAGCAACAGCAGCCGTTTGCTGATGGTCTTGGGCGCAACGCCTGCCGCGACGCCAACGCCCTCGCAGAATATACAGCCTGTATCATCATACAACGCGTAGATACTCTGCCGCAGGGGGAGGGGGATTTTCGCTTGCACCGCTTTTCGCAGTGCGATCGAATGCTTCTGCCCCGGCAGCACAATGCGGTCATCTCTTTGTCGAAGACGGAAGCACGGCTTTCCGATTATTTTATCATAATCGAGCGCATATTGGGTGAATGATTTGTGAATCTTCGGTGATAACGCCGCATTTTCAAGGCTTGCAATACAGATACGCTCTGCAAACTGCCGGTTTTCACCAATATGCAGTGGCATCGCATTACAAAGAGGTCTAGCGTCGCGCATCACAAACAGCATTCCCCGATGCACCTGCGCGTAAACATCCCCACTGACGGTGATTTTACCCATATTCTCCTGCACAAGCCTATCCATAGCGCAAAGCAAAGGATAAGATGGATCAATTTGATAATGCGCCAGCAACATACGGTAGCAGCGTATACGCAAAGGCCTGGGTTGTTCTGCCAAATGCTGCAAACCGCCCCACTGTTCGTGAAAGCTTTGTGCAAAAACACGGTTCGCCTGCGCGGTAAGATACGCTTCATCTTCGCGTAAGGTCTGTGCCGTACAGGTAAGATGGCTGATCAATGTCGGCTGATATTCGCGCAGTACGGGCAATATGCGATGTCGTAAGCGGTTTCGGGCAGCGTCCTCGGTAAGATTACTGCTATCGGTTACAAAATCCTGCCCCTGCGTTTGCAGATATGCAAGCAACTCGTCTTTGGAGATCCCAAGCAGTGGACGAATGATCCTGCCACGCTTCGGGGGAATCCCACACAGACCATTTAAGCCACAGCCACGCATCAAATGGAACAGCATGGTTTCCGCTTCATCATCGGCGTGGTGCGCCGTAGCGATCCACCCCGTAGGGGCAAATCGCTGCAATGCTTCATAGCGCAGAATCCGCGCGGCAGTTTCGATAGAAAGCTTTTGTGCAGCTGCAAATGCAGGAACATCCACATAGTGGCAAAAAAAGGGGATCTGCCGATTTTTACACAACGCCTCACAAAATATCGCGTCACGGTCGGCTTCCGCGCCTCTTATGCCGTGGTGGATATGTATCGCCTGCAAATCGTAGCCAAACTGTGGCTGCAATTCCTGCAATAGAAGCAGTAGCGCAACGCTGTCCGCACCACCGGAAAGTGCCACAGTAAGCTTGCCCGCACGAGGCAAAAGACCGCCTTGCGCAATGATGTCCTCCAAATGATTGCTCATGCCGGTGGCACGGCATCATCCCGTGCAGGAGCAGAAAAACGAGTGTATTGTGCATCCCAGATCAGATTGACCGTTGCAGTTTCACCGTGACGGTTTTTCTGCACAATGCACTCAGTGATATTGGGCTTATCGGTATCGCGATTGTAGTAGTAATCGTTGTAGAGAAACATCACGATATCGGCATCCTGCTCAATGGAGCCGGATTCACGCAGATCGGAGAGCATGGGACGCTTATCGGGACGACTTTCTACGCCACGATTCAACTGCGAAAGCAACAGTACGGGCACATTCAATTCCTTTGCCATCAGCTTTAAACCTCTGGTAATTTCAGAAATGACCAAAACACGGTTATCGCTTTTGGTGGGGGAATCCATCAGCTGCAAGTAGTCTATGACCACCATGCCCAGATTCCTCACACGGCGCAGCTGCGCTTTCATCTGCGAAACGGTAATGCCTGTTGCCTCAGAAAGCAAAATATTCATGCCGGAGAGCATATCGGCACTCTCTGCAATTCTGCCCCATTCTTTCGGATCAAGTCTACCGGTGCGCAGCTTATGAGAATCGACCAGTGCAGCAGTGGAGAGCATACGGGAAGCAAGCTGCTCCATACTCATTTCCAAAGAGTACACGGCAACGGTTTTGCCGGAACTGCGGCTGACATTGGTAACAAGATTCAGCGCAAAGGAGGTCTTACCCATACCCGGACGAGCAGCCAGTAGCACCAGATCGGAATTATTCATACCGCCTGTGATGTGGTCAAGCTCGGGATATCCGGTGCGCGCACCCACAAACTGGTCACGGTCGGGGCCGGAAATATCCACCAGATGGCGGTAGGTAGAAACCATTACATCGCCGATGGGTATCAGCCCGCGTACATCGCGTCCCTGTCGGATATCAAAAATGCGCTGCTCAGCGGAATCCAATAAGGTCTGCGCGGATTCGCTGCCCTCTGCGATTTGATTGAGTACATCACGAGCAACAGCTGCCAGCATTCGTTCGCAGTATTTCTCAGCAACGATCTTGGCATAGCTGCGGATATTATCGGGAGAGGGAACGGAATCTGCCAGTGCGGTCAGATAGCGTTTACCCTCGGCAGCATTCTCAAAAATGCCCAACCGCAGTGCCTCATTGAGTACCACCACAGGATCCATATTCTCCGCTTGTGCGCCTGTGAACATAGAAACCAGCAGGCTAAACAACTCTCGATGCTGCTGTAGCGAGAACGCATCCGCCTTGACATATTCCAGTGCAGTACTGATGGCTTCGGGAGAAAGCAAAATGGAGCCGAGTACGGACTGTTCCGCCTCGATATTAACTGGATCATTGCGCGTGATATCGCCCGCACCGTAGGTTCGGCTGTCAAGCTCAGGCATTCTCAGCCACCACGGATACAGTAAATTCGGCACTTACACCGTTGAACAGCTTTGCTTCGGCAGTGTAGGTGCCCGCGTTCTTGATTTCAACAGTGGTGACGATCTTGCGCTTATCCACCGCAAAGCCGAACTGTGCTTCTACCGCTTCCGCGATGCTTGCGGGGGTAACGGCGCCAAACAACTTCCCGCCTTGCCCCGCCTTTGCGCGCACGGTCACGGTCTGCCCTTTCAGTTTTGCAGCCTGTGCTTCGGCTTCTGCCTTTGCAACATCAATTTTGTGCTGCGCAGAATCCTTCCTGCCCTGCAATTCGGTTAAATTCTTAGGGGTTGCTTCTAAAGCCAGCCCTCTTCCGATGAGAAAGTTTCTGGCAAAGCCATCAGAAACATTCTTGACATCGCCTTTTTTGCCTGTACCCTTTACATCCTGCAATAAGATCACTTTCATGATTTCTTCATCCTTTCGTTAGTGCTTCGGTGCCCATAGCTTGTTCCGCAGAAGCCATCGCATCCAGTACACCGATCAATCTAATTCGCAATTCGGTCGGAGAGCAATCCTTACACTGCGCAGCAGCCATTGTCTGATGACCACCACCGCCAAGCTGCTCCATAATGACCTGTACATTCATTTTACCCAAGGAGCGAGCCGAAATACAGCTTACACCACGGTTCGGATAGATCACAAAAGACGCATCCACGCCCTCAATACCCAACAGCTCATCCGCAGTCTGCGAGGCAACGATCTGAATATCGGGACACTCATCTCGTGCCACGGTAATGGCACAGTGACGATGCAGCTCCGCATCCACCACCATGCGCGAACGCTGACGATATGCGCTCATGGTCGCTGCAAACAATGCCTTTACCACAGTGGGGTCAGCACCGCACTCACGAAGCAATGCCGCTGCTTCAAAGGTATGTACGCCCGTTTGCATGACGAAGTTCTTCGTATCTAACATGATGCCCGCCAGCAGAGATTCGGCATACAACACAGGCAGATCCTTGTGCAATTCCAGATATGCAAGCATCTCAGTGACCAGTTCTGCCGCCGAAGAAGCCTGCGGATCGTGCAACAACAACGTCATATCGTCAATGCAATTTGCCATCTTGCGATGGTGATCGATCACCACGATATGCTCCGCCTTCCGGTATAATTCCTTGCTTTCCAGCAGTTCCTTGTTAACGGTATCCACGATCACCAGCACGGTATGCTCATCGCAGAGGGCAAGTGCCTCCTCCGGAGTGATCAGTAGCCCCTCATACTCCTTTTGCAGACGCGTCACGAGGGGCGCAGCAAGGGTGGCATCCGCATGAATCGCGATATTGGCTGGTGTACCCAACTGCTGTGCGAAGTACGCAATACCAACAGCTGCGCCCACAGCATCCAGATCAGTGAAACGGTGACCCATAACCAGTACACGGTCATTGTCCTCAATGATCTCCTGCAACGCCTTCGCCACATAGCGGTAACGGGTTTTCGAACGATGCTCCACAGCCTTGGAAACACCGCCAAAGAAATCGAATCCCGACCGTGTTTTTACTGCCGCCTGATCACCACCACGCCCCATTGCCATATCCAGCGATTGCCGCGCGAAAAGGTCGTTTTCAGCAAAGCTTTCCCCATCACAGCCCACACCGATGGACAAAGTAAGTGCTTTTTTGCCACCCACCAGAATCTTTCTGGCAGCGTCAAGAATGGGAAACTTTTTCGCCTGCAATGCGCGGAAATGCTGCGCCTCAATCATGACGATAAAGTGATCCTGTCCCAACGGGCAAGCGATCCCTTGGTAGCCGCTGAACGTCTTGTCAATCAGCTGCTCCAGATCGGCGGTCAAGGCAGCACGCTCCCCGGCCTTTAAGCCATTGATCAGGTCATCATAATTATCTGCCATAATATGCAGCACACAAAGCCGACTATCCTCAAACAGCCCACGATATTCCTGTTCCACGCTGAAATCTTGAAAGCACAGCAGAATCAGCTTCTGCTCTCTGCTTTGATGCTCACTATAAAAGACGCGGTAAAAACCGCTGTCGTTATGCATGGTACAGGTGCCGCTTTCTAACAGTTTACGAAAATCCAGCGGTATGATATGCTGAATGCTTCTGCCGTGGCAGTCCTCGTTTTTGACGATTCGCTTTGCGAAGCTGTCATTATACCACAGCAATTCTCTGGTATCGCTCAGCACAGCCACAGGAATGGGCAGCTCTCTGGGGGAAATCTGCGCAGCATCGGTAAGTGCGTCATTCATTCGCGAGATATATCCCCAGAAATTGCGGTGCAGAAGAAAACCCTCTATGGCAGTCCACAATGTACCAACAGCCAGCAATCCGGCCGTCACATAAAACAGCCTGCCCTGCTGCCTTTGCAAATAGATCATACAAAGAATACATATCGCTGCCGTGATTAGAATCAGCAACGCACAAATCAGCCGCCATGTTGATTTCCTGCGCATTTTCTCACCGCTTTCCGTTTCAATTTTCCGTTTGGGAAGTTTATTCCATCTCCATGATGATTGGCAGAATCATCGGACGACGCTGTGTAGCTTCGCGGATATAGTCAATCAATACATCACGCAGTGTCAGTTTGAGGGTGTTCCACTCGCGTATCTCGGTAGCAGAGCAGCTTTCCAGTGCTTCGCACACACGCTGCTTTGCGCCCTCCATGATTTCTTCCGCCTCGCGCACATACACAAAGCCCCTGGAAATCAGCTCGGGGCCGGATACGACCGTCCCATTCTTATCGATACCCAGCACAACGATGATCAAACCATCCTGCGCCAGATGCTTGCGATCGCGGAGCACGATCGCTCCCACATCGCCTACACCAAGGCCATCCACCATGACGCTGCCGCAAGGTGCCTGCGAAACGACTTTCATCTGTACACCGTTCGTTTCGATCACATTGCCCAGCTCCGCAATGAGTACATTCTCCTTCGGAACGCCCATATCCACTGCCAACTGCGCGTGTTTCTTCAGATGTTTATATTCGCCGTGTACCGGTATAAAAAACTTGGGCTTTGTCAGTGCCAACATGAGCTTCAGCTCCTCCTGACAGGCATGACCCGAAACATGTACCTCGTACATTCGCTCATATACCACCTGCGCACCTGATTTCATCAACTCGTTTACCACACGAGTGACATATTTTTCATTCCCGGGAATCGGTGTTGCGGAAATAATAATATAATCCTGCGGCGTGATCGCCACCTGCTTATGGCTGTGCATCGCCATACGGGTCAGTGCAGACATCGGCTCACCCTGGCTGCCCGTTGTAATGAGTACGATATCCTTGGCGGCAAAGCGGTTCATCAGCTCCGGCTCAATGAGTGTGCCCTTCTTCACCTGCAAATGCCCCAGCTTGGTAGCAATATTCATGACATTGACCATGCTTCTGCCCATGACCACAACTTTTCTGCCATAGCGTTCCGCACAATTGATGATCTGCTGCACACGGTGGACATTAGAAGAGAACGTTGCCACGATGATGCGTTTTCCTTCCGCAGTAGCGAACAGCTTTTCAAACGACTCTCCAACGGTACGCTCTGTAGGGGTAAAGCCCGAACGCTCCGCATTCGTGGAATCTGCCATCAGTGCCAATACGCCTTTTGAGCCAAGCTCACCAAAGCGCGCCAGATCAATGATCCCACCGTTAATAGGGGAATAATCCACTTTGAAATCGCCTGTATGCACCAATACACCTGCGGGTGTATGCACCGCAAGACCAACTGCATCAGGAATAGAGTGATTTACATGGATAAACTCCACAGCCATGCAGCCCATGCGCACGGTTTGGCGTGGTTTTACCACATTCAGCTTGACACTTTGAACAAGGTGATGCTCCTTCAGCTTGGATTCCACCAATGCAAGCGTAAGCTGTGTGCCATATACAGGCACATTGATCTTTTTCAACAGATATGCAAGCCCGCCGATATGGTCTTCATGACCGTGGGTGAGCACAACACCGCGCAAACGGTCTGCGTGCTTTTCCAGATAAGTAAAATCGGGGATGACCGAATCGACACCGGGCATTTCCGCATCAGGGAATGCCATGCCGCAGTCGATAATAAACATATCGCTTGCACATTCGATAACGGTCAGGTTCTTGCCAATTTCGCCTAATCCGCCCAATGGAATGATACGCACGGGCGTTTTTGGATGCCCTGCCGCACCGTTATGATCAGGCATTGCGGTTTTCTTTGCAACGACCGAATGCTGCTCCGCTTTGCGAGGCTGAGGCTTCTTTCCTTTTTCGACAATTGTCGCAGTTTCATTTCGGAAAAATTTCTTTCCAACCGCCGAAAGTGGCACGCTGCCCTTACTTTTTGCATGATAACCGCTACGGTGACTGCTGTTGTTATGATTCGGGTTTCTATTCAATACGATACGCTCCTTTTTGAAAAAATGTTTGTGTTTCGTTTGCGCAGGAAAAATCAAATATATTGCACCTGCTTTTTCTTAGCAGGTAAAAACCAAACGGTAAATTCTGCCAGATCATATGAGCCTACTCATACATATACAAGTATACGACAAATCAACGGAAAAGTCAAGTGCTTTTGCCTCTGCAAAGCGATAAGGGGCATTTTCGTCACATTTCGATGGCTTCATGCAGGATCACTTGCGCGCTTTTTGATCTTGCTTGATAGGCATTCCTTGTCAGTATACCCATTGCCGCAACGCTTTATGCGCTGCTGTAAGCCGAATCGACAAACATATGACTCAAAAAAACACCCTGCTCCGATACCCACATTGACAGCAACCTCGTATGCCATGAGAAACAGGGCATAAGGCGTCTATTACAGAATCGTGGCACGCAGTCAGCGAAAAAGTAGCATTTTGTACTTGACAAGTGCCGCATCCTGTGCTATAATAACAATGTTATGGGCTCGTAGCTCAGTTGGGAGAGCGCTGCGTTCGCAACGCAGAGGTCGAGGGTTCGATCCCCTTCGGGTCCATTCATCAAAAATTGCCCCCGATATTCTTCGTGCAAGAAGAATATCGGGGACTTTTTCTTTTTTGCCTATTGCACAACAGGCAATTTTGTGATATACTTATTATGAGCAATTATATGAAAGGACAGGTTTGCTGTGGTGAATACACCGATTTATGACTATCTGATGCAATATGCTCACAGCAATCAACTGCGTATGCATATGCCGGGCCATAAGGGAAAAGGTCTTGACCATTGGCTGGCAGCAGCGTATCCGTTGGATATTACCGAAATTTGCGGCGCAGATAGCCTGTTTGAGGCAGACGGTATCATTGCCGAAAGTGAAAACAATGCCGCGGCATTGTTCGGGACGGGGGCAACATTGTACTCCGCAGGTGGCTCAACGCTTTGTATTCAGGCAATGTTGATGCAAATGAAGCGCGAGGGTAGAACGATTCTTGCAGGACGAAATGTACATCGCAGTATGCTAAATACCTGCATTTTGCTGGATTTGCCCGTGCGTTGGATGTATCCCAAGGACGGTATGCTGCTTTCCGGTGCTATTTCGGCACAATCAGTGCAATTTGCCCTTGCCAACTGCAAATCGCCTGCTTGTGTGTATATCACTACGCCGGATTATCTCGGTACCATTGCGGATATCAAAGCCATCGCTGCGGTTTGCACGCGCCACAATGCAAGACTGATTGTAGACAATGCTCACGGCGCGCATCTTGCATTTATTCAGCCGAGTCTGCACCCCATTGCGCTTGGCGCAGACTTTTGTTGCGATTCGTATCACAAAATGCTGCCTGCACTGACCGGTGCCGCTTGCCTGCATTGCAAAAATCCGGCAGATGCGCCACTTTTGCGCAGTGCAATGGCAATGTTTGGCTCAACCAGCCCATCGTATCTCATATTGGCTTCCATAGACCTGTGCAACCGCTACCTGGATATGCAGGTGCGGCATGATATTGCGACTGTTGCACGCCGTCTGGAACGTATGCGCAACCATCTCCGCAATCAATTCCATTTTCGTCAGGGCGATCCGTTTCATATCTGCATTTGCGCAGGAGAAAGCGGATATCGAGGCACCAATCTTGCCGCATGGCTGACCACGCAGGGCATCATGTATGAATATGCCGATGCCGATTTTGTGGTGATGCTCTGTTCGCCAACAACGCCCTTGCAGGATATTGACACATTGCAAACTGTACTGGAGCATTGCAATTTGCCCCGAACGGTAAATCCTTTGCAGTATGAACCCCCGAAATCACCGATGCTGTTTGCAAAATTGCCACCTTATGAAGCGGCAACACAGCCCAGTGAGATCGTACCCATTCATCAGGCTGCCGGTAGGATCTGCGCTATGACACAACCGCCCTGTCCGCCGGCAGTGCCCATTGCTATTTGCGGCGAAATACTGGATGATGCCGCGATTTCACTGCTGTTGCATTACGGCGTGACGGAAATTGCGGTCATCCAAGAAAAAAAACCGAGCCCCGATGATCTTTCGGATATTCTCGGTACATACATCACGAAAGGAACAGGGAAGAAAGTATGAAACTTATTTTCGCGATCGTTAACGGTGACGATAGTGCCGCTGTATCCAAATCGCTTGCCAAGCATGGCTTCTGTGCAACCAAACTTGCCTCGTCAGGTAGCTTTTTAAGTGCAGGAAACACGACCTTCCTCATCTGCGTGGAGGATGATCAGGTGGATGATGTAATGGACGTGGTAGAAAGAAAATGCCATCACCGCAAGCAATTTGTGCCATCCACCCCTACTTATGGCGACAGCACCGGCGAGATCAATTCTATGCCGCTGGAAGTAGCAGTTGGTGGTGCAACCATCTTCGTTACCGGCATCGAACGGTTTGAAAAGCTGTGATCAGACGAACTACCACCGCGCCATTTATTGCAGGAAATGCCACTCTGCTGCAAGAATTGCAGACCATGCGACAGCATCATCGTCTGCCCCATGCATTGCTGCTGCATGGTGAAGTAGGCTGCGGCAAAAAGACCATCGCGCAGTGGTTTGCGATGCTTGCACTGTGTGAAGATGTTGACCATGCCCCCTGCGGACAATGCCGTAACTGTAATTTGATCGCCGAGGGAAAACACCCCGATGTGATGATCGCGGAACATTCGGGTAAGCGTATGGGATACTCTGTAGAAACGGTGCGTGATATACGCAAAGAAGCAGCCATCCTACCCAATAACGGAGAAAAACGGCTGTTTTTCTTCACCGACGCAGATGGCATGAGCGTGCAAGCACAGAATGCCCTGCTGAAATCCGTAGAAGAACCACCGCCCCATGCTTGTTTTGTATTTACGACACGCGCTGCGGATGTACTGTTGCCAACCTTGCTCTCCCGTATGACAGCAAAAGCGGTGTTTCCGGTTACAAAGGGGCAGTGTACAGAGGCGCTTCTGCGCCGTGGCTACGAAGAAACGCTTATACAGCAGGCAGTATCCAAATTCGATGGCAATATCGGCAAATGCATTGCGTTTTTGGAGGACGACGCTGTTCGCAAGGCGACTGATCTTGCTGCGGAATGCACATTGGCACTTGCTGCCGGAAACGAATATGAAATGCTGCGCTGCCTGACAGCGGCTGCTGCCGATCGTGAACAATATCGACAGGTATTGCTATTGCTGGATGAACAGATCCGTGACGCGTCGGTGATGACGCTTGATGGCAACTTCGACCGCCTGGGATGCGACAAAAGTGGCGCTGCGGCACTCGCTGTTGAAATGACTCCGGCGCGCACTGCCAAAATGCATGGTGCCATTCTGGAAGCCCTTGCGGATCTGGATGGCAACGTCGGCGCAATTCTTTCGGCAACAACCTTGTGCACAGCTTTTGCAAAGTGCTAGATCAGCCACGATACACCCAAAATATAAATGTTGGAAGGTACATGAATGATTGAGATTATCGGTGTAAAATTCAAAACAAACGGAAAGGTCTATTCCTTTGCACCCGGAGATTTTTCTCCCACTGAGGGCAGCCATGTTGTAGTAGATACCGTGCGCGGGCCCGAATGCGGCATCGTAGCAACTCGTCGCCATGCCGTGCCCGAAGACAGCATCACTGCGCCCCTAAAGCCTATTTTGCGGCTGGCAACACCTGAAGATTTGATTGAATTGGAGCGCAAGAAACAATACATGGCAGACGCAATGCGCGTCTGCGAAGAAAGAATCACCGCGAGAAATCTGCCGATGCGTTTGGTGGATGTGGAATGTGGCTTTGATAGCAATAAGCTGATTTTTTATTTTACGGCAGATTCCCGCGTGGATTTCCGTGACCTCGTAAAAGATCTGGCTGCGGCATTTCATGTGCGTATTGAGCTGCGACAGATCGGCGACCGCGATGAGGCAAAGCTGTTGGGTGGGTTAGGCATTTGCGGCAGAGAATTATGCTGCAAGGGCTATCTTAACGATTTCCAGCCCGTAACCATCAAAATGGCTAAGGAACAGGGCTTGGCACTGAACCCCACAAAAATTTCGGGCACTTGTGGCAGATTGATGTGTTGTCTGCGCTATGAAAGTCCCGTGTATGAGGAATTAATTAAGATGATCCCCAAAGTGGGATCCACGGTGATTTTACCCGGGAATCCGCCTATACGCGCTTATGTTTTGGAGGCCAATCCGGTCAGCGGCAAGCTGCGCGTCAAGCCGGAAAATTCTGAGCTGCCTGTGACCGTGATGTATACAGAGGTAGAGCGTCTGCAAGATGCCAGCCGCCGTATGACGCGAGAGGATCTGCGCGATAAACGCGATGCTGCCAAGAATCCGTCTGTAGTATCCAAGCAGCAAAGCTCAAAGCCTGAACTGAAATCGGCGCAATTGCCTGATCAAGCCAGTGAAAAACAGGAGTATACCGGTCACGCTCCCGAATCTGCTATGGAAACAAAACAGGTGCAAGCAAACCGCCCGCCCAGAAAAAACAATCCTCCGCTCCGAAATGGTGGCGGTAGTGTTCCCAAAGGCAACGGGCAAAAGCCCAACCATTCACGTTTTCGGAAGTCCAAGCCTCCACGCAATGATAATGATGCGGATGCATAACCCATTGGAAGGATATCAAAAAAGTCCCGTGCCTCACGATAAGGCACGGGATTTTTCATATACACATATTGCAAAAAATTCGCAAGCATATTCGATCTGCCGAATGCTTTATGCCGCATCAGATCGAAAAAACGACAGAATACGTATCATTGCTGCTTTTTTTCCAGCGCACGGATGCGTTTGGAGAGCTTATGCAATTCTTGTGCAACGGGATCCGGAATGTGGATTTGATCCAAATCCGGAACACGCACTCCGTTCATTTTCACCACACGCGCAGGCACACCCACAGCAGTTGCGTTGGGTGGAATTTCTGTCAGCACTACGGCACCTGCCGCGATTTTGGCGTTGTTTCCCACTTTAAATGGCCCAAGCACCTTTGCACCCGCGCCTACAGTCACATTATCGCCCAGTGTGGGATGTCGCTTGCCACGATCTTTGCCCGTACCGCCAAGCGTCACGCCCTGATACAGCGTACAATTATCGCCAATAATCGCAGTTTCACCGATCACAACACCCATGCCATGGTCGATAAACAGTCCCTTGCCTATTTTGGCTCCCGGGTGGATTTCGATTCCTGTAAACAAGCGCGCTGTTTGCGATACGATACGCGCCATGGTCGGCATCCCGCGCTTGAGCAGGGAATGCGCAAATCGATAGGCGATTACAGCGTGCAAACCGGAGTAGGTCAACAAAATCTCTATCGAACTGCGTGCCGCCGGATCACGGTCGCGAATCAGCGCGATTTCTTCACGAAGCTGTTGTAGCATGAAAGCCTCCTTTATCAATGGGAGAAAATGTCACGATCAGATTCTCGGGTCAATATCCTTGCGGTAGGCAAACAGATACTCACAGCCTGACCAAACCGTCAAACCTGCGGCGATCCAGAAAAAGCACTGCAATACGATTTCTGTCCAGTGATAAAATGCATCGGGCAGCGGCAAACCAAAGCTGGAAAAATCATGACAGAAAGAGAGATACACCAGGTAGGCGATCAGCGCAATCATAGTAAACGCAGTTTTCAGTTTGCCCGAAAAACCTGCCGGCACCACTGTTCCTTTGCCCGCAACGACCAACCGTAACGCAGAAACCATAAATTCACGGATCATAATCAACAGAAACACAACCACATTTAGATATTGCCGCTCCAAAAAACAGGCAAACGCGGTCATCACAAGTACTTTATCTGCCAATGGATCCAGAAACTTCCCAAAATCCGTTATCAGCTGATATTTGCGCGCCAGATGTCCGTCTACGGCATCGGTAATGGATGCAATCACGAACACTAGCGTAGCAAGCAGATAATGTGCAGGGAAATCCCAATAAAATAGTAATACAAACAATGGCACCATCATCACTCGTGCTAACGTCAGCTTATTCGGCAGATTCATCCACAACCACCTCACCGATCAGATCAAAGTCCAGCATATCTGTTATTTCGACTTTTACATACTGTCCCACGCAATAACCATCCTGCGGTGTGCCTGCAATAAACAGTTTTCCGTCGATGTCCGGAGCATCCGCTGCGGTTCTGCCGAACCAGCATTCCGCCCATTTATCATATCCCTCTATCACCGCTTCGGTGACAGTTTCCATCCGCTTTTCGTTTAACGCATAGGAAATGGTCATTTGCTGCTCTGTAAGCATTTCCGCGCGGTGCCTGCGCACCGATTCTTCGATCATATCGGGCATGGATGCCGCAATGGTATGTTCCTCCTCGGAATACGAGAAGCAACCCATGCGGTCAAAACGCATTTCCTCCACAAAAGCAGAAAGCTGTTCAAAATCGGCTTCGGTTTCACCGGGGAAGCCGGTCATCAGCGTGGTGCGCAATGTGATATTCGGGATAGCGGTACGCAGCTTTGCAAACAGTGCGCGCAGCGATGCCTCATCTCCACCGCGACGCATTGCTTTCAGGATTTTGCCGCTACAATGCTGTACAGGAATATCCAGATATTTCACGATTTTCGGCTCTGTAGCAATGACATGGATCAGTTCATCGGTGATGCGTTCAGGGTAACAGTACAATACGCGGATCCAATGGAAGCCTTCGATCTGACACAATGCTTGCAGCAGCTCGGGCAAACGGGAGCTACCATACAGATCTTCGCCGTAGCGTGTCGTATCTTGTGCAACGACCACCAGCTCAGTAACGCCGTTTTCAGCAAGCCACTGTGCCTCTTTGAGGACATCTTCCATCGGCACTGAACGATATCCGCCACGAATTTGCGGAATGGCGCAATAGGTACAACCGTTGGAACAGCCCTCGGCAATTTTGAGATAAGCAAAAAAAGGCAATGTGGAAAGGACTCTGCCACCGGTCAGCGGCAGGTCTTTTTTAGGGGCAAACTGCACCACGCGTTCACCCTTTTCCATACGGTCTATCACATCGCAAAGCAGCTTTTCGTCCCCCAGACCAATCACAGCATCCACTTCAGGAAATTGTTCTGCCATTTCTTCACGGTAACGCTCGGCAAGGCAGCCCGTCACGATAATCCCTTTGAGTACGCCCTCTTTTTTCAGCGCAACCAGTTCCAGAATGGTTTCGATGGCTTCTTCCTTGGCAGATTGTATAAAGCCGCAGGTGTTGACCACTGCAATTTCCGCATCGCCGGGTTCAACAGTCAGTGTGTGCCCTGCCTCCTTCAGTAGATACAGCATTCTCTCTGCATCCACCAGGTTTTTGGCACAGCCCAAGGATACCATACTCACGATCATGCGTCAAATTCCTCCACATCGTATTCATCTGAAAAATAATCTTCGAGCGCGTGGCGCACATCGGCATAATCAAATCCGCGGCGCACCAACGCAGCCTTTACCGATTCGATTGCCTTACGGTCATCGGGGTCGGTCAGCTTTCTTGCATATTTGCGTATCAACAACTGTGAGATCCGCTCTGCGGTGTCATCAGGGTCATCGTATGGGGCAAGTGCTTCGTCAATATCCTCTTGCGAAAGCCCCTTTTGACGCATTTCCATGGCGGCGCGATGCAGCCCGTATCGCTTTTGCTCCACAAGCTGCCGTGCTAAGGATTCCGCATAGAGTGCATCGTTGAGGAATCCCAGGCGCACCAATTTTTCCAGGGCATACAATGTTGCCTGTTCTTCGGCGTGCTCCGTTTGCATCAGCTTATCATACAGCGCACGGTAGGAATACCCTCTGCGTTCCAGCAAATATAAGCCATACTCAAATGCCCGCCGATTTGCCGCCTGCTGCTGCAAATCGGCAATTTGCGCCCTGGTAAGCATATCACCTTTATGCAAATGCGTGTCACAGACCAGTTCTTTATGCAACCAAAGCACATTGCCATCCGAAAGGGTAATTTCAAGAACCGCTCCTTTGAATGGGGCAATGGATACAATCTGTATCATAGTTGATATCCAATTATGCCTCAACAGGGGCAAACTCTTCAAAATTGTCGTCTGCGTCATCGGTTACCGCAGCAGCAGATGCAGCTGCAACCGCAGTTTCTGCCTTTTCCTTAGCGGCATTGACAGATGCGGCCTTCTTGTTCTTTTTGGAAACCAGCACCAGATTTTCCTTCTGCTCCATGATCTGCTTTTCCACCTCGGTCAGAAGATCAGGCTCGTTCAGCAGGAGTTCCTTGACTGCATCTCTGCCCTGCCCCAGCTTACGATCACCGTAGCTGAACCACGAACCGCCCTTATGGATAATATCCAAATCGGTAGCAAGGTCGAGGATTTCTCCCACTTTGGAAATACCGGTGCCGTACATGATATCAAATTCGCACTCGCGGAAGGGTGGTGCAACCTTGTTCTTCACGATTTTTACGCGGGTGCGATTGCCGATCACTTCTGCGCCATTTTTGATTGCTTCTCCCTTACGCACCTCCATACGCACCGAAGAATAGAACTTCAATGCTCTGCCACCCGTTGTAGTTTCGGGATTCCCATACATCACGCCGATCTTTTCGCGCACCTGATTGATAAAGATCGCTACACAGTTAGATTGCGCAATAGCAGGCGTCAGCTTTCGCATTGCCTGAGACATCAGTCTTGCCAACATACCCACATGACTATCGCCCATTTCGCCTTCAATTTCTGCGCGGGTAGTCATCGCTGCAACGGAATCGATCACGATGGCATCAATTGCGCCGGAACGCACCAGTGCTTCGGCAATTTCCAGTGCTTGCTCGCCGCTATCGGGCTGCGCCACCAGAAGATTATCAATATTTACACCCAGATTTCCGGCATAAATAGGATCAAGCGCGTGCTCCACATCAATAAAAGCCACTTCGCCGCCAAGCTTCTGCGCCTCAGCAATGATATGCAGCGCAACGGTAGTTTTACCGGAGCTTTCAGGGCCGTAGATCTCCACAATACGACCTCTGGGCACACCGCCAATCCCCAACGCCAGATCCAACGACAATGAACCCGTAGAGATGGTCTGCACATTTAGATGTGAATTCGCACCCAACCGCATGACAGCACCTGCGCCATATGCTTTTTCAATTTGTGCAATGGCGTTTTCCAATGCCTTTTTTCTTGCATCCGCATCGGCAGGCACTACCACGCCGGTATTCTTCTTTTTCAGTTCAGCTTTTGCCATAACTCGTATTTCCTTTCTGTTTTAGTTCATCAAGAAGTAATTTTGCTGCTTATGGGGATATCGCGATAACCATAGACCACACGCCGGATGCCACATAAATCGGGCACAGTCCCGATATGGACAAATCTATGTACACGAAGTATTTCTTTGACGGCTTCAGCCTGATGGATGCCCACTTCAAACGCAAGCATACCGCCTGCCTTCAGCGAAGACTTCCACAATGCGGTAATTTGGCGATAGAAAAGCAATCCATCTGTGCCACCTGCCAGAGCCATTCGTGGCTCATAACGGACTTCTTCCTGCAACCGTCGCATATCTTCATCAGTCAGGTAAGGCGGGTTGCTTACGATTACGTCTACATTGATGTAATTGGCGGCAGTTTGCGGGGCAAGTACATCGGCAAGCCGAAAGTCTACCGGCATTTTGTGATACGCTGCGTTTTTCTGCGCGTAGGCGAGGGCAACTTCACTTTTTTCAATGCCGTAAATATGCACATCTCTTCGCTGCGATTGCAAAGCCAGCGCGATACAACCACTGCCGGTACATAGATCTACAATGGTTGCCGATTGTGGCAGATGCCCGTATTGCAGCGCGGTATCCACAAGAGTTTCAGTATCAGCGCGAGGAATCAAAACGCCCTCGCCAACATGAAAATACAGACCATAAAACTCCCATCCTCCCAGCAAGTACTGCAACGGATAGTGTTCCAGCCGCCGATTTGCCACATTGCGTGCCGCTTCCGCATCGGGCATATCCTCTAAGATCCACTTTGCTTCCATGACAGCGTTTTCAATGCCGCCTCTTTGCAGGATTTGGGTCAGTTCATGTAGCAATGCAGGATCTGTCACCATATATCGTCCTCAATATTTTCGGGAATGCAGGGCGTGATAGCGGCAATTGCGCATTCGATCTGCTGATCATCCGGTTCTTTGGTGGTGATGCGCTGCACCCATAAGCCCGGTGCAGAAAGGATCTTTGTAAACAAATTATCGGCCCTGCCTGCCAAACGAATGAGCTCATAGCTGATACCCACAACGATCGGCAGCATGGCAAAGCTGCACAGCACTCTCTGCCAAACAATGGTAAAGGGGATCAGGCAGCCCATGAGAATGCTGATGAACAGTACCAGAAAAATGAAGCTGGTACCGCAACGTGGATGAAATCGCTTTTGCTTACGAACATTTTCCACGGTCAGTGGAAGAGCAGCTTCCAGGCAAGCAATGGTCTTATGCTCCGCACCATGATATTCATAGGTGCGGCGAATGCTTTTCATAAAACCGGTAACTGCCATATAGCCAATGAAGATCGCGATTTTCATGATGCCCTCTGCGAAAGAACGTAAGACACGATTCCGGGTTAGGGGGGGGATCCAACCGACAACCTGCTTTGGCAACCACATGAACAATCCCAGTGAAAGCACCACGCTGATGATCATGACCACCACCATGAGGATATCAAAGATCTTGTCACCCAGCTTATCATCCAGCCATTTTTCCAGCTTACTCGGTTCTTCTGCCTCGTAATACTGCGTTGCTTTCTGCAAATACGCGAAGCGTTGCTTCAGCGCATCGCCCTCCAGGGGCTTTTCTTGCTCACGCATCCACGCTTCAAAGCAGGAGAGCTGTTCTTCTTCGGGCAGCTTATCGATCTTCTGCTTTTTTTTCCAAAGCACAAAGGCATCCAGTTCTTCGTCCACCTGCTTTTCAGCGGAACGCATCATGCAGCGATAGCCATCGATCATCTGCGTAACAAAATTCACACTGCCACGCACAAACGGAATCCTGCGATACCACGGCAGAACAGGTTTCGCTCTGCCCGTTTTGGGATCGGTCTTCAGCTTGACAGGGATATCCCATGTTTCCAGATCGATCTCTCCATTGGGTAGACGACACGCCATAGCGCCTCGAAAAGCTCCCTTCATCATGATACCTTCTACCAAAGCCTGTCCGCCAATCTTAGATTTATAGGCGTACTCGGCACGAGCAGCCTGCGTGGAGCTTTCGCTTTGCTGTAGGGCAGTTGCTTCTTGTGAATAATCAGGCATATTGTTCTCCTCTATTTGGATTATCGGTACAGCATTACGCCGTATGAGAAGGCAATGTAATGGTTACCTTTGTGCCGATACCCTCGGTACTTTCAACCAACAGGGTGCCACCATGCATGGTAACGATCTCATCGGCTACGGCAAGACCGATACCTGCGCCTCTGCGGGTATGATTGGGCTTGTAGAATTTCGTTTTGATCTTCGGAAGATCCGCTGCCTTGATGCCACAGCCCTGATCGGCGACGGTCACACGCACAGTATTTTTGGAGGGTGCATCGGCGCAAATAAACACGGTACTACCAGGCTCCGAATACTTGATGGCATTGTCGATGATGTTAATAAAAACTTGACGGATACGGTTTTTGTCGCCATACACGATGGGCAACATTTCCGGCTCATCGTATTCTATGTTGATGGCGTCCTTTTTGGAGCGTTCCATATAGATGAGCACAGCATCCCCCAATTCAGCAAGCACATCCATCGCAGCAAGGTCGAGGGTAAAATGCCCACTTTGCATACGAGAGAAGTCCAACAACTCCTCTACCATGCCCGAAAGTCGTTCGCTTTCGCCCATAATGACACGCAGACCCTTTTGCATGGTCTCGGCATCGGCACCGTCATGAAGCGTTTCTGCCCAGCCCTTGATGGCGGTCAGCGGCGTACGCAATTCATGAGATACGGAGCTGATAAACTCATTCTTCATAGTTTCAGCGTTAGAAAGCTCATCCGCCATATGGTTAATCGCACTGCACAGATCACCGATCTCATCTTCGCTTTGCTGCTCGATGCGAGCGGTAAAATCGCCCTGCGCAAACTTTGCGGTATTATCGCTGATGGCACGAATGGGCAGCACAATAGAACGCACAAAGTACATACCGGTGAATCCCAGCAATACGATTACAGCGACTGCAACGCAAGTAGCTGCCAATACGAAGGTGGCAATGGAATCGTCAATCGCCTCCAAAGAAGTGACCACACGAATGGCACTGTATTGATTGCTGATGTGATAGATCGGGTACGACACTGCCATAATCCGCTCGCCGTTTGCCGAGCGACTGATGCTGTAGCCGTAGGTACTAACAGTATCGCTCTCGCTCATCGCCATATCGTAATCGGGCATAGCGGTGGTCTCTTCGGGAGAAAATCCTGATGAGGTTAACACGATGATACCATCGTTATCGATTGCCATCATCTCCATTTTATCCTTATCAGAAAAGCTTTCGAGGGTGCGTCGCAACTCCGTACTGAGGTTAATGTTGGAATCCGCAGCATAACGGGTCAGCACGCCTGCCACCGCATTGACCTTGGAGACCAGATATTGCTGTGCCGAATTATAGTAATAGGTTTGCACCGCATAAATCAATGCAAGTTCAATTACCATGAGTATCAGCACGATCACGCCGAGGTTATTGGTAAACCAACGGCGCGTAATGCTTCGTTTTGCCATGATTTGTACTGCTCCTTGTGGTAACGGCAGGGTAGATTATTTCTCAGCCCATTTATAACCGTAGCCCCACACGGTCACAATATACCGCGGATTAGACGGCTCTTCTTCAATCTTCATGCGCAAGCGGCGAATATTGACATCCACGATCTTATCGCCGCCGTAATAATCATTGCCCCATACCTGTGCTAAGATACTGCTGCGATCAAGAGCGGTATTTTTGTTGCGCAGAAAATATTCCAGGATCTCGTACTCCACCTGCGTCAGCTCAACGAGTTTGCCGCGCTTTGTCATGGTATGGCTGGTCAAATTCAGCACAAATGGCCCTGATTCCAGCGTAGACTCTTTCTTGACACGAGTCACGCTCATGCACACGCGGCGATAAATGGCATCCACACGAGCAGTCAACTCCGAGGGCGCAAAGGGCTTTGTAATGTAATCATCTGCGCCGATCATCAAGCCATTGACTTTATCCATTTCCTGCGATTTCGCAGTCAGCATGATGATTCCGATGGAAGAAGAACGTTCACGCAGGCGCTTACAAACGGTAAATCCGTCTATCCCGGGCATCATCACATCTAACAACACCACATCGAAGTTACCGCGCTCACGGTCAAACATACGGATCGCCGCTTCACCGCAATCCACATCCACCACATCGTAGCCTGCACGCTTCAAATTAATGACAACGAACTCGCGGATATTGTCCTCATCCTCGCACACCAGAACACGCTTCATAGGATCCTCCCCTTTCTCGTTTTCAGAGATACCGCATGGCAAACAACAATTCACTTTGCGTCAGCGAAAGGGAACGGTCTGTTTGCTCGATCTTTGCAAGATAATCGTTGCCGTTCTGCTGCCGCAGTAGCAGATAGCCCTCCTGCTGCAATGCGTTGGACTCTACCGCATCACTGACCACAGCCAGACGCAGAAGTGGTTGCTTGACAACGGGACTGCCTTCTGCCACCGTTTGCTCAACATCCAGCACATAAAACACGATGGTTTCGTCCTCTTGTACCACCGTGACTTTTTTCTCCCACCGTGAAGGCAACAAAAAGGCATAGCCATCGTTGGCGGAATAATACGATGAATACTCACGCATCAGCATCCCATTACGGCACACATACCAGTTGGTCATGGCAACGCGCTCAGAATCCTCCGCTTCGGAATAACTGTAAAACACGGTCTGCACGGGAATTTCCGCTTCACCGTCTTTGTCAATGTCGAATGTCGGGCAAGCAGAGTTTCGGGTACTGCTTGGAAAACGCTCTGCGCTATCCACATATATTGGCGTAAGCTGTTGACCCTCATACAGCAGCACCTCGGTTTGTACAGTAGTCGCGCCGGATACGCCATCGATATAGATACCGCTTACATAACGCAAAGTAGATATTTCTGCGGAATCATCACAGGGCAATCTGCCATACACAATGCGACTGATATCGGAATACAGACCATTTAAGTTGATCTGCGATTGATAGTAGATTCCATTTTCATCAAGTGCATACACTGCTGCTGACGCGGCAGCCGAAAGCGTTGCAGCATTGACAATGAGCAGTTCATTGGTGCCGTCGCCATTCAAGTCACTGATATCCATCTTGGTATAAGGTGTTGTAAGTGTGCGCTCCAATGTCTGATCCTCATAATGAAACACCTCTACCACATAGCCACCGCCATTTACCATGCTGTAACCGATGATCAAATTGGTGCGGTCATTGCTGCCCAACTGCGAAACAATCACGCATTCCACAGCAGCACCGGGGGTGGCATAATCAGTGATAGCGCGCCATTTACCGTTTTCGCAATCCAGCAGGCAAAATCGCAGGGGATTTTCCTCAGCACTCGCCATGCTGACTTCGTAAAACACGATCGCCTCATTTTCCCCATCAGCGTCCAAATCCTCCACGGTAAAAGCAGAAAGCCGTTCACCGGATTTGGGGTATTTCAGGCTGATATTATTACCCGTTGCCATTTGCAGTGCCTGGTAGATTTGCTCCTGCTGTTCGGTCAAACGGGGTGGCGAAAGTAAGGTATCTACCGTCATAGAAAACTGACACCCGTCAAGCAGCAGTGCAGTACACAGGCTCAGTACCATGGCAGAGATACATCGTTTACGCACCATGGCCATTATCGTTCAGCAAGAGGCGTGTACACACTCTTTTTGGCGATGGATTTATATGCAGGGCGCATGATCCTGCCACCGGTTAGCACTTCCTCGATACGATGTGCAGCCCAACCGGCAATACGAGATACGGCGAACATCGGGGTAAACAGATCCTCCGGCACGCCCAGCATACGATACACCAATCCCGAATACAGATCCACATTGGCACAGATATGCTTAGCAGCGGCATTCTGGGATTTCTCCCCAACCAACTGTGGAGTCAAGCGCTCAATGGCATCGAGAAACTGATAATCTTCCTCGAAAGCAGTTCCCTTGGCAAGGCGATAGGCTTTTTCTTTCAGCAGTACAGCACGGGGATCAGAGAGGGTGTACACTGCGTGACCCATGCCGTAGATCAAGCCTGCGCCATCACCGGCCTGCTTACACAGAATCCGACGGATGAGATCAGCAATTTCACCATCATTATCAGGATTTTTGACATTGGCCTTGAACAACTCCAACTGATCGATTACCTTGTAATTTGCGCCACCATGACGAAAGCCCTTCAGGGAGCTGATGGCACCGGCATAAGCAGCATAGGGATCGGTACCGGAAGAAGTCAGCACGCGGCAGGTAAATGCCGAGTTATTGCCACCACCATGTTCTGCGTGCAACATCATGCAAATGTCCAGCAAATGCGCTTCTTCGGGGGTATACCGGCGGTCAAGGCGCAGCAGCGACAAAATGGTTTCTGCGGTGCTTTCTTCCGGGCGCAACGGATGCATAACAAGACTTTCACCATCAAAGTGCTGCCGCTTGACCTGATAGGCATTGGTCATAATAACAGGCAGACGAGCGATCATAGAAACGGCGATACGCACCTCATTTTCAATGGTTCGCACTTCGCAATCCGGATCATACGAATACAGCGCCAGCACCGAACGAGCAAGCTTGTTCATAATATTGTTGGAGGGCGCTTTTGCGATCATATCAATGACAAAGGAATCCGGCAGTTCACGAAAATTTGCCAGCACCTTGCGGAAACCCGCGAGAGTATCCGCATCAGGCAGTGTGCCAAATAGCAACAAATAGGCTGTTTCCTCATAGCCAAAACGATTTTCTTTTTCCGCGTTGTGCACCAGATCGGTAATCTGATAGCCGCGATAGATCAGCTCGCCGGGAATTGCTTCCAGTTCACCTTCATTGAGCACATAGCCATGTACATTACAGATTTTAGTCAGCCCCGCTACTACGCCTGTCCCATCGGGGCGGCGCAGACCACGGTTGACATGATATTTCTGAAACAATGCGGGATCTATTGCGGAATATTCTTTCAGATCTTCGCATAGCTTTTCAATAGACGCATTATTCTCAAAGTGGTTCATTGTTCTTATTTCCCTTTCCGAACAGAAGATGGGGGTATTCAAGTAAATGCACTTACTCTTATTATACTTTTTTTTTAGATTTCTGTCAATGGCAATTTGAAAGTTTTGTGCGGTGTTCTGTAGTGCTACAATAGAAGTGAGACCTGAGGGTATAGAAAAAGTGATTGAGAT
>CAYMOJ010000029.1:0-24594 GCA_964392175.1 uncultured Ruminococcus sp.
TCTCAATCACTTTTTCTATACCCTCAGGTCTCACTTCTATTGTAGCACTACAGTAGGGATATGATTTCTGCGGATAACCCCTTTACTTTTTTGGCGAGTTGTGTTATACTGTATCGTGACGATTTATCGATTGAGAAAAGGATGGCAGTGCATCGTATGGAAGTCTATCTCAAGCGGGGCAGCGGCTTTTTTGTCCCATCAGCGGTTGCTGAACATTTGTTGAAGCTTGCAACACATCAGCAGCTAAAGGTGTTATTATATCTTCTTGCGCATGAAGGCGAAACACTTTCTGATGCAGATATCGCAGTTCATTGTGGCGTGCAGCCTGATCATGTTGAGGAGGCGATAGTGTTCTGGCAGCAGGTGAATGTACTTTCATCTGTCCAGTCACAACCATCTGCTGTGGTAAAAACGAGTGTTGCATCGTCTCAGCCAAAGGGAGAAACGCCTCCGGTGCAATCGATATCTACGATTCCTACAACAGCCGAACCGATCACCGCACCGGTGGGTGCTATGGTGACCAGCGGCAATTTTTCAATTCGCCCCTCCGAGATTGCTTCGCGTGTAAAGGACGATGCAGCTCTTGCCGCACTGCTTTCTGCAACTGAGCAATATGCAGGGCATCCCTTGCGTAACACGGAACTGCGTAGTCTGTTCTGGATGCATGATTATCTTGGCATGACGCCGGACAGTATCTTGATGCTGCTTGCATTTTGCCGTCAGGAGAATGTGTTTCAAATCCGCTATATAGAGAAGATCGCTGTAGAATGGCATGACCGCGGCGTAATGACTCATGAGCAGGTGCAGCAGGATATTCGGCGGCGAACGGAAGCCCGTACATTTGTGGGGCAGATCATGAAGCTGTTTGAAATGACACGCTATCCAACCCCAAAGCAGGAGGCCTATATTCATAGCTGGCAGGCAGCAGGGGATTCCATTGAGCTGATTCGTCTGGCATACGAGCGTACCCGTGAAGGCTGTGATGACAAACTCAGTTTTTCATATCTTGATAAGATTTTAAAGCGTTGGCGCGCCGAAGGACTGAAAACGCCTGCGCAGGTTGAAGAAAGCGAAGCGGTTTTCCGTCAGCAGAAACAGTCTAAGAAGAGTGCAGCTGCGTCTAAAGAGCTTTCCGTGCAGGATACAGGGCATTCTTACAGCATGGATGATATCAAGCGGCTGAAGAACCGTTTATAAAGATAACGTTGGGGAGGAATGCGTGCAAAATGAACAGACAAGAACGTTATGCCATCGCAGCTGAACGCATTGCGGCACGCCGCAGACAAGCGGAGCTGCAACAGGAGATGCGTACCGCTGAAGTATATCGCAAAATACCGGAATCTGCGGAGATCGATGCACAGCTGCGCAGTGCCTGTATGCATCTGTTGCAGGCAGGGCGAGACCCCGAAAAGCAGGTGGCACTGATGCAGATGATCCAGCGCAGAACAATAGAAGCACAGCGTATGATGGAATCCGTTCTGGTGGCACACGGCTATCCTGCCGATTATTTGGATATGCACTATACTTGCACGGATTGCAGCGATACGGGAATGCATAACGGTAAGCGTTGCCATTGCTTTCAGCAAGTGCTGGGCTGTGTGGGTGCAGAGGAACTGAGCAGTCGTGTTTCGTTGGAGCAATATTCGTTTGCGACTTTTTCTACGGAGTATTACCGTGAACTACCTGTGGATGAATACGAAAAAATGAAAAAGATCTTTGCTTTTTGCAAGGCATATGCCGATAACTTTACCGTGCATTCGCAGCCGTTGCTCATGTGCGGACAAACCGGCTTAGGGAAAACACATCTTTCTCTTGCCATTGTGGGAGTTGTGCTGTCAAAAGGCTTTAGTGCGATATATGATTCTGCCGGCAGTCTGCTGCATCGCATTGAGCAGGAGCATTTTAAGCACGGTGCAGCTGCCGAGGCGGATACGCTGACGCAATTGCTACAATGCGATCTGTTGGTGCTGGATGATTTTGGTACGGAGTTTTCTACCACATTCTCTCGCGCAACCGTCTATACGATCATCAACGAGCGACTGACCGCAAACAAGCCGATGATCATTAACACAAACCTTACACCCGAACAGATTCAGCGGGATTACGGTGATCGGATTGTTTCTCGCTTGTTTGCTTCATGTAAGTGGTTGGAGTTTTTGGGCAGCGATATCCGCATCCGTAAAATGCAGCGGGCTGTGGAGAATGTTTCATGAGTGAAAAGTCAGAGCTCGTGTTGTTTCCTGACGCAGAGCCTGCACCGCCTTCTATCATGCGTGCAGCCTGCTTTTCGGGACATCGTTTGGAGAAATTGCCGATGGGCATTGCGCGCAGGGCGGTGATCAGTATGCTGCAAGAGGAGATACACCGTGCCGTTTCTATGGGTATCACTACATTTTATTGCGGTACAGCGGATGGCGTTGACCTGTTTGCCGCAGATATCGTTCGCAGAATGCGTGCATCCAACCCCGAGCTGCGTATCATCTGCGTGAAGCCGTTTCGCGATTTTGGCAAAAAGCTAAACGGAACCGACCGTTACCTGTTTAACATGGTGATGATGGAATCGGCGGCTGTGATTGAACTGAGTGACCATTATTATCCGGATTGTTTTCGGGTGCGAAATCAATATCTTGTGAGTCACAGTGATCTGCTCATTGCGGTGATGGGGGAATCTCGCTCCGGTACAGGGCAAACCATTCGATTTGCACAGCGTCGTAAGATTCCCGTGCACTTGATCGATGTTACCGCGATTGAACAGCATTTATCCGATCGTCCGCAACTCGTACAGCTTACATTTTGAATTTACATTGTTTTTGAAAACCAGAAAGGAGTGCTGCAAAAATTGCAGCAGATTTGCCTATGTCTACTTATGCCAAGAAAAGACGCCGTTCCTCCGGTTCTATTGCAATTCCCTTCCTGCTTACGCTGTTGATTTCTACCATTGTGCTGGGCAGTGTGGGATACTATTTCTTCAAAAAAATCATCAACGATGACAAGGAGTTACTGGTTATGCCCGGTGCCACAACCGGAATCTCAGAGGAGGATATATACGAGATTCTATTTGTGTTGGAGCCGGATTCACCTGCGCGCAAAACAGCTGTCATGTTAATGCGATTTGACCCCATTCGCAAGCAGGAATACTATATTGGGATTCCATTGAATCTTCAAGTAGAGCGTGAAGGCACAACCATGACGCTTGAGCAGTGTATCGACAGTTATGGTGTTTCTGATGCGAAAGATGCACTGTCCGTGCTGTTTGACCAGCAGATCGACTATTACATTCGTATGGACAGCACAGGTTTTCAAAAGATCAGTACGGTGTTTGGTAATGTGTCTTGTCTGGTATCCATTCATGATGAAAACTTAAAGCCGGATGATGTTTCGCAGGATTTGGATGCCACACAGTTGGAAACGCTTTTGACCAGTGTGAATTATTATAGCGAGAGTGAACGCACCGCCGTCATCGGTCAGACCATTGCACAGCTTGTTAACCAGTCAGATTCTAAGCGGATCGCCTCGAATGTGGATGGTTATTTTAGTTCAGTGATCGGCTCTGTGACCGGTAACATTAGTGCGATTGACTTCACTGACCATCGCCACGCGATATTATTTGTGTTGGAGCAATCGGAAGCTCCTGCTATGAGTTATACAGTATTTGGTACTGAATCCGACGGCATTTTCATCATGAATGAAAACTATCCCGCACAGCTCAAAGAGATCTTTATGCAGACCGCCGTTGCAACAGAATAAAAAACGATGCACCATCCTGCTTTTATACAGGGTGGTGCATTGTCTTGTTCAGTGTTTGTCATTCTTGTAAAACAAAATATCCAGACCTTTGAGCAGCAATTCCTGATCAATGATCACATCATGCTTGCAATGGGTAATAATCAAGGGGGCTAGCCCGCCGGTGGCGACAACGGTCAATGGGTAACCGATTTCCTTGGTGATACGGTCAATGAGTCCGTCAATCTGTGCAGCATTGCCGTAGACCAATCCGCTCTGCATACAGTCAATGGTGTTGCCGTTGATGATCTTTGCAGGTGCTTTCAGATGAATATGTGGTAATTGTGCCGTGCCGGTTTCCAGAGATTGCAGTGCGAGCTGTACACCGGGAAGAATCAAACCGCCAATGAAATTGCGGTTTTGGTCAATCACTGTCATTGTGGTGGCAGTGCCCATATCAATGACAAGTAGCGGGGCACCGTAATCGTGAATAGCAGCAACCGCGGCGACTACCAGATCGCTACCGACTTCTGCAGGCTGGTCCATCATAATGTTCACGCCTGTTTTGATGCCGGGGCCAACGATCATGGACTCAATGCCAATCAGCTTCCGGATGGCACTGGCAAGCAAAGTGGTCGCAGGTGGCACAACCGAAGAAATAATAGCACCACCAAGGGTATCGTATGCGATATTGTGCAGCTGCAAGACCATGTGGCAGCTAATGGCGTATTCGAGATCAGTCTGATTGCGATGGGTAGAGATGCGCTCCACAAACTCTACCTTATGGTCGTTCACGCAACCGATCACGATATTGGAATTGCCGATATCAACAGCCAGAATTCTCATAGCACTGTTCCTCCGTTTATGCTGTGCGGGTAGGCTTTTGAATGATTTGCAGGATTCTGACAATCGCTGAGCTGAGCACCAGATTGACCGCCAACTCGACGATGAAGTTTAGCCCAACAAAGCCAAACAGAAAATACGCACCGACATTCTCATACCCTGCTGCCGCGCCCCATTGCTTGACGGTGTCTAGAAAAAATATCAGACAGCCCAGTAGAAAAACGCTTGTGTTGGCTACAGGGCAGGCGATGCCGGCGGTAAGAACAGCGGGCATAGGGCCTTTTTTCTCAAGCAGCTTGTAAACTGCGCTAGCGGCAAGTCCTGCGCAGCAACCCTTCAGCAAGACCGTGATGATCGTACCCGGTGCATTGATCGCAAGAAATGCAGCGGCATCGCCCGTGATCAGCACCATGATGCCGAACACGAAACCAAGCCATGTGCCCGATTTCCATCCGTACAATGCCGAACCGATGATGATCGGTGCAAGGCAAAGGGTGATGCTGAACGGCCCGAGCTTGATCGTGCTTGCAACTGCTTGCAGCACAACAACGATTGCGGTCAGAATACCCATTCCGACCAGTGTTCTGATTCTTTTGGAATTCATTTGAGATCCTCCTCCTGTTATTATTCCCGTCATGGGATACAATACAAGTACGGATATCGTACAGTGGTGCAGACGGGGAGCATTTGCCACATGGAATCCGCAAAAACAGGGTATTCCTGCTGCAAACCGTCCGCACCGATTTTAGTATAGCATAACATTTATTGTTTTGTCAAGTCTTTTGCAGCGGGTCTGCGTTTTTTCACAGTTTCTCACGGAAATGTCGATGGCTTTCTTGACATTTCTGCTTTTTTATGGTAAAATATGAATGTCTTTCATGTATGGTGAGTAGCTATGCTCTTTTCTCATCATACAGAAAGCAGAATCAGAGAATAAATCGTATGCAGGAGGTTACCACTCTATGAAGTTTTCCGATGGATTCTGGCTGAATCGTCGCGGTTTTACCGTAGATTACGCCGCACAGCCCTTTGAGGTGACTGTGACCAAAAACAGCATCCGTGTATTTGCAACATCTACGCAGATTTACAATCGCGCCATGACACTGGGCGGTGTAACGCTGGAAGTTGTGTTCACTTCCACGATGGAGAATACCATTAAGGTGCATATCGTGCATCATAAAGGGGCATTGAATCGGGAGCCTAAGTTTGAGCTGAACGAGAACTTTGATTTTGTGCCGGAGATCATTCACAACGAAAATGAGGCTATTCTGCGGTCGGGTAAGACCGAGGTCAGGGTGACCAAGGGCATGAACTGGAATATCGAGTATCTGTATGATGGAAAGCATTTGACCGGCGGTGGTTGGAGAGCGACCTCCTATATTCAAGAGAATGCTTACCGCGCCGATGAGCGTGTGGCGTCCAAGCGCGACGATACCTTCTGGAGTTTGCCGGCCGATCGCAGAGCCACTTATGTGCGTGAGCAATTGACGCTCAGCGTTGGTGAATACATCTACGGCTTTGGCGAAAAATTCACCCCCTTTGTTAAGAATGGTCAGACTGTGGATATCTGGAATGCCGATGGCGGAACCTGCTCTGATCAAAGCTATAAGTGTGTGCCGTTTTATCTCAGCTCTCGTGGCTACGGTGTGCTGGTCAATCAGACGGGGTATGTCAGCTACGAGGTCGCATCAGATACCGTTTCGAAGGTTAGCATGACAGTTGCCGGCGAGTCGCTAGAGTATTTTCTCATCGGTGGTGCAAATTGTGCCGAGGTACTTTCTACCTATACTGCACTCAGTGGCAGACCGGCTCTGACTCCTGCCAAAACGATGGGTCTGTGGTTGTCCACTTCCTTTACCACCAATTATGATGAAGCAACCGTCAATTCCTTTATCGATGGCATGGCAGAGCGCGATATCCCCTTGCAAATGTTCCACTTTGACTGCTTCTGGATGAAGGGCTATACATGGACAAGCTTTGATTGGGATACGGAGCAGTTTCCTGATCCCGAAGGAATGCTCAGTCGCCTGAAAACCGAGAAGAATCTGGGCGTTTGTGCGTGGATCAACCCCTATATTGCACAGGAATCTGCTCTCTTTGCAGAGGGTGTTGCCAACGGATATTTTATCAAAAATCGTGACGGAAGCGTGTTCCAGACCGATATGTGGCAGCCGGGCATGGCAATTGTAGACTTTACAAATCCTGCTGCCTATGCATGGTTCGCAGGCAAAATCAAGACACTGTGTAAGCAGGGCATTACCGCGATCAAAACGGATTTTGGTGAGCGTATCCCCACAGATGTGGTTTATTACGATGGCTCAGATCCCATTGCGATGCACAATTTTTATACCTATTTGTACAATAAGTGCGTATTTACAGCTTTGGAGGAGTCCGTAGGTATGAACAACGCTTGCTTGTTTGCCAGAAGTGCAACAGTCGGCGGGCAGAAATTCCCGGTTCATTGGGGCGGCGATTGTGCCGCAGAGTACAGTGCGATGGCTGAAACTCTGCGTGGCGGTTTATCGCTGTGTGCTTCTGGTTTCGGCTTCTTTAGTCACGATATTGGTGGATTTGAGCAAACTGCATCTCCCGATGTGTATAAGCGTTGGTGCGCATTTGGCTTGATGAGTACCCATAGCCGTCTGCATGGCTCTACCTCTTACCGTGTGCCGTGGGCGTATGAGGATGATGACCCTCAGAATCCTGAAAATGCCTGCGCGGTTCTGCGCTATTTTACAAGGCTGAAGGGCAAGCTGATGCCCTATCTGTGGGCACAGGCAAATCATACGCATGAAACCGGTGTACCGATGATGCGTGCGATGGTCATTGATTATGCAGATGATCCCACTTGTCTGACTTTGGACCGTCAGTATATGCTTGGCGAAAGCCTATTGTGTGCACCCGTGTTCGATGAAAGCGGCGATGTGCAGTTCTATCTGCCTGAGGGCGAGTGGTTTGACCTGCTTTCTGATTCCTTTGCAGCACCTATGACCAAAGGCGGCAGGTGGATCTCCCGTAATTGTAATTATCTGCAAATGCCGCTTTATGTCAAGCCCGGCACCATTCTGGGCCTCGGCAATTTTGAAAAAGATGTCGTGTACGATTATCTTGATGGCGCAACCTACCTGATCTGCGGACTGGCAGATGGAAAAACAGCTTCCTGTGATGTGTATGCAGCAGAGGGTGGCAAGCGCATGACCATTACCGCAGTGCGTAACGGCAATACGATTACCGTGACGTATCCTGCAACTGATCAACAGTTTACACTCTGCGTAGCTGGCACCGATATTGCCATTGCTGCCGATCAAAGTGGTAAAACCGTGATCAGTCTGTAAAAAATCATAATTGGAGGAACCGTATCATGGCAAAGGAAAGCTTTTCGTATCTCTGGCGTGACCGTAAGCGTACTATATTTGGCTTGCCGTGGAGCTTCACGGTCTATTATCTCACCGAAACCAAAGTCGTGACCCGTATCGGTCTGCTCAATCTGGCAGAGGATGAATTGGATTTGTATAAGGTTACTGATAAAAAACTGGTGTTGCCGTTTTGGCAGCGTATCATCGGCTGTGGTACTGTGATTCTTTATGTCCACGATACGGATACTCCCATTAAGGAGCTGCGTTGCATCAAGTCGCCTCGCAAGGTATTGGAGATGCTGGATAAGCAAATTGATGCGCAGCGTGACCGCTGGAATACTCGCGGCAGGGATATGTACGGCAGCGGTATGCGTCCGCCTCGTTACGGCAGAGATTATGACGAGGAAGATGATGAGTAAAGGTTATTTGGCGTAAAGCGATTATCAGATAGGGATTTACGGTAACGAGAGAAAGGATCTTGGCAGCTTATGTTGGAATTTCTGAAAGAGCGTACCTCAACATGGGAACGCCTAAAAGCGGAAACGCGCCCGATCTATCTATACGGTATGGGCGATGGCGCAGTGCGTATTCTAGCGGCAATGCGCGGCTACGGGATTCATGCGGCAGGTATTTTTGCCAGCGATGAGTTTGTGCGTGGCCATGACTTTGCAGGGTATCCTGTAAAAAAGCTTTCAGAAATTGAAGCGGAGTGCGATGATTTTGTCGTAGTGTTGGCATTCGCTGTCTGTGCTCCTGCTATGGTGGAGCGTGTCATGCAACTTGCAAAAAAGCATCCACTGATCGTTCCCGATGTGCCTGTGGCAGGCGGGGGCTTGTTTACAAGAGAATATTGCGAAGAGCACGCTAACGAAATTCAGGCGGTGTATATGCGCCTTGCTGATGAACGTTCGCGCAGAGTGTATGCTAACATCTTGAATTTCAAGATCAGCGGCAAGCCCGAGTATCTGTTGGAGATCGTAGACAGCCGTGAAACCATCTGGAATCGTGTGATCTGCCCGACAAATCATGAAATCTATGTGGACTTGGGTGCCTATAACGGCGATAGCATCCGCGAACTGCTGGATGTGACGCGTGGCAAGTATCATCGCATTCTTGCAGTGGAGCCTGATCGTAAGAACTTTAAAAAGCTAAGCAAATTTGTGGGCGATACACCCTCTGTAAGCTGCTATCAGTGCGCCGCATGGTGTGTGGATACAGAGTTGCCCTTTGCATCGAAAGCAGGAAGACAGTCTGCCATAACGGTGGACGGTGTTCCAACACCTGCACGTTCTGTGGATAATTTGTTGGCGGGTAGCCCCGTCACATTGTTGAAAATGGATGTGGAGGGCACCGAGCGTGAAGCACTTTGGGGTGCCAGCCGTTCCATTGCAAGATATTCGCCCAAGCTGATGATCTCTTTGTATCATCGCAACGAGGATATCTTTGAATTGCCATTGCTTGTGCATAAAATTAATCCGCGCTATAAGCTGTATATTCGTCATCAACTGTATATTCCTGCATGGGAGACCAATCTCTATGCCGTTGCAGACGAGATGACCAGTTATCATGGCGCAGATGAAACATAGTCGGAACAAATGCTGTCTTTTTCTATGGAAGATGGCATTTTCCCTGTGAAAGACAAATCATGAAAAGAGGAATGGATTATGAAACAGAATATGGTTGAGGTTTCATCATACCATGGCGCGGGGTTTTTGGGAGATTATCAGAAATTGGTGCGCGAAACCGTGATTCCATATCAGTATCGCGTTCTCAATGATGCAGTGGAGGATGCTGAGCCAAGCCATGTGATTGAGAATTTTCGCAATGCCGGCAGGGTGTTGCGTGGAGAGAAACCATCGGGCGATTTCTATGGTATGGTTTTTCAGGATAGTGATGCTGCAAAATGGTTGGAAGGTGCAGCCTATTCGTTGATGAATCAGCCGGATGATGCATTGGAACAGACCATTGACGAGTTGGTTGAACTGATTGCAGCAGCACAGGATGAGGACGGATATCTGAATACGCATTTTACTATTGATCGCAAGGAAAGACGCTGGAAAAATCTACAGGAGGGACACGAACTGTATTGCTCCGGTCATATGATGGAGGCAGCTGTTGCGTATTATCAGGCAACGGGCAAGCGCGCATTGCTGGATGTGATGTTGCGCAATATGGAGCATATTTATGACCGATTTGTTACGCAGGGGATCGAAGGCGTTCCGGGGCATCCGGAGGTGGAGTTGGCCCTGATGAGGATGTATCATGCTACGGGGAATCAGCGTTGTCTGGAGCTTGCGAAGCATTTTGTAGATACTCGTGGTGTGGATCCGCAGTTTTACGTAAAAGAATCGCAAAAGCGTGATTGGACAGTCTGGAACTGTGACCCATGGGATACGGATTATATGCAGTGTTCAAAGCCTGTCCGCGAGCAGACTGACGCAACGGGACACGCAGTTCGTGCGGTGTATTTGTATACCGCAATGGCAGATCTTGCTGCCACAACAGGGGATTCCGTTCTGTATGATGCCTGCAAAAGGCTTTGGAACAGCATCACGCAAAAGCGAATGTATCTTATAGGTGGGATTGGATCTACAGTGATCGGTGAAGCGTTTAGTGTGGATTACGATTTGCCCTCCGATACTGCCTATGCAGAAACCTGTGCTTCGATTGGATTGATGTTCTTTGCCGCTCGTATGCTCGAAAATGAGGTGCGTGGCGAATATGCCGATGTGATGGAGCGTGCGCTATATAATACAGTGCTTGCCGGTATGCAGCTGGATGGAAAACGTTTCTTTTATGTGAATCCACTGGAAAGCTTGCCTGGAATCTCCGGAAAAGCACCTACCCATCGGCATGCGCTGACGCAGCGTCCCGGATGGTACACCTGCGCTTGTTGCCCTCCGAATGTGGTGCGTTTACTCAATTCCATTGGGCAGTATGCCTATGGTGAAAACCAGGATACCGCGTTCTGCCATTTGTATGCAGCTGGTGATGTGTCCTTTGCAAACGGGATGAAACTGCATTGCCAGACAGAATATCCCTACGATTTTACGATTCGATATACAATTTCAGGCAGTGGGAAACTTGCTGTTCGTATTCCGGCATGGAGTCAGCACTTCACATTGCTGCAAAACGATCATGACGCTTGCTGCGATATTGTAGATGGCTATGCATACCTGACTGTGCATGATGGCGATACCGTTGCATTGATGCTGGATCCTGCGCCAAGATGCGTTTACCCATCTGCAAGGATTCCTGCACTTTCGGGCTATGTTGCTGTGCAGAGAGGCCCTCTGGTGTATTGTTTTGAAGGAGTAGACAATCAGCAGGATGTGATCTCTTTGCGTTTGAAAACATCTGCGCCCATGCGCGTGGAAGGCAACCGTATCGTCGTGCAGGCACAGCGGCAGAATCAACAGGGAACACTGTACAGTGATGTGCCACCAAGTTTTCACGAGTGTGATGCCGTAGCAGTACCATATTATACTTGGGGCAACCGTGGCGAAAATCAAATGCGCGTGTTTATGCCCATAGCCGATTAAGCATTATTTTCAACGAAGAAAAGGAGGCCTGCAAAAGAGTGAACCTGTACGACCGATTGGAACTGACTGAACAAAAATATGATGAATTGGGTGTTCGGTTGCAGGAAAGCGCCGTTGTATCCGATCCGTCGCAGTTTGCATCGCTGATGCGCGAATATAAGCAGCTTACCCCCCTTGTGGAGGTCTATCGTAGATACAAGCAGTGCAATATCGACTTGCAGGAAGGGCGGGAATTGCTTGCTGAAGCTGGTAGTGATGCTGAGTTGCATACGTTGGCTGAGGAGCAGTATCTGCGTGCGAAAGCGGAGATCGATACGCTGGAGCAGCAGATGCAGATCATGTTGTTGCCCACTGATCCCAACGATGAGCGCAATGTCATTGTGGAAATTCGCAGTGGCGCAGGCGGTGAAGAAGCGGCACTCTTTGCAGGCTCTTTGTATCGGATGTATTCTATGTATGCAGAGCGCAAGGGTTGGCAGCGAACAACACTTAACAGCAATCCTACAGAGCTTGGCGGCATGAAGGAAGTCAGCTTTTCTCTTAGCGGAGACCGTGTGTATTCCCGTATGAAGTACGAAAGCGGTGTGCATCGTGTGCAGCGCGTGCCTGAAACTGAGTCTCAGGGTAGAGTGCATACCTCAACTGTGACAGTTGCTGTGTTGCCTGAAGTTGATGCAGTTGAGGTGAATATTCAGCCGAGTGACCTTCGCATTGATGTATTCCGTTCCAGCGGTGCAGGCGGGCAGCATATCAATAAAACCGAGTCAGCTGTGCGCATCACGCATCTTCCTACAGGACTTGTGGTGGAGTGTCAGGATGAGCGCAGCCAGTATAAAAACAAAGACCGTGCCATGTCGATCCTGAATGCGCGACTGTTTGCATTGATGGAAGCAGAGCAGAATGCAAAAATTGCAGGGGAACGACGGTTGCAGGTTGGAAGCGGTGACCGCTCAGAACGTATTCGCACCTATAATTTTCCACAAGGTCGCATGACAGATCATCGGATCGGCTTGTCGCTCTTTCGTCTGGATGATATTATGAATGGCGATCTGGACGCAATTTTGGATGCACTTGCGACTGCGGATCAATCAGAGAAGCTTGCAAAGCAGGAGGCGCAAGAACTATGATAACGAAGCTCCTGACGGCAGAAGCATTGGATGAAGCGGTTTTTTGGTTGCAAAAGGGCGAACCTGTGGGCATACCCACTGAAACCGTGTACGGTCTGGGCTGCAATGCCTTTGACGCCCAGGCAGTGCGCAAGGTCTTTTCTGCTAAGGGTAGACCCATGGATAATCCGCTGATCGTGCATATTGCGGACTTATCTCAATGGCAACCGCTGGTGCGCGCGATACCACCGCTTGCGCAGGCATTGGCAGACCGTTTCTGGCCTGGCCCATTGACCATGATTCTGCCCAAAAGCGATTTGATCCCTGCGGAAACGGCAGGCGGCTTGCAAACGGTTGGTGTGCGTTTTCCGGCGCACCCACTTGCACAGGAGATCATACGAAAGGCAGGCGTACCCATTGCCGCACCGTCTGCAAATCGTTCAGGCAGCCCAAGCCCCACAACCGCCGTCCATGTCATGACTGATATGAACGGAAGAATTCCTGCCGTTGTGGATGGCGGAAGTTGCTTGTGCGGTATCGAATCTACCGTGATCGCCTTTGATGATGAACAAACAGTGCGTGTGTTGCGTCCCGGATTTGTTACAGCGGAGCAGCTTGCGGAAGTTGCACCGAATGTGGTGATTGATGATGCCGTTCTTGCAAAGCTACAAGAGGGCAAAGCTGCGCCATCCCCCGGGATGAAGTATCGTCATTATTCCCCGAATGCGCAGGTCATCATGCTGAATGGCGATGCGGAAACGGTCGCAAGGTATATTTCTTTGCGCTTTGCAGCAGGAGATTGTGCCCTTGTGTATGATAGCGATCGTTCGTTGTATCACAGCGACGCGATATTTGGCTATGGTGATACGGATGAAAGCCGCGGTGCGCAACTGTTTGCTCGCTTGCGCGAGATGGATACATTGGGTTTTACACGTATTTTCGTGCGCGCCCCTCGTACCGATGGGGTGGGGCTTGCGGTGTATAATCGCCTGTTGCGCGCAGCGGGCTACGATGTGCGCGATACAACTGCGAAAACGTATCTTGTTGGGCTAACAGGACAGACCGGTGCAGGCAAAACCACTGTCAGCGATGTGTTTGCAGCGCATGATTTTGTGGTGATTAATGCTGATCAAATTGCAAGAAAGGTTGTCCGACCGGGATCTGCCTGCCTTGCAGAGATCGCAGCCGCATTCGGGGCAACATTGCTGCTTGCTGATGGTTCCCTTGATCGTTTGCAGATTGCAAAACTGATCTTCTCGGATGAAGATGCCAAAAAACAGTACGAGTCGATTATTTTTCCGCATATTACACAGGCTGTTTTTCAGGCGATTGATGCCTGTTCCGTAGAAGGGCGGCGTCAGATTTTACTGGATGCGCCTACGTTGTTTGAAAGTGGCTTGCATACTGCTTGCGATTATATTGTATCGGTTGTAGCGGATGAAAATATCCGTCTGCAACGCATTATGCAGCGTGATGGTATCACAGCGGAAGCCGCAGGATCTCGTATGGCAGCACAGCATACGGAGGATTTTTTCCGCTCTCATGCCGACGCGGTGCTGCAAAATAACGGCACTGTTTCGGATCTGATTACACAGGCAGAAGCACTGATCGTTGATCTGCCCAATATGAATTGATGGAGGTATAGAAGTATGACGATCGAAGAATACAAGGCAAGAAAAAAACAGTTGTTCATGAATAAGGAACACGCAACCAAGCAATTGTCCGTGGAGGATGTGGAGACTGCGGATCGTTTTTGTGAGGGCTATAAGCAGTTTCTCAATGATGGTAAAACCGAGCGTGAAGCGACTGCTGCTGCTGTGAAAATTCTGGAGAGCAAGGGTTTTTCTCCTTGGCGTAGAGGTGATGCTGTGAAAGCAGGGGATCGTATTTATGTGACCAATCGCGGTAAGGCTGTGATTGCGGCTGTGATTGGTTCCGCACCTCTTGCAGAGGGTATCCATTTGACCGCAGCGCATCTGGATTCTCCGCGTCTGGATCTGAAGCAGGTGCCACTGTACGAGGATAACGAACTCGCACTGATGAAAACACACTATTACGGTGGGTTGAAAAAATATCAGTGGACAACCATTCCGTTGGCGTTGCATGGCGTGATCGTGAAGCGTAATGGTGAAGCAGTGACGGTGAACATCGGTGAAGATGCCAATGATCCCGTGTTCTGCGTAACAGATCTGCTGCCCCATTTGGCAACCGAGCAGGTGAAGCGTTCTTTGGGTCAGGGCATACACGGTGAGGAGCTGAATCTGTTGGTAGGATCTAGACCCGTTGCCTGTGATGAGGGCGGTGATCTGGTGAAAATGCGCGTATTGGAGATCCTTAACGAGAAGTATGGCATGACCGAAACGGATTTTCTTTCTGCTGAACTGGAAGCTGTGCCTGCCGGTTCTGCCCGTGATCTTGGATTTGACCGTAGCATGATCGGTGCATATGGTCATGATGACCGTGTTTGTGCCTATCCTGCATTGCAAGCAATTTGTGATTGCACCGCGCCGCAGCAGACCGCTGTAATGATTCTGACCGATAAAGAGGAGATCGGTAGCGACGGTAATACGGGGCTCTGTTCTTCCTACTTTCACGATTTTATGCGTGATCTCGCTGATGTTTGCGGCACCAAAGCGCATATCGTATTTTCGGCATCTCAGTGCCTTTCTGCGGATGTGACGGCTGCCTTTGATCCGACCTTTGCTGATGTGAATGATCGCCGGAATTGTGCGTATTTCAACTACGGTGTTTGCATGATGAAATATACCGGTTCTCGTGGCAAGAGTGGTTCTTCGGACGCTTCTGCGGAATTTGTAGGCTCTGTGCGTCGTCTGTTTGATGATAAGGGCGTGATTTGGCAGACCGGTGAGCTGGGCAAGGTTGATATGGGTGGCGGTGGTACCGTTGCTGCATATCTTGCCAATTTGAACATCGATACCGTTGATATCGGCGTGCCTGTGCTTTCCATGCATGCTCCCATGGAGGTTGTCAGTAAGTTGGATATTTACATGACCTACCGTGCCTGTGCTGCATTTTATGGCTGAAACATCTTTTAGAGACGAATTGTTGGGTCAGGCAGAGAACATTCCGCCGACCCAACATTTTTCTGATATGCAAGCGATAGTATACCATTTGTAATAGGTAATAGAAAGGTGTAACATGGAAAAAGATGCGCTGATGAAACGGCGCTTTGTAGATCTTGCAGAAAACGCAGAACGAAAAAACCGGTACACATTTACGGCTTTTTTGAGTGAAGCAGAGCTTTCGGAGTTTATGGAAACACGCCATGAGATACCAAACTGTGGCTATACGGTATGGGGTGGGCATCCCGATGCCGAACGTACCATGATCCGTTTTGGGAATGAGGAAACGTTTGGCTATGCACAGGATTTTCCAATTGTATGCGTCAAAGTTGCGCCGTTGCAGCAGAAGTTTGCTGATTTGCTGACGCATCGTGATTTTCTTGGTGCGATCATGCACTTGGGTATTAAGCGCAGTGAGATTGGAGATATCATGGTCGCAGAATCATCCGCATATGTGTTCTGTACCGAGACGATTGGTGCGTATCTTTGTCACTCTCTGGAGTGCATTCGGCATACATCAGTGCGTACCATGTTGACGAATGAGATTCCTGCAACCTTTACGCAGATAACTGAGTGCGGAGAGGTGCAGGTTGCTTCGGAACGCGCTGATGGTGTGATTGCCAAGATATTCCACTTGTCGCGCAGCGATTGTCAGCAGTTGTTTCATGCAGGAAAGGTTTTCGTGAATGGTTGCACTACCGAAAACATAGGGGTGCATCTCAAAGAGGGCGATAAGGTCTCTGTGCGAGGTTATGGAAAATTTCGTTTTACAGGCATCAAGGGGCAAACGCGCAAGGGAAACCTGATTGTGCAGTATGAGCGATTTTCAGGGCGATTTTTGTCGAAATTCTGACCCGATTGATGCTTGACTTTTATAAACGAATATGGTATCATGTGCTTATGATAAGTCGGTGCGTTGCGTGGTACGGACAAGTACTCAGCCATACCGAAAGAATATAATTAAGGAGGAACTGTATGTACATAAGGAAGCAAAGCGGTATACGAACGCGAAGTTTGTTGCAGCGCGTGATAGCAACACTGCTGTCAATGATTCTTTGCATTGCGTTTGTGCCGTCAGATCTTTACTCCTATACAGCCAAAGCGTTCTTTGGTTGGGGCGATTTTACCCGACCGGGTCTTTCCCCCGATGTTATGACGAATGTTAAGGTTGAGTTTCAGGATTCATCCTATCACTCGATCGATACCATTGAATCGGGTGAGTCATTCTATATGTTCCTGTCGCTTTCAGGTAACAATGTTTACCAGATGTGGGGTAGTACGGGAACGACTTACACCATCCTCATCAATGACAATAACCTGCTATTCCCGAACTTTGCAGGCAATGGTCTGAAGAATGGTGCAACGTATAACGGCTTTACCATGAATGTCTTGACGGACGCAAATGGCAATATCACTAGCCGTTGGTTAACCTATACCGTGAAAAACGGTCAGACGAAGGCGGTTTGGTTGCAGACAAAGTTTGCAAACGGTACGACTGCGGATAACGAAAAGGCAACAGTCACCGTCTCAACGACAACATCCTTCACGACCAAAACGGATACCATCACAGCAGACGCTTCCATTGTGTGGGATGACAGCAAATCTGCCGGCATGAATATTGTTTCACTGGGCAACGATGTGAACTATACGCTGAAGGCTTATCCCAATTATAGTAGCGATAAAAAAGGTGAGTGGTGGGTAATCGGCGTCCAGATGACCGATACCATTACATTGCCGGCTGACTTGCAATTCGATGGAACTGTTACGACCGAAAATCTTGGTGATTATATCACACTGGGTAGCAATGCTACGGTGGATAGCGTTACTATGAACGGAACAAACAGTGTGACCATCGTTTGGCATAAGGAAAGCGATCATACCGCTGCGGAAATGGCACCGTATACCGTGGAAGCAACGCTGCATACCGGTAAGCTGAAAGGCTCCTATACTTCCGGACAGATTGAAAATGACCTGTCGGTGCGCGTCAAGGCCTATGGTGAAAGCGACTACCTTCATACACTGGGGGACAGGGAAGCTGATGTGAGTATTGCAGCACCGGCACCGGGCAGTGTTACCATTTCCAAGAATACGGTAGCTACCGCAGGTATCGGTGGCAGTGGCTCGCAGCAGTATAGTGGATTTTTGACTGTCGGCGAGTACGTATTGTTCCAGGTGCAGGCAACCAACAGTGGTGGTACAGCGGTGGACGATACCATTACGCTGACGGATGTTGTGCCGACCGGCCTTACGGTGGATACATCAGTGGCAATCAATGGGCATACGACCGATGGTACGGTAAACGGCAATCAGGTGACATGGACAAAGCAGGGTCTGACCCCCGGCGAAATATTCGTGGGCTATGTAGTCTGCAAGGTCGATGACACGATCTCCACTGCCATGACCAACCTGCGTAATGTCGTGTACCATGGTACACCCGATGATTATCAGTCGGTGGCAGCAGCTTTTGTGAATGTGAAAGCACCTTCCGAGGGCTTTACCATTTCCAAGAGTGCCGACAAGAGCATCTATGCGCCAGGTGATACCATTACCTACAAGATTACCGTATACAATTCGGGGGAGTCATCTATTAGTGATATGACGATTTCGGATGTATTTACAGATCCGAGCAAGGTGACTGTGATTTCCTCTGATCTGCCGAGCGGAGGCGTTGATCTGGGCGTTGGTGAATCCAAGGTTTATACGGTAAAGGTAACGGCGAACGACAGCGCAAGTGGCGATATCGTCAATACCGCATCGGCAACATCCAATGGCGTGACGCAGAATGCATCTGTAACCGTATACCAGAACGCGTTCAACTTTGGCGATGGTACTTTTTCCAAATCGGAAAGCGCGACCAGTGTGAGTCGGGGTGGTACGGTAACATATTATCTGCGCTACTGCAATAACACCAGGTATAGTGGAAGCTTCACGGAAGCTGATCCGCTGGTGTTTACGGATACTCTGCCTGAGGGCTTGATCCTGCAAAAGGTAACGCTGAAGGGTACCGAAACCACTCATTACACCTACAATAGCGGTGTGTTTTCTATCAATTATGTGGGCGATGTGCAAGCCAATGAAACCATTGAGGTGGCACTGACTTGTGCGTTGGATTCGACTGTTGAAGAGACCATTGCAGAGAATACTGCTACGGTCAGCCATAGTGGCGCGACCAAAACAGCTACTACCGATTCGAAAATCACCGTTTCCAATATTAGCTTTGAGGTGGATAAGTGGGCAATTGCCGATGATGATGTCGATGAAATACCGCAAGACCATGATCCCACTGCATTTAAGAACAGTATTCCGACTTGGCAAGCCGCTTTGGCTGATTCCAATGTGATTCAAGAAAAAATCGGCAGTGGTAGTTATGGTCTTGTGTTGCCTGGGCAGCGTGTGACCTATTATGTCAAGTTGACCAACCATGGCGATACCTTGACTAGCTTTCGGATCACGGATGTTTTTGGTGACGGACATGGAGAAAATCAGTCGGATTCGCATTTGTATGTGATTGATTCCGATGCTGCCGATGTTGCGACCACGTTGAATGGCTTGGACGAATTTATTTATAAGAAGGTTGGTTGGGGGTTCAATGATGTACCTGCAACCAATATTGCCATTCCGGCAGAGAGCTATGTGGTTTTGGCATATTCTGTAGTAGTATCTGATACCTTCGCGGTCGGAAGCAATACGGTTTCTATTGAATCTTCCGGTGTAACAGAAACAGATCATATTCAATACCATGCAGATGCACCATTGCTCTATTTTGATAAGTCTGTTACGAATGATACAGTTAAGATTTCCGCAGAAACAGACGCTAACGGCAACTTTGATTATGAGGCAACGCTGAAGCAACTGAAGGCACTTCGATTTGAGTATAGCTTGAAAGTGCAGAATCTATCTTCTGATGTCCCGATGTATTTGAGTGATCTGACGATCTCTGACGTTTTGCCGGCAGGGATGCTGATGGATTCTGCTAGCATAGGGTTCAATGTTCTTTGTTCGACAGAATCAACGAATGTTGTCAAGGTTGCTCAGGATTGGAATGGTACAGTAGCTTACGAGCAAATCGGGGAAACTGTAAACTTCGCCCTTGGAATGCCAAGTGAGCATAGTGCGCAGTCTTACTTTTTGCAGGTTGTTTACACAACGGCAGATAGCAATGCGACTATCACCTACAAGACAAAGCTGAGCGATGAAAAGGCAGCGGAGATCGCAACCATGTTGCAAAATAACTTTGCAATGCAGGAAGCCGAATTGATTCTCTCCTATGAGAATACAGCGAAGGTCACTACAACCAAGTCTTTTCTGGTTGATGGAAAGCCTGCGACCTCTGCAACGGATACCGCAACAGTGACTTTGGAGCAGACCATTGAGAAGATCGCACCGAAGCTGGAAAAGGAGTCGTTGACTCCTGATGGCATCATGAACCCTGAGACCGAAGCTTCCAATACGCAGCTGTGGAAGATCACAGTGACCAACACTGCGAATGCAGATAAAGACCTGCAAGGCTTTACTTTGACTGACTTGTTCGGGCCCACACTGAGCTATGTACCAAAGGCAACGGATACAGAATCTGCCTCGCTGCGGTACAATAAGTATGCAATCAATGGTGGGGCGTGGGTTGATCTGGATGACAGCAACCGACTGACCCTTGTGGGTGGCAAATTGTTCATGGATTTTTCTGATATCACCCTCAAACCCGGAGATTCCATCGAAATGCAGCTTGTAACGGAAACCTCTGATGATGTCATGGACGGCAAGACCTATTATAACAAGGTCGTGCTGGATACCGTGGATACTATTTACCGTGACAATGTGGCAGGCGGAGAGTACGTAGACGGTAACTTGGAGGATATTGCAGATTATCAGTACGGTGGTGTGCAAACGAGTTCCTATAAGACCATTACGTATACTAGCAGCGGTCACAATACCGAAGATGGACATAGCCATACTGACCCGGAGACCGCAACCGGCTATGGCGATTATGGTATGGCAGAGCTTGGCTCCGAATCCAAAAGCAATTATGTGCAGGGTATTCAGGGCGAAACGGTGACCTATACTATTAACTTGAAAAATGATGGTGATCGTGATATTCATCACTTAACTTTCATTGATCGATTGCCTTACCTCAAGGCTGACCCCGGTCTGATCTCCGGTTATGACCGTTATTCCGCGTTTACCGTGTTCCTTTCTGAGCATCCCAACTACAAGTTTCTTCTCAATGGGCGGGTTGTTGACACAAATGTAACTGTGGAGTATTCTACCGATACTTCTACGCTGCTCACAGAGTTTTCTGAGGACTGGAATGGTGAAAGTGGAGATCTCAATTGGCAGACAGAAGGCAAACTTGCTTCTACCGCAGTTCGCAATATTCGTTTTACCTTTGATGAATATTTCACGCTTTCTCCCGGCGATAAGCTACAGATCGTATTCGACGCCGTGATTCCCGAGTATGTGGAGAAAACCGGTGAGGAAAACATCGCGTGGAACAGCTTTGCTTACGCTTACAAGTATAACAATGGCGACATCATGGTAGATACGCCCATGGTTGCTGAACCTGCAAAGGTTGGCGTATGGGTTCCTACCAAATCGCAAACTGCATCGTTGAGCATCAACAAGGGTTATGCAAGCGGTCAGGGCGATAGCCAGACCTTCTGGTTTGCACTCTTTACAGAGGAAGCCAATGGCGTTCCCCAAATTTATGGTGCGCCCAAGAAGATCACCGTTAAGGATGGCGAAACAGCAACCTTAGACTTTGAAGGAATCGAATATGCTTCGGTGGCGGCAGAGAATAAGAAGTTGATGATCTACGAAACCGACGCTGTGGGCAATATTCTCACTACGGATACCTCTCGTTATGCCGTTGCGTTTAGTGCAGTATCTTATGACACGGCAGCAGAGCCTGTTATGCCAACCGATGCGACTATGGTCAGTAACGGTGCAGAGCTGCAATTTAACGATTCGCAGACGGTAGCCGAAATTGCAGTGCTAAACAAGATCATATTTGGCTCCGTGCAGGTCAACAAGATCTTTGTATCTTCCTTTGGTACAACCGATACATTTTATTTTGGTGTGTTCAGCAAGGATGCAGATGATCAGTTCCAGCTTTACGGCGAGTTGCAAAGTGTAACGCTAACAGGCTCTGCAAAGGGCGTAGTCGGTTCCGTTACCTTTGATCTGGTACCTACTTCCGGCGAGTGGTATGTGCTGGAAACCGATGCGCTGGGTCAGCCGTTGGATGATAGCTATGCCTATATTGTGACCTATGGCGCAAATGCTGGTGTCGATCAAGCCTTTACTGTCAATGCCGATGTGCCCGTAGTTGCAAGTATCAAGAATGAGGAATCGGCTGCGTACCAGATCACTGTTCGTAAGAATGTTAGTGGTACTGTGTTGGCAACCGAGTTCAGGATCGGATTGTTTACTAAGACCGGTGACGATTATGTGCTTGTGGAAGCAAAAACAATTCAAGCAGGCGGTTCAGTCGTGTTTGATGGTTTGACCGCAGGCGTTGATTACTATGTCTTTGAAGTAGACGATGCCGACAAGCCAATCATGAATGGTACTAGCGTAGAAGATGATTACATCGTCGAGTACAGTAATTACTCGCAGGACTATGACGATGATAACAATCCCTATGATGTCTACAGCCCGATTACCTTCACAGATGAACCTGCGTCTACGGAGGATACACAAGCGGAAACTGCCGTTCTGAATCGTGCAGTCGTTAAGGAGGGGATAGGCGAGATCACAGTAACGAAGAAGGTCACTGTGGATGGTGTCGCATCTGAAAATTGGACAGAGACTTTCTATATTGGCGTGTATACCCTTGTAGGTGATGTGCTTGAGTTGTACGGTGATATCAGCGATTCTGTCCAGTCTGTCACGAAGGATAATCCTACGGTTACCTTTAATAACCTTCTTGTAAAAACGGATATTTCTCCCAACGATGGTGCGTATTATATTCTGGAGTGCGATGAGGACGGCAATCCTTTTGCAACTGGTGTCAACGGCAAGTATACCATTTATTATCGTGTAGATGGTTCGGAAACCGTGGATCCGTTTGCAAGTGTTCTGCTGGATGCTACCCGCGACATTGCACCCGAAGCGGAGGTTTTGGTTGATAATCGTTTTACCTCCGTGCAGTACGAATTCAGTAAGGTCACTACAAACGGCGAGAATGATGAGATGCTGGCGGGTGCTGATCTTGCCATTTATACATTGCCTGATTATCAGGTGAAGGATGAGGCTGGCAAACCGTCCGGTGAACCGATTATGACGTGGACTTCTTCCGCTCTCACCACGCAACCTCTCAAAGATAATTATCAGTTTATTGCAGGCGTTACCTATGTGTTTGTGGAGCAATCTGCGCCTGACGGTTATCAGCTTGCACAGCCCATTTTGTTTACCATTGATAAAAATGGCGCATTTTGTCCCATCAATGAGCAGGGTGTGGCTGTAACTGATGGAAAGACAACGTTTGTTGAGACCACTACTCCCAAGACTGCTACACTGTATATGTACAATGAAGCCATTCCTACATATTCGGTTTGTCTTTCTAAGCAGGCAGTTAACGGTACATCGGAATTGCCCGGTGCATCGCTTGCCATTTATGACGCAGCCGAATACGAAACTGCAAATGGTCTGACTGAAACCTTGATCCCTGTTGTCCCCACATGGGTATCTGATGTGACAGCACATACTGTGATGTTGCCAGAGGGAACCTATGTGATGGTTGAAACCATAGCACCTACATATTATGCATTGGCTGAATCGATCAAATTCCGTGTGGCAGATGACGGTACAGTCTATCTGGTTGGCGAGGACGATGCAGAAATGCTTGCAGCAGATGCTACAGTCATCATGCGAGATGCGCTGGTCGAACTTGCAATCAGCAAGCAGGATATTGCCAATGACAGCCAAGAGTTACCTGGTGCAACCATGGTATTGACATCGAAGTCTGAAACGGTTCAGATCAATGGCAATATGGTCGTAGGCTATACCGAGAATAATGCTTCTGAATTGACAGCAGGTCAGTATCGTATAGCAAATGGCGTGCTTACTTGGGTTTCGGGTGATACGTCCATGACACTGGTTATGCTTCCCGATGGTGAATATACATTGGAAGAAATCGCAGCACCGGATGGCTATACAGTCATAACAGAGTTCAAGTTTACCGTGAAAGATGGCAAGGTAACATCCGAAGGCACAACGGAAGTGAGCGTGTCTGATGATGGAGCGACCATCACTGCAAAGGATGCAGCCTCTGCAATCCGTATCGGAAAGTATGACATCACCGGCGAAAATGAAGTAGCCGGAGCAACGATCACCATTACGGCAGATTTGAACAATGTGAAAGCAGATCTCAGCAATGTAGCGATTGAAAACGCAACGAAGCTGAATAGCGACAGCAATGTGATCAGCTGGATTTCAACAGATGAAGATGTCGTGATCAAAGGCTTGCCCGATGGTCAGTACACATTGAGTGAAACCGGCGAAACATTTACGTATGGTGACAAAACATATAGCGTAATTGAGTCGAAAGTTTACTTTGGAATCGTAAACGGAGTGATCGTATCTGCGATCGGTGATGATTTGTTGGAAAACGCAGATGCAACTCATGAGAGTGGCTATTATCTGCAACCCGACAATGCAACCATGCAACTGTGCGATGCGGAAATTGTGAAGCAGTATATCATGATCAGTAAGCAGGATGTAGCAAATGCCGGCAGTGAGCTAGCAGGCGCACAGATGAAGCTGACATGGCAGAATGCAGACGAAAACGCAACATTGGAGGAAATCCGGAGCACAGGCGGCGATTCGGTGATCAAGAGCGGAAAAGAGATTCAGTGGACATCCACTGAAACAGCATTGACGCTGGAGAATCTTCCCGATGGTGAATATACATTGGAAGAAATCGCAGCACCGGATGGCTATACAG
>CAYMOJ010000029.1:24694-24853 GCA_964392175.1 uncultured Ruminococcus sp.
ATGGCAAGGTAACATCCGAAGGCACAACGGAAGTGAGCGTGTCTGATGATGGAGCACTGTTGACTGTGTTTGATTCCGCTGTAATCGTAACCGAAACCACCACAACTACAACCGAAACTACTACAACTACAACGGAAACGACTACAGCCACAACGGAGA
>CAYMOJ010000030.1:0-23402 GCA_964392175.1 uncultured Ruminococcus sp.
ATCTCAATCACTTTTTCTATACCCTAAGGTCTCACTTCTATTGTAGCACTACATTTCCCTTCTTGTAAAGCAGTTTTTCAGGGCTTGACTTTTCTCACCATATCTGATATAATACTGCGATGAGGAGTGAAAATAATGAATATTCAACTTTCAGAGCATTTTGGTTATAAAAAACTGCTCCGTTTTACCTTTCCGTCTATTATCATGATGATCTTTACTTCGATCTATGGTGTTGTGGATGGTTTGTTTGTATCTAACTTTGCAGGCAAGCAAGCATTTACAGCCGTCAATTTTGTCATGCCGATTTTGATGATCTTAGGTTCGGTCGGATTCATGTTTGGTACTGGTGGCAGCGCGATTATTGCCAAAGCCATGGGCGAAGAAAAACACGAGGAAGCCAAGCAGTTTTTTTCGTTGTTTGTGTATTCCGCAGCCATACTCGGTGCGGTGCTTAGCGTTCTGGGTCTGATTTTCTTGCGTCCCCTGACGGCATTGCTCGGCGCGGAGGGCGATATGCTGGAACTGGGCGTGCGCTATGGCAGAATTATTTTGCTTGCCTTGCCGGCTTTGGGGTTACAGTACGCTTTTCAGACATTTTTCATTACAGCGGAAAAGCCAACGCTCGGACTGAAGGTTACTGTAGCGGCAGGCATCACAAATATCATTCTGGATGCGCTTTTGGTTGGTGTATTCCCTTTTGGTGTTGAAGGTGCAGCAGCTGCAACCGCCATCAGCCAATGCGTGGGCGGTATTGTGCCATTGATTTATTTCGCCGGAAAAAACAGTAGCACATTGCAACTGACTAAGACCAAATTCAATGGCAGGATCTTAGGCTATGCTTGTATTAATGGTTCATCGGAGTTGCTTTCCAATATTGCTATGTCCATTGTCAGTATGCTGTACAATGTGCAGCTTTTGCGCTATGCTGGTGAGGAGGGCGTTGCTGCTTACGGTGTATTGATGTATGTCAGCATGATTTTCCTTGCGATTTTCCTAGGTTATTCAATGGGCACAGCACCTATTGTCAGTTATCATTACGGTGCTACCAATACTGATGAGTTGAAAAGCTTGCGAAAAAAAAGTCTAGTACTGATCGTGATTTCTTCTGTGTCTATGATTTTGCTTTCCGAGTTGTTGTCGCATCCTTTGTCTATGGTTTTCTTTGGTTATGACGCAGGTCTGCAACAATTGACAGAGCGTGCCTTTTTTATCTATTCATTTTCCTTTTTGTTCGCAGGTTTTGGCATTTGGAGTTCATCATTCTTCACTGCACTCAATAACGGGCCTGTGTCTGCTATCATATCTTTTTTGCGAACATTGGTCTTTCAGGTGGCAGCTGTGCTGATTATTCCGATGTTTTTGAAAGTTGACGGTATTTGGTTGTCGATTGTTGTTGCGGAATTCGCCGCATTGGTAGTCGGTATGCTGTTTTTGTTTGCGCTGCGCAAGCGTTATCAGTATTGATGTCTATCAAATCCATCAAAGGATGCTGCTTTTGCTTTCTTTCTGTAATATTAAAATCTCCTATGGTTTCGACGAGACCATAGGAGATTTTCTTCGTTATATGATGATTGGAAGCTATTCCTTACTAAAATCCATCAGTTCCAGACCCTCATTGCGTTCCAGTGCCCAACGAATATTCCATTCACTGGTGAACAGCAACAAATAACGATCTTTGAAATCCTGTACAAGCTTTGTATCCCCGCTAATGGTTAAGGTGGTGGGATTTTCCACATTGCCACTGATCCAACGAATATACTGATAGCTGAGATTTTCACGGATGATCTCAGTATTATATTCCGTACGCATACGATGCTCGAACACATCAAATTGCAGCACACCCACAACACCTACAATGACTTCCTCCATACCCATATCGGGTTCATGGAAAATCTGGATCGCACCTTCCTGCGCAATCTGCATAACACCCTTGACAAACTGCTTACGCTTCATGGTATCCTTGTGGCGGATACGGGCAAAATGCTCAGGAGCAAAGGTTGGAATGCCTTCAAAGCAGATCTTACGGTTGGGCGAGCAGATCGTGTCACCAATGGCAAACAAGCCCGGATCAAACACGCCAATGATATCACCAGCGTATGCCTCATCAATGACTTCTCTGTTTTCCGCCATCATCATCTGTGGCTGGGAGAGTCGCATTTTTTTATCGCCCTGTACATGATATACTTCCATATCGCGAGTAAACTTGCCGGAGCAGATACGCAGAAACGTCACGCGGTCACGGTGCGCCTTGTTCATGTTGGCTTGGATTTTGAACACAAACGCAGAGAAATTCTCATCAAAGGGCGAGATTTCACCATCGGGAGTATTGCGCGCTAGGGGTGGTGGTGTCAGTTCCAGAAAGCGCCGCAAGAACGGCTCTACGCCAAAATTGGTCAAGGCAGAACCAAAAAACACCGGCGAGAGTTTACCTGCCTGGATTGCAGCAAGATCAAATTCCTCCGATGCGCCATCTAACAGCTCAATATCCTCTGCAAGCTGTGCGTGATTTGCCTTTCCGATCAATGCTGTGAGATTGCAATCATCGGGTGACACTTCGGTCTGGGATACCATATGTTTGCCACTATCGCCCTCAAATGAAAGAATGTGACGCGTTTCCAAATCAAATACACCGCGGAATTCTTTACCGCAGCCGATGGGCCAGTTCACTGCGTATGTTTTGATACCCAGCTCCTGCTCAATCTGCTCTAGCAAATCAAAGGGATTGCGCGCTTCACGATCCATTTTATTGATAAAGGTGAAGATGGGAATATGTCGCATCACGCAGACCTTGAACAGCTTACGCGTTTGGTTTTCAACGCCCTTGGATGCGTCAATCACCATAATTGCCGCATCAGCGGCCATAAGGGTACGGTAGGTGTCTTCTGAAAAATCCTGATGGCCGGGAGTATCCAGAATATTGATGCAGAAGCCTTGATAATTGAACTGCATCACTGAGGAAGTAACGGAAATACCACGCTGCTTTTCGATTTCCATCCAGTCAGATACAGCATGACGAGAATTTTTCTTTCCCTTAACAGAACCGGCAAGGGCGATTGCGCCGCCATAAAGCAATAATTTTTCGGTCAGTGTGGTTTTACCCGCATCAGGGTGAGAAATGATCGCAAATGTTCTCCTGCGACGAATTTCCTCTTGCATAGCTGACAAAACGATCCCTCCATTTGTATAATAACGGACTGCGTACATCAAAACGGTAGACTTTTGTGATGCGCACAATAAACCATATTATTATACCATGTTTTTCCGCGAATTGCAACTGCTTTTCGCGCTTTTTCAAAATGTGATTTTTTGTTAGTTGCAGCTGCTCTTCCACAGATTTTATACAGAAAACTCGAATCCATATCACACGATTTTCGGCGGATTCTTTTTTGCTTTTTGCGCTTCGTCTTGCAAAAATGTCTTTCATAGGGCGTATGATGATGAAAAACAGCCAAAAAGCCATCGTTTTTGCATTTTGGAATCAAGCCGGAGAATATGACTCAAAAAGTCATAAACATAATACAAAAAATCATTGCAATTTCTTTCAGATTCAGTTAAGATAATGATAGGATAATGTGATTGTGGAATCGAAGGGGATGTTCTGCATCACAACAGATCGTACAGCGATGTGACATCCGTTATGCGATCGGTCTCGATTTTCTAAAATCAAAAAATGGAGGAGTTATTACGATGAAAAAAATGAAGTTGATTTCCTGCCTGATGGCCATGGCTATGGCTGCATCTGCAGCTACCGTTGCCAGTGCTGCTGACGGCACCGTGGCGGTTTCCGTTGGAAGCGATACCCAAGCACCCGGTGCGGCGTTCTCTGTTGATGTGAGTCTTTCTTCTGTTCCTGCTGCCGGGCTTAGTTCTATCGATTTCGCTATTGATTATGATGATGCAGTCATTGATGTGACTGATGTAACGCTTGGCGCAATCGGCGAGACCGGTGCGGCAAGTGCTGAGGGCGATCTTGGCGAAACACTGTTTACTTGGTACGATACCGGTTCTCAGATCACATTGGTATGGGCGACTGGTATGGTTGATTCTAGTTACTGGATTCGGGACAATGGTGTGTTTGTTACCATCAGCGGTACGATTGATGCTGATGCTACACCCGGCGCTTCTACTGCACTGACCGTTTCTGCTGCGGATCGCGAGACATACCCTGGCTCTGGTGTCAATGCTTCAATCGTTTTTGCAGGCGTTGGCGAGAGCGCAACTGCAAGCTATAATTGCACCTCTACTGCGGGCTCTGTCACTGTGTCAGGTAGTGCGACCAGCGAGATGAATTGGGGCGATGTCAACTGCGACGGCAGTGTTACTACTGCCGATATTATCCTGTTGAACCGTTTCTTGGCAGAAGACGATGTTGTCATCACTGCACAGGGTATGCTGAATGCTGACTGCGCTTATGATGGTAAGACCTCTGCTGAGGATGCCACAAAGATCCTGCAATACATCGCTGGTATCATCTCTTACTCTGAATTGGGTAACCAGGGCTAATTGGTTTGATTTGCCACGCATATCTGAGTCCGCATATCGACATATGGTATGCGGGCTCTTTTGTTTTTGCAAAAAAAACCTAAAAAATGCTTGCAAAGTCTACGATATTGTGGTATAATGTCAATAACCGACCGCGCGTCTGTTCCCGAAATTATGTTCACTGAAAGGACGAAGAAAAATGTTTGATAATTTGATGGATACGATTGGCTATGTCAGCAGTTGCGATGCTGAGATCGGTGCTGCAATGCAGTTGGAGCTTGATCGCCAGAGAAGAAATTTGGAGTTGATCGCAAGCGAAAACATCGTTTCTCCTGCTGTGATGGCTGCAATGGGCTCTGTGCTGACCAATAAATATGCAGAGGGCTACTCCGCAAAGCGTTACTATGGCGGCTGCGAGTGTGTTGATATCGTGGAAAATCTCGCTGTAGAGCGTGCGAAGCAGTTGTTTGGCTGCAAGTATGCCAATGTACAGCCCCACTCTGGTTCACAGGCAAATACTGCCGTTTACTTTGGTCTGCTCACTCCCGGTGATACCGTTCTGGGCATGAGCCTTGCACACGGCGGGCACCTGACCCATGGTTCCCCTGTTAATCTTTCAGGTAAGTATTTCAACTTTGTTTCTTACGGTTTGGGCGATGACGAGTTCATCGACTATGATCAAGTGGCTGCCCTTGCAAAGGAACATCAGCCGAAGATGATTGTTGCAGGTGCAAGTGCATATCCTCGTGCGATTGATTTTGCAAGACTTTCCGAGATTGCAAAGTCTGTGGGCGCATATCTCATGGTAGATATGGCGCACATCGCCGGTTTGGTTGCCGCAGGTCTGCATCAGTCTCCCATTGGTTATGCAGATGTTGTTACTACCACCACGCACAAAACGCTACGCGGGCCCAGAGGCGGCTTGATCCTTACCAATGATGAAGAGATTGCAAAGAAAATCAATAAAGCGATCTTCCCCGGTATTCAAGGTGGCCCTTTGATGCACATTATCGCCGCAAAGGCTGTCTGCTTCGGCGAAGCACTGAAGCCTGAATTCAAAACCTATCAGAAGCAGGTGGTCGATAACGCACAGGCACTTGCAAAGGGATTGCTGGATCGTGGCTTTGATCTTGTCTCCAACGGTACGGATAATCATCTGATGCTTGTTGACCTTCGCCCTGTGAAGATCACCGGTAAGGAGCTGGAGCATCGCTTGGATGAGGTATATATTACCGTCAATAAAAATGCGATCCCCAATGACCCTGAGAAGCCCGGTACGACCAGTGGCATTCGTGTGGGCACCCCTGCTGTTACGAGCCGTGGTCTGGTGGTTGAGGATATGGAAAAAATCGCTGAATTTATGTATCTGGCTGCAACACAGTTTGAAGAGAAGGCAGATGCCATCCGTGAGGGCGTCAATGCGCTGTGCGCAAAGTATCCTCTCTATGAGTAATTGAATCGATATATTGATTTTACGCAAGAGCAGGACTGCACAGTCCTGCTTTTGTTGCGTGTTTGTCAAAAGGAGACATCATGGAAGATTTTCAGGTAACGCATATTCTGCTAGATTGTGGTCTGATTCTGCTTGCCACGAAAGCACTTGGTATGTTCACCAGAAGGCTGGGATTGCCACAAGTTGTTGGTATGATCCTGGCAGGATTGCTCATTGGCCCTGCGCTATTTGCAGGTGGGGGCAGTTTTGCCGGTCTGATCCACCCAACTGAAATGGAAATGCACGTGCTGCAAAGTTTTTCACAGATCGGCGTGGTGTTTATTCTTTTTTCTAGTGGTCTGGAAACCGACTTTCAGGAGATGAAGCGCAGTGGTATTGCAGCTACTTTTATCGCTTTGGCAGGCGTGATCGTCCCCATTGCTTGTGGCACAGTAGTTGCGCTGCTCTTTATGGGAGGATTCTCTGCTGCTGCTGATTCTGATTTGCTGATGAATGCATTGTTTGTTGGATGTATTCTTGCTGCAACAAGCGTTGGTATTACCGTGGAGACATTGCGTGAGTTGGGAAAACTGAATACGAAGATCGGTACCACCATTCTCAGCGCAGCTATTATTGATGATGTCATCGGCATAGTTGCATTGAGCATTATCACAAGCCTTGGCGGAGAGGGTAGCTTATGGGGTACGCTGCTGCGCACAGCAGGTTTCTTCGTGTTTACTATCTGTGTTGGTTGGGTGCTACGGCGCGCCTTTCGCGCAATGGTGCGCATTTACCCGCACAAACGCAGAACCAGTATCTTTGCACTCTCTACCTGCTTTCTGTTTGCATATTGTGCCGAGGAGCTGTTTGGCGTGGCTGCCATTACAGGTGCATATATGGCAGGTCTGATGCTCAGTGGTCTGGGTGATACCAAATTTGTGGATCGTAAGGTCATTGTCAGTGGATATATGCTATTTACGCCGATGTTTTTTGCATACATTGGCATCAGCGCAGATTTCAGTGATTTTTCCACCCATGCATTGATCTTTGCAATTACATTTGTGATGGTCGGCATTTTGGGCAAAATTTTAGGCTGCGGTGTTGTAGCAAGATGCTTTGGGCACAAAGGGAAAGATGCAGTTGCAGTGGGTTGTGGCATGATTGCAAGAGGGGAGGTTGCTCTTGCTGTTTATGCTACGGGGCACAATCTGATCGCATACGATAACGGCGTGCTGATTGGGATCGACCCCTTGGTTGCTACCATTTGCCTGATTGTTATTAGCTCCATTCTCTGCCCCATTACCTTGAAATTGGCGTTTCGTAACCGCACTGACGGCGATATTCATAATATTCACCGCGATGCGACCATATCCACTGAGGCACTCGAAAATGTTCAGCATGATTCCCCCAATTCATAATTGATGAAAGAGAGGTTATCGTTATGATCTCGCACATTTACAAGATGATTGGTGCTTCCATAGCTACACTGATCGTATGGAGCAATGCTGTAACCGCAGTATCGGCAATTCCAAGCATTGCCGCAACTACAGTTACCCCTCCTTATTCCTGTCCTGCCGTATATGATGCAATTATCGCAATGCAAGAGGATTATCCCGAAGGAATGTCATGGACAAATGATAATTTCTACGCGTGGAATGGCGGTGGTATGTACTCTGGCGGTTATGGATGCGTTGCTTATGCATATCTCGTTAGTGATGCAGCATTTGGTACGTTGCCTGCGGATGAACCTCTTGATTATGATCCTTCGCTGCTCCGTGTGGGTGATTTGATCCGCTATGATGGCCATACCATTTTGGTTTTGGAAGTGCAAAGCGATGCCTTTCTTGTGACTGAGGGCAATTTCAATAGCTCTGTTCATTGGGGCAGAAGAGTAACCTTCTCATCCTTGGAAGGAAATGTGGATTACTATACCAGCCGCTACCCAGAAATGTTTGCTTTTCGTGAGGATGAAGCTGCGATTGAGATCGGCGAAACGGTTACCCCTGCTGTGATCTCTCGCGATGCCGTGGAACTGACTTGGAAAACTTCTGATGCCACCATTGCTACAGTCGATGCCAACGGTTTAATCACCGGCAAAGACAACGGTATCGCCACTGTAACGGCAGAGTATGGGAGTGTTCGTGAAAGTTTTACGGTAACAGTGGGAGATCCCGATGCGGCAACAGAAAAGATTCCCGATGGGTTGGAATACATGATTACCGACGATGAAACTGTCACTATCACAGGATACACAGGCACAGCAGCAGATTTGACAATTCCATCCACGATTGAAGGTCTGCCCGTTACTACAATTGGCTCATGGGCATTTAATGCAGCATCCGATGCTGTCAACATGATTTTGCCCGATACCCTTACGACTATTGAATCCTTTGCCTGCTTTGATGCAACGAAGCTGGAAACCATTGTTTTGCCCGATTCTCTTGAAGTAATTGATTCTTGGGCTTTTTATTGCAGTGGCTTGCATAGTTTGATAATTCCTGAAAATGTCATCACCATTGGCAATTGGGCTTGCTGTGGTATGCCAAATCTGCCTGAAATCAATGTAGCAGAAGATAATCCGTACTACTGCTCGGTGGAGGGTGTATTGTATGATAAGAACGTCAAAACACTGGTTGCTTACCCTGCCGGTATGAGTACGCTGATCTATTCGATTTGTGATGGCGTAACGACCGTTGCACCGGGTGCATTTGGTGATGTCCAAAATTTGCAGATATTGAACATTCCTGCCTCTGTCAACAGCATTACGGAATCTACTTTTGAATTGGCAACCGCATTGTATCATATCCATGTAGATGCAACGAACACTACATATTGCGATATTGACGGCGTACTGTATACTGCGGATCACAAAACATTATTGGCGTATCCCATAGCACGCACTGACCTAGTATATACCATTGCTCCCACTACAGAGACCATTGCAGCTTCTGCGTTTGCATATTGCACTGCGCTGGAGGAGGTCAACTTTCCGGAAACGCTTCGTTCGATCAATAAATATGCATTTATCGGGTGCAGTGGCTTGAACGAAATCGAATTGCCACAAAGTACAACTGAAATTCAGCGTTGGGCATTTCAAAGTTGTGAGAATCTCTCAAGCTGCCAGATTCTGTATAATGTTACAACCATTGGGGCGGACGCATTTGCTAACTGCGCCGATGATTTTATAATCTACGGGATAGAGGACAGCTACGCGCAGACCTATGCTGAGGACAATGGTATTTCCTTTGTCATAGCGACTGTTCCGGTGGGCGATATCAACGGTGATTATCGCGTTACAATTGCTGATGCCATTTTGCTTCATCGCGTGATTGCAGAAGATGCTGCACTGGATATTGCATCACTGTATTTGGGCGAAATGGACTGCAATGAAGATGCTCTGATTGATCTAAACGATGCAGTGTGGATCTTGCAGCTGCTTGCTGACCTTGGTAGCTTAGAGTAAGCAATAAACCGGCTTCGCAATGAAAACGAAGCCGGTTTTGTTTTTCTAAATTGCGTTTTCGCTCACTTTGCATCATTCTTGTAGGTATCGTTTGTAAAGTAAGGCTTTGTTCGTTGACCTGTCTGATAGTTATAGCTGCAAGGCTGGTGTAGCAGCGTGTGTGTAAAGGTGATAAACTGCACAAAATTGTGCTGTGTGATACACTGGTAGATCCTTTCTTCACTGGCACCTGTGTTGTAATTTGCCTGCCAGATAAACTTTAGCCTCAGCATCTCATCAACGATCTTCTTGCTGTGCGCCTCGTTGATGCCAAGCTCCTGCGCTAATGTCTGCTCGTTGAAAAACATGGTGGAGGGTCTGCTATGTAAAAAATACATAGCGCGTAGGGCATCGGGCATGGCAAGAAAACGGAACAACTCTACCATTTGTTCATCATATGCAAGCACCTTGTCGTATCCGTTTTTTGGTTCTGACATCAATAAAAAGTAGTAGAGATTGTCAGGTAATCTGCCTTGGAAAAATCCGCTATCAAAACAGCCATCCGTGAAAACTGCATCTAATGGTAAATCGCGGACAGCCCGATCCACTGGACGGTATTCTTCACACCCGCAAGTTGCCATTGCAAATGCATGGCAGATTTCCTTCATCAACGCAATGCCTTCGCTGTGGGGGTCATCCTCTGTATCGAATCGAATGGCAGCTTTTATTGCTTCCAACACCTGCTGTGGTAGAGATATTTCCTTTTTGCCGATGCCGAATAGTGTATCAATGGTGATACCAAGTGCTTCTGCAATGGTAGGCAGCAAAGATGCATCCGGATAGCCAGAACTCTCCCATTTGGATACCGCTTGTGTAGATACGCCGATTTTGTCAGCGAGCTGTTCCTGCGTCATGCCACTGGCTTTGCGTGCTTTTTTGATTTGTGCATTAAAATTGTTTTCCATCATGATTCCTCCCTTTCAAGGTGATGCTCTTATTATAACACAGTCTACGGTTGATAACAAGCCCGCAGAACGATAAAGAATCAACCATGGGTTGCAAAATGCAGCTTGGCATTGCTATTTGGTTGATTCGACAAAAAGCGCAGTAAATTTTTCGCGGGTGAAAGATTTTTTTCGATTCTGGTCATATTCGTATTTTCATGAGCATAGATTAATAAAGCATGGGTATCTCTATGGAACGCCGTGCGACAAAAATACATCTGAACAAAAGCTGATGGAGGTCGAAATGAATCAAACAAATTGTTATCTGCCAGAGGGCTGCCTGATGGATTCAGCCCGAAACCATGCCGCATTGCAATCGGAAGCTGCACTGCGTGAAGCAATGCAAAGCGGTCAGCGCCTGGAAGCGCGTGTGCGAGTCTGCGATGGTGGACATAATCTTCATGTGGATTTGCCCTGTATGCATGGCATGATTCCGCGTGTGGAAGGTGCATTGGGTATTGAAGACGGTTCAACGCGGGATATTGCGCTGATTTCCAAGGTGAATAAGCCTGTGTGTTTTTCTGTCATGCGCATTGAAAAGGATGCCAATGGTGCACCAATTGCGGTACTTTCGCGCCGTATGCAGCAAGAACAGTGCCGTGACGGATATATCAATCATCTGCGTCCCGGGGATATCATTCCTGCACGGGTCACGCATCTTGCTCCCTTTGGTTGCTTTGTGGATATCGGTTGTGGCGTGCCGTCACTCATTCCCATTGATGCCATTTCGGTTTCTCGCATCTCTCATCCATCAGACCGCTTTTATATTGGGCAGGAGATTCGTGTGATTGTCAAGGGCTTTGAAAACGGTCGAGTTTTGCTTTCTCATAAAGAATTGCTTGGTACATGGGCTGAAAATGCTGCTTGCTTTTCTGCTGGGGAAACCGTTGCAGGTATTGTTCGCTCCGTGGAGGATTACGGCATTTTTGTGGAGCTTGCGCCAAATCTTGCTGGCCTTGCTGATCTCCGTGCCGGCATCCACCCGGGACAAAATGCCAGTGTATATATCAAAAGCATCGTGCCTGAGCGCATGAAGATCAAGCTCGCGATTGTAGATGTCTTTGAGGAGGAGCACGCGCCTACACCATTGCGTTATTTTACTGATGCAGATCATATGGATTCATGGGTGTATACATTGCCGCTTGCCAAGCGGCAGATCATTACCGATTTTACCGCTTGAGGGAAAACCGTGCAGTTCTTGTTGGGCTGTACGGTTTTTACTTATGATACAATATGTCATAATCATAGTAGAAAACGGCATTGCATTTTCTGACTTTTTGCAGTATAATAATGAACAGATTCTGATTCTATGACTGATAGAAAGCAAAGGTGATACTATGAGCAAATTGTATGCAGACCATGCCGCAGGTGCGATTGGCGTACTGATTCCTGAGGTAGTTGGCGCACTGAATGATGAGTTGCTGCGCGGTATCCATGAAGCGGCACGTATCCTAGGGTATGATGTACTGATCTTTACAGATACGTATAATCCTGTGGATGCGATTGATGATAATCACACCCTGAATGCGCTTCATAATATCTATCAACTTGCTGCAAGAGGGGATCTCAGCGGGATTCTATTCGCCTCCGGACGCTTTGGTAGCACAGAACGTCGTATGCAGATTCATCGATTGTTGGAGCACACTTCTGTGCCTTGCCTTGTGTTGGAGGAAGAGTGTGAGCATTTGCCGTACCTCTTTCCCCCAGAGGAGGACAGTATGTATGCGATCACTTCTCATCTCATCCGTGCCCATCGCTGTAAGGATATTCTTTGTCTGACCGGTCCCAATGGCTCGCATATCACGAAAAGCCGTACTGCGGGCTTTGTACGCGCGATGCGTGATGCAGATTTGCCCTGTACCGAGCGGAATATTATCTATGGTGATTTGTGGAAGGAGAAGCCCCGTCAGTTCGCAATGGATTTGGTGCAAGGGCGAATGCCCATGCCCGATGCCATTGTCTGTGTCAGCGATCCTATGGCAATTACTTTGTGCGATACTTTGCAGGAATATGGCGTTTCTGTTCCTGATATTGTTCGTATCACCGGCTATGATGGTACATGGCATTCTTCTATGCACGACCCTACAATCACTACTGTTGCAGGGCGTGAGCGTCAGCTTGGTGTGATGGCGGTCAATCAGCTATATACGATGATGACCGGGATGCGTAGTCAAGTACCGGTGCCGCAGCAAACGATCCGATATGGTGGCAGCTGTGGTTGTGGCGTACCTGTTGGCGCAGGCGTGCAGCATGATGCTGACCGATACGACCCCTATGTTGTTAATATTATGCAGCATTATACGCGCCGCAGAGTGCATATGACTTCCGATTATATTTTGCGTCTTGCTGAGTGTACAAGTTTTGATTCACTATTTCTGAATATCGACAGCTATGGCTATATCCTCGAAAATTGGGAGTGGATGGATATATGTCTATGCGAGGATTGGACTTGCGATTTTGAGGATCATCAGCGTTACCGACGCAGTGGCTTTTCTGACAGAATGTATCTTGCACTTTCCAAGCGGCATATTCGTAACAATGAAGGTAGATATTATTTTCCTACAAACGCATTGCTACCTGCGTTGCGGCAGCCCCATACACCACGACTTGTGCTGTTCACATCGTTGCATTATGATGACCAGATCTTCGGCTACATCGCCACTGCCTATCAGAACATGGATCAGATCTGCATTGATGAACATTATCTGAACTGGTGTCAGGCGGTTGCAAATGGACTGTATACCTTGCAAAACAAGATGTATCAAGACTATGTCCGTCGGCAGATCAATCAACTTTCGGTACACGATCCCACCACCGGTCTGTATAATAAGCGTGGTCTGATGGAGCAGTTGCCTGATCTACTTTCTAAGCTACAAAGCGATAAAACCGAATGCTTTTGTATGCTTGTTACAAATACCGAGCGCATGACCGGTCAGCTTTCCGATGGCATCGATAGTTCACTCTTGCTTGCCAATGCGCTGCGTCTTTCTGCCGATACAAGAGAGCTGACTGCGCGGCTGAAGCCATCGGTGTTTTTGGTGATTGTACCCTTGACCCACGATGAGACTCCGGAGCATTATAAGCAGCATCGCGTAGAGTTGCTTGAAAATCAACGCGTGCAATTACAGGGTGAGCATAGCATGGCACATCATTCAGAATATCTGATCCATTATAATGCTGCAACATTTACGCGCCTCAGCGAGATGGAATCGCACATTGAGGCTATGCTGAGTACCATGGAAGAAGCCGTTGATGAGAGTGCAATGGGTGGTGCAGATTATCGCAAGCAGCTGTTGCAGTTGCGCAATGATATTTATGCGAATCCACAGTATGAGTGGGGGATTCCAAGCATAGCCCAAGGGATCGGTATTAGCATAGGATATTTTCATCACTTGTATAAGCGGCTGTTCGGCATTAGCTGCCGTGATGATGTGATCGCAGCGCGCATGGAAAAAGCAAAACGCCTGTTGATCTCTACCGATTTACGTGTGCAGGAAATCGCGGAAAAATGTGGTTACCAGAATCAGAGCCACTTTATGCGACAATTCAAGCAAAAGCATGATATTTCCGCTGTGCAGTACCGGAAAGGACACCGCAAAAAGGAATCGCCCGCAATCGTATGATTGCAACAAAACAAAAGCACCGCTGATCTGTGCAATGTCAGCGGTGCTTTTCAGGCAAAAGTGTAAAAGGGGGCTTCCCTTTTTTGCGAAATCATGGTATAATAATTATGGGCGTTTCTGCGTTTCCAGACCATCTCTGGTTCGTTGAATGCTGTCTTCACTGATCTTTACCAGATTTAGCAGCGATGAAGCGTATTCTGAAAAATCTTGAGAAAGTGTTGCGGTGGTCACATAAAGTGTATTTGCATCGCGTACTGCATCATTGGCACCCAGCGCAATACCGCTGGAAGCCGCTTTGATGTTTGCCTCATTCAGCGAAATGATGGCATTAGCACTGTCGTTTGCAACCACCTTGGGCACACGAAACAGTTTCTGGTCATTCTGCGGGCAGGCATTGTAGATGATACGGAACAGCTTGTATACCGAAAGCATCAGATACGATGAAACCTCGCGAATCAGCGTAAAGGAGTTAGCACGCTGAGAGAATGAGAACAGTAGACTGATGGAATTGTTGATAATTTTCCGGTAGAAGCGAATCACTTCATTGGAAGGCATGACGTTGTTGCCGTCATCATCGGGAATTTCCTCAATGCTGAGTGTTCTGCCTTCCGGCTCGGGTGTGCGTCCCAGTAGATAATCGCAGGAAACGCCGTAGTAATCGGCAATTTTTACAAGAAAATCAAGACCGCATTCACGGATGCCTTTTTCATAGTGGGAGAGTAATGCCTGTGAAATGCCCAGGTCATTGGCGGCTTGTTTCTGGCTGATTTTGCGCTCTTTGCGTTGCAACGTAATGATTCTGGAGAAATCGGGATTCATAATGAGTGCCTCCTTGCTTCGATATCATGCTCCTAAAAAGGGTGCCTATCCATTATATAACAAATAGTATAATTTGTAAAGACCCTGCGCAGAAAAAACCATGTGAAAATTGTGCGACTTTTTTGTTGAAATTGACGAAAGCGCGTCAATATGATAGAAAGGACAAATTCTATGAGAAATTACCACATCAGTTTGATCCGTCACGGACAAACCAAAGCCAACGAGGAAGGTCGATATATCGGCACCACAGATTATACGCTCTCCGATAAGGGCAGAAGCGAATTGTATGATCTGCTTGATAGCTATGTGTATCCTAAAATTGAGCGTGTCTATACCAGTCCATTGGAGCGTTGCACTGAAACTGCTGAGATTTTGTTTCCAGATACGGAAATCGTGGTTGCCGAGGATTTTGCTGAACTGCATTTTGGTCAGTTTGAGGGGAAAACTGCCGATGAACTGATTGACAATCCCGCATACCGTCAGTGGCTGAAAGGTGGAATGGATGCCAAACCGCCTGAAGGGGAAAGTGTATCAGAACTTTGCGTGCGTACCTATCGTGGCTTGCATCGTATTCTGATGGAAATGATGGAGCAAGATTTCCGTCATGTAGCGATTATCACGCACGCAGGCGTGATCGCGAATGCCATCGCGTGTTTTGGCTTGCCAAAATTTGACCCCAAGCAGATCCAATGTAACCCAGGGGAGGGGGTTGAAATCATGCTTTCCGCACAGATGTGGCAGCAATCGCAGGCATTTGAAGTATTGGGGCTTGTGCCTCTGCTGCCTGAAGAATCCGATATGTGAGTATATCCAGGATGGAACTACTGCTGATCTTGTTAGTTTTGGGTGTACTGCTTTGGATATTTGGCGTGCCCACACAAACGCTATTGCTTGGTGTATGGATTCTGATATTGGCTTTGCTTGCGTTCATGTTTCTGTTTTTTCTGGGGTCTGCCATCAGTTTGTTGTTCTTTCGTGTCAGAAAAGGTAGCTTTGTACGGTTCGACCATCATCGAAAATTTGCGCAGGCAGTTTATTTGGTGGAGGATGCCGAGTATATTAATCTGTTTCCAGCTGAAACTGTTATGCAGGCTCGTTTGTATCATGACCGCCCGCACATTTTGCTCGTTCGCAAAAGCCAATATCGCAATGTTGCTTATGATATGCACAGTGTTCTGATTATTGCACTGGGGACGTTTTCAGCCATTGCTATGTTTGGGATATTTTTCGCAGTGCTGTTGCTGCTTTTGGAATGAAAAACGCTATCGTCCTGTGTGAACCGAAAAGCTGAAAATGAAAAAATCTCCTGTGGAAAGCTGAAACCACAGGAGGTTTTTTCATAATGGTAAGATGATGATATAGACCGATACCGCAGAATGCTCTTGTTTGCGTTGCAGTGAATCAGACACCATACTGTTCACGATAAGCACGCATTTGAGGCAGGTACGCTTTGCCTTCGATCACGCCATTTTCAATCGCTGCAATGATATCACTAACGGTGACGATTGCCTTGACATCAACGCCGAACTCCTCTTTCACCTCTTGTACAGCAGATTTTTCTGTGTTGAGTCCACGCTCCTGACGGTCAACCGTAATCACCATGCCCGTAATATCCACGTCTGCCATGGATTTGAGTTTGGGGTAAACCTCGCGCAGCGCCTTACCGGAGGTCATGACATCCTCAATGATCACAACCTTTGTGCCGTCATGCAACGCGCTGCCTACCAACATACCGCCTTCGCCGTGGTCTTTGACCTCTTTACGGTCGTAGCAGAATCCCACTTCGATGCCGTGTTCCTTCCAAAGGGCAACAGCTGCGGCGGCAGCAAGAGAAATACCCTTATATGCCGGGCCGAACAGTACCTCAGCTTCCATGTCGTTTTCCTTCATGCAGGCTGCGTAGTATTCGCCCAGACGGCAAAGTTGCTTGCCGGTTTTATAATTACCGGCATTGATGAAGTAAGGGGCTTTTCTGCCACTTTTCAGCGTAAACTCGCCAAAAGTCAGCACACCACACTCAACCATAAAACGAATAAAATCCTCTTTGTAAGTCATGTTACATTCCGCCTTTCCGATATTACAGCATCCCAAGGAAGTGCCACTCAAATCTTACGCGATGTTTTCACAGCACATCTGTGACACAAGCTCTGCGTAAAGCCGCCTGAATCAGATGCCAACAACTCTATTATACAGGATTCTGCCAAAAAAATCAATACTTTTCTGCATTACAGTCTGTCTGAAAGCGATGAAAAGTGATCTTCCGTCCAATCAAAATAGCCGATGTAGGAAATATGATGCTTACTTTTAGGAAAGCACATTCGATAATAATCTACAAAGTAATCATCAGTCATTGCTGCGATGAAATCCGTAGTGAGGTCATCAGGGTCGGATTCCGCGTAGGGCGCACCGGCAGGATACCACTGCTGCTTTTCGTCAATCAGTGCAATATGGTGCTGATACAATGCACTGTTACGATCATGGGCTACTGCATCTCTGCGGATTTTTTCATATAGCTGTTCCATCATGGGTATCATTTCCCGTTGTATCTGCCTCTGTACTTTGTCATTGTAATACAGTTTGTGATAATTTTCGTCTTTGCACTGTTTCATTGCCTGAAAATGCGCTTTGTCCAGTTGCAAATACGGTTTGCCATAACTGTTTTCAATGAGGTTGACTTCCAGATTATTGATGACTTCAGCATTGGTCTTGCCGATAAGCGTGGGGGAAAAAACATCTTCGGAAGCTACCAATCTTGCTTTTACAGCATCTTGGCGATCTTTACCAATGTACGCGATCATATCACACAGCCTTACCAAACAGCCCTCCAACGTGCATGGGATGAGTGAAATGTCGTGTTTGTAGCAGGCAGCGGTACGGGCATCAAAGGCGTTAAAATCAAGCATTTTCGCTGGGCGATATTCTGCCTGTGGCAATTCTCCGTTGTGGCAAAGAATGCCATCCAGTGTTTGCAGCGAAATATTATACGGTACCATAGTATCCAACACACGCACCCCATGGAGATTATGCAGAAATCGTTTTCCGGTATATCCTTGATATAGTCTGTCGAGTGCTTGTTCTCCGGCATGACCGAAGGGCGTATGCCCCATATCATGACCAATGGCAATCGCCTCAATCAGGTCGGTATTCAGCCCTAGTACATCACCGATATTACGAGCAATGCGCGAGACCAGTTGCACATGCAGTGCCCTGCGTGAGATATCATCATTGCGGTAAAACGAAAACACCTGTGTTTTATCTGCATAGCGGTTATAAAATGCACTGTTGAGAATCTTGTCGGCATCTTTGGAAAAGGGAGGTCGCAGCATCGTAGGTATATCGCTGAGACGATGGTTGCGTCGCAATGCGGCAGCATCTGGGCAGGCGTAAGGGGATACCCATCCATTTTTGCGGTTTGCCTGAATTTCCTGCTCCAATGCAGGAGATATGCTTTCGTAGTAGGGCATTATGGCGATTCCTTTCGTTTGATGAGGGCACATTGCTGTAGAGGTACCCCAATTTGTGCCAAATCATGAAGTAGTTGCGGCGTGATTGCCAATGTTTGATTGCGTTTGGGTGTCAAATACCTGTGGCTTTGCTTCAGCCAGACGCAAAACGGCATATCGCCCATATGCTTCCGTGCAATATTGTGCAGCAATGCTTGTAAGCAAGCCGTATTGGCGTCATCAATCTTGCAGCAGAGCCTATATTCGCTAAGGGTATCTCTCCATTGCTGTTCACTTAAAATCATATCGCACAGGAGTGTGCTTTTTTCATCATGATGGGATACACTTCCTTCAATATAAAGAACTGCATCGGGGGCGAGCAAGGTATGGCAGGTTGCATATAACGACGGGAATATGACACAATCGCAGATGCCTGATAGATCTTCTGCACGAAAAAATGCCATTATCTCGCCATTCCTGGTATGGTGAATGCGTATATCCTTTACCATAATGAGCAGCTTGCGCTTCGCGCCTTTATGATAGCTTGCAAGTTCTCCTGCGCTGTGCATACGCAGCAAATCGTGATGGGCACTCCACCGTTTTAGAGGATGCCCAGACAGATACAGACCAATGGATTCTTTTTCTAATTGCAGCAATCGTGCATCCGGATATTCGGGCACATCAGGAAAAGTGATCTCCAAGGGCGTACCTGTAGTATCTTCGCCACCAAACAGCGAAAGTTGTCCCGATATGACATGACGACTCTCAGCAAGCATGGCATCGAGCACACGGTCAGAGCACTCTAACAGCTGGCGACGATTTTTTCCCATGCCGTCAAATGCGCCACTACGGATCAGTCCCTCGACACTGCGTTTGTTTAACTCTTGACCGGCGTTTCGGCGACAAAAATCCACAAAATCGCGATAGTTGCCGCCAATTTGTCGTTGTCGCAAGATGGAATCAATCATATTGGTTCCCATTCCTTTAATGGCAAGCAGCCCAAAGCGTATGCCGTTTGCTTCAGCGGTAAATCTGCCTTGGCTATGGTTAATATGCGGGGGTAAAATCTGCACATGATGCAATTCACAGTCATCGATATATTGTAACATTGTCTCGGTGCTGCTCAGCACATTGGAAATGAGAGCTGCAAAATACTCACGATAATAGTGGCATTTGAGATATGCGGTTTCATAGGCGATTCTTGCATAGGCAGCTGCATGAGATTTGTTAAATGCGTAGCTTGCAAAAGCAGCCATTTTATCAAAAATAGCATTGGCAGTGGCTTCGGGTACACCGTTTTTGACCGCACCCACGCAAGTATCGTCTCCATAAATGAACGATGCACGTTCTTTTTCCATGATGTCGTGCTTTTTCTTTGCCATGGCACGGCGTACAAGGTCTGCTCTTCCGTAGGAATATCCTGCAAGACTGCGGCAGATCTCCATAACCTGCTCCTGATAAACAATGCAGCCGAAAGTTTCCTTCAGAATGGGCTTGAGCAGTGGATGATCATACACCACAGCATTTGGATCACGACGGCATTTCAGATAGCGTGGAATGGAATCCATCGGCCCAGGGCGATACAGAGAAATGAGTGTGGTCAGATCTGCCATGCAGGTGGGGCGCATTTGTTTTAAGACCCTGCGTAGTCCATCGGATTCCATCTGAAATACGCCGATGCTGTCTGCATTAGAAAGCATACGAAACACTGCTGCATCATCTTCAGGGATTGTCGTCATGGCAAACTGCGGATTGTTTTTCTGTATTGCACGTTCCGTTTCGCGAATGACTGTAAGATTGCGAAGCCCCAGGAAATCCATTTTTAAAAGACCAAGCTGTTCCAAATCAACCATGGTGTATTGGGTGACGGTAACACCTTCATTTTGCTGTAAGGGCACTTGTTCAGCGACAGGCACAGCGGATATCACAACACCGGCTGCATGGGTGGTAGTATGATGTGGCATACCCTCCAGTGCCATGGCACGGTCAATGAGCAGATGCACATTTGCATCATCACGATACAGCGATTGCAATTCTTCAGATGTATGCAATGCACGCTGTAGGGTCATATTCAGATCTTGCGGAATGCATTTTGCTACACGGTTGCAAAGGGCATAGGGCAGATCCATTGCACGACCTGTATCGCGGATTGCGCTACGCGCTTTCATCGTATCGAATGCAATAATTTGTGTCACACGATCTGCACCGTATCGATTGACAACATAGTCAATGACCCTTTGTCTTCCAATGATACAAAAGTCAACATCAAAATCGGGCATACTTACGCGCTCAGGATTGAGAAAACGTTCAAACAGCAATCCGTTTTTAATTGGGTCGATATTGGTAATACCTACACAATAGGCACACAAACTACCTGCACCAGAGCCCCTGCCGGGGCCAACAGGAATATCATGGCTTTTTGCAAAAAAGATAAAATCACGGACAATGAGAAAATAGTCTGCATAGCCCATGCGCTCAATCGTATCCAATTCGTATTGCAAACGTTGCTTGATAGATGCATCAGGGTTGGAACTGTAACGTTGCTGCAAACCCTCATAAGCAAGCTGTCTAAGCGCAGTAATGGAATTGGTAATGCCATTGGTGTGGAACGCTGGCAGCTGAATGACACCAAATGTGAAGGAAAAATGGCACATCCTTGCAATGACTGCTGTATTTGCAACTGCTTCAGGGCAATCTGCAAACAAAGTGCGCATTTCAGCAGAGGATCGCAAATAAAAGGTATCATTTGGCAAGACCATAGAGGAAGGAGCTGAAAGCGTTGTTGCTGTCTGAATGCAAACCAAGGTACGCTGTACTATGGCATCTTCACGGCGTAGATAATGCACATCGTTGGTGGCTACCAATGGGATTCCTGTCTCAGCGGCAATACGTTTTAATCCTGCACGTATCGTTGCTTCTTCCGGTAGATCATGGTTGTGCATTTCCAGATAATAGTTGCCTCTTCCAAACAATGTGTCATCACGTATGGCAGCAGACTTTGCAGCGGCATAATCGCCAGATAGCAACAAACGTGCCACTTCGCCCGTTATACAGCCGGAAAGGGCGATCAGTCCCTCATGATGCTGCTCTAACAGTGCACGATCAGCGTGGGGTTTGCGGTAAAACCCTTCCAGATGTGCTTTAGATACAAGCTGTATCAAATTACGGTAGCCGATCTCGTTTTTGCAAAGCAAAGTAAAATGATATGGATGGCTATCCGCAGCACCTTCTTTCTGAAAACGCGAGCGTGGTGCAATATAGATTTCGCAACCGATGATCGGTTGAATACCCTCTGCCTTTGCTGCTTGAAAAAATTGTACTGCACCATACAGTACGCCGTGATCAGTAATGGCAACAGCAGTCTGCCCTTGCGCTTTCACCGCCGTGATGAGATCTTTGATACGGCAGGCACCGTCTAGCAGGGAATATTCAGTGTGTACATGCAAGTGGACAAATGCGTCCATAAACAGTGCCTCCTTTGATTCATGTATTCGGAAAAGATGTTGTTATAAGAGCTTTTCAGCCACATTTGGTAAATCCGCGAGGGCTGAAATTGCTGCATCACAGGCAGTTACTCTGCCAAAGCCATACGATGCATGAATAAATTTTACCCCTGCAAGTGCAGCGGCATCGGCATCGCCCTGCGTATCGCCCACATAAATGCAATCGGTAATGTGGTTGCGTTCTACTACCAAACGAATATTTTCTCCCTTTGGCTTGCCCGTATGCCCGGCGCATTCAAAATCGGAAAAGCATTCGGCAAAGCCGCATTGCGCCACATAGCAGGGGATATAGCCTTCCAGACAATTGCTGACGATACCAAGGGTATACTTTTCCGCAAGCGCGCGGATGATTTGTTCCGATTGCGGATACAGCGTTGCGGCATGATGCTTTAGATAGGCATATTCTGCTTTGGTACAACGGTTAAGATATTCACAGCGCAACGTTTCGTGTACATCAGGAAACATCAACGCAGCAATTTGTTCAATGGTTTTGCCCATATAACTGTGCATTTGTACAAGGGTGAATTGCTCTTTGCGGTGCAGTTCCTCTTGAATACACTGATTCCACGCGGCAAGCACCTGCGGAGAAGAATCCCATAAAGTGCCATCTAGATCAAATAGAATTGCTTTTTTCATAGATTACTCCTTTTCTTCTTTGGCTGATAGCTTCCGTGCGATTTCTGATAGCTTTTGCAAGCGATGATTGATAGCAGAACGAGATAGGGGAGGCACTGTCAATTCACCCAGTTCACGAAGACAGGCATCGGGATATTCTACACGAAGTCGCGCCATTTCCTGCAAATTGGCAGGCAGGCTTTCAAGCCCCATTTTCTGTTCAATCATCGCGATATCCGCAAGCTGCTGTTCGCTGGCGCGTACGGTTTTATCAATATTTGCCATATCACAATTGGTACGGCGATTGGTTTGTCCACGTACATTTTTCAGTACCTGTGTACCGATCAAATCCAATGTAGATGCCGTAGCACCAAATAATGTCAGCACATCGCATATGCTTTCGTTATCCTTTAGATACAGAATTGTTTCGTTTTTGCGTTTTGTGGTTTTCATGCGAATGGAATAAGACGCAAAATCGTTGCATATCTGTTGGGCGAGTATAGCATCTGGCAGGGCGATCTCAAAATGATAGCCGCGTGTGGGATCTGTAATACTGCCGTTCATCACAAAGATGCCACCCAGCAGCATTGGTATGGAATCCTGCGTAAGCTGTGGATGATTTGGCACACGATGTTCGGGATCTATAGCGAAGGTTTTCAGCAATGCCTGCACCGTTTGTTCTTCTTGTAAAGAATAGCACCATAATGGCTGTTTGTGGCTACCTGTACGGTATTCGGTATCAAATACAAAATCACCACAAAATTCGGTAAGCAATGATGGAAGCAGCACAGCCAGTGCTTCGCATTCGGTTTGCAGGGTGATGCGTTTATGACATAGGCGGCGTGTGGAAAGCAGCATACCGTAAAAGAAGGCAAAGTGTGCTTCCTTGCCATGTACAGCTGCACAGATTTCGGTTTTTGCAGAATTGGAAAAAGATGCCATGGGAACACTCCCTCCGATTTAATATATCAATATTGTACCATATTTCCAATGAGCTTGTCAATCATCGGTGTGACATACAAGGGTACGGAGATGGTTT
>CAYMOJ010000031.1:0-8008 GCA_964392175.1 uncultured Ruminococcus sp.
ATCACCTACAGCGCAGTCACATTGCCTACTTCATGACAAGTCTGCGTGATGCAAACCACGATGATCCAGATGTGCGAAAGCGCATGATAAAGACCTTCGTGAATTCTGTCTTTGTCTTTGACGATTGCATCAAGCTGACTTTCAACTACAGCAGCGATAATAATACAGTTACGCTACAATTACTGCAAGCTGCTGAGAGCGGTGAGGTGTTCGGATGCCATGCGTCATGCTCCACCATATTAGCACCCCAATTTTGATACAATCAAAGTTGGGGTGCATTATTCTGCCAAAATGTAGGTAATACGCAGTTTTTAAGGGCAATCGGAAACGGAAAGAGATGGAGTGGAGCGTTATACGGCTCTCAAAGCAGTCAAAATAGAGAAAAAATGCCGAAAATGGCTCAAAAGTCAACGATAGCCAAAGTTACCGTTGATTTTTGTAACGAAACTCGAAAAAAGGGTGCATTTTTCTAAAAGTTATCGTTGACTTTTGAAGGCGGATAAAAAATAGGGGCTGTGAATGATAACTCATGAGAGTCTTTCCACAGCCCCTTTAAAATAGTATTTATGCTTCAATCTCCATGCCGTTCCGGAGTGTGTATGTCAGCTTGCTGTCCGTGCCCACAGTTATCCATTGCCACAAGATAGTTATATGCCGTAGTTTTGGCAATACCAACTGTAGAAGCGATCTCTGAAGTGGATGGTGAATACCCTTCAGAGAAGTAATATTCCTCCGCAAAATCGTGTATTTTCTTCATTAATTCAGGGTCTTTGTGTCTCATACTGCACCTCTTGTATTATCGTGAACAAATGTTTATGATGAGATTATTATATCACATTAAAAACGGCTTATCAATAGAAAAAGAAAATTTGTTTTTTATTTGCGGAATATTGTATTTTCATGCGGGATATGGTATAATAGATGCAGCTAAAAATACGATAACAGAGAGGTGTCATAATATGCTATTGACTTATTCAAACGATATGCAAAAGGCTATGGGATTAGAGCTGAAGCCGCTGAAAATGCGGATAAATCCAATACATGGTATGCACATACACTGAAAATCAATCGTAGAAACTGTGTTGTTTTTATGTACACGGCTTCACATTTTGCAGGCGGCTATCAGGAGTTATTGGAGCAGATAGCTGATGGGGATCAGGATGCCCTTGTGTGGGTTGAATCTATGAAGTGGGATGAGCAGAGCGTTGACGGAATCAATAAAGAATTGAAATGGAGATTCAGATGATGAAAGTAAATCTTGAAACTATCATTGATGCGACTGAAATGGCAAGTGATTCAGAAAGAGGATTGCTGAACCTGAATACAATGGAGACGGTGTGGTTATCCGACTATTTCGATAGTGACGAAAATGAAGAATTAGCTATGGAAATCGACAATCACCCCAAACAATATCTTTGCCTTCCATACCAGTATGACATTCACGAATACAGCATTATGGAAGATTTCATTGACAGTCTGACCGATTCAGTAATTCGAAATAAACTGTACCGTGCGATACAGGGCAAAGGTGCTTTCCGAAGATTCAAGAATGAAATCTGTTATCTCGGAATCAGAGAGGAATGGCTTGCATTTCAGCATGATGCATATGTGGAAATTGCAAAGAAATGGTGCAAGGATAACTGCCTAGAATATTGACAAGTAAAACAAGTACAGACTTATAAATGAATTAACAAAAATTTTTGGAGAAGGTAATGATTGAGAATGCAAAATGCTTGACAGAGCTACATACAAGAAAATCAAAGGCATGACTCGTGAGAAAATGCAGAACTTTCTGACGAACTATTACAATAACGTCATGGAAGACGCAAATGCTCCGACGCTTGACCTTGGTGAGCTGAGAACAGAACTTGGCAGTATCAAGGGTGTCGGTGAAAAGCGGCTTGATGAGATTATGACGGTGATTGAGAGGTATTTGGAGATTTAATCTCTGCCCATGGCACTTGCAATAGCGTAAAATTTATGGTATAATATCAGTAGTATGAAAGGAGCGTGTGCCATATGGGAAAGTATGTAAATCCTGGAAATGGGGCATTTGCAATCGTAGCAAGCGATGATTCCTATGTCGATAAGACCGGCTTGATTGAGTTTACAAATAACAGAATCGGAAGAATGCGTCCGCTCATCTGCTTCAGCAGACCGCGCCGTTTCGGAAAGTCTATTGCGGCACATATGCTGACGGCATATTACAGCAAGGGCTGTGATTCAAGGGAGATCTTCTCTGGGCTGAAAATTGCAGGACTGCCGACGTTTGCGGATGAGTTGAATAAAAATACTGTCATTTATCTGGATATGCAGGAGTTTCGCAGTTATGCTTCAAGGCATAACGCCATGCAGCAGATCGTTCAGCATATGCAGGATGTTGTTGTTCAAGAGTTGAGAGCTGAATATCCGAATATATTAAAAGATGGTGAGAACGATATTCCACACGCTTTAGCTGAAATCAATACACGGACAGGCGAACAGTTCATTGTGATCATAGACGAATGGGACTGCCTGTTTCGTGAGGATAAGGATAATGAAATAATCCAAGAACATTATGCCAATTTTTTGCGTGGAATGTTCAAAGGCGGCTCAACCGATGCCTTCATCAAACTCGCCTATATTACGGGTATTCTGCCAATCAAAAAATACGGCACACAGTCGGCACTGAATAATTTCAGAGAGTATACAATGGTCAGCCCCGGTAAGCTTGCGGAATATGTAGGTTTTACAGAAGCGGAAGTGCAGGCGTTATGCGAACGCTATGACATGGATTTTGAAGAATGCAAGCGTTGGTATGATGGTTATTCTTTCAACCAGATGAAGTCGATTTACAGTCCTAATTCTGTGATGAACGCAATGGATAGCGGGGAATTCGGCAGCTACTGGACAACGACGGAAACTTACGAATCACTGAAATTTTATATTGATACTGATTTTGATGATGTGCGAAAAAAGATATTAGCAATGCTTTCTGGAGAAACGGTAGAAATCAATCCGAGAACATTCCAGAACGATATGAAAAGTATGAAAAACAGTGATGATGTTCTGACATTGCTCATTCACCTTGGCTATTTGGCATATAACGATGAGGATAGATATGCTTATATTCCGAATGAAGAGGTTCGTCAGGAATTTGTGACAGCCACCATGAATAGCTCCCGTGAGGAACTTTCCAGAGTAATCAAAAACTCTGATGCCCTCCTGAAAGCCACTCTTCGCATGGACGGTGAAGAGGTCGCACAGCGTATCGAGATGGCACACCAATATTATGCGAACGCCAAGTTTTACAACAACGAACAGGCACTCCGAATGGTGATTATGCTTGCCTATGTGAGCAGAGTAGACGATTACTGCGATTTTCAGGAACTGCCCAGCGGCAAGGGATATGCGGATATCCTGTTCTTCCCAAAGAAGAAATCCCGCAAGCCTGCACTTCTGATTGAGTTGAAATGGAATCACTCCAGCGGCGGAGCAATTGAACAGATTAAGGAAAACGGCTACTGCGACGCCATTTCGGGCTATGGCGGAGATATTCTTCTGGTTGGTATCAATTATGATGAGAAAGAAAAGAAGCATACCTGTCAGATTGAGAAGTTTGAGTACAATCGCAGTTGACGGCAAAAAGGCGTGAAGATATCTTTGTCCATTGTAGCCGTTGACTTCTGATGGAAATATGAGTAATAGATGAGTGCGTTTTGCTATTCTCTATTGAAAGCGAAAAGCTGCCTTTTTGGGTTGTTAGACGGTATGGGGAGGGTATTACCTCGACTTTTTTATTCTGACAGAAAGGATATTATCGTGAGGCATTTTGTATCTTTTGTTCAGCATTTGATTATTTTAATAATTGCGTCAATCATCGTGGTGTTGATTGCACAACACGCCGTCAAAGACTCGTTCAGCGTTAATCTCAATGGCAAGATAAGCGTTGCACAAGCTGTTGGCATTGTGAATATGGGCGAGGAAGCAAACGAGGAAACCCTTGCAGAATTTTCACAGCGACTAGGGATAAGCATAACCATCAATCTCCCTCAGCCTGTGCTTCACTTCATAAACTCTGCGAAGGTGGGTGGCTTTTTGGCAAAGTGCCTACACTATCAGCTTTTCATATTTCTCATAAACGGCGAGGTGCTGAAACTTCCGATATACACCGATGTTCTGGCAAGAATGAACTACAAGGCGATAGAAAAGCCACTTGACGGCGGAAGTACGATTCAAGCGTTTGTTTTCTATATGAAAGATTTCGCGTGCCTTAATGTTAAAACAGGCGTACAGATTTTGCCAAATGCCCTGACAAGCTGCTTTGATGACTACGATCGAACCTACGACTACTACCGTTACTACGGCACAGATCTGATCAAATTCCATCAACTTACATTTTCCCACACACTGAACGCGAAAATCAATTACGAATTTGATTTCTTTAAGGGGATAAAGCTGAACGTCTCGACCGCAGACGATGTTTACAACGCATTCGGTAAACCAAGCTATGTTTCACTTGAAAACAGACAGTACATCTACCTTGAAACGCCTGACGCGGTTGCCGATAAAAGCAACCCCAATGTACAAGAATCAGGGTTTGTCAGGTTTACATTTGATGATAATAATGTTCTTGTGGAGATTACAATTTCACATAAAGTATGATAAGTGTGATAAAAAGCGGATATGTGATCCATCAACACTGCGGTCAATTGACAGCAAAGCGATACAATGAAAAATGCAAGAAGCGGACAACGGTTTTCGGTGCCCGCTTCTTTGTTGGTGAAAATGATCATTTTTTGTCCGCGATGCTTGCAATAGCATAAAATATATGGTATAATGTGGGCGTAGGAAGGGAATGTATGCCGTATCACAACGATGAGAAAGCAGCATACCATCTGGATAGAATGATAAGGAGGAATTTCTATGAAGCAGAAGCGAACCCGGACATTTGCAATAGCGACAGCATTTGCTACGATGTTAACAATGTTGGTGGATCTCCCGAGTGGGATCTTCGACAGCATCACCCCGAAGGTGCACGCGGAAGCCACAGTTCTAATTGAGAATTGTGCAATGGAGTCAGATAAAGAGACAAATGATGGCTATATTTATATTAATGGCAGTATGTATGATGATTGCGGACATGAACCTGGAGAAACGGTCACCGTGGACGTGTATCCGGCAGGTGGCTATTGCCTTAAGGACTTGTATGTGTGCTATTGGAGCGACAAAGACAAATATGTCGACATTACAAAAGTCGGTTATCATACTTATACTTTTGTAGTACCTGACGATGTGATTGGGTCAAATGACTGGCTGCGAGTAATAGCAGAGTTTCAAACTATTAGTCGACCGGAAACAGACAGCAACGGCGTTTATCAGATCTCGAATGCAGAGCAACTCTACTGGTTTGCAGGACTGGTAAACGGAACGCTTACGGATGGAACGGCCAGGGATCAAGGTGCAAATGCTGTTCTTACAGCGGATATAACTGTAAATGAAAATCTATTGGAATCGCTTGATATCAACAAAGCAGGGCAAATCACAAATGGTGACGACTTTATTCCGTGGTCTCCGATCGGATATGGCATGCAATCGGACAATGACAATGTCTGGTATTCCTATTACGGCACTTTTGACGGACAGGGTCATATCATCAGCGGGCTTTATTATATTGGGCCTCGCCATGATGATTATAGTGAGTCTTCGTTGTTTGGAGTGAACCATGGAACAATCAGAAATGTCGGCGTGGTTGATTCATATTTTAAAGGGCAACGTGTTGGCGGTATATGCGGATGTAATTTGTGTGGAACAATTACAAACTGCTACAGTAGCGTCAAGTTGAGCGGAATTACTGTAAGAAGCCCTTGGCGAGAGGGTTCGGGCGGTATATGCGGAGATAATCTCAATGGAACAATCACAAACTGTTACAGCATAAGTATAGTAGAGGGCGAAAAGAGTTGTTACCGTTACGCTAGTGGCGACGGCAACATATGCGGCGGAGTGTGTGGAGTAAACGATAACGGCACGATTGTAAACTGCTACTACGATAAGGATAATTATACCGGCGGCACTATTGGTAAAAGTTATGCTTCGACGAGCGACAAAGTAGAAGGCAAAACCACAGATGAATTTATCAGTGGTGATGTGCTGCGCCTGCTTTCGCAAGGATGTACGATTGGCGAGGGCGATGACGCTGTAACTTATAGTGGTGCTGTCTGGAAACAGAGAATAGGAACCGATCTTTACCCTGTTTTGGACAAAAACAATGACGGCTTCTTTGGCAGCATATATGATGGTACAAAGGAAAGCTTCAAAGAACCGGAAAAACTTGATGGTGTATATCAGATCGGAACGCCCAACGAATTATACTGGTTTGCAGGACTGGTAAACGGAACGCTTGAAGATGTGGATCAAAACACATCGGCAAATGCGGTTCTGACATCAGATATTATGGTAAATGCAAACTTGCTGAAATCTCTGGTATACGATGAAGACGGAAATGTTACAAACGGTAATGGCTTTACAGAATGGACACCAATCGGTAAAGATTCTAATAGCCAGTATAACGGAAAATTTGACGGACAAAATCATACCATCAGCGGTTTATTCAACGGCGTGGGATTATTTGGCAGAATATATGCGAACGATACTGCACAGGCTGAAATTTTAAACGTTAATGTGGCTGATTCGTATTTTAAAGGCAGCTGGTGCGGCGGTATTTGCGCAGAATCGTATATAAATCAATCAGATATGTCAAATAGGTGCGTTTTGAAAAATTGCAGTTTTGATGGTATTGTGATATCAAAAGGTATGTACGCAGGAGGCATCATAGGCTATAATGAAGGGTCAGTTGATATTTATGATTGCCACAATACCGGAGTAATCAAAGGCGCAGATAATAATGTAGGTGGCATCTGTGGCGGTATGTTTGCAGCGTCTTATTGTACGATAAAGAATTGTTATAATACAGGCGAAATTACAAGTAAAAAGAATAATGTTGGAGGTATTGTAGGGCTTACAAGTGCTACGAGTAGTGCGGAAACGATTATAAATTGTTACAATACAGGCAATGTTACAGGAGCACAACGTGTTGGCGGCATCGTAGGAGATGGTTCGAAAGCGACTGCGAAAAACTGTTATAATGTCGGAACAGTCAAAGGAACCGGCGATACGAAATGCATCAGCAATGCAAACGAAAATTGTTATTATTATGCAGTTACAACAGCTCCCGTAGTAACGGATCCGGTACTTACAGTCAAGCCATTCGATCCATTTATACCTGAAGATGTCGATGTGACTACGACAACATTTACTACTGTGACAGTTGAAACAACTGTGGTTGAAGTGGCACAAAGCGACGAATGCGCTGACTATAAATCCTTGGAAGAATTTGCAAGCGGCGAGGTAGCGTATCGCCTCAACGGTTCAACCTCTGAAGGCGATGATTTGGCATGGAGGCAGACAATCGGGATAGATTCATATCCCGTTCTTGGCGGAGAAAAAGTTGTTGCCGGTGTACAATCTTGCGATAATAGCGTTGAACTGGCTTATGCAAACGAAGGTGGGCATATTTACAGTGGTTTACAGTGCAAATATTGTGGCAAAAAATGTGACGAAAATCATCGCGCGGATATAAGCAATAATGCTTATGAAATTTCCAATGCATCCGAACTTTATTGGTTTGCAAACTATGTGAACAGTGGCAATGCTGACGCAAACGCAGTTTTGACAGCGGATATTGTTGTCAACAAAAATGTTTTGAACGCTGACGGCGAGCTGAATACAAGCAATGCTTCAAGCTTCATAGCATGGACACCCATTGGAAATGAGGACGCGGAGTATCGTGGCACATTTGACGGGCAAAACCATACAATCAGCGGACTGTATTTTGATAACAGTGAGCAATATTGTGTCGGTCTGTTCGGATATGCGATGGATGCTGAAATCAAAAATGTTGGTATTGTGGATTCGTATTTCAAAGGAAAAAGCGATGTCGGCGGCGTATGCGGGTATAATATGAATGCAA
>CAYMOJ010000031.1:8108-22295 GCA_964392175.1 uncultured Ruminococcus sp.
CAATTACCAACAGCTATTCCATCGGAGCTGTGAGTGGCACTTCTTCTGTCGGCGGCGTATGCGGGTGTAATATGGGTGCAACAATTACCAACAGCTATTCCATCGGAGCTGTGAGTGGCACTTCTTCTGTCGGCGGTGTATGCGGACGGAATGTGGGGAGAATCGAAAACTGTTACCATGTTGGTACAGTGACCGGTAGTCGATATGTCGGCGGTTTGAGCGGAGCGCTTAATGGAAGCGTCAAAAACTGTTATCACGTTGGCGCAGTGACTGGTAGTGAATATGTCGGCGGCGTGTGCGGAAAGATTACGGGCGGAGAAATCAAAAACAGCTACTATGACAGCGATGTTTACACCGGAGCTGCTTTGGGCTTTAATGATGATGATGAAAGACTCACCAATGTAGAAGGCAAAACCACAGATGAATTTAAAAGCGGCGTGGTTGCGTATCTCCTTAACGATGCAACCCTTCACGGCGTATGGGGGCAAACACTTACAGGCAACAACAAGCAGGATTACCCCGTTCTTGGCGGAACAAAGATTTATGCACATAAAACATATACAGGCTGCGACTGTACTTCATCAAAAAGCGTTGACTATACGAATGCTTTTAAAGATACGGATTTCGGAGATCACAGTTACGTTGACGGGAAATGCACAGTTTGCGGACATTTTGAAAATGGCATGGGTGCAAAGCTTGCGGGTTATACGTTGAGCCTTGGTGGTAATATCGGAATTAATTTCTATATGGAGTTTGATGAAGAACTTTTAGAAAAATATATGCCTATAGCGATGTTCTTCACACTCCCTGACGGTAATACATCAAGAGTACTGCTATGGAATGTTCCAACGGATACGACCACCAAAGAGGGAACAACATATTATGTGTTCTCTGTGGGGGTTTCCGCCAAGGAAATGTGCAAAGAAATCAAAGCAAAAATTGGAGCTAATGCCAATGACGACAATTGGATATATAGCGAAGAATTTACATTTAAGGTAGAGGACTATGTAAACTATATCCTCGATGAAAAAAATAATTATGATGCTAAAACGCAGAAACTTGCGTCTGCGATGCTCAACTATGGAAATTACGCAGAAGCATATTTCGACGCGGAAACTCTCTCAGCGACAACCGAAATGAACGCCATAACGGCGAAAGACTTGGAAAGCTACGCATACACGACAAGTGGAACACTTCCGGATGGAATTGAGTATTGCGGTTCAACCTTGCTCTTGGAGTCCGAAACAGCAGTTCGCCATTATTTCAGAGTGGCTGAAGGAACGAGCGTTCCGGAATCTATGACACAAAAAGGCGATTACTATTATGTTCAAACCGGTAGTATTGCGGCGAATAAACTTAACGAGGCAATAGACACTAAAATTGGGGACAGTTTCACTATTTCTTACAGTGCGATGAGTTATGCGTATGCCGTATTGAATGACGGTTCGGATGATCAGAGTCTGATCGATCTGGTGAAGGCACTTTACTTGTATAACCAAGCAGCTTTGGCATATCAACAGAATTAAAAAGAAGCGGACACCGGTTTTCGGTGCCCGCTTTTTGATGATATAGATATTGGTGGAAAGCATCCGATCAGAGCGCACTGTTCGGATGCTTTGCTCGATCAGGGAACCGGTCATCAGCTCTGCCAAAGCCTTGGCTACTGTCTGCTTCGGTCAGCAAATTGAAATCTACCATTCCATTCTCTGTTTGGAATAAGAAATAATTGCCTGTGGGTTTTCTTTATGTTCTCCAATCATTTTTTCCATCCAAACCATGTGATACCAGCGACCGAATTTATACCCGCATTTATGGAACTCTCCCACTTTTACAAATCCTAAATGTGCATGAAAATCAGCACTGTTCATTGTAAGATACTCGTCCTCTTTTTCGGGATAAGCAATACAGGCATATAGATTGAGAATCCCCATTTTGCACAATGCATTTTCAAGTGCTTCATAAATTTTGCGACCCAGACCACACTTTTGCGCATTATGGTCAAGATAAACCGTCATTTCACAAGACCAGTCGTAGGCAGCTCTTCCCACAAATGCTCCGGCATATGCGTATCCTTCAATACATCCATCCTTTAAGATGACGAGATAGGGATATTTCTTCATGGTATTTCTCATACGCTCTTCAAACTCAGCAATCGAGGGCGTTTCATATTCAAAAGTGATGGCAGTATTCCGGACGTAGTAATCATATATTTCCAAAATTCGTGCTGCGTCCGATATCGTTGCGTTACGAATTGTAATCATGTTTATTCTCCTCGCGAATCTTTGTCAGCGTGTCCATACCATAGCGGTTTGTAGCTTATGGGCATGATCATCCTGCCTTTCTTTCATTTTGGATTTGTTGGTAGTATTATAGCACAAATCCTGTAAAATCACAAGTATTTCTTGCCAGGCGATTTGTCTATACCCACTGATCTCACTTTCATCGGAACACTACATTCTGCTTGACTTTTCTTCATGGATATGCTATCCTATATGTGAGAGGTGTTCGTGACGCGTGTATGGCGGTGCGGATATTGCAAAGAGGGAAATCATTTTCGAGGGGGATTATCATGAAAATCAAAAAAGGTCTTGTAATGACAGCTATGGGTGCATTGTTTTGTGCCACCGTGCCATTACTGACGGCTGCCAATGCAAGAGCAGCACAGATCAGCTTGCCGGGTGATGCAGATGGTAACGGTCTCATCAACATTGCCGATGTGGTCAAGCTGGCTAGATATCTGACCGCAGCGGATGTTACCGTTTCTGTGAATGCAGATGTGTCGGCAGATGGTTGTATCAATGCGGTAGATTTGTCAATGCTCAAGGCAATGCTGTTAGGGGATTTGTCTGCTGCCGATGTGAAAGGCTTGCTCATCAATGAAGTGTGCGCATCCAATCAAAAATGTTGGTTGGATGCGGATGGACGGACACCGGACTGGATCGAGCTATACAATAGTACCGATGCTGACATGAATATCAGTGGCTGTGGTATTTCAGATAGCGCGAAAAATCTGTTCAAATATACCTTTCCCAAGGGAACTGTGGTGCCTGCCAATGGGTATCTGTTGGTTTGCTGTGATGGCGGTCTTGACAGTAGCGATGCAAGCGAGCATCATGGCGCATTTAAGATTAGTGCCGCCGGTGAAACGGTGTACCTGACCCATCCCATTTTGGGCACAGTGGATATGGTAGCTGTACCTGCTGCCACCGCCGATGTTACCTATGGGCGATATGCCAATGGGTCTGCAAATTTCTGCGAATTGACGCCTACGCCTCTTGCCAGCAACGATACTGCACAAAAGATCGTTTTTGTGGCTGCACCTACATTTTCGCAGGAAAGTGGCTTTTATGATACGGAGTTTCAGCTTTCAGTTACAAGCAGTGAGGGCTGTACCATTCGGTATACGACCGATGGTACGGATCCCACAAGCTCTGCTACAGCGCAAACATACAATGGGGCACTTTCTATGAACAACAATACTGATCAGGCAAATCGGATCGGTATTGGCAAGGATGTGACGCTCTACGATGATTCTGATCCCAAGTTTTCTGTGGATAAGGGTCATGTGATCCGTGCCGTTTGTGTGGATGCTGACGGCAATTGCAGCGATGTGGTGACAAAAAGCTACTATATTGGCAAAACGGCAGCGTACTATGATGATATGAAGGTCATTTCCATCGTCACGGATCCTGACAACCTGTTTGATGATGATACAGGGATTTATGTTGTTGGGAATACCTATTATAACTGGAAAAATAGTGCGGAGTACGATTCGACCTATAAGGCGTGGGATGTGCGCAATCCTACCAACTACAATCAAAGTGGTGCAGAATGGGAGAGACCCGCCGATATTCAGGTGTTTGAAGGCGGTGTGCTGGCATATGAGAGTAGTGTTGGCATCCGTATCGCAGGGAATGCGACCCGTAGCAATGCGCAAAAGAGTTTTCGCTTATATGCACGCAGTGCGTATGGTTCTTCTACCATGCAATATGCTTTCTTTGATGCGTTGACCGATGAAAATGGTGAGCTGATCACGGAGTTTGATAAGGTGACTCTTCGCAATCACGGTAACGATATCAGTGACGCGAAAATGCGTGATGAGATTGCGCAGGATTTGGCAGCCGATATGCATTTGTCGGTGCAGGCAACACAGCAGTGCATCGTGTTCCTGGACGGTGAGTTCTGGGGATTCTATGCTCTGAAAGAGCGCCTCGAAGATTCGTATGTTGAATCTCATTATGGCATTGAAAAAAAGAATGTTACAACCATCAAAAACGGCGAAATTGAGGGCGATGCAGCCGTGGGACAATCGTATATTGATTTCTACAACTGGGCAATGACTGCCGATATGCGTGTGGCAGAGAACTATCAGCGCGTGTGCGATACCATCGATATTGCAAGCTTCATGGATTATGTCACGTTAGAAACTTATATTTGTAACTGGGATTGGTGTAACGAATCCGGTACGAATAACTGGCAACTCTGGAGATGCAATACTACGGTAGATGGCAATGCTTATGGTGACGGCAAATGGCGGTATATGCTATATGATACTGAATATTCCGCAGGGCTTTATGGTAGCACCGAAACACAGTATTCTTATGATACATTGAATCATTTGTATCGAGTCGAGGATTGGCAGAATATCGGCGCGTTGTTCTACAAGCTCATGGAGAACGAAACGTTTGCCGCAGATTTTGCGGAAAACTATCGCTATCATGTAGCAAATACCTTTGATTATAATAACCGCGTGAAAGCGATAATTGATGCCTATGCCACATCGCAGAGAGAGGCAACCTGCATTACATGGCGGCGTTTTCATGGTTCGTGGGGCGATATGCTGGCAAATCAATACGATACTTCTATTCAGACCATTCGCACATTCTATCAGAATCGTGGGCAGTACGCGCTTCAATATCTGGATGCACTGCTGGATGGCAATGCGTAAATACAAAAGGCTATGCAGTTTTGAATTGCATAGCCTTTTTTGTGGATGGATATTACGCCATTACACCATCACTGCTTGCAATGATACGGGTGCACTGCAATCTCATCAGCAGTTTGGATATCCAATGCATCGGTGGGTATGAATCAAACGTCGCAACTGTTTCGCGCTCACGATTATGTGTAGAAACGATGAAAAAACAGGGTTTTCCCTTGCCAAAATCCGCAGAATGTGTTACAATGAACAACAGTATCGTTGAAAGGAAAGAAACTTCATGCAGGAAAAAGACCAACAATCTACCGATGAGCAGCTTGCATCGGTAGAGGATGAAAATCTTTCTGCCTTTGAAAATGCCCGTATGCTCGAAGCGCGAGCCAGACGCGAGGCGGAACTGGCAGAACGCGCCCGTCAGGCAAAGGAAAATGAGGCTGCCTATCAGGCGCGAGAGGAGTACGCAAAGGAACTTTACGATGAGCGTCTGGATTTGATCCGCTTAAAGCAGGGCGTGATTACGGACAGCGATAAGGTGTTTCCGAAGCAAGAGCCGCCCAAAAAATATACCCTTTCTGAGAAGATCGGCAACTGGCTCTATCATTCCAAATGGTGGCTGGGCGTCGCGGTGTTTTGCGTGGGGCTGGGTGGTTTCCTCATTTATGATTATGTGACAAAAGTGGATGCAGATGTGAGCCTACTGTTGATTTCTAACGACTACGAAATTTACAACAAAAGCCAAACGCTTTCCGATATGATGCAGCGTGATCTGCAAGATTATAACGGCGATGACCGCAGCGTGGCATCGGTTGTGTTTGTGCCTGTGTCAAAATCCACTATGGAAACCGGCAATTATTCTACTTCATACAATACACAGTTGCTCGTACAGATGCAGAGCGATATGTGTATGCTTGTTATCGGCGATGATGAATCCGACAGCTATATTGAGGGCGAAAAGATTTATGCTGAGCTTGAAGCAATTTACCCTCAGTACGATTTTATTGACAATGATCGCATTCTATTGAAAGATACTTATTTTCAGGAATGGCTTGGTACGGAATCCGAACTGAGGGACGGTGCATATCTTGCATTGCGTTTACCCACTGCCGGTATGAGCTCTCAGGAAGATATGCAAAAGGCATACGATGAGGCGCTACCTGTGCTGGAATCATTGATGGAGCAGCTTGCAACCAAGCCACCGGTAGTTGAAACTACAAGCGGAGGTGCGTAACATGGCAAATCAGCAGCAGGGCGAGAATTACGGGATTTTACCGATCAAGCAGCCCATGGTAGCAAAGGTGATTACCGGCAAACAGCGTGCAGCACGCCTGATGGTAGTGCTTTGCGTGCTGGTGATTGCTGTCATTGTCTTTGTAGTGATTCGCAATCGTTATCAAAAGCCCATTAAGTTGTATTATAAGGCTCTGGAAGCACAGAGTGCCGATAAAATGTGCATGGCATTTCCTACATGGTTAGTGGAAGCTGATGTTGCAGAAGATTCCATGACCATTCATACCATGTGCGCGACTGTGATTTCTACCGTGCGTGCTAATTTTGGCGATGGCTGTGGTGTAGATATGAATTATGCAGGCAAAACAGCTATTGAGGAATCTTATTTGGTAAAGCTGGAAGAAGGCATTCAAAAGCAGTATCAGACAGAGGTGGATATTTCTGAGGGGTGGCAGGTTGAATTGGATGTCGTGTATTCCTATGTGAACCCGTTGAATAAGACCGGTGAGGAAAATGCCATCAGTATGACCGAATATGCTCGCGTCTATAAAATCAATGGTAAATGGTATCTGTTGGATGTTCCCGGTAGTCAGTCATAACTGCATGAAAATCGCTCCGATTTTGCGGAGCGATTTCAATTTATTTTTGACTTCTGTTCACATAACCCACATATCATCAGGGTAAAATCAGGTTATGCAGAAGATATCATGACAGGAAAGAAGGATATTATATGAAGCCGTTTTTTCGGACAATGACAGTTATATTGACTTTGGCTGTCGCATCGCAGATACTGACAGGCTGTACCAATGTCGAAAACAGCAATGCAGATTCTGAGAAGAGCAGCAGTGCAGTGTCCCGGGCGGACAACACAGGCGAAAGCAACGTGGAGGATCTCGCAGCGTATACCAATATCGAATTGAGTCATGCTGATACCGATACTGCATGGTCTGTTGATGACCCTGTGATCGAATGTACAGGTGATTCTGCTACCAGTAGTGCCACAGAGGGCGTTACCATGGAAGGGCAGCAGATCACCATTACAAAAGGCGGCAGCTATGTGTTGCAAGGGGTGCTCAACAATGGGCAGGTGATTGTGAACCTTCACGATGAAACCGAAAAAGTGCATTTGATCTGTAACAACATTACCATTACAAGCAGTTCAGCAGCATTGTGGGTGCAGCAGGCAGATAAGGTCATTCTCACCCTTGCTGACGGAACCGAAAATACTTTTACAGACGGCAACGATTATGCGTCCGAAGATGAAAATGCCGATGTGCCCAATGCTTGTATCTACAGCAAGGATGACCTGACCATCAATGGTGGTGGCATTTTGGTAGTGAACGGAAACTGTAACAATGGAATCCATACCACCGACGATTTGCGGATCGTCAGCGGTAAAATTACTGTTGATTCCGAGAATCACGGCCTGCGTGGCAGTGGGTCAGTCGTAATGAAGGATGGAGAAATTCGAATTGATGCAAAGGGCGATGGGATCAAATCCACCAAAACAGATACTGCGGGAAAAGGCTTTGTGGATATCGAGGGCGGCAATGTGACGATTTCGGCTCAGCAGGACGGCATTGATGCAGCAGTGGCACTCGTGATCAATGGAGGTACGTTGAACATTGAAAGTGGCGGTGGTGCAGCCAATTCTCGTACACATAGCGATGGTATGCATGGTGGTTGGGGCGATTGGTTTACCAATCAGAATACAAGTGATACCACCGTGAGCACCAAGGGCGTGAAAGCAGGGGAATTGCTTGCGGTCATGCAGGGGACTGTGCAGATCAATGCAGCAGATGACGCTGTGCACTGCAATGGCGATACAATCATTTCCGGTGGCGTGCTGACGCTTGCAACAGGGGATGATGGCGTTCACAGCGATAATCAACTGACCATTAGCGGTCAGGCAAGCGTTACCGTGACGGAATCCTATGAAGGGCTGGAAGCGTATCATATTTGTATTCATGGCGGTGAGATCCGCGTGACCGCATCGGATGACGGATTGAATGCAGCTGGGGGCAATAATGCCTCTGCGAATGCAGGTAATGTGACAACGAATCAAGAAAAAACAAATCAAAATGTTGGATTTCGCAACAGCCCCCCCGGTGGTGGCTTTGGTGGATTTGGCGGCTTTGGCACAGGCTCTGGAGAAATGGATATTACAGGAGGATACCTCTATGTGAATGCAGAGGGCGATGGTCTGGATTCCAACGGCAATATTACCATGACAGGTGGCGTGGTGGTGATCTGTGGGCCAACGACTAGCAACAACGGTGCACTGGATTGTGGCGATAACAACAATCAAATCACTGTGACAGATGGAACGCTGATTGCAGTAGGTGCGATTGGCATGATGGAAACACCGGAAAGCAACTATATCGCGTCCACGTCACTGAATGCGTCAGCAGGTACATTGATCGTTGTGACGGATGCAGAGGGTACTGTTCTGGGGGCTCTGCAAACGCCGAAGGATGCACAGGGTATTGTGTTCAGTGCAAATGGCGCAAATGAAGGCTATACCATTTATACAGGGGGGACTTACGAGGGCGAACTCAATGCTGATGGCTGGGCGATGGGCGGCAGCTATACTGCGGGTACGGAGATCTGTAGTGGCGGTGGCAACATCGGCGGAACCGGCGGCATGGGCGGCTTTGGCGGAAGACCCGGTGGCAGAAGATAATCATGCAATTGCCGATTTGCTCTTTGTGGAAAGTCGGCTTTGTGTTGTATGTGATATGCAGAAAAAGCATTGACGGCTCCGACAAAAATGTGGTATACTATACATGGATTGTACTATACTGCGAGTAGCATCTGAATAGGGGGTGTTGTAGTTATGCGACCCATAGCAGTGATCTTTACAGGTGGCACGATTTGTTGCCGTACGGATCATCGCGGTACTCGCCATAGCGATGCAGCGCAGATCGGGTATCTGCTGACAGAAGAATACTGTAAAATCCACGGTGATGCGCAGCCGTTTCTCACACAAATGCCTATGGATTCTCTCAGCGAGAATTTGCAGCCCATGCATTGGGATGTAATGCTGAATGCTCTGCGTAGAGTGGAGGTTTCGACTGTTTCCGGCGTTATCATTGCCCATGGCACGGATTCTCTTGCTGAAACCGCCGCTATGCTTTCCTGTGCATTATTGGGATTCCCCCTTCCTGTGATTTTGGTTTCGGCACACACCCCTCCTGATCAGCCACATACGAACGCGCACAATAATTTTGCAGCAGCAGTCAATATGATACAAAAGGGTATTCCCAAGGGCGTTTGGGCGGTTTATGAGAATCTGGACGGTATCGTATATCTGCATCACGCTGCAAGACTGCGTGCCTGCGCCAACGAAAGTAGGGAGTTTTTCAGCCGTGATATGAAAGCCTGTTCTGCGGTGGAGCTTGCTGCATTGCAATCCGTACCATGGCAGGATGCAGTTCCCATAGAGCATATGCGTCCCTTTGCGGAGCAGCCCTTTGTTTTGCAGCTTATCCCTTATGTGGGGCAACGATACGATCGCATTTTATTGAATGATGTGGCTGCAATTGTCCACGGAACCTATCATTCTGAAACAGCAAATGCCTTCGGCGATTCTCCCTATTCCGTGCGATATCTACTGCAAAAAGCAAAAGCACGGCAGATACCGTGCTTTCTTGCACCATGCAACCGTGCTATGCAACAATATGATTCCGCAGAGGAGCTGGTGCGTGCAGGTATCACCCCATTGACTGCGACCTCCATGCAGCTTGCCTATGGTGCGGCGATGGTTGGATGTGCGCAAGGGCTTGCCGGTGATGCATTGTGCGCATGGGTTGTGCAGATCTGTCAGCGATTGGAAAGATAGGCTTTGCGCTGTCGCATATAGATCTTGCGGACTTGCATCAGAAAATCATGTACCTGTGCGGTTTTGAAGTCCATGTATGTCCATGGAAACGGATGCCATTCACCGCGCGCATAAAACAATGTCAACTCAGCATAAATGCCGTCCTGCAAAGGAATTCTGTGCCCGGCGTTTTTGGTGGTGGCAAGGGTCAACCTACCGCAACCGATACACCCTGGATCTAGGTTAATTCGACGATTGCCGTCTACGGCGTACGCCGATTCTATATCATTTGTTATGCGCTTGATCTCTGCCAGTCGTGCAGGATCGATGCATTGCGCAAAGCTCATCAGTAGACGTTTGGGTCTGCCCTGCATCTCTTTGTTGTAGTAGGGTGAAATTTCCGAAAAATCGTATGGCTGCGCGAGCACATCTGTCTCTCCAAAGATTGAAATAAGCCGTTGTTGTAATTCGGCAGCCATCGTCGTCTCTGTGTAGAGCATGGCGACAATCAGCTTTTCCGGTTCAAAAGAAGTTGCAATTCCCATGAGTATATTCGTATGCCTCCCATCAAGATACACTTCATCTTATCACGATGGGCAGAAAAAGTCAAGAGGAGCGTTCGTCTTTCATGAAAACAAATCAAAAATTGCGAGAAAAAGCAATTGCTGTCTGTGAGATTCTGGATACCATCTACCCCGAAGCACCCTGTTCTCTTACATACAGTGAGCCGTATCAGCTGATGATTGCAGCAAGGCTGAGTGCTCAATGTACCGATGCGCGTGTGAATACCGTCACAAAAACGTTGTTTTTGCAGTATCCGACCTTGCAATCCTTTGCCGATGCTGACCTTACCCAACTGGAAGAAGCCGTACGCCCTTGCGGATTTTACCGTACGAAAGCCAAAAGTATCAAGGAGATGTGTGAACGTCTGCTGAATGTTTATGGCGGCGTGTTGCCGGATACGCTCGAAGAATTGTTGACTCTTTCAGGCATTGGCAGAAAAACAGCCAATCTATTGTTAGGCGATGTTTATGGCAAGCCTGCCGTCGTTACCGATACTCATTGTATCCGTATTTCCGGAAGATTGGGGCTTTCCACCAAGCATCAGCCCGAACAGGTTGAGGAGGAGCTTCGTGCCGCGTTGCCACCTGAGCGGTCGTCGCGATACTGTCACCAAATTGTGCAATTTGGGCGCGATATCTGTCGTGCGCGGAATCCTCTGTGCGCCCAGTGTCCTTTGCGGCACCTTTGCAAGGATCCATCCTTCACCAAAAAGCAATAGATATCGTAAAAAAATAAAAATATTAGAAAGTGCTTGACAAACCGTTTTTGTGGTGCTATAATAAGGGCAAAGCTAAGACGAAGACAGGTTCGTACCGTGCAATGCTTGCAGAGAGCCGACGGTTTTTGGTGTGAGTCGGTAGTAACGCGATGCGGATATCCCTTCTGAGCAGAAACGCTGAACTTTTATAGTAAGTGCTTCCGTGATGCTGCGTTAAGGCAAAGGGCTTAACTCCTTCATATGTGTAGGGAGCGAGTCCGCAGAGGAGGCGTGTGCTTGATGAATCAAGCTGCGCAATTTGAGTGGTACCGCGGGTAATGATAATGATTGCTCGTCTCAAAGTCTTTTTTGACATTTGAGACGGGCATTTTTGTTTTTTACCATATTTTAAAATGAAAGGATTGAGAAGTTTGAACACGCAAAACCAAATGGGTAGCATGAACACGGAGCAGAAGATCAAGGAGGTTGCACACCGAATTCGTGCGTTGCGCGAAGATCTGGGTATTACCGTAGAGGAAATGGCAGAAAAAACCGGTTTTTCACCCGATGAGTATGCCAAGCTGGAGTCCGGTGTATGTGATTTCAGCTTCACATTCATTCACAAGTGTGCGGGCGTGTTCGATGTGGATATCGCTGAGCTGATGGAGGGTCAAAGCCCTGAGTTGACCGGTTATACCGTAACCAGAAAAGGAGAGGGTATGCCCATCGTTCGTCGTGCCGGATTCGCCTATAACCGACTTGCCCATAAGTTCAAAAACAAGGTCGCTGAGCCGTTCCATGTGGTTGTTCCTTATTCTGAGGAAGCACTTTCTTGCCCGCTTCACCTTGGTAGCCATGCAGGGCAGGAAATGGATATCGTTATTAAGGGAACGTTGCGTATGATCCTTGGCTCGCATACTGAAACTCTGTATCCCGGTGATTGCATCTATTATGACAGTGCGATTCCTCACGATGAGATTGCATTGGGCGGCGAAGATTGCGAGATCTATGCCATCGTTATGAATCCGAGCGGCAACGGCATGAGTGAATATGTAGAGCACGTGCAGGAGCAGGTAACCACCAATGTAGATAAAGCTGGTCTTTCGCATCCGGTTGCTGAAAAGTTTGTCACCTGTGAAACCGATGAAAATGGAGTGCTTTCCGCTGTGCATTTTCAGAATGAGGATCAATTCAACTTTGCATTTGATATCGTAGACGCGATTGCCGAGAAAACGCCCGATAAAATTGCTATGATCCATGTTGCGGAGGATTTTACGGAACGTCGCTTTACATTTGCTGATATCAAACGGTATTCCTGCCAGACTGCTAACTACTTCAAGTCGCTGGGCATTCGCCGTGGTGACCGCGTGATGTTAGTGCTGAAGCGTCATTATCAGTTCTGGTTCTCAATCCTTGCCTTGCATCGCTTGGGCGCGATCGTTATCCCTGCATCCAATCAATTGATGAAGCACGATTTTGAGTATCGATTCCAGTCCGCGGGCATTGCAGCAGTGGTTTGTACCGCAGACGGTATTGTCGCCAATGAGATTGATCTTGCAGCAGCCAATTGCCCTGAATTGAAGAATCGTATTTTAGTTGGCGGTAGTCGCGAGGGTTGGCATGATTTTAATCAGGAGCTGCCTGCATACAGTACGCACTTCTATCGCACCGATGATACCCCTTGCGGTACGGATCCTATGCTGATGTTCTTTACATCCGGCACATCGGGCTATCCGAAGATCGCCCTGCACAGCTTTCAGTATCCTCTGGGTCACTACACCACCGCTCGTTATTGGCATAATGTCGATCCCAATGGTATCCACTTTACCATTTCTGATACTGGCTGGGGCAAGGCATTGTGGGGTAAATTGTACGGGCAGTGGATGTGCGAAACAGCGGTGTTTGTCTACGATTTTGATCGCTTCCACGCAGAAAATATCTTGCCGATGTTTGCAAAGTATAATATCACCAGCTTCTGCGCACCGCCAACGATGTACCGATTTTTCATCAAAGAGGATCTTTCTAAGTACGATCTGTCCTCTTTGAAGTATGCGACCATTGCCGGAGAGGCGTTGAATCCCGAGGTGTTCCAACAGTTCAAGAAAGCAACGGGACTTTCCCTGATGGAGGGCTTTGGTCAGACGGAAACTACCCTTGCGATTGCGAACTTTGTGGGTATGACGCCCAAGCCCGGTAGCATGGGTAAAGCAAATCCGCTGTTTGATGTGCAGATTCTTTCAGCAGAAGGGACACCGGTTGGTGTGGGAGAAACCGGCGAGATCTGTATCCGTCTGAAAGATAAGCCGATTTGTGGCTTGTCATTAGGATATTATCGTGATGAGGAAAAAACCAAGGCCGCATGGTATGATGGTTACTATCATACAGGTGATACCGCTTGGCAGGACGAGGACGGTTATTACTGGTATGTAGGTAGAGTGGATGATCTGATCAAATCCTCGGGCTATCGGATTGGGCCGTTTGAGATTGAAAGTGTGATCATGGAGCTGCCCTATGTATTGGAGTGCGCTGTTACCGGCGTGCCGGATGATGTTCGTGGTCAGTTGGTGAAGGCAACCATTGTGTTGACCCAAGGCACTGAGCCTACTGAAGAACTGAAAAAAGAGATTCAGATGTATGTGAAAAATGCGACTGCACCTTATAAGTATCCCCGCGTGGTGGAGTTCCGCGACAGTCTGCCAAAAACCGTCGGCAGCGGGAAGATCCGTCGTGCCGAACTGCGTGAGCAGGACGCTGCAAAGGCAGCGCAGCAGTAATATTGATGTAAGGTAAGCCTGTTCAATGACTTGCCGTGAAACCACCTGTGACACTTTTTCTAAACGGATAGAGCCACTGTGCCCTATCCGTTTTCTTTTTTCTATACAAAATTCTGTCCATATGTCAATGATGTGAGACCCAAAAAGAGAAAAAAACAAGAAAGAT
>CAYMOJ010000032.1:0-21194 GCA_964392175.1 uncultured Ruminococcus sp.
TCTCAATCACTTTTTCTATACCCTCAGGTCTCACTTCTATTGTAGCACTACATGCTTTTACTGACAAATCTGCGATAAAATCTTGACATTGGTAAACAATGGGTGTATAATGAAGAACGATTGAGCACTTCCAGGATCGCGTTTTTACCCCCCCGAAAGGAATGATATCCACATGATGGACGATACAATAAAACTTTTGCTGGAAACCGATGCGAACGCTGAAAGCATCCGTCAGGCTGCCATCGCAGAAAGCGAACAGATTCTCGAAAATGCACGCCAACAAGCCGCTGCACAAAGTGAAGCACGCACACATCACACCAAAGATCTGATCTTTGAAATTGAAGAAAGCGAGCGCACCGCATATGAGGAAAAATATCACGCGCTAATGGCGGATTATGAAAAGCAAACTGCAACGCTTTCACAGCGGTTTGATGCCCAACATGAGGAACTACTGATGCATTTGATGCAGCAAGTTTTGGCAGGAGCAGAACAGACGCATGGCAACTAAAATGTACCGCGCTACAGTCGCTTCCATGCGTGCGATCTATGGCAATCGCCTACGCCCGGAACAATATCGCGCTATGATATCGTTGCATACAGTACCCGATATTGCAGCGTATCTCAAGCAAACAGACGCTTATCGCAATCTGCTGGAGGATATAGACCCATCGGTCATGCACCGCAAATATCTAGAAAGTGCACTGCAACGCGCCGTTTTTCAACAATATTTGCATTCTTGTAGGCTGGAACAACTGCAGAACACACCCTTTTTCCGATTCATTATCATGGATTACGAGATCCGCGAGCTGCTGAAGGCAATTCAACTCCTTCCACAGGGTGACAGCGGCTTGTATATCTCACAGATGCATGGCTGGCTTGCACCATATACTGCGTTTTCTCTGGAAAAACTCGCACAAGCAAAATCGTATGCAGAAATATTGGAAGTCACACGGCACACGGTCTACTACGGCTTTCTAAAGCCGTTTCTGGCACAGAAAGATGACGATTTTCCATACTTTGCCTGCGAAATCGCGATGCGTGCCGGATATATGCAACATCTGTTGGATGAAACCGCACGCCTGATGCGAGGAAAAAACCGCGATGCATTGACCAATCTCATCCGCGAGCAAATCGACCTGATCAATCTCATCAACGCTTACCGTCTGAAAAGTGTATTTCACACTGACAGCGAAACCTTGCGATCCCTCATGTTGCCTATACAAGGACTTCTACTGAAACGTGTTTGTACCGCACTGTATGATGCACCGGATACGGAATCGTTCCGGCAAATTCTTTCACACACAAGATATGGGCATATGCTAGAACCGCAAAGTATGCTTTCGCACCATCGGCAAATGGAACACTCGTTTCAGATTCTACGCTGCCGCACTGCAAAAAATGCATTGCGTTTTTCAGATCACGCACTTGTCACCCTGTATGCAGCACATCATCTGCATAGGGTGGAGGTTGATAATCTGACAACGATTATTGAGGGCATTCGGTACGATCAGCCACCGACTTATCTCGAATCACTCATTATCATGAACACCTGAAGGGAGGTCACGATTTGTCCATTGAAAAACTAAAACTCGTCACCATCGGCGGTGCACCACAGGGTTTGGACGCTTCTTTGCAGGTTTGTCTGGAAAGTGGAGTATTTCATCTGGAAAATGCAAGTGCCATTCTTGCAGGCGCGGAAGAAAATGCCCTTCCCACACAGGAAAATCCTTACGCACAACAGATGAAGGACTTCATGGCACTTCATCTGCAAGAGGCTGCAGATACCGATGTACAAGGCGAGATGATTGCCATGACACCGGAAGAAATTGATGTGCACCTAAAACGAATCGCAAAATCGCTTGATGCAATCAAAGCGGATTATGTGGCTGCATCGCAAAAGGTATCTGAATACAAAGATGCACTGATGCACCTGAATCATTTGAAAGGTACGCACGATGATTTGGGGAAGCTGCTTCAATGTCGCAATATTCTTTGCAAATTTGGAAGAATGCCTGTAGAAAGCGTAGAAAAACTGGAACTGTACAACAATTCGAATCTCATGTTCCGTGCCTATGATACAGCCCACGAGTACGCATGGGGTTTCTACTTCACCACACCCAAACAAGCATCCCGCGCGGAAGGCATTATGCGTGCACTCCTGTTTGAGGAATTTCATCTGCCAAGTTTCATTCATGGCACTCCCACAGACGCAATGTCCGATCTGCAAGCGGCATTGGATGAGCAACAGGCACTTTCCGACTCGCTGAAAAAACAACGTAGCACCATTTTGCAAGATGAAAGCAAACTGCTGGGACAGATATATCGCTTTTTACTGTACCGTGAAGAAATTTACCGACTGCGTGGGCAATGCCTGATCACAAAGGAAAAATTCACATTGATGGGTTATATTCCTGCCGATCAGCAGGCTGCATTCCAAAAGCGCATGGACGCTGTGCCGGATGTTGTCACATCTTACGATGACCCACCGAATACTGCTGCCATCTCACCGCCTGTGAAGCTGAAAAACAATCGCTTCGCTGCACCGTTCTCCATGTTCGTCGAAATGTACGGTCTGCCCGATTACCGCGGATTTAATCCAACAACTTTGCTTGCAATTACATATACCATTCTCTTTGGCTTGATGTTCGGCGACCTGGGGCAAGGTCTTGTGATGGCATTGATCGGCATCATCCTCAGCAAACGAAAGAAAAAGATCGCGCTGGCACCTATTTTGACTAGAATCGGCTTTTCCAGTGCCTTCTTTGGCCTGTTCTACGGATCCGTATTTGGCTATGAACACTGGCTTGATCCCATGTTTGAAGCCATGGGTATCTCATTTCTCCCCGTACATGCCATGGAACATACTGACTGGTTCATCTATGGCGCGATCGGCATTGGTGCCGTGATTATGCTTCTCTCCATCACCGTCAATATCATTGTAAAGCTCAAGTATAAAGATTACGCTGAGGCGATATTTGGCAATAATGGCGTGATGGGTTTTATCTTCTTCAGTGCGATACTCGGCGTACTAATCTGTATGCTGTTTACCGATATTCAACTGCTGAAAGCACCTTATATCATCTGTTTGCTGGTTCTCCCTCTGCTGATGATGTTCTTCCGTGAACCGTTGGGCGCACTGGTCGCCCACAAACCGATGCACCATACCTCAGTTGTGGACTTTATCGCCTCGAATTTCTTTGAGTGCTTTGAGTTTTTACTGGGATATGCCACCAATATGCTATCCTTTATTCGTGTGGGCGGATTTGTGTTCTCCCATGCGGGCTTGATGAGCGTTGTGATGGTGCTTTCCGAAATGACCGGACAAGGTGCATCGGTAATTGTAGTCATTCTCGGCAATGCTTTCGTCATGTGCCTAGAAGGTCTGATCGTGGGCATTCAGGTGCTGCGGCTTGAGTTTTACGAAATCTTTTCGCGCTGCTATGACGGAAAGAGCAAACCATTTACGCCGATCACGGTCAGCCATCCCGAATCTGTTACTGCAAAATCTTGAATATGTTGTAACCGCCTGTGCGGTGAAAGGAGTTTTTTATGTCTATCTGGACGATTGCTGAGCTGTTTTTGCTCCCCTTGTTGATTGTTGTGCTGATCTCTATGCCCCTATACGCCGCAGTGCGTCGTCGCAAAAGCGGTAAGAAATTTCGTTGGGCATTGATCATGAATCTTTGCGCATTTGCTGCTGTGATGCTCTGCGCATTTGTACTGCCTGTAGATGGATTGGTACACGCTGCCGAGACAACCGAAGCGGTTGTGAACAATTCTGCGGGTATGGGATATCTTGCTGCTGCGTTATCTGTAGGCGTAGGCTCCATTGGTTGCGGCATTGCTGTTGCCAATGCTGCCCCTGCTGCCATTGGCGCAGTTGCAGAAGAACCGGAATCCTTTGGTAAGGCACTGATTTTTGTTGCGTTGGGTGAAGGTGTTGCGATCTATGGTCTGCTCATCGCTATCCTCATCCTGAACAAACTGTAATGCGTTGCTATCTGATCAGTGACAATGTTGACACGCTGATGGGAATGCGGCTTGCAGGTGTGGAGGGCGAAGTCGTACACACTGCGAAGGAAGTAACGACGGCACTGCACAATGCTTGCGACTGCAAAGATATTGCCGTAATCTTCATTACAGAAAAACTGTCGCTGCTTTGCGAGACTACTGTACGGCGTTACAAGGAAACAATTTCCATGCCACTGCTGGTAACCATTCCCGATCGCCACGGAAACACTGATGTTACCGATTCGCTCTCACGCTATTTGCGTGAAACCATCGGCATTCGCATCTGAAAGGACCCGTATCGCTATGAATGCAAATCAGAAATTGATGCAGTTTATTGCATCGGTGGAGAGCAATATACAGGCAGAATCTGACGCAATGCTGGCTGACGCAAAGAAAGAAGCCAGTGAGATCCTGCACAACGCCAATCTGGAAAGCAAAGCACTTGCGCAACGCCAACTTGCCACTGCAAAAAAAGCACTTACCCTGAAATATCAGCGGCGACTTGCCCAAAACAGCTTTCAGTTTCATACGGCAATTCTAAGACAGCGCACAAGACATCTTGCACTGCTGTTTTCCGATCTCCGACAGCGTGTTGCGGATTTTTCCGACTCGGCTGACTATTTGCCGTGGCTGAAAAATCTGATCACGATCATCGCGCCTGCCGCACAGACCACAATTCTGCTTCGCGAAAGTGACCTGCAATATATCGATGAATTACAAAGAATCTGTCCTGCCGATTGCCGTTTTGTTGCCGATGAGAACATCACGCTGGGTGGATGCATGATTCTTTCTGTAGACGGAAAACACTGCATGAATCACACACTGGACGATGCACTTGCGGAACAAATCCGCAATTTTCATCGTGAACAGCTTCAAAACGGAGGAAACAAAGCATGATCTCCGCACCTATATACAGTATCAACGGCCCGGTCATCAAGCTACGCCAGACAGAGGGCTTTTCTATGATGGAAATGGTCTATGTCGGGCATCGTAGACTCATTGGTGAGGTCATTGGACTAACCGCCGAGGAAGTCACCATTCAGGTGTATGAGGGCACGGGCGGTCTTCGCACCGGTGAACCTGTTGAAGCTTCGGGGGCACCCATGTGTGTTACACTTGGCCCCGGTATCTTAGGCAATATTTTTGACGGCATTGAACGTCCACTGCAACAGCTGAAAAAAGAATCCGGTGCATTTATTGCCGATGGCTTATCCGTTCCAATATTGGATACAGAAAAGCAATACGATGTGACGGTAAAACCTGCGGTGGGTGACAAGATCAGTCACGGCGAGATATATGCTTCCTGTCAGGAAACTTCGGTCATTCTGCATCTTTGTATGGTTCCGCCACAGCTTTCGGGTGAGGTAGTATACAGTGCCCCAAATGGCAGATATACCATCTGTGATGAGATTTTACGCATCCGCGACACAAAGGGCATCGAGCATTCGCTGACGCTCTGTCAGAAATGGCCCATTCGAAAACCACGACCTGCTTTACAGCGCATTGCACCATCGCGCCCAATGATCACAGGGCAAAGAGTCATTGACACGCTGTTTCCCATTGCAAGAGGTGGCACAGCTGCAATTCCCGGCGGATTTGGCACAGGGAAAACCATGACACAACATCAAATTGCAAAATGGTGCGATGCAGATATCATCATCTACATCGGCTGCGGTGAACGCGGCAATGAGATGACACAGGTGCTGGAAGAATTCACTGCACTGAAAGACCCTCGCACAGGTCGATCTCTGATGGAGCGCACCGTTTTGATCGCAAATACCTCCAATATGCCTGTCGCTGCCCGTGAAGCATCCATATACACGGGCATTACTCTCGCAGAATACTATCGCGACATGGGCTATCATATCGCAATTATGGCGGATTCTACCTCCCGTTGGGCTGAAGCATTGCGCGAAATATCAGGACGACTGGAAGAAATGCCCGCCGAGGAGGGTTTCCCTGCTTATCTACCTTCACGGCTTTCTGAATTTTATGAACGCACAGGCTGCTACGAAACCTTGGGCGGTGCTGAGGGCAGCGTCGCTGTAATTGGGGCAGTTTCACCACAAGGCTCTGATTTTTCGGAACCCGTAACACAGAACACAAAACGTTTTGTGCGCTGCTTCTGGGGATTAGATAAGTCCCTTGCCTACGCGAGACACTACCCTGCAATCAATTGGACCATCAGCTACAGTGAATATCTGGATGATCTTTCAGATTACTATAACAAAAATGTCAATCCTCGCTTTACTAAAACGCGTGCAGAGATCGCAGGCATTTTGAGAGAGGAAACAGAACTGATGGATATCGTGCGTCTGATCGGTGCCGATGTGCTGCCTGAAGAGCAGAAACTAACTCTTGAGATCGCTAGGGTGATCCGTGTTGGATTTTTGCAACAAAACGCCTATCATAAAGACGACACCTATGTTCCGCTGCAAAAACAATATCAAATGATGGATACCATTCTATACTTGCAAAACGCCGCAAAAAAAGCATTGGCACATGGTGTATCGCTACAACAACTGAAAAGCAGCGGTGTATTCGAAAAGGTCATTGCCATGAAATATGAGATCCCCAATAATGCAACGGAGATGTTCCTGTCACTGAAGCAATGGATCGACACAACACTGACACAGCAACACAGAGAGGAGCATTGATATGAGCAATTTACAGTATATCGGATTGCACAGCATCAACGGCTCACTGGTGGTGCTGGATGAGGTTGAAGGCATTCATTACGATGAACTGGCGCGCATTGTGCTGGATGATGGCACCGAACGCACCGGTCGTGTAACAATGCTGGAAGGGAATCGTGCGGTGTTGCAGGTTTTTGAAGGCACGAATGGTCTTTCACTGCATAACACTCGCACAAGATTTAGTGGAAAACCCATGGAACTGCCCCTTTCCAAAGAATTGCTGGGCAGAGTATTTGACGGCGCAGGCAGACCAACTGACGGCTTGGGCGAAATCTTCCCTGAAACCTACAGGGATATCAATGGCTTGCCTTTGAACCCTGTCGCAAGACATTATCCTCGTAATTTCATTCAAACCGGTATTTCTGCCATTGACTGCCTCACCACACTGATCCGTGGGCAAAAGCTGCCGATTTTTTCCGGAACCGGACTTTCTCACAACAAGCTTGCGGTACAGATCGTACAACAGGCAAAAATTGCTCAAAATAATAGCACCCCCTTCGGCATCGTGTTTGCGGCGATGGGCATCCAAAACGATGTTGCTTCGTTTTTTCGTCGCAGCTTCGCAGAAAGTGGCGTACTGGAAAATGTCGCAATGTTCGTCAACCTTGCAAATGATCCCATCATTGAACGCATTCTAACACCTCGCTGCGCGCTGACCGCCGCCGAATATCTTGCCTATGAAAAGCATATGCATATCCTGGTCGTAATGACCGATATGACATCCTATGCAGAGGCACTGCGTGAATTTTCATCCTCAAAAGGTGAAATTCCCGGCAGAAAAGGCTACCCCGGTTATCTTTATTCCGATCTTGCTTCACTCTATGAACGCGCCGGTATGATCGAAGGGGTGGAAGGCAGTGTCACACAGCTTCCCATTCTGACCATGCCCAATGATGATATCACACATCCGATTCCAGACCTGACGGGCTATATCACCGAAGGACAGATCGTATTAGACCGCTCTCTGGAGCAGAGTGGCATCTATCCACCCATTGCGGTGTTGCCTTCTCTTTCCCGCCTGATGAAGGACGGCATTGGTGATGGCTTTACCAGAGATGACCATGCGGCGGTTGCCAACCAACTGTTTGCTTCTTATGCGCAGGTACAGGATGCCCGTTCCCTTGCTTCTGTCATCGGTGAGGAGGAGCTTTCTGATCTGGATCGTAAGTATTTGGAGTTTGGTAAGCTGTTCGAAACCAGATTCCTTACACAAGGAGCCACCGAAGAACGCAGCATCGAACAAACACTGGAGCTAGGGTGGCTTCTGCTTTCGGTTCTTCCGGAATCTGCACTTGACCGCATTGACGAAACCATGCGCAAGGAGCACTATATTCCCAACGCGCTACAGCGCCTTGATGGGAAGGAGTGATGCCCCTTGGCAATGCCTATCATCCCGACCAAGGGCAATCTCATCGCTGCAAAACGCTCGCTGGCACTGTGCAAGCTCGGGTACGACCTTATGGATCGCAAACGAAATGTTCTGACACGAGAATTGATGCAGCTAGTTGAACAAGCAAAAACACTGCGTGACTCCATACAGAGCATTTATGTTGAATCATATGCCATGCTGCAAAGTGCCAATATCACGCTGGGAGTGATCGAACCCTTCGCAAATTGCGTGCCCATCGACCACAACATTACTGTCAACACACGCACCGTTATGGGTGTGGAGATTCCAACCGTTACGCATATTCCGAACGACCCGCCGATTCCATACGGATTTCTTAACACCAATATCGAACTGGATATTGCTTACACAACATTTTGTAAAGTTCGTGATATCACTTTACAACTTGCCGCAGTGGATAACGGCGTGTACCGCCTGGCAGGTGCGATTGCTGCCACACAGAAGCGCGCCAATGCATTAAAGAATATCCTGATACCACGATACGCTGAAACCATTCGCATGATTTCCGATCACTTGGAAGAAAAAGAACGCGAAGAGTTTACGCGTATGAAGATGATCAAGACAAGAAAAAATTTCGCTGGAGAGAAATCAACATGAAATTATATCGTAAACTCGGTGCACTGTTGCTTGCTGCTACCTTGCTTACAGGCTTACCTTCCTGTAAAGATGACGCTATGTCATCTGATACAGGCGCACAAAAGCCGATTGACAGCACACCCTTTGCAACCTATCTTTCTAACACGGTGATCGCAACGGGAAATAATAAATCAGTTGCAGCAGCAGACGGCATCACTTATCGCGCCTTTTTACCTGTGGAAGCATATGGTGACTTTGAATACTGCTTTTATTTTTCCAATACTGTAGATTCTACCTGGGATGACGGAAAGAAATCCTATGTGGGAAAGCAAGGAACTGCATATATCATCGAATCTGCAAGCATTGGCACTGCAACCGCCTATGAAGCAACCACAGCGGTCAATAACGAAACCGCTTTGACATTTGGTGGCAAAACAAGCAGATCGGTCACACCGGGTGAAACATTCTGGAGCGACCCCGTTCAATTTGAAGTACCTGACGGCGCGTATCTTGTATGGACATGGACGGTCAAAGGCGAGGAGATTCCTGCGACCGGTATGTCGGAGCTGGCACCCACCTACTACAGCAATGGTTCTGGCTTCATCTACAACAATACCATTCCCCTGCCACAGTTGATCGGCTGCAACCGCAATGTGAAAAAGCGCATTGTCACGCTCGGTGATTCCATTACGCAGGGATGCCAGACCACACAATATGCCAACGCTTTCTGGGCTGCAAAGATTTCCGAAGCATTAGGCAATGAATACAGCTTGTGGAATCTAGGGCTGGGCTACGCAAGAGCAAGCGACTGTGCAAAAAATGGCGACTGGTTACAGCGCGCCACACATGCGGATATCGTAATCATTGAATTTGGCACCAACGATATGGTATCGGGGCAGTACGGTATCGGAGCACCAAATGCTGCTTCCTCCATTGTCAGCTGGCTAGAATCCATCACGAAAATACTGCAAAACGCAGGCTGTGAGGTGATCGTTTTTAACGCGCCGCCTTTTGATTATAACGATCTACAAGAAGGCATCCGTACAGAGTTGAATGCACTGCTACCGGATGCTGTCGCGCAATGGGGCGCACATTATTTTGATTTTGCATCGCTGCTCTCCGATCCTACAGATGCAAAAAAGGCTCTGTACGGCGGTCATCCCAACGATGAGGGCTGTCAGATCGTTGCAGATCAATTTCTGGCACAATACCACAGCTTGATCACAGAATAACACACCCCATTCCATTAAAAGGCACCATTGCACACATAACAAACCCCGAAGCAGCTTACAAATCGTTGCTTCGGGGCTTCATTTTTATGTATCTGCATTTTGTATGCAGATAATATAGCCACCCATATTATCACCTGATACGGTAATGGGCAGGCCTTTGGGTACAGTAACTTCTGTCATACTGCCATCCTCGGCGGCTGGCACATAATAAACAGTATATGTTGCATCACTTGCAGAGATATGCAAGGGGGCATCCGCACCATGAGAATTGCGTAATAATTCCAGATACTCTTCCAGACAAAGATCCTGCTGAGTCATATACTGCGCATGCGGAATGCCCACATAACGGTAATGCCAAAGCTGCCCTGCTATGCCTGTATGCTCACTCTTTTCGGTAGTATACCGCTGCACAAAACCATATTCGGCACAATGCGTTTGCAGCCACTCATAATTTCCGGTAGGTTGATAGGGCGAATGCGTACCGGCTGCTTCATCCCACAAGGCAAGATCAATGGAAAGCCCACTTGCACGCTCAGGCATAGCCACCTGATAGGCAAGTGCTTTGGGTGTTTCAGTCGTGGCATAGATCATGACGTTACCAAGACCGGTAGCTGCATAGAAATCGTTAAACATACGGATGAGATCATTGGACATTTGCTTTGAAATTTGCAAGTTACGCGAAGGCAGCCGAAAATGCGCATAATCCAAGTCACTAAACGCAACCAGATTACTTTGCCCCTGCCAATCATATGTACCATTGACTAACACAAGAGAACCCGTATAGACCTCTGAAGCAAGCAATGTCAACTTGGGCAGATTCTCATCCGGATCGGAGATTGTAGTGGTTGTGACCGTGGTTGATGTTGATGAATCGCTCGTTGTGGTGGATGGCGGTGCAGTACTGTAAGGATCAATACCCGAATTGGTCTGCACGATCAATTGGCCGTTTTCGCCACGCCAGCTATGATAGGCTCGACGGACAAAATCTGCTGCAAAAATCAGAAAAATCACTGCCGACAAAATCACGGCAATGCGTCCGTAATCTATGCGTCTCGCCATGAGATATGCACTCCTTTATACTTCCGATGTTTTTCAGGGATGGCTAGCTTTTTTCCTCTGAAGGCAGCAAAGTCGCAACTGCATCATGCATTTCAGTACGAATCCGGCGCAAATCTCGTGGATTCGGTTCAGCAAGCGGCTCATCCAACAAATGCAATGGTTTGCCATAAGTAATGGTAATGCGGCTACGGAAATGCAGCTTGCCTTCAAACTGCACCGATACAGGTACTACATCTGCACCTGCCTGTGCAACAATGTATGCTGCACCCGACTTGAATCTGCCGAGCTTGCCGTCTTTTGACCGTGTACCTTCTGGGAAAATCAAACCATTATTACCCTGCTTTAGACGTATGATCAATTCATCCAACGGTGAAAGATCACCACTACCGCGGTCAATGGCAATCGCACCCAATGCGGTTATGATTTTTTCAAAGAGCTTGTTTTTGAACAATTCCTGCTTGGCTATAAAGCAAAACTGCTGCTGCGGAATCAGCAACGGAATCAGGACAGGATCTACATTGCTACGATGGTTGCTCACAAACAGATATCCACCCTGCTGCGGTATATTTTCTTTGCCCACACTTTGAATGGAAAAGCAAAGATGCATGATCGGGCGCACAACAGCCAGTGCAAAATGATAAAACTTACTCATGAGGTTTCAAACGCTCCTTACAAATACGATACAATGCTTCCAATGATTCTGTGAGATTATAGGATGTGGTATCCAGCAGTACTGCATCCTCAGCCTGCTTCAAGGGCGCGATGGTGCGTGTGGAATCCTGATAGTCACGCTGTATCACATCTTCCAGCACAGTTTGATAATCCGGAGCAGATTCACCCATTTTCTCGCAAAGCTCGCTATGCCTGCGCTTGGCACGCTCTTCCGCAGAGGCTGTCAGAAAAATTTTCACATCTGCATTTGGCAACACCACAGTACCGATATCTCTGCCATCCATCACCACGGATCGTTCCTTGGCTAGCTGCTGCTGCAAATCAAACAAAAATGCACGCACCTCAGGTAACGCAGACACACGGGATGCCGCCATGGAAACTGCATCGGTGCGAATTTTTCTGGAAACATCCATATCATTGATATAGACACGCTGCACACCATGCTCATAGCGCAAGGCAATATGCAGGCAAGACAAATGGGAAACGATCTCTTCCATGGGCTTTAGCTGATTCAGTAGTGCGTAATAGGCAATTGCACGATACATCGCACCTGTATCCACATACACAAAGCCCAGACGCTCGGCAAGCTTACGGGCAAGCGTACTTTTCCCTGCACCTGCCGGGCCATCGATAGCGATATTGTAAACTGTATCTGACATTTTAAAACCTCCAATTTATTATATCATGCAGCCTGCGGCATAGCCTGTGGCAAAGGCAATTTGTAAATTATAACCGCCCGTATAGGCATCCACATCCAGCAGTTCTCCTGCAAAAAACAGACCCTTACACAACTTCGATTCCATGGTTTTCGGCGAAACTTCCTTCACCGATACGCCGCCTCTTGTGATAATCGCTTCCGTAATGGGACGCATACATCGGCAATGCAAGGGCAACGCCTTCACAATCGTCCCCAGCTGCTGCCGCTGCTGCTTTGTCACACTATTGACGCGCAGCGCAGGCGAAAGTGCAGCCAACTCCAACACAACAGGAATCATGGACATCGGAAGGAGCTTTTGCAGCGTATTGGCTAGAATCCGGTTGGGCGATTCATCAAAATCACGCAGGATTCTGCAATCAAGCTGCTCCGCACTGAGAGCAGGTTTCATATCAATCAAAAGGCTGTATTCCGCAGCATTATTTGCGTCCATCATGGCACTTGCGGACAGCACAAGGGGGCCGGAAACACCAAAATGCGTAAACAGCATCTCGCCTTGCTCACAAAAGCAAATCGCATTGCCACGTCGGACTGTCAGTAGCACATTTTTTAACGATAATCCACTCATACGCGCAGGATACTCCTCCACGGTAACGATGGGTACAAGAGACGGCTGCGGAGATACAATGCTATGCCCTGCCATTTTTGCCAAACGGTAGCCATCACCGCAGGAACCTGTTTGAGGATAAGACGCACCGCCTGTTGCAAGCAAAATTGACTGCGCATAAAAGGATCTTTCTCCACTTTTTACACCAATGCAAGCACCGTCCTGCAAAATCAAAGCATCCACACGTGCGTGCTCAATCCGAACGCCGGCCTGCTGCATCGCAGAAAGCAGTGCATGGACAATATCTGCGGCACGGTCGCTTTGAGGAAACACGCGTCTACCACGTTCGATTTTCAGCAGCACACCCTCTTGCTCAAAAAATGCCATGACATCCTCGGGCATACACTTGGAAAAGGCAGAGTAGAGAAATCGACTATTACGCGGAATATTTGCCATGAGGGTATCCATATCACAGGCATTGGTAACATTGCAGCGCCCCTTGCCTGTAATCGAAAGCTTATGCCCTAGCCGATCATTGCCATCCAACAGCAGAACATCTCTGCCCAATCTTGCTGCGGTAATGGCGGCATAACAGCCGGCTGCGCCACCACCCACTACAATCACGTCAGTTTTCATGGTGTATCAGGCGATGAAGCCGCTGCACAGCAAGCTTGCGGCGCACATCGGTAGCTTCTGTATCAATCTGCCAACCGTTTTCCGTTTGAAGCAGCACATCCCCTGCACGAGCTGCAACCCCCAAAGCCTTCAAAGGCATACTACGATGTGTAGATACACCATCGCTGTCGGTCACTTCTAACACGGCAACGCCGTCTTCAATGCGTTCAACCAGAATCATCACCCGGCCTCCTTTCTATCCTCATCTGCCTGATAGTGGATGGTTACCATCAATTGCTTGCCGTCGGATGAAAACATCACGTCTCCATCCATATCGGTACGGTAAACCTGATCTGTATAAGCACCGATCCGCTTCAGGCATTTCACGGATGGGTGTCCATAATCATTTTCAACACCAACAGGAATCATGACACACCAAGGCTGTGCTGCTGCCAGAAATGCATCGCAACTAGATGAATTACTGCCGTGATGTGCACATTTCAAAACATCTACCGGCTGGATCAGCCCTTGCTCCAGAAAATCTCGCTCGGCCTTTGCGGTAAGGTCTCCGCAAAACAAAAAGCTGTTCTCATAATGATCAACCCTGCACAGTAGCGAACAATCATTCAAATCGGTGTAGATACTGTTATCTACTAAAAGAAAAGTGAGCACTGCATCATTCAAAACAAGCGTATCGCCACACTGGGGAATCTGAACTGTGGCACCGGATGCCTCCATCGCAGCCATAAAGTCAAAGAAATGCGCAGATGTTGGAGTGAGCGCATCAGGATACTCACATAGATACATCGTATCCACAGAGATCTCCTCCAATACAGTGATGAGTCCACCGAAATGGTCATAGTGAGGATGCGAATTGATCACATAATCCAGATGATCAACGCCGATTGCGTGCAGCATACGCACAAGATGGTCGCCTTGATCACGCTCCCCGCCATCGATCAGAATATTATAGGACGCGGTACAAAGAACAAACGCATCCCCCTGCCCAACATCCAACATATAAACGCGCAGCTCATCGGACTGTATAGGTTGATCGGTAGGTAGTGTGATGTACCATATGACGGTTGCAAACAGGAAAACCAGCAGAGCCGCAATTACTTTGGTGATTTCCTTCGTGTTTTGTGCGTTTTCATGCTGCTTCGGCTTCGTCCGCCGCCGCCTTTGGCGTGTGTTGTCTCCGTACTCCATCGGCTGCCATTTCCTTTCTTTGACAGAGTGCTCGTATACTTTCCTCCGTTTTCAGCAGGTACCAAGCAGTGCGCACCGCTACCAATAAGATCACGACGGTTTGCTTTACACAGTGCTGCTCGGATCAAGGCATAGTTCTCCGGCTTGAAATACTGCAACATCGCACGCTGCTCAGCTTTTTCCTTGGCAGTACGGGGAACATAGATCGGCTGCATAGTATAAGGATCCAGCCCGGTATAGAACATACAAGTCGAAATCGTGCCCGGGGTTGGATAAAAGTCCTGCACCTGCTCCGGACGCAAGCCCTCCTCTTTCAGAAAACACGCCAATGCAATGGCATCTTTCATAGTGCTTCCGGGGTGAGAACTCATAAGATACGGCACTAGATATTGCTCCATATTCATGCTTTTGGTCAAGCCATAAAAACGTTTTTGAAATGCTTTATATGCCTCGATATGCGGCTTGCCCATGGCATTCAACACCGCGGCGGAGCAATGTTCCGGCGCAACCTTTAACTGACCACTGACATGATAATGAACAAGCTCCTTGAAAAAGCTATCGTCGCGATCCTCCATAAGGTAATCATAGCGAATACCGGAGCGAATAAAGACACGCTTCACCTTTGGCAGATTGCGCAGCTTACGCAACAGGTTCAGGTACTCGGTATGGTCAACACGCAGATTTTTACAGGGCGTGGGTGCAAGACATTTTCTACCCTTGCACAGACCATGCTCCAATTGCTTTTCACAGGACATATGACGGAAATTCGCTGTGGGCCCGCCCACATCATGAATATAGCCCTTGAAATCAGGCAAGGTGGTAAGCAATTTTGCCTCATTTATAACGGATTCTTCGCTGCGTGTAGCAATCCTTCTGCCTTGATGCAAGGCGATGGAACAAAAATTACAGAACCCGAAGCAGCCACGATTATGCGTGATGGAAAAACGCACCTCCTCGATCGCAGGCACGCCGCCCTCTTTTTCATACATGGGGTGATAGGTGCGCATATAGGGCAATGCATAGACGGCATCCATCTCCTCGGTAGTCAGGGAAATCGCAGGCGGATTCTGCACAAGCATACGGTCACCATGACGTTGAATGACACGCTTGCCATAGATCTCATCCTGCTGATCATACTGGATACGGCAGGCGCGGGCGTATGCTTCTTTGCTTTCGCAGACCTGCGCAAAAGAGGGACACTCGGCAGCACCAATGGGCGTATTGGAAGGAGATGTGAGATAGCAGGTGCCACGCACATCGGTGATATCGCAAGGTGGCACACCATTCCGCAAACGCTCGGCAAGTTCCACGATGCTATGCTCGCCCATACCAAACATCAGGATATCCGCGCCACTATCCACCAATATAGATGGACAAACGGTATCTGCCCAATAATCATAGTGGGCGAATCGACGTAAAGATGCTTCCAAGCCACCAATAAGGATCGGTACATCTCCATAAATACGGCGTAGCATTCGACAATATACGGTAACGGCACGGTCGGGACGCTTCCCTGCTTTTCTGCCGGCAGAGTATGCATCATCGCTTCGTTTTTTTTTCGCAGCAGTATAATGGGCAACCATACTATCAATATTGCCGGCAGTCACAAGAAACGCAAGCTTAGGTCTACCGAAGCGTTTGAAATCACTTTCGGTATGCCAATCAGGCTGGGGCAAAATGGCAACAGAATACCCCTTAGATTGCAATACACGAGAAATGATTGCCACACCGAAGCTGGGATGATCAACATAGGCATCGCCTGTAATATAGACAAAATCGGGCTGTGAAATGCCCTTCGCCTGCAATTCTTCAAGCGTTACGGGCAAGAATCCAGTTTCTATCATGCAAGCCTCCTTATCAGTAGATGATCAGATCGTCGCAAAACGATCATTTATTCGCCAAGTTCGCCGCCCTTAGCAGCAAAACGCAATTTCCACTCGGTCAACTCCTGTGGAGACATTAGCACTTTCCGGGGCTTCGCACCCTCAGAAGGCCCAATGATACCCCGCTCCTCCATAGACTCCATAATACGCGCAGCGCGGGCATAGCCCAGTTTTAAACGTCGCTGCAAGGCGGTAGTAGAAAGCTGCCCCATATCCACAGCAAGCTCTGCGGCACGAATCAGCAATGCATCATCACCGGATAGCCCGGATAAACGATCATCGTCATCGTTTGCTTTGTCGCCCTTGGCAGCTGGAATATTCTGCTCAACGGCTTCCATGATCTCGCAGTCGTATTCCGAAGCACCGTTGCTCTTTAAGAAGCTTGCGACCGCCTCGACCTCCGCATCGGATGTAAAGCAGCCCTGCACACGCTTTGGCTCACGCCAACCATTGGGATAAAACAGCAGATCGCCATTGCCAAGGAGGGTCTCCGCACCGGAGCAATCCAGAATGATACGAGAATCTTGCGCAGATTTGACCGACATACCGATACGGCTAGGCACATTCGATTTGATCAAGCCTGTGATCACATCCACAGTAGGACGTTGGGTCGCAATAATCAGGTGTATGCCTGCGGCTCTTGCCTTTTGTGCAATACGAATGACGGCAGATTCTACCTCTTTCGAGGATGCCATCATCAAATCGGCAAACTCGTCAATAATAATCAAGATCTGCGGCAGCTTTTTCATGCCTTCATTGCGCTCGGCAATGGCATTGTAGCCCTTCAAATCGCGAACACCGTATTGGGCGCACAACGCATAACGACGCTCCATCTCAATCACTGCCCAATTCAATGCGCCAGCCGCTTTCTGGGGATTTGTCACAACGGGTATCAACAGGTGCGGAATGCCATCATACGGGGCAAACTCCACTACCTTGGGGTCAACCAGGATCAATCGGACTTCTTCGGGAGCTGCATGATAGAGAATGCTCATGATGATGGAATTGGTACACACTGACTTACCGGAACCAGTCGTGCCTGCAATAATCATATGGGGCATTTTGGCAATATCACCGAGGATCACATTTCCGTCGATATCTTTCCCGACTGCAAAGGTCAACTTGCTTTTGGATTCCTGAAACTCGGGAGATTCCAACAGCTCACGCAGGGTAACGGTATCTTTGGTATTATTCGCAACTTCAATGCCAACTGCGGGCTTGCCGGGAATCGGGGCTTCAATACGGACAGATTTGCCACCAAGATTCAATCCGATATCGTCTTGCAGTGATGTAATCTTAGAGATCTTAACGCCCGCAGCAGGCTGGATCTCATATCTCGTAACCGTCGGGCCACGGCGAATACCCGTGATTCTGACCTGCACGCCAAAGCTGGAAAGCGTATCCACCAAAAGCTTGGCTTTTTCCTTCAGTTCGGCAGAACGGTCGGCATCGTTCGCTGCATTATCAGCATAGTGTAGTAAGGAAAGAGGCGGTGCCACATAGGGAATTGGCTGCTCTTCGGCGTAAAGACTTTCGTCCAACTCATCCTCCAGCGTTTGCAGCATATTACTTTCGGGCACAGCGTCAGCATTGGCGATCAAATCCTTTAGCGCAAGCTCGTCCTCAGGCGAAAATCCACCGACAAATTCTCCTCCCTGCACAGGATTCGAGGCAGTAGGTTCTTCCGATGCATGATGATCAAAAATTGGTACATCCACCTCAATATTGGAGTAAACCTCTCTGCCAACCGATGCGCCATTGATCATGGGTGGATCCTCTTGTGATGGTGCAGGCTGATTCGAAAAATCCGGAGGCAGAGGGGTATCCTCGGCGATAATCGGTTGCTTTTTGACCGCAGTTTTACTCTTTTTTGTGGGTTGAATCGATACATCCTCCCATGGGGGCAGTTCTTCATTGATATCCGTGTCTTCCGCTTCATCATCGAAATCGTCATCATCATCCATTACGGCTTCATCGTCATCGCGGTCGGTTGCCAGATGCACGACTTCATCCCAGAACCAAACAAATGGCTTGACAAAATATCGAAGCAAATCCGCAAAGCTTAGACTCAGCAGAAGCATGAGAATCAATACAGTCAGCAGCACAATAATAATTTTCGCGCCGATCGTATCAAATAAAGCGACAAGTGGCAGCGCAAATAACGCAGAAATCACGCCACCGCCACGGAGTGTCTGCCCTTGGGCATACAGATCCTTCAAAGACTGCCAGATGCTTTGGTTCGTTGCGATGGTACCAAAAAACAGCTGTACAAAAGAACTGAGAAAGACAATCAACAGGCTGCCGTAGATCGCACGCTTGCGCATTGCCTGTTCGTCATCCACAACCACGCGATACGCCAAATAGAACATCAGCAGCGCGAGTGGGAACACCGAAAGCCCAAACAGACCACGCAAAAGGGTATGCAATGTCAGCCAAAATTTGGCACCCGGGAACAATGAAAACAATGCCACAAAAACGCCAACGGCGCACAGAATCACAGAAATGATCTGTGGATTGGCTGTGCGCTTTTCCGGCTTCTTTACAGCAGATCTCCCCTTCCCGGCAGCACTTGCCTGCCGCGAGTTACTCTGCGTTTTATTCGTTTTACTTGCTGTGCGCGATGTCTTAGTGGCTGCGGACTTTTTCTTCGATGCAGTACCGCTTCTGCTATTTGCAGCAGATGTGCTTTTCTTAGATTTCGCTGTAGCAGATGTCGATTTCTTTTGTGCCATGGGTATCCTTTCTTTTCTATGTATACGGTATGCGATTAGGCGAAGATCCAGTAGCCAAAGGTAAACAGGCTGACGAGAAGCGTATAAATGGAGAAGGCATGGAAATTATCCGACTTGATCAGCCAATTGACCATTTTGATGGCAAGCACGCCCACCACTGCGGCGGCAACAAAGCCAATGCCTGCTGCAAGCCAGTTTACCTCAAAGGAACCACTTGCTGCATCCAGCAGTTCAGATGCGCAGCCACCCAGAATGGCAGGAATGCCCAACACAAAGGAATATCGCACGGCGGTTTCTTTATCCAGACCGGAAAACAATGCGCCACTGATGGTAGAGCCGGAACGGGATACACCCGGGAACAAAGCGACACACTGAAACAATCCTATGATAATGGCATCACGCACAGTAATATCGGCTGCGGTTTTTGTATTATTCTTTACGCGATTCGCAAAGAAAAGGATCACTGAGGTATACAGGAAGCACAGCGCAAGAATCGGCAAGGTAATATTTTCAAAAACATCCTTGATCAAATAAAACGGCACCAACAGCACCAGCGAAATCGCAAGCATAATGAGCATTCGTCGGTCAGGATTCATTTCTTTCCATGTAAATTTACCTGTAAAAATATCCTTTACCAATCGTCCCAATTCCTTGATGAGTGCAAGAATGGTACTACGAAATGCAAGAAACACCGCGACCAATGTGCCCAAATGTAGAATGACAAGCATAAAAGTACCTTCTTCTACCGATTGCCCTGTGACAGTCTGATAAAGGCGCAGATGCCCTGAACTGGATACGGGTAAAAATTCAGTGAGGCCTTGAATAATCGCTTGTACAATCGCGTTAATAATTTCCATGTTTTCCTCCATATGAATTGAAATCGCGGAATATGTACGCCCCGCAGGGCGCAGATTGCCAAATTACAATGCGCGGGCCTGTGCCGCCTCAATTTGTGCATACAATGCATGGATCGCATCCGAAATGCTGCCGACAGCATCTATCAGACCTGCTTCTACCGCCTGTTTTCCATTCAAAACGCTGCCAAAATCCATGACAAGGGCATCCGTACGGGTCATGAGTGCATACAGTGCATCTCGGCTAATATGGCAGTGCGATGTCACAAATTGCAGAATACGCTCCTGCATCTCTTCAACACAATACATTGCCTGTGGCACGCCCATCAAAGTTCCATTCATCCGCACGGGATGGATGGTCATAGATGCAGATGGCACGATAAACGACTGCTTTGCCGATACTGCAAGAGGAACGCCAATGGAATGTCCACCGCCCAGTACCAGGGAAACGGAAGGCAGCTCCATCCCTGCAATCATCTCGGCAAGTGCAAGACCCGCTTCCACATCGCCGCCAACTGTATTCAACAGAATCAGCATTCCCTCCACAGTTTGCTCCTGCTCAATTGCAGCGAGCAATGGCAGAAGATGCTCATACTTTGTTGTTTTACAGGTTTCGGGCAAAAGAGAATGTCCCTCAATCTGACCGACGATGTTCAGACAATAAATCATATGCTTTGCATGATAGACCGGCAGTGCGCCAAGCTTTTCCAGCAATGCAAGCGTCATATCCGATACTGTGCATTCGTTTGTCTGCGATTTTGACGAATCTGTGTGCTTTTCCATCAATCCATTCACCTCTAGCTGATACTTTAAACACCAGTATCTGCAAACCGGCTGCGGATATACATATTATATAAAAAGTGCACTGGTATATCATACCATATTTTCACCGTTCTGTCAAGCAGAAGCCCTTACAATAATGTAAACCCGATGTAGTGCTACAATAGAAGTGAGACCTTAGGGTATAGAAAAAGTGATTGAGATC
>CAYMOJ010000033.1:0-18697 GCA_964392175.1 uncultured Ruminococcus sp.
ACAAACAACAATATAGGGACTTGCGGTGAACTATTTAATCTAAAGGTTTCATCGTGGGGAACAACAATACATCGCGAATGGACTGGCTGTTGGTGAGCAACATCACCAAGCGGTCAATGCCGTAGCCAATGCCACCTGTGGGAGGCATACCGATCTCCAAGGCATTCATAAAGTCCTCATCAATATGATTGGCTTCTTCATCACCCTGTTTAATCAGTGCTTCCTGTGCCTCAAAACGCTTGCGCTGATCAATTGGGTCATTCAGCTCAGAATAGGCATTGCACATTTCGCGTCCGGTGATGAATAATTCAAAGCGTTCAACATAATCGGGCATATCAGGCTTGCGCTTGGTCAACGGAGAAATCTCAACGGGGTGATCCATTACGAAGGTGGGCTGCACCAAATGTTCCTCTACATACTCCTCAAAGAACAGATTGAGGATATCGCCCTTTTCGTGACGTGCCTCGTAGTGGATTCCGCGCTCATCTGCAAGCTTTTTGGCAGCTGCCGTGTCAGGAATCTCGTTGAAATCCACGTCTGCGTACTGTTTTACCGCATCGATCATGGTGATGCGCGCAAAAGGCTTGCCCAAATCGATCATCTCATCGCCGTATGGGACACAGGTAGTGCCACAAACGGTTTGCGCTACATGACGGAACATATTCTCCGTGAGATCCATCATGCCGTAGTAGTCGGTGTATGCCTGATACAACTCCATCAGCGTAAACTCAGGGTTGTGTCTGGTATCAACGCCTTCATTGCGGAAGACTCTGCCGATCTCATAGACCTTTTCCAAACCGCCTACGATTAATCGCTTGAGGTACAATTCCAGAGAAATACGCAATTTTACATCCTCATTGAGGGCATTATAGTGGGTCTCAAAAGGTCTTGCTGCTGCGCCACCTGCGTTGGAGACGAGCATGGGCGTTTCAACCTCCAGGAAGCCTTGTGCATCTAAAAAGCTACGGATAGTAGCCAAAATTTTGCTGCGCTTGATAAAGGTATCGCGTACGTCTTCGTTCATGATGAGATCAAGATAACGCTGACGGTAGCGCGCGTCACGGTCAGTAAGACCGTGGAATTTTTCGGGCAGTGGCTTCAAGGACTTTGAGAGTAGGGTCACTTCGGTGGCATGAACGGAAAGCTCACCGGTACGCGTGCGGAACAAGCAGCCCGTCACACCGATGATATCGCCAAGATCCCACTTGCGGAAGTTTGCAAAGTTCTCCTCGCCGATATCATTCATGCGGACATAGACTTGGATTCTGCCCTCGCGGTCGCGCAGGTCGATAAAGTTTGCCTTACCCATTTTGCGCCAGTTCATGATTCTGCCGGCAAGCGTGACGGAAAACTGTTGTTGCAGTGTTTCAAAAGCGGTTTTTCTCGCTTCATTTTCAACATCCTCGCCGTACTGTGCATTGAGTTTGGCTTCTGCGTCCTCAAACTTTGCACGCGCAGCTGCGGTGGAATCTGTTACACCAAAGCGTGTGATTTGAAACGGGTCACGACCGTCCTGTTGCATCTCACAGAGCTTTTCCAGACGGATTCTGCGAAATTCGGAAGGGTCGATACTCTGTTGTTCATTCTGATTATGCAACGTCTGTTCCATAACAGGGGGGATTCTCCTTTCATGGTAAGGCGCAATCAACCGATTTCGCCCTCTGAAATTTCCAAAACGGTAAAGGTCAGCATACCTGCGGGGGCTTCAACCATAAAGCGGTCGCCGACGCGTTTTTTCATGGCTGCTTTGCCGATGGGTGATTCATCGGAGATTTTCCCCAAAGCATAGTCGGATTCTGAACGGCTAACGATCTTCAGGCGCTCGATTTTTTCAGGGGCATTGCCGAATGCCTCACGCTTCAGGGTAACAATTGAACCGTTACCGACCTCATCGACCGAAACGTTCTGAATGATCTGCGCGTGCGCAAGGGTATATTCCAGCTCAGCAATTTCCGTTTCCAAACGCGCCTGTTCGTTTCTTGCCTCATCGTACTCGGCATTTTCGGAAAGGTCACCGTAGCTTCTGGCTTCTGCCAACTGATCTGCGACCTCCTGACGGCGTGTGCCGACCAGGTAAGCCAGTTCTTTTTGCAGCGCTTCATAATGCGCTTGCGACATTTGCTCCATATGCTCATGCGCCATGGGAAAAATCCTCCGTTTCGCGTAATATATGTGTAATCAATCGGTAATCTCGCGATGGAATGCCTGCAAGGACTTTACGCTGAGCGCAGATGACTGAGAGCGAATGGCACGGATGCCTTCTGCGCTTGCCTTTGCGGCAGCCATTGTGGTGATATAGGGAATGCGATATTTGATCGCTGCCTTACGGATATAGCTGTCATCGTGAATACTATTCATGCCGGCTGGCGTATTAATGATCAGATCCAGCTTACCGTTGGTCATCGCATCAGTGATGTTGGGGCGACCTTCATACAACTTATTGATCTTTTCAGCAGGGATGCCATTTTCGCTGAGCATTGCATAGGTATTGCCAGTTGCAACGATCCGGAAGCCCAGCTCATGGAATTGTCTTGCGATTTCAACCAATTCGCCCTTATCTCGATCACAAACAGAGAGCAGCACAGTACCGCCCACGGGCAAACGGGTCTGGGTGGCCTCTTGCGCTTTATAATACGCCTCACCAAAATCGGCAGAAAGACCAAGCACTTCACCGGTAGAACGCATCTCAGGGCCAAGAACAGGGTCTACCTCTTGGAACATATTGAAGGGGAACACTGCTTCTTTGACACCATGGTGGGGAATCTTACGGTCATGCAACGCAGGCACCGGAGAGGGCTTGCCGGTCAGGTGCGAGGTCATAATCTCGGTAGCAATTCGCACCATATTGATGGCGCATACTTTGGATACCAACGGCACAGTACGAGATGCACGAGGGTTCGCCTCCAGCACATACACCACATCGTCCTCAATAGCGTACTGCATATTCATCAAGCCACAAACACCCATCTCGACAGCAATCTTACGAGTATACTCCTTGATGGTGTTGACCTGCTTCTCGGTCAAATTCAGCGAAGGCAGTATGCAGGCAGAATCGCCGGAGTGAACACCAGCCAGCTCGATATGCTCCATAACAGCGGGTACAAAGCAGTTGGTGCCGTCGGAGATGGCATCTGCCTCACACTCAGTGGCATGACCGAGGAAACGGTCAATCAGGATGGGTCTGTCGGGTGTTACACCAACGGCTGCCGCCATGTACACGCGCATCATTTCGTCGTTGTGCACGATCTCCATGCCTCTACCGCCCAGCACATAGGAGGGACGCACCATTACGGGGTAGCCGATATGGTTTGCGATCTTCAACGCATCATCAATGGTAACTGCCATACCGGATTCAGGCATCGGAATGCCCAAACGATCCATCATTGCACGGAAGTGGTCGCGGTCTTCGGCAAGGTCGATGGTTTCGGGGGAAGTGCCCAAAATGGTCACGCCATTCTTCTTGAGGTCGGCAGCGAGATTCAGCGGTGTTTGACCGCCAAACTGTGCGATCACGCCCACGGGCTTTTCCTTTTCATAGATCGCCAGCACATCTTCCATTGTCAGTGGCTCAAAGTACAGCTTATCGGAGGTATCGTAGTCGGTTGAAACGGTTTCGGGGTTGCAGTTTACGATGATCGTTTCAAAGCCCATCTCTTTCAGAGCCAGTGCTGCATGAACGCAGCAATAATCAAACTCAATACCCTGACCAATTCGGTTGGGGCCACCTCCCAGGATCATGATCTTGGGACGGTCGTGATTGCAGGGGCTTTCGTCCTTTGTGATGTGGTAAGAGGAGTAGTAATAGGCAGCGTCTTTGGTGCTACTGACATGAATGCCCTCCCACGCTTCGCGGATACCTGCGTCGTAGCGTGCCTGACGGATATCCTGCTCAGGCACCTCCAAAATCTGACCGAGGTAACGGTCGGAGAAACCATCCAGCTTTGCCTGCCGCAAAGCAGAAGCATTGGGCACTTTGCCCTTAAAGCGCAGCAGATCTTCCTCTTCCTCTACCAGTTCCAGCATCTGCTCCAAAAACCAGTGCTTGATCTTCGTCAGCTGGTAAAGCTCCTCAACGGTTGCACCTTTGCGCAGTGCTTCATACATGATGAACTGGCGGTTGCTGGTAGGATACACCAGCTGTGCCAACAATTCATCCTTGGTCATATCGTGATATTTGCCCACAAAGCCCAGACCGTAGCGACCGGTTTCCAAACTGCGGATCGCTTTCTGGAATGCCTCTTTATAGGTTTTTCCAATGCTCATGACTTCGCCAACGGCGCGCATCTGCGTACCCAGCTTATCCTCGGCACCTTTAAACTTCTCAAATGCCCAGCGTGCAAATTTGATGACAACATAATCACCACTCGGAACATACTTATCCAAAGTTCCGTACTTGCCGCACTCGATCTCATCCAGAGAAAGCCCTGTTGCGAGCATTGCAGAAACCAGCGCGATGGGGAACCCGGTTGCCTTGGAAGCAAGTGCAGAGGAACGGGAGGTACGGGGGTTGATCTCGATAACGACCACGCGATCCGTCACGGGATCGTGGGCAAACTGACAGTTACAGCCACCGATGACTTCAATGGTCTCAACAATACGATATGCCTGCTCTTGCAAACGCTTCTGTAACTCCTCAGAGATGGTCAGCATAGGGGCAGAGCAGAACGAGTCACCGGTATGTACGCCCAACGGGTCGATGTTTTCGATGAAGCACACGGTGATCATATTGTTCTTTGCATCACGAACGACCTCAAGCTCCAACTCTTCCCAGCCGGTAATACATTCTTCCACCAGCACTTGACCCACAAGGCTTGCCTGCAAGCCTCTCGCGCAGACGACTTTCAACTCTTCGACATTGTATACCATGCCGCCGCCTGCACCGCCCATGGTATATGCAGGGCGCAACACCACGGGGTAGCCCAACTCGTCAGCGATGGCAAGTGCTTCCTCAACGGTATAAGCCACCTGGCTTTTTGCCATTTCCACGCCGATAGACTCCATGGTTTTCTTAAATTCGATACGATCCTCGCCGCGCTCGATGGCATCCACCTGCACGCCGATGACTTCAACATTGTACTCTTTCAGTACACCTGCCTGCTCCAGCTCAGAGCAGAGATTCAGACCCGATTGACCGCCCAAATTCGGCAGCAGAGCATCAGGACGCTCCTGCTTGATGATCTGGGTCAGACGCTCACAGTTCAGTGGCTCAATGTAGGTGACATCTGCCACATCGGGGTCTGTCATGATGGTTGCGGGGTTCGAGTTCACTAGTACGATCTCATATCCCAAATGGCGCAGTGCTTTGCAAGCTTGCGTACCGGAATAGTCGAATTCGCACGCCTGTCCGATGATAATCGGGCCGGAACCGATGATCATGATTTTGTGAATATCATTTCTTTTTGGCATAGCGCAAACACCTCACTTCTAAACATATATTATAGCACAAACCGCCTGCACATTGCAAGCGATTTCTGCAATTTTTTGAAAATTGGCTATTCGCATAAATCCGCGCATAATTTGCGTACGATTTTTCAAAATACGCTAAGGCCGAAGGGCATGAACTTACGCTTTGATTTGCAGAAGTGGCAGCACCAATTGGCGTTTCTGTTCCATAAGCACATCAAAGCGGTCAAGATATTCATAAGGGTATTTGCATTCGGTCAATCGTTCAATCCCCCGCGTGCCGCCGATGAGCTTCGTAGATGCCCCTGAGCCGATCCCCAAGATGGTCTGCGAATCATCCATCATCATGATATTATAGGGGCTTTCGAAGCCCGCTTTCGCATAGCCAACATTTTCCAGATTGGCAGCCATATTCTTTTGACGGTAAAGGTAATAGGGACGATATTGCGCATGACACAGACTGTTCTGCGCATATGTTACCATTTCGCCGACGGTTTGGGCATCGGGCATAGGCAGTGTGCGATAGAAATCCGCGGCTTTTTTCAACGAAAGGCAATGTACGGTAATGCTTGCAGGTTCCAAAGAGATTGCCCGATCCACGCTTGCGCGGAAATCCGCCAAAGTATCACAGGGCAACCCTGCAATCAAATCCATGTTGATGTTTGCAAAGCCCATCTTCTTTGCCAGCAGATAGGCATCTGCCGCATCCTGTGCCGAATGTGGTCTGCCGGCCGCCTGCAAAACAGCATCGTGAAAGCTTTGCGGATTCACTGAAATGCGCGTCACATTAAAATCCCGTAGCACCTGTAGTTTTTCGCCGGTGATGGTATCGGGGCGACCGGCTTCTACGGTAAATTCACGCAAGGGCACTGCATTGGGCGTGATAAGCTTCTCCTGCAAGGCATTCAGTAGGCGATGCAAGTCAGTTGACTCCAGTACGGTAGGTGTACCACCGCCAATATACAGCGTATCCACAACAAGATCTGCTTGCTGCAAAAGCTCTGCGACAATATTGATTTCTTGCAGCAGTGCATCCATATATTGTGGCAGCAGTTTGTGCATCTGTGCTACAGAATGACTGACAAATGAACAATATCGACAGCGCGTGGGACAAAATGGGATAGAAACATAAATGCCAACTGCCTTTTTCGGGGTTTGTTGAAAAATGGGCTGCTGTACGGTCAAAATCTGTTCTGCAAGCGCGATCTTTTCTTCACTGACCTGCCACACATCGCGGAAATGTTCTTTTGCTTTTGCAAGGCTGCCCATGCGATCTGCCGAGCGTCGCAGCAAATTCACGGGGCGAATGCCTGTAAGCATTCCCCACGGAGGACGCAACCCTGTCAGATCGCAAAGCTGCGGATATAGCAAAATGCTCAGCTCCTTATCCAGAGCATTGCCCTGTACAGCGGAGCAATCTGCTTCATCCATGCGCTGCTGCGTGCCGATTTTTGTACGGCATACAAGATGCATGGTACCATTTGCGTTTTCGGTAATCACCGCTGAAATATAATCTCCCGTAGGCAGATCTACCACAGTGGAAAATGCAAACTTTTGTGCAGGTACAAACAGCTTGAGCAACGCTTCCATTTCATAGGTACGGGTATGCCCGTAAGTGTGAATGGTCATCTTTTCGGCTTCGCGGGTTGCAAATAGGGGCTATATGCCTTCTCGCGGGCAAGCGTGGTATTGGCATAGTGTCCGCAGTAAATGGTGTAATTGCCCTCTAATTCACCCAGGCGGTGCAAAGATGCACGCATATCCTTCAAGTTGCCACCGTGAAAATCTACCCTGCCAACGGCATCGCGGAACAGCGTATCGCCCGTAAAAAGCTTATCGCCCAACATATAGCACACACTACCGGGGGAATGCCCGGGGGTATGCAACACAGTCAATTGCAGTTCATCGCTGAAGACCAGCACATCGCCTTCCTGCACGGTGTTGCAGATCACGATATTTTGATACTCAGGAATTCTGCCAAGATAATCGGCAAGGCTTAGCTGCACAGAATGCAGCAGTGGCTCATCTAACTGATGCAAATACAACGGCACCTGATAAGTATCCATGACCGCCGATGCAGCGCCAAAGTGATCAAAATGGGCATGGGTCAGCAATACTGCTTGCACCTGAAGCTGCTTCTCCTTGAGAAATGCCAGCAGATGTTCTTTTTCTGCACCGGGATCAATGACCACCGCATTGTCCTTCTCATCCACAACGATGTGGCAGTTTGCCTCCAATTCGCCCAGCGGCATGGTAATGACTTCAATACTCACGGTAACAAAAACTCCTTTCATCCATAGATGGCGCGATCTGCCGAGATGACATCGCGTACACGGCGCAACTTGGTCAGCAGATTCTGCAACTGTTCTGAGGTGGTAACGGTAATGGTAGCTTCAAAAACAGTATTGCCGTTCTTCAGCGTGCGCGAAGCCGAATGAATAATCGGTACTCTGGCATCATGCAGCACACCACAGATATCATACACCAATCCGACACGAGACGTGGCGAGTACCTCAATAGCGGCTTGCCGCTCTTTGGGCGCAAGCTTGCCTGACCACCGCACTGCGACCCAACGCTGCAAATCCTCCGGATCGCCGCGCTTCATAGCAGATTCATAGTTTTTGCAGGTTTTGGTATGCACGGAAAGTCCATGGCCACGTGTGATAAATCCCACAATATCATCGCCGGGCATGGGGGTACAGCACTGTGCAAATTTGAGCGCACAGTTCTCAATCTCATCCAGTATGATACCATCGCTGGCATGGTTGCGGCGAAGCTGCTCCGCCAACAGCGCATCGGGTGCTTTCTCCTGTGCCTGCATCTGCTTGCCGTAGTGTTTCTGATAGTGCTCACGGATGCGCGGCATGAGTTTTGTCAGCGAGATGCCTCCGTAGCCCAGGGTAGCACAGAGATCATCACAGGTTTCGCAATGGTTTTTCTGGCGGATTTCTTCCGCCAGCAGGTCAAAGCACTGCTCCGCACTCAGTGGCAGGCGGCTGCGTCGAATTTCGCTTTCCAGCATCGCTTTGCCTGCCACGATATTTTCATCGCGGCGTTCTTTCTTGAACCATGTGCGGATCTTTGCGCGTGCTTCATTGGTTTTTACGATCTCTAACCAATTGCGGTTCGGGCCTTTGTCTTCATCTTTACTGATGATAATTTCACAGATATTGCCTGTTTGCAGCACAGTGTTCAGCGGCACTAGCTTTTCATTCACTTTTGCACCTACGGTGCGGTGACCGATCTGGGTGTGGATATGATAAGCAAAATCAATGACCGTTGCGCCCACAGGCAGGCTGATAGAATCCCCCTTGGGGGTCATAACAACGATCTCATCGGGGGCAATATCGTTTTTGATGGTGTTTACCAATTCCTCCGGATCATCGCTGTTTTGTTGCGTTTCAATCACTTGACGAACCCATGCAAGTCGCTGCTCCATGCGGTCCTTGCCTTGGATACCCTCCTTGTATTTCCAATGCGCGGCAATGCCATATTCAGCGTTGGCGTGCATCTCCCATGTGCGGATCTGCACCTCGAAGGGAATCTTCTCTCTTCCCAGCACAGTGGTATGCAAAGATTGATACATATTCTGTTTGGGATTTGCGATGTAGTCCTTGAAACGGTTGGGAATGGGGTGGAACATATCGTGGATCAGCCCCAAGACATTGTAACACTCGGAAACGGTGGTGACGATCACGCGCACCGCATACTTATCATAGATCTCTTCAAAATTTTTGCCACCGACATATAGCTTTTTGTAGATACCGTAAATGCTTTTCACTCTGCCTTCAATCTGCGGTGGCGTGATGAAATCCTCTGCCTTAAAGCGCGTAGCAATGCGTTCCTTAATGGCAGCAATGAATGCTTCGCGTTCCTCTTTTTTGGTGTTCAGCATTTGTTCGATCTCGGCATAGGCGTAGTGGTCAAGATAGTAAAATGCCAGATCTTCCAGTTCCTCTTGCACCGGTGTGATCCCCAAGCGATGCGCAATGGGGGCATAAATGTTCATGGTTTCCAATGCGGTGCGCTTCTGCTTGTGAGGTGGACGATATTGCAGGGTACGCATATTATGCAGACGGTCACACAGCTTGATGATCATGACGCGGATATCCTGTGACATGGCAAGCAGGATCTTCATCACATTTTCGGCAACCTGCTGTTCCTGACTGAAAGTAGGGATCTTTTCCAGTTTTGTGACACCGTCCACGAGCAGTGCCACATCCTGCCCGAATCTTTTGCGCACTTCATCCAGTGTAACAGGAGTATCCTCAACGACATCGTGCAGAAAAGCTGCGCACAGGGTATCGGTATCCATGCCCAGCTCCAGCAATTCGTAGGCAACGGCTACGGGGTGCTTGATATATGGTTCACCGGAGGAGCGAGTTTGACCTTCGTGACATTTTTGGGCAAATTCATAGGCGGTAATCAGCTTGCTGATATCATACTGTTTATCCTCCATCAATATTTTAGAAATCATAGCATCGATGGAGCAAGTGCGATCATCATATTGACTGAGCAATGCGGTACACTCCCTTCCGTGGATGATCTTATTGGTTGGCAAGTGCGTGGATCTCATGCAATATGGTTGATTCCGAGAGATCACGCCTTTGTTTGACGGGTAGTAAACGAACTGTATCTGCAACAATGTCATGCTCGACCAACTGTAGCTCGCTAAGGATATCGGCGCAGAGGCGTGCACGACAATAGTTCATATCTGCGTCCTTCAATCGGCAACAGATCAGATCCAAGGGTTGCGGAGCGCGCTCTGTTGCATGATAAAAAGCAACCAGTGCATCGCGGTCAGGACACATTTTGGCGTAGTAGGTACCGGGTAACGGCTCATGACGACGATATGCTTCATATGCCTGCTCAGCGGCAATGACCTGTGCCTGTCGCAAGCCGGAGACGCGCCATTCCTCTGCACGAATGCCCAGTTGCGCTCTGCCCTGAAACTGCTTGACTTCAGGGGTAACCAGAAAATCATACAGCATACCCGTGCGAATGCCGGATTCTTCGGCAGTACAACGGAAGATCAGCAGCTCTACAGGCACATTGCCCTGCAAACCTTTCAGCTTGATATATTTGCCGCCACCAATGGGGATCCGCTCCTGCACCAACACTTGCAGCAATGCAAACATCGGCTGCGGGTTGCCCGCGCCGTATGGTTCCAGAATGCGCAGGCCGTCAATATTACGAATGTTCAGATCTGTGGCTAAAACAGCACGCTCTGCGTGCACGGTCATAGCAGGCATCGCCGCGTGATTGGCTGCTGCATAATTTTCAAGCGCATCACAAAAATCGGTAAGTGATTCTTCCGCGACAGTAAAACCACCTGCACCGGGATGCCCACCATAGCGAACCAAATGCGATGCACAGGCGTGCAGGCAATCGAACACAGAGAATGCACCGAAGCTGCGGGCAGAACCGCGGTAGCCCTCACCATCCTCGCGTGAAAGCAAAAAACAAGGCTTACCGAAGCGTTCCACCAGCCGTGCGGCAACAATACCCACCACGCCGTGATGCCAATTTTCGCCCACAAATACCAACACACGGCGATGCAGCGCCCTGGGATTCTGACGAATCTCGTCCAAAATCTGCTCAACGATGATCTTTTCGGTAGCGCGACGTTCATCGTTCAGTGTTTGGATCTGTGCCGCGAGCAGTGTTGCCTCTTCAGGGTCATCGGTCAGCAGCAGACGCGCCGCGATAGACGCAGAAGCAAATCTGCCTGCTGCGTTGATACGGGGTGCCAGTTGAAATGCAGCCATGATCGCGGTGATCGGTTTATGTACATCAATCGCGCAAACCGCCATCAAAGAAAGCAGACCCATCCGTTCGGTGTTGCGCAGAAGTTCCATGCCGTGTTTGACCAAATAACGGTTTTCTCCGCTTAATTCAACCACATCTGCAACAGTAGCAAGTGCGGCTAAATCACCGAATTGTTCAACAACAGAATTGTAATCGCCGCCCTCCAACGCAGAGATCAGCTTGAGTACAACGCCTGCGCCACAGAGTGGCTTAAAGGGTGAGGGGCAATCGGCGCGGTGGGGATCCACCACAGCAACAGCATCAGGTAAAACATCACCGGGACGGTGATGATCAGTGATGATGAGTTCCATGCCGCATTGCCGGATATAGTCTGCCTCCTCTACAGCAGAGATCCCATTATCCACCGTGATGATCAGCGAAGTGCCCTGTGTTTTCAGCATATCAATTTGTTCTTTACGAATCCCATATCCTTCTTTTCGCGTGGGGATATACCACCGCACATTCGCGCCTGCGTAGGTAAGCCAATCGGTCAGCATGACAGTAGCCGTCACACCATCGCAGTCGTAATCGCCATAAACACAAATAGATTCCCCTGTTTCGAGTGCCTGCATGATGCGTGCCACTGCTTTATCCATATCCATCAACAGAAAAGGGTCAGAGAGCGGCGTTGCCTCCAGAAAATCTTTCGCCGTCTGCGGCGATGCAATGCCACGAGAGAGCAACACCTCCGCGCAAATTTGCGTAATGCCCAGTGCTTCGCTCAAAGTGGCGGCAGCTGTTACATCCGGCTGCCCGATCTTCCATTGCTTCTGCATTTCGTATGTGCTCCCCTCCTGTTGCATTTTTCCTGCCTTTTAGTATACCATTTTTTCAAGCAAAATGCAAGTCATAAGCGCGTGCTGCATGAAAAAGTATCGAAAAAAGAGAAGTCCTTGCCACGGGACTTCTCTTTTGTATCATCATAATGTAGCGATGTTGACATTCTCCGTTGTATGTGTGAAGGAGATGCTGTGCATTTTCAATCCACTTTGCGCAAAATACAGGCGCATGGTGGTGAAGCGAGAGAACATGGGGATGTCCGTACTGAAGGATACGAGCTTGCCTTCTGTGCCATTCCAGGTAAAGGTATTCTGCACTGTGCCCATGCTAAACAGCGTGACAGGTATTTGCGCTAACGCACCTGCTTCAGAGCTGGCTGTTAACGTAATATGATAATATCCCAGTGTTTGAACATCCAGTGCAAAGCTAAATGCCGTGCCGCGTTCCGTGCTGATTGCTTCCAACGGAATCGTAAGCGTATCCGTATTCAGCGCAAAGAACTCCACCTCGCCCTCTTGGGGTTGTCCGTCTGTAGGGCGGTTGAGAATTTGCACCTTCTCAGCAGTGCCGCAAAGCCGCTGCATGGCTGGGGTATGCAAAATAAAATCGCAGATATTGGCAGCACAACGTTGCAGCTCGCCAAGCGTCAGCGTACCATTTTCCAGTGCCTGCATGATATCGGCATCAGGCGTTTCGGTATCGGCACAGACCATGTACAGATCATTTTGTGCAGCAACCATCACCGAAAACAGATCTCTGCGCGGTGATTCTCCACGGCGATTGATATTCGCCCACCAATCGCTCATAGCGATACCGGAAAAGCCCCATTCCTCACGCAAAATCAATGTGGTCAGGTCAGGGTTTCCGGCAGTCCACAGCCCATTGACAGATCCATAGGTCGTCATAATGCTCTGCGCTTTCCCTTGCTTTATCGCGATTTCAAAGCCTTTTAAGTAGATCTCACGAAGTGCACGCTCAGAAATGACTGCGTCCAGAAAATGACGGTTGGTTTCCTGTTCGTTGCCACAAAAATGCTTGAGTGTGCCTTCCACTCCCACGCTGTGCAGACCTTCCAGCTGGGCAGCCGCCATCATGCCTGTGAGATAAGGATCCTCGGAGAAATACTCAAAGTTTCTGCCGTTTAGGGGGTGACGGTGTAGGTTCATACCCGGGCCAAGCAAGCAATCTACCCGATTGGCGCGCATTTCCAGTCCCATTAAGGTAAACAATTGAGAGAGAAGCGTTGTATTGAATGTTGCGGCAAGCAGCGTACCGTTGGGCAAACTGAAGGCGGGTGTGCCACAATCCAGGCGCATACCCGAAGGCCCATCGGAGCAGCATACTGCCGGAATTCCGTAATGCTCCAACGCTTTTGATACACCGCCAAACGCCGATGCCGTACCCGCTGTCACCCTGGGACTGCCCATGCCTTCGCCACGTACCAATGAGGAAAGTTCCTCTTCGGTAAGCTGTGCGATAAAGGCACGCAACGTGGCGGTACTATTTTTTACATCCTGCAATGTGATGCCCATATCACCAGTATATGGAATCTCAGCGGGCAAAGTCATACGATATCGTTCTGCCTCATCCACCTTGGAAAGTGGTACAGGCTCCATCACGATATGGTAACCCTCATCATCCGCTTCGGGGCGCATACGCTCAAAAGGGAGAACAGGGGCCATGCACTGCACACAGCGCGAGGTCACTTCTGTTTCTTCTTGCAGATAGGTATAGCATTTTTCGGCAGAACGGACATCGGTGCCAAGATAAAAATGATATGCACCTGCTTCCAGTACATAGCAATATGGATTGCCTGTGATGCCACTGTCATCATAGGAAGCGAGATCGCGCATACGAATATGTAGTAGCAACAGTTCCTGCGCATCGGGTGCCAGCGTAGCAGTTTTAGCAAAGCCACACAAGACCCTTGTAGGCTTGCCCAGTACCCCTTGAGGGGCTTCCACATAGAGCTGCACTACCTCTTTGCCGCTATATGCACCGATATTTTTCACTGCAACGGTTAGCGTGATGGTATCATCCTCTTCCGTCACTGCAACAGGAGACACGGAAAACTGTGTATAGGAAAGTCCAAAGCCGAACGGATACCGCACTCTATCCTTGGCAAAGGTTTCAAAATAGCGGTAGCCGATGTAGATATCCTCGGTTTGAAAATTGCGGTTTTTGTCCCCGAAATATGGGTGCGAGGGGTAATCAGCGATATCCATAGCAATGGTATCGGGCAGCTTACCGGAGGGAGAAACCTCACCACTGAGTACGGCTGCTGTACCGCTGCCGCCGGTCATACCGCCTTGCCAGATGTACAAAATGGCATCGGGTGAAGCAGCATCAATCGCGTGCATATCAACGATGCCACCGACATTCAGCAGCACGATCATATACTGAAAATGACGGCGCACGGTTTGCAGCATGGTGATCTCATCTTCAGTCAGCAGATAAGAGCCTGCTTCAGTACGGTGATCCTGTTCTTCGCCTGCAGTGCGCCCGATGATAACGATGGCGCGGCGATGTGTTTTTGCACTCTCTGCGACGATTGCATCAGTCAAAGGCATTTCAGGCTGTGACCATGGTTCTTTGCCCCAGCCTTCTCCGTAATCAAAGGGGTGCGTGTTGTCCCAATCCCTGTAGATTTGCAGCAGTGCCTCATCTACGGCAATATTTTGTTCGCTAAGACCTTCCAGGATACCGGTGACCATGGGTGTATTGACCATTCCACCTGAGCCTGTGCCGCTTTTATAGTAATGCAGCTGGATTCTGCCGAATACCGCCACAGCCTCATCCTTCGGCAACGGGAGTGCTTGATGCTCGTTTTTGAGCATGACAATGCCTTCTGCGACCGCGTCTGCGGCGGTTTGCAGATAGACATTCCAATCGAGAATTGCAGCCATATGGATTGCTCCTTGTAATTCTGTGATAGCCCATGGGTAAGCCGTCCCGAAGCGCATCAGGACGGCAAATTACCGTTTTGAAAAAGAATTTTGCAACGATCATGCGCCGCGTGCAATATGCGAATGCAATATCATTACATCTCACTCATAATCGACAACATTGACCCAGCGTTTCAGCATCGCGCGCTCGTTTTCGTTGCCCTTGACAGACTGCGAAGCGGCGACAATGGGCATCCAAGACTGGATATACTGCTTTGCGGTATCGGTCATTTTACAGAACAGGCTAAGATACTGCTCTGCAAGCTCTTGTGCATCAGCAAGACAAAACAGCAGATAGGTTCTTGCGGCATCGGCAGCGGCATTGCCCTGTGTGGCGTGAGACCAATCCAGAATATACATCTCACCACCCGGGGTGACGATAATATTGGAAGGATTAAAGTCGCCGTGGCAGACCTTTTTATGCTTTGGCATACTCTCCAAGCGGGTATGCAGCTCATAGCGTGTAGTGGCGTTAAAGCTACTTTCGCTGATCTTGTAGTTCATTTTATCCTTCAGCTTATTCAGCAGCGCGGATTCTTTGGAATGCACTTCCGTTTGCAGTGTTACGAATTGTGCCAACAAGGTATCCATATTTTCGGGTTGTTCATCCATCAGCTGTTGCAGGGTCTTTCCGGCGATATATTCTGTGCGGATCGCCCACTTGCCATCGATCATCATAACTTCCAGCAGACGAGGAATACGCAAACCGGTTTCTTCCACTCTTGCCTGATTGAGTGCCTCAGCAAGTACATTCGCTTTGGAATAGGTGGCTTCAAACACCTTCAGGACGGTATCACCGTCACGGTAAATCGTTTTTTGGGGACGCTCTGCCAGAATGGCATCATATTGCTTTGCCATGAGAAAACACCTCCTTGAATTTATACAGCGTCATGCCTACCGTAGTAAGCATTCAGGTACATCTGCTTGATTTCGGACATCAGCGGATAACGGGGGTTGGCACCGGTACATTGATCATCGAATGCCTGCTCCGTCATGGCATCCAACTGTGCAAGGAAGTCCGCCTCATCAATGCCGTAAGCCGCAATGCTTTCCTTGATGCCAATGGTTGTTTTCAGTTCCTCGATCTTTGCAATGAGTGCTTCCAGCTTTTCGGTATCGGTATCGCCCTGCAAGCCCAGTGCATCAGCAATCTCCGCATAGCGAGAGAGAGTATGCGGGTGATCATACTGCGAGAATGTACCCATTTTGACGGGTGTTTCTGTCGCATTGAAACGCAACACCTGCTCCAGCATCAATGCATTCGCGATGCCGTGCGGCAGATGATGAAACGCACCCAACTTATGCGCCATGGAGTGACACACGCCAAGAAACGCGTTTGCGAACGCCATACCTGCCATTGTTGCGGCATTTGCCATTTTCTCACGAGCAACGGGATCTTGAGGGCCGTTATGATAGGCACGGGGCAGATAGGCAAATACCATCTGCAACGAACGCAATGCCAGCCCGTCGGTGTAATCAGTCGCCATCATGGAAGCATACGCCTCCAATGCATGGGTAACAACATCAATACCTGCCGCAGCGGTCAAGCTCTTGGGGGCGTTCATCATCAGATCCGCATCTACGATCGCCATGTTGGGCATCAGCGCGTAGTCAGCCAATGGATATTTTACACCGGTAGTTTCATCCGTAATGACTGCAAAGGGGGTCACTTCAGAGCCGGTACCTGCGGAGGTCGGGATTGCAATAAAGGAAGCTTTTTCGCCCATTTGGGGGAATGTATATACTCTCTTGCGGATATCAATAAAGCGCATTGCCATATCCATAAAGTCTACATCGGGATGCTCATACAGCACCCACATGATCTTTGCGGCATCCATTGCAGACCCACCACCCAGAGCGATGATACAATCCGGATGGAATGCAGTCATGGCAGCGGCACCGGCTTTTGCCGAGGCAAGGGTCGGATCCGGTTCTACTTCAAAGAAAGTGGCGTGCACAATACCCAGTGCATCAAGCTTGTCAGTAATCGGCTTGGTATAGCCGTTGTGAAACAAAAAGCTGTCGGTAACAATGAATACGCGTTTTTTGCCAAGCACGGTGCCCAGCTCATCCAATGCAACAGGCAGGCAGCCTTTTTTCAGGTAGACCTTCTCAGGTGCACGGAACCACAGCATATTCTCTCTCCTTTCGGCAACGGTCTTGATATTGAGCAAATGCTTGACGCCAACATTTTCGCTGACAGAATTACCGCCCCACGAGCCGCAGCCCAATGTCAGCGAGGGTGCCAACCGGAAGTTGTACAGATCACCAATACCGCCGTGCGAGGAAGGTGTATTCACAACAATGCGGCAGGTTTTCATACGGGCAGAAAACACATCGAGCTTCTCTCTTGCCGTAATCGGATTCAGGTAAATCGAGGCGGTATGACCATAGCCACCATCCATTACAAGACGCTCCGCCTTATCCAGTGCTTCCTCGAAGCTTGCAGCGTGATACATGGCTAGCACAGGAGATAGCTTTTCGTGCGCAAATTCCTCAGAAAGCTCCACGCTATCCACTTCACCAATGAGAATTTTGGTAGCTTCCGGTACGGTTACGTCGGCAAGCTGCGCGATACGGAATGCAGACTGTCCAACGATCTTTGCATTCAACGAGCCGTTGATGAGAATGGTCTTTCTGACTTTTTCTGTTTCCACAGCGTTAAGGAAATAGCAACCTCTTGCAGCAAATTCAGCTTTTACCTTATCGTAGATACTGTCAAGTATGATCACAGATTGCTCCGATGCACAGATCATGCCGTTATCGAAGGTTTTGGAGTGAATGATCGAGTTGACCGCAAGCACAATATCAGCAGATTCATCGATGACAGCGGGGGTATTGCCCGCACCGACACCCAATGCCGGTTTTCCGCTGGAGTAAGCGGATTTCACCATGCCCGGGCCGCCCGTTGCCAGAATGATATCGGCTTCTTTCATGACTGTATTGGTCAGCTCCAACGAAGGAACATCGATCCACCCGATCAGTCCCTCCGGTGCACCGGCTTTCACGGCCGCCTCTGCCACCAGCTTTGCCGCTGCAATGGTCGATGCCTTTGCGCGGGGGTGAGGGCTGATAATGATCCCATTACGGGTTTTCAGGGTGATCAGTGTTTTGAAGATCGCGGTAGAGGTGGGATTTGTGGTAGGAATGACCGCCGCAATCACGCCAATGGGTTCGGCAATGCGCTGCACACCATACACCGGATCACTTTCAATAACGCCACAAGTCGGCGTGTTTTTATAGGCATTATAAATATATTCGGAGGCATAATGATTTTTGATGACTTTATCCTCCACAATGCCCATGCCGGTTTCCTCCACCGCCATTTTTGCAAGAGGAATACGCGCTTGATTGGCTGCGATCGATGCTGCGCGGAAGATGGCATCGACTTGTTCTTGTGTATAGGTCGCGAACTTTTGCTGTGCCGCGCGTACACGCGCAAAGCAGGCAAGCAGCGCATCTACGCTGTCAACAACGGGATATTTCGGATTTTGCATAATGAAAACCTCCATATTCAGATATGTGCAATCCTTTCAGGCAGCACGGCACGCCCTTGTCCTGATGGTCTAGCGGCTGAACAGCGCATCTGCATCATCGGTTTCATGCAATGTTACCTTAATAATTGCAGTATACCACAAAACGGTAGAAAAGTCAACAATTCGCCGCTTTTTTCTCCACTTTCATCGTTGTGCAAAATTTTTGGTGCGTGTCCATATGTCAATGATGTGAGACCCAAAAAGAGAAAAAAACAAGAAAGATTC
>CAYMOJ010000034.1:0-18385 GCA_964392175.1 uncultured Ruminococcus sp.
TATTTGTGATTTTCTCCAAGATTTTTGAAATCTAAAAAACTCCGCAGAAAACCTCTGCGGAGTTTTGCATAAAAAGATCCGTGTTAAGTAGGAATGCCCGCGATGATACACAATAAAGCTGTCACATCGGCAATATCTGTAATACCATCATTGTTGATATCCATACGGGTATAACCGACTTCTGGAATCTCCAGCGTATGGTCTTCGGAAATGAACCGACCCATTAAAATCGCGTCATCGACTTTAACATAGCCGTCACAGTTCACATCGCCCGGTTTACCTTCATCGATGATCGTAGGGGTAAACACCATGTCGGACAACGCTACGGCATCAAAGGCGGTCAGCGAACCGGTCATCGTAAAGTTGATATCGGTTGCTGCTGCGCCGTAAGTCAGATACACATCATCCATCGTAATAGCATACATTCCGTCAGCGGTCATCTCCGGTGCAGAAAACAGCACATATGAGAATTTTTTGTCAGGCTTCATAGAAAGTAAGAGGATATCCGCATCTACAACGCCTGCATCATACACATGGATGGTTTGATCCTTGACTTGTTCCTCTGTGAAATTTAGCATCATAACAGGCTGATTTGCATTTATAGCAGCCGGTTGATTTTCAGTAGCAGTTGCCAACACCTTTCCACCACTGATCGTTACCGCTGCGGTTGCACAGGTCAGGCTACGATCACCGTTAGCAAGCAGCTCTCCACCGCTGATGGTCAGAGAAGTCTCACCCTGCACAGCATCGTTGCCTGCTTTGACCTCATGAACGCCTCCTGTGATGAGCACATCTCCCTGGGTGGATTTGATACCATCGCCATCGGAATTGATATTGAGAAAGCCACCGTTTACTTCAACAGAAGTCTTTCCACGGAGTGCATCGGCGGAATCAGTATCCACGCGGATGATGCCGCCATTGATCTTCAGATCATTCTTACAATGCACACCCTGCTGCGTAGCGGCAGTAATGGTCAATGCACCATCGCCCTTAATGGTAATGTCATCCTTGGCATAGATCACAGCAGTGGTTTCGGAATAGGTTTCGCCGTCATAAAGGAAATTCTCGGTATCTGCAACCAGATTCAAAGAGGTTTTTTCTGCATTGATGACATAGATTGCAGCATCGGTTGCACCTGTAATACTTGCGCCATTGAGATACAGCTTTACGGTTCCGGGATCTGCAACTTCATCCGGCACGGCAACGCGAATTTGCCCTGCATTGAGTGTACCACTGATTTCATAGGAACCCGATGCGGTGATGGTGACGATGGAGCCGCCTACAGTAACATTTTCACCTGTGGCAGTAATTGTATCGCCGTTTAAAGTGATGACAGCTGTCATTTCCACATCATTTACGATGGCAGTAACCGGCAGCAGTGGGGCAGCTGTACAAAGCATCATCAGGGATGCAGCCACGGCACAAACTTTGCGGGTGATTCTCATAATAACAAATCCTTTCTGAAACGAATTGGTATCTTGTGCTTTCTCAGAAGCACCATACAAGTTCATACTACCATGGTTTGCCAAAAAAGTCAAGCAAAATCAGAATATTAAAGCAAATTTCAGATCATTTCGTTTATTTTAGTAAAGGTTCTCCTGCGATACACCGCGAATGGTGAGTGCAATGCGCTTGCGCTTGACATCTACATCCAGTATCTGCACACGCACAATCTGCCCGACTTTGACCGCATCCAGTGGATGATTGACCTTACGCTCTGCAATTCGTGAGATATGCACCAGACCATCCTCGTGCACGCCGATATCCACAAAAGCACCAAAGTCTACGATATTGCGTACAGTCCCCACAAACTCCATGCCGGGCTTCAGATGCTCAATGGTCATGATATCACCACTGCGCATAAGAGGTGGAGGCAGTTCATCGCGAAGATCACGTCCCGGCTTTTGCAGCTCCGTGACAATATCCTGCAAGGTCGGCACACCGATTCCGATCTGCTCACTGAGGGCATTCCAGCCTTTTTCTTCTACAATGGCAGAAAGTCGGGAAATATCCTTGCCGACATCACTTAAGGTATATCCACAGGCATTGAGTAATGCTTCGGCAGCCTGATAGCTTTCCGGATGGACTGCGGTATTATCCAGCGGATTTTTACCGTTGCGCACACGCAAAAACCCTGCAGATAATTCATATGCTTTTGCGCCCAGTTTCGGAACTTTCAACAATCCACGGCGATTGGTAAACGCGCCATTTTCTTCTCGGTACGCCACAATATTTTTCGCGATGCCACTGTGAATGCCCGATACATAGGAAAGCAGACTATAGGACGCAGTATTCACATCTACGCCCACGGCATTGACGCAATCTTCCACTACGCCGTCCAGGGATTCACTCAGTCGCGCAGGTGGCATATCATGCTGATACTCGCCCACGCCAATGGCTTTCGGTTCGATTTTTACCAACTCCGCAAGAGGGTCCTGCAATCTTCTCGCAATGGAGACCGCACTGCGCAGGGATACATCGTAATCAGGAAATTCCTCTGCTGCAAGCTTGGATGCAGAATACACAGACGCACCTGCTTCGCTGACCACCATATAGGAAATCTGACGATCGGGCAGGCTGCGCAGAATCTCTGCTACACAGGCTTCGGATTCTCTGGACGCGGTGCCATTGCCAATGGCGATCATTGCAACGTTATAATCCGTGATCAGCTTTTTCAATTTTCGTTTCGAATCTGCAATACGATCGGCAGAGGATGCAGTGATATAAACAACATCTGTGGCAAGCACTTTTCCGGTGGGATCTACAATGGCGACCTTACAGCCTGTACGGAAGCCGGGGTCAAGCCCCAGTGTAATGGCACCCCGCATAGGTGGCTGTAATAGCAATTGTCGCAAATTGGAGGCGAATACCGTGATTGCCTGTTCACAAGCACCGTCTGTCAAGTCGTTTCGCACTTCTCGCTGTACAGCAGGCAGAATATGCTTTTTATACGCCTCCAAACAGGCTTGCAGTACGATTTGACCACAGGCACTGTTGTTTTTTACATAACTTTTGCTAACGATATTCTCACCCATACCGTCAGGCAATTGCAACGTGACTTTCAGAAATTCTTCCTTCTCACCACGATTCATCGCCAGAATACGGTGCTTTGCAGCACGTTCAATCAATTCATTGTAATCGTAATAGTTGCGATAAACGCTGTCAGTATCTGCGTCCGTGGCCTTGACGACAATAGAGCCACGCAACTTCATGAGATTGCGCAGACGCTTACGCAGAGAACCGTCATCAGAAATCATCTCAATGAGAATATCTGTAGCACCTGCAAGAGCAGCTTCTACATCAGGGATTTCATTTTCGGCAGCAACATACTTTGATGCTTCTGTATTCACATCGTAATCAGTCTGTTCCATGATCCAAAGTGCAAGTGGTTCCAGTCCCCTTGCCTTTGCGATGGATGCCTTGGTCTTACGCTTTTGTTTATAAGGGCGGTAAAGGTCTTCTACCTCTACAAGCGTTTTCGCGGCGTCAATCGCAGCAGAAAGTGCATCAGTGAGTTTTTCCTGCGTGGCAATGGCAGATCGCACTTCCTCTTTACGACTTTCCAGATTTCGCAGATAATGCAGTCGCTCGGAGACCGCATGCAAAGTCTGGTCATCCAAAGAACCTGTGCGCTCCTTACGGTAACGGGCAATAAATGGGATCGTACAGCCCTCATCCATCAGCGCAACGGCATTTTCAATCTGTTCGGGTCGCAGCTGAAACTCGTGCGCAAGTACAGTAATCATATCCATATTTGCTATGCTCCTTTATTGAGATGATACTTATGCATACCATTTCATCATACCAGATTTTTGTGATTTTGTCACCCCCAACTCCCACCAAAAATTGCATGATCTGCAAAATTTGTGAAAATCTACAACAACTTTTCTTCCAAATCGCTGCGAAACCCGGATTTTGAAAATTTTTTCTGTGAATTTGCAAAAAAACACTTGCAATTTTTTGTGAAGTATGCTAAAATTGTCTTGTCATGCGTTTGACCGTTTGGTTTCAATTTTTCGCTTGGCACTGCGATTTTTCGCTGATTTCGGTGAACGATCCCACTTTTTCAGAAAAATGCACAAACGACGGACAAGTCGTTCGCATCTGACTGTTATCGGGAGGGACACCTAGTTCGGGAAAGGAGTGGCGGCTTTTTCGCTGCCGATGGACATTATGGCAAAAATCAAAGTACTTGTTTTATTCGGAGGCGTGACGGCAAACGAATACAGGCAGTCACTGATCGCTGCTGCCGATGTCCTCAAAGCAATTCCCGAAGATAAATATGAAATCATCCCTCTGGGGCGCAATGCACGCGGCAGATGGCTCTACTTTCAAGGCAGCTATGCCGAGATCGCCGATGGTTCGTGGGAACATAATCCCGACTGTATCCCAACGGTATTGTCCCCTGATGCTGCCCATCACGGCATCCTCATCACCGATGATGAGGGATTTACCCACAAGCGCATTGATGTGGTGTTCTCACTGATCTCCGACTGTAGCGGCGAGGATGGCTCAATACAAGGTCTGTGCGAGTTAACAGGCATCCCCTATGTGGGAAATAATGTTCTTGGCTCTGCCATTGCTCACAACAAAAAAATCGCGAACACATTGCTGAATGCTGCGGGAATTGCAACTCCGAAGTGGGTCGCTGTTTCCCGACGTAGCTTGAGCCGCCTGGAACGCGAATGCGAAAACATCGAACAAAAAATCGGATACCCTGTGTTCGTAAAACCGGCCTGTGTGGATTCTACTTTCGGTGAAAACGCAGCGCATAACCGCGAAGAGCTGCTTACTGCCATGAAGCGCGCATTCACCAAAGATTGCACGATTCTTGTGGAACAATTCGTAGTCGGCAAGGAATTATGCGTGGGCATCTTCGGATATGATATGCCCTTTGCGACATTCGTCGGCGAAAAAAAAGATGGCTCCGTGATTGTGCCTGCCGAACCGGATCAGCTGCTTTCTGACACGATTCGCGAACTTGCACTGAAGGCTTTTGTGACCCTCGAATGCCGTGGTCTTGCATTGGTGGATTTCCGCTTTACGGAATGTGGGGAAATTCTGATGGACGAAGTGAATACGGCACCAAGCCTTTCCGCAAACGCCGCATATCCCCTGCTGATGGAAGATCTGGGAATGCGCTACGGCTACTTGCTTGAAAAGCTCATCGAGCAAGCAATTGAACACGCAGGATGTTGATATGGCAAATACAAAAGACAACGCGATTCTCCGCTTGCACAGCACACAGAGATTGGACGGAGAATCGCATCAAACAGATTTAAATTCTACTTGTAGCTATGCATATACCCCCGAAAAAGTAACGATTTGCTACAAAGAATCTGGGCTGGACGAACACAACGCGCCCGATACGGTCATTACGGTGCTGCCAAGGCGCGTCGTGACCATTCAGCGCGCGGGTGCGTTTTGCATGGATCTTCTTTTGGAGGAAGGCGTAACGCATCATACAGCGTATACTGTTCCCGAAGGACAACTGCCACTGACGATCTACACCGAAAAAGTGTGTTTTCATTTTGATGAAGGTGGAGGTATGATGCTGGTTCGATATTCGTTGGATTTGAACGATGTGATCCACACCACACATTCCATACGGTTTGTGGTGGAGTATCATGGTGATCCGCAAACATAATACATCAAACAGATTTCTTGTATCAGAAAGGAGCGCTGCATTTTGAACAGCATTGCTGCTGCATCCGCAAATGCGCATTCGATTATTGTTGATGCCATGGGTCGACTCGTTGCCGATGGTGTATTTCCTGCCGAGCCACTGCCCGGCTTTATCGTTGAGATTCCCGCAGACCGTTCCCATGGTGATTTTGCCGCTAATGTGGCAATGGTCTGTGCAAAGCCGCTACACATGGCACCCCGAAAGATCGCGGAAGCCATTGCAGAAGCCATGATTCTTGATGGCTCTATGTTCTCCCGCGTGGAAATTGCAGGACCCGGATTTTTGAATTTCTTTCTCTCGCCCACATGGTATGAAGATGTCGTTCGCAATGTCATGGCGGAAGGTCTTGAGTACGGCAAAAGTACAGTTGGTGATGGCAAACGGGTTCTGGTAGAATTTGTTTCGGCAAATCCTACAGGGCCTATGCACGTAGGCAATGCACGTGGCGGTGCCATTGGCGACTGCTTAGCATCGGTACTGAATGCCGCCGGCTATCAGGCTGATCGCGAGTTCTATATCAATGATGCCGGCAATCAGATTGAAAAATTTGCTACCTCCCTTGAGGTGCGTTATTTGCAGGCCTGCGGTCAGGATATCACAATGCCTGAGGACGCCTATCAGGGCGCAGATATCATCGCCCATGCCAACCACTTTTTTGCCGAGCATGGAGATGCCTATGCAGGTGATGATTCGAAAGCACGTCGCGATGCACTTGTGGCTTACGCTCTGCCCAAGAACATTCAAGGGCTGAAAGACGATCTGCTCCAATATCGTATTGTATATGATCGTTGGTTCGCCGAAAGTGCGCTGCACGCTGACGGCAGTGTGGCAGGCATCATTCAGCAGCTAAAGGACAGTGGCTACACCTACGAAAAAGAAGGAGCACTGTGGTTTCAAGCAGAGAAATTGGGCGCAGACAAGGATTTTGTCATCGTGCGTTCCAACGGTATCCCTACTTATGTGGTGCCCGATATCGCATACCACTACAACAAATTGATGACCCGTGGCTACGATCAGGCAATTGATATCCTCGGCGCAGATCACCACGGCTATGTGCCACGCCTGAAAGCCGCCTTGACCGCACTCGGTGTGGATGCTTCCCGCCTTACTGTGGTGTTGATGCAAATGGTCGCTGTGATGCGTGACGGCAAGCCGGTCAAGCAATCCAAGCGAAGCGGTAAGGCATTGACGCTGGTAACTCTGCTGGAAGATATCCCGGTGGATGCAGCAAGATTCTTCTTCAATCTCCGTGAGGCGAACTCGCATTTTGAATTTGATCTGGATCTGGCGGTGGAAAAATCCTCTTCTAATCCCGTGTACTATGTACAGTATGCGCATGCTCGGCTCTGTAGCCTGATTCGCACCCTCGCCGATGAAGGCGTCGCTGTGCCCGATTCAAATGCCGCAGATCTTTCTTTGCTGCAATCTGCACCGGAGCGTGAGTTGATCCGTCAGCTTGCCGCACTTCCGGCAGAAATCGAGAACGCAGCGAAGCAGCTGGATCCTTCAAAGCTTACCAAGTATGCAGTGGAACTTGCGGCCATGTTCCATAAGTTCTACGATGCCTGCAAGGTTAAAGATGCGGAATCCCCTGCTTTGCGTGACGCGCGCCTGCTGCTGTGTGCAGCAACACGTCAAGTGCTTTGCAATGTGCTGACCATGTTGAAGGTAACAGCACCCGAAAAGATGTAAAGAGGTTACATTTTTGTAACCAATTCGGCATCAAATTTGCTCCAAGCTGCACGATTTGCCTTAAATTTTTCGGTATTTTGGACAATTCAAGCCTCCCCAAAATGCCGTTTTGACGAATATTCACAGTTTATTAACAAATCGGTAACAAACCAGCCGGCGAATTATGCTACAATTGGGATGGTTTCGATTATCGTGTTGTTTCTCTACTGGGATGTTTTTATCTTGTTACCCATGGATCGGATATCCTAAGATATAGAAATCATGAAGAAAGCGAAGGGATTTCACTATGCCTAACAGACCGTTTCAGACTCTTGTATGTCAGATGCGCGACACCATTGATGCCATGGTTGGTGTTGTCGATGAAACCGCAACGATCATTGCCTGCTCTGATGCTTCCCGCGTCGGTGCTACCAATGAATTCGTAACATTGGATATGAATGAATCGGGAGATCTGTTCATCCGTGATGGTTTCACTTACAAGCCGTTCGGCTCTCGTACAACGCCCGATTATGCTGTCTTTGTGGAAGGTACCGACGAGAATGCTGCACGCTACGCTGACATCATGGCAATTACTATGTCAAATATTAAGCAGTATTATGACGAAAAGTACGACCGCAACAACTTCATTAAAAATGTAGTGTTGGATAATATTATGCCCGGCGATATCGTCGTAAAAGCACGGGAACTGCATTTCAGCGCAGAGATCACTCGCGTGGTGCTGCTCATCCGTATCGTTTCCGCAAACGATATTTCTGCTTACGATGTCATCCAGAATCTCTTCCCAGACAAAAGTAAGGATTTCGTCTTTAACATTACCGAAACGGATATCGTTCTGGTCAAGGAAATCAAGTCTTCTGTAGAAGGCAAGGATCTTGAAAAATTGGCGCGTTCCATCGCAGATACCCTCTCCAGCGAGTTTTATACTCGTGTCAATGTTGGCATCGGTACAAGCGTGGTCGGTGTTCGCGATCTCGCACGATCCTTCAAGGAAGCACAGATGGCACTGGAGGTCGGTAAGGTGTTTGATACCGATAAGGTCATCGTCAGCTACGATAACCTCGGCATTGCCCGCCTGATCTATCACCTGCCCACCACCCTGTGTGAAACATTTCTCCACGAGGTGTTCAAGCGCGGTAGCATTGAAAGTCTCGACCACGAAACGCTCTTTACCATCCAGCGTTTCTTTGAAAATAATCTGAACGTTTCCGAAACCTCTCGTAAACTGTTTGTTCATCGTAACACTCTGGTTTACCGTCTCGAAAAGATCAAAAAACTGACGGGTCTTGATTTGCGTGAGTTTGACCATGCGATCATTTTCAAGATCGCGCTGATGGTCAAGAAATATCTGTCGGCAAGCCCTGTGAAGTTCTGATATATCTGCCAAACGGTTCTGCTTGGTATCCTGCTCTCCCATTTGAACATTGACAGTAAGTGCCAGACGACCCAGGATGTTCGTTTGGCACTTGTTCATCGTTACTACTTTAAGCAATTGTACAGTATCCATTCGATATTCTGCAATGGCAGCTGGTATATCAGAATCAAAAGGAAGGATTTTACAATGCGGATGCAGGGAGTGCCATGTCCCTGCAGTAGAGCGGTTGGCGATGTTTGCTGCCGTTTCTCCTTCCTCCCACTTTTGTTAAGGAGGACTCCTATGGTTGAATTAAAAAATGTGTCTGTGACCTACGAAAGCACCGGCGTCGAAGCACTAAGCGACGTCAACCTTAAAGTGGAGGACGGCGAGTTTGCTTTTGTCATCGGTCGTTCGGGCGCAGGCAAAAGTACCCTCATTAAGCTACTGCTCAAAGAACTGGATGCAAATAGCGGTGAGGTCTTGGTCAATGGCTATAACTTGACCAAAATGAAGAAAAAAAAGGTGCCCGAGTTTCGTCGTACCATTGGTGTGGTGTTCCAAGATTACCGCCTGATAGAAACCATGACCGTTTACGAAAATATTGCCTTCGTGCTGCGCGTAATTGATGCACCCATGAAGCTGATACGGAAGCGTGTACCCTATGTGATCTCTCTGGTGGGATTGCAGGATAAGGCAGATAGCTATCCTAGCGAACTTTCCGGTGGTGAGCAGCAGCGCTGTGCCCTTGCCCGCGCATTGGTCAATGATCCTGCATTGCTGATCGCCGATGAGCCTACCGGCAATGTGGATCCCGAGCTTGCTTACGAATTGGTGGAGCTGTTGCAGGGCATCAATGAATGTGGCACCACAATTCTGATGGTTACCCATGCTCATGAAATGGTACGCCACTTTGGCGGTCGTATCATTAACATCAATCAGGGCGAGGTTGTGTTTGATGAAGTGATTGGAGGGGCAGAAATTGAAGCTCAGTAGTTTTCGATATCTGGTCGGTCAAGGCTTCGATAATGTCTGGAAAAACCGCGTGATGGCATTCGCATCCTTCTGTGTATTGTTGGTCAGCCTGCTGCTTGTTGGCATTTCGCTGCTGTTCTATATCAATATAAATGCAATTATCGGCGGGATTGAGGACAAAAACGAGATGATCGTTTACCTGCTGGATGATACCACCGACGAGCGCATCGAGGAAATTGGTCAACAGCTCAATGCCATGGAGAATGTCAGCTCCGTGACACTCTATTCTCGTGAAGAAGCCTTTGCAGATCTGAAAGATAACATGAACGATTATACCGAGGTTTTTGAATCCCTCGGTGATGACAATCCCCTGCCCGATGCTTATCGGATTCGCGTGGACGATATCTCTAAAATGGAGGAAACCGTGGCATCCGCCAACGCGATTCAAGATGTAGAATATGTCAGTGCACCCGATTCTTTCGTGGAACTGCTGACCGAATTGCGTCGTGTGGTTGCAATTATCGCAATCGCCATTATTATTGCATTGCTGATCGTTTCCATGGTGATCATTTCAAATACCACCCGTGCCAGCGTATTTGCCCGTCGGCGAGAGATCAGCATCATGCAAAGCGTAGGCGCGACCAAGGCCTTTATCCGCTTTCCCTTTTTCATTGAGGGCATGATTAATGGGTTTATGGCAGGTGCTGTGGCAACCTTGCTGACATGGTTTACCTACGACCGCCTGGTGAATATGCTCGGTAATTTCAATGTGCTAAGCACCATCGGTCTGGGAAGCATCATCCCTTACGAATCCATCGCGATCTGGGTAGCTCTTGCATATTTATTTGCCGGCTCCCTGATTGGTGCATTGGGTAGCGTATTCTCTACCAGAGCCCACCTGAAGCACCGTGCCGCTAATATGTAACGAAAGGATCATTATGAATCGCAATAAAACCAAGATTGTCGCTCTGCTTTCCGCAGCCTGTATTTTATTGGGATGCTGCGTCTTCCCGCAATTTCCCAATTGGATGAATCTTCCCGCCGCTTCCGCAAAAACGCTTGATGAAATCAATCAGGAGCGCGAGGAGATCCGTAAGCAGCAGGAAAAAAAGCAGCAGGAATTGGACGATTTATTAGGCAGTATTGATGAACAGGAGAAGTATCAGGCGGTTTTGCAACAAAAAATCGACCTGATTAACCAGGAGCTCTCGCTGATTGATCAGCAATTGCTCAGCCTGAATAGCGATATCAGCGATAAAGAAAGCGAAATTGCAGATCTTGAAGTGAACATCGCAGATCAGCAAACCGATATTGACAAGGGTCTGGAAACTTTTAAGGCACGCATACGCACGCTGTATGTTCATGGTAACGATAGCTTGCTTTCGGCTTTGGTCGGTGCAACGGATTTTTACGATGTGCTTGCCAAGATCGACCTCATCAACCGCATTGCTGAGCACGACGACGAGATGATGGACACTTTAACCGCACAGTTGGACGCACTCAATGCCAATAAAACGGATCTTGACGCGCGCGTTGCAGCTTTGGAGCTGAAGCGCACTGAGGTACAGAGTCTACGCTCGGAATATGATAAAAGCTATCAGCAGCTAGATGCTGCAATGAACGAAACAGAGGAAGTTAAGCGCGAGTTAGAGCATCAGAAAAATGATGCAGAGAACTGGATCAGCGATTACCAAAACCGATTGGATTCTCTCGCATCGGAAGAGGATGCGATTCTCGCTGAAATCAAACGACAGGAAGAAGAAAGAAAGAAGCAAGAGCAGGAACAAGAGTCAAACAAACAGCCAATCGTGACGATTCCCCCCGAACAAAACGGCGTGCTCGCATGGCCTGTGCCCGGCTTTTACTGGATCTCCAGTACCTTCGGACAGCGTTGGGGCAGACAGCATAAAGGCATTGATATCGCAGGAAGCGGTATTCACAATGCGCCTGTCACGGCAGCTGCCAGCGGTACCGTCACAAAGGTCGTAACAGGTTGTTCCCATGATTCCAAAGGATTTTGCGGTTGCGGCGGCGGTTACGGCAATTATGTGATCGTCAGCCACGGCAATGGGATGTCAACCATTTATGCACATATGAGCCGTGTTTCGGTATCGGTAGGCACGCAGGTCTCCGCAGGTACTGTTGTCGGATATGTAGGTGCAACAGGTAATTCAACAGGTTATCATCTACATTTTGGTGTAACCGTCAATGGCACATATGTGAATCCACAGCTTTATTTGTAAAATCCGCAGATTTGCAACGAAGTTTCAAAAACGGTAGGAAGAAAGTCTTCTTGCCGTTTTCCCATACTGGGACTAAGGAAAGGTGGCATTCCCCTTGAAAAAACAAATCAGTTTACGAAAAAGTCTCGTTATGTCTGTCATGACCGCGCTCGTGGCATCGTTGCTGACTGCCCTGGTAATGATTTTTGTCACAACGCAATACAATACTGAGCTGCAAAAAAAGTTCGCACGGCTGGATGCGCTGGATGCAGAGATCCGCAAAAATTATTATTTGACAGATATTGATGATGAAGCACTCATGAATGCAATGCTCAAAGGATATGTCAGTGGCTTGGGCGATCCATACAGTACCTACCTCACTGAGGAGGAGCTTGCTGACAGTCAAAGCAACAACGCCGGGTACTATGTGGGCATCGGGATATCAGTATTGCAATCTTCCACAGATAATACAGTACTGGTCAAAGAAGTAACTCCCAACTCCCCTGCTGAAGCAGGTGGCATTTTACCCGATGACTATATCATCCGTGTCAATGATCTGTTGGTTGCGGATGATGCTGCGGCAGCAATCGAAGCCATCAAGGGAAAGTCCGGCACTGAAGTTACCATTACGGTACGTCATTCTGATGGCAACGAATATACCACAACAATGAAGCGCGCTTCTGTGGACGAGCAGACAATTGCGTATCAAATGCTGACCGATGACATCGGGTACATCCACATCAAAAAATTTCGAACCGTCACCATAAAACAGTTTTCTGATGCTTATGCATCGCTGTTGGAGCAGGGTGCAAAAGGCATTCTGTTTGATGTGAGAGATAACGGTGGTGGGCTGCTAAGTGCCTTAGAAAAAATCGTAGATCCTCTTCTGCCTAAAGGCGAACTCGCCTTTGCCTATGACCAAAATGGAACGGCAACAGCCATCATTGATTCTGACGCAAATTGTGCTGATATCCCGATGGTTGTACTCACCAATGGCAACACTGCCAGTGCTGCGGAACTGTTCGCTTGTCTGCTGCGAGATTACGCCGATGCGGTACTGGTTGGTGAAACAACATTTGGAAAAGGCATCATGCAGACGACCTATACGCTGTCTGACGGTGGTGGTCTCACTTTGACTACAGCGACCTATTCTACCGGCAAAACAGCGTGCTACCACGGCGTTGGGCTTACACCCGATGTGGAATCCCCAACTTACCCTGAATCCGCAACAGATACGCAGCTTTCGGATGCAAAATCTGTTCTGGAGAATCTGCTGAAAACCGAGGCTGACCAATAATAGATTGGAGTTTACTATGAACGAGCGATTTGATTGCTATGGTCTGCACAGACTTTGGTATGAAAAACCTGCCGACATTTTTGAAGAAGCGTTGCCCGTTGGCGCAGGACGCTTCGGTGCGATGGTGTTTGGCGACCCCCGCAATGAGATGCTGAAACTCAACGAAGATTCTGTATGGTCGGGAGGCAAGCGCAATCGTAACAATCCCAATGCACATGAAGGCTTTCTTGCAGTGCGCAACTTGCTTCTGGAAGGCAAGATCGCCGAAGCGGAAACGATAGCGTTTCAAAAAATGCAGGGCTGCCCTCCCAATTCGCGTCACTATATGCCGTTGGGAAATCTATCGCTGCATCAATATTTGCCAGAAGGAGAAGTAACCAATTACTGTCGCAGTCTGGATATCACCACAGCGATACAAAAAACCATGTTTACCATCGGCAGTGCTGTCTATACCAGAAGCGTATTCTGCTCTGCACCTGCGCAGGTACTGGTCATCCATCTGCAAGGAGAAAACGGCGCAAAAATCACCTGTGATCTTACTCTGGATGGCAGAGATGATTATTACGACGACAATTCAGTAACACAAGCTGAAAATGGTATCGCACTGTGCTATACGGGTAGTATGGGCGGCAAAGATGGCATTCATTTTGCAGTTGCGGTACAGGCAACTGCTACCAACGGTATTGTCACATCTTACGGCAATACTCTCCGCATTGAAGATGCTGTGGATGCAACGGTTGTTCTGGGGGTACGCACCAACTACTATCATCCAAATGCTGATTTACTTGCCATGGCGCAATCCGATACAATGTTTGCACTTAGTCACGGCTACACCGCACTGAAAAAAGACCATCTTGCAGATTATGCTGCACTGTATGATCGATGTGACATCTCTTTGGGCACGGAAGATAAAGCAGCAAAGTATATTCCCACAGATGCACTGCTAGAAGATGTAAAAAGCGGTGATTTCACCCATCGTGATGCACTCATCAGCTTGTATTTCCGCTATGGCAGATATTTGATGATCGCTGCTAGCCGTGTTGGATCTCTTCCGATGAACTTACAAGGCATCTGGAATCAAGATATGTGGCCTGCATGGGGATGCCGCTTTACCATTAACATCAACACAGAAATGAATTATTGGCCCGCAGAACAATGTGCATTGCAGGAGTGCCATTTGCCACTGTTTGATTTAATAGAAAAAATGCGCCCCAATGGCAGATTGACTGCTAAGGAAATGTATGGTTGCAATGGCTTTTGTGCTCATCATAACACCGATTTGTGGGGTGACTGCGCGCCACAGGATCTGTGGATGCCCGCAACTCTGTGGCCAATGGGGGCAGCATGGCTTTGCTTGCATATCTATGAGCATTACTGCTTTAACGGCGATGTAAGCTTTCTGCAAGAAAAATATCCCACACTGCGTGAAGCAGCTGCATTTTTCACCGATTTTCTTATGAAAATGCCAGACGGTCAGCTTGTCACTTGCCCCGGCGTATCTCCCGAGAATACTTATCGTCTGCCAAACGGTGAAAAAGGTAATTTGAGCATTGCGCCCAGTATGGATACGCAGATTATCGCCGCATTGTTTGATGCGGTCATTGCCTCTGCAACGATATTGGATACCGATCACGCGTTTGCAGAGCAATGTGCACAAATGCGTGAAAAATTACCAAACCCCACCGTGGGAAAACATGGACAGATCATGGAATGGGCAGAAGATTACGACGAGGAAGAACCAGGGCATCGCCATATCTCGCAGTTGTTTGCGCTGCATCCCGCGCATATGATTACGCCAAAGCGTACGCCGGTGCTTGCAAAGGCAGCAGATGCCACCCTCACTCGTAGATTAACCCATGGTGGTGGTCACACCGGTTGGAGCCGCGCATGGATTGCCAATATGTATGCAAGATTGGAAAACGGCGAGGCATTACTTTCGCATATTACCCAGCTGATGCAGCACTCCACTGCAAATAATCTCTTTGATATGCATCCACCATTCCAGATTGATGGAAACTTTGGTGGCACTGCTGCCGTTGCAGAATCGCTGCTGCAATCGAGTACGGATGGAATCCGTTTACTACCGGCCTGCCCTATGGCATGGTCGGAAGGCGCATTTTACGGTATGCGTACTTATGGTGGTTTTACGGTATCCGCAAAATGGCGCAACAATATGCTTTGCGCTGTTCGGATTCTTTCTGAGAATGGAAATATTTGCAAGATCATGCTGCCACACCATGCCATCGTAACCACCATCGGTGGAAACAAAATCAACACCGCAACAGATTTGGATGGTTTCACTGTATTTGCAACGCAGCCACAATGTACATATCTGGTGGTGATGGAATGACGCAGAATACCATATCCCAAAAAAAGCTCTTGCGACGAAGCTTAGCGGTTGTAATTGCTCTGCTACTGCTTTTGTGTATTCTGTTTTTGCGCCCCTCTCCTGAAACGCTCCATACGCACGGTGGCTACCTGGATTATGAACAGATCGTTCAAATGTTAGGCAACGATTCTTTGGCAGCCGATGAGTTAGAGCCAGACCGCTATGTTGTCAATGTGCCAAGCGTTGATCATGCCAAGGTTATGGCAAGTAAAGAGGCAGAAAGTGTCTACTCTGCGGAAAGCTTTGCCATTCTTACACAACGCACCGGATATCGTGGCAAGGGTTATATCAAGGTGTCGGGCTGCAATGTGGAATCAGCATATACCCTACATTGGGCTGTGAATGCTACGCAGCATTATGATATCACCGTTTGCATGGCTGCCGACTGCAAAGTCACCAATCGCCTACGAATTAATGGCAAACCCATCACAGATTTCACTCTGCAACCTAGCGAACAATTTGTGCGCGTTACATTTTATGGTATTTTCCTGGAAGAAGGCGATATTGAGATCTCCATTGATGCAATAGACGGTGGATTGTTTGTAGATTACTTTGAACTGACCAGCGAATCGACCATCATGGACATTGATTTTGATATCGCAGATACACCTTGCGACCCCAATGCAACAGAAAAAACTGTCGCAATGTATCAGTACCTGAAAGAAAACTGGAACGAGAATCTGATTACGGGGCAGTATGTTTCCGATTCGCGAAACCGTGAGCTGGCACTCATCTATGAAATGACAGGGCAGCTACCACTCATTCGTTTCTCCTCACTGGGCGATGACGATACCGCCGCGCAGGTGGAAGCTGCCATGGACTGGCATCTTTACACGGGAGGCTATGTTGGACTGATGTGGCACTGGAATGCACCGGGTAGTGATACTGTTTACGCGGCTGAAACCGATTATTCTCTCAGTGCTGCGCTGTATCGTGTTAGCGTAGAGCAGCTTGCAAAGGCATCCCCCGAAGAATTGCAGCAGATGGCGAAGGAAGGCGGTATTTCAAAGGAATGCTTGCTGCTCATGCAGGATATTGATGCGATGTCAGCGCAACTTACAAAATTTTCTAATATGGATATTCCCATTTTGTGGCGACCTTTGCACGAGGCAGGTGGCGGATGGTACTGGTGGGGCGCAGATGGCGCGAATGCATATCTACAGCTTTGGCTACTACTGTATCACCGTATGACCGATTATCACGGGCTACATAATCTCATTTGGCTGTGGAACGGTCAAAGTGCCTCATATATGGTGCCAGAGAATACTTATGATATCGCTTCAGTGGATGTGTATCTTTCCCCTGATATGCAATATGGCAGCCGATATGAACAGTTTATTTCATTGGCACGAATCACAGAGGGCAACAAACTTCTTGCGCTGAGCGAATGTAGTGCATTGCCCGATATAGAAACCTTGCTGCTAGACCGCACCATATGGTCGTTTTTCGGACTATGGTACGGTGAATACATTATGAACAGCGATGGAACCTTCTCTGACACTTATTATTCAAGTAGCGATTTGTATAATCTGTACAACTCAGAGCGAACATTGTCCTTAAACGATTTTCGGTTAAGTATGCAATAATCCCTTGCAAAAGTCAATGGATTATGGTATAATTCAACTGTAGGCCGAAGGAAAATTTTCGGCAGAAAGGCGGTATTCAATCCCATGAAAACTCAAATTATCAATGGTGTTTCCATCCCCAATCTTCCCTGGCAGGAAAAGCCTGCCGATTGCAAAGATGTCATCTGGCGTTATGCGCAGAATCCTGTCATTCAGCGTGATATCTTCCCGAATTCCAACAGCGTGTTCAACAGCGCAGTGGTTCCCTTTGAAGGTGGCTTTGCAGGTGTGTTCCGTATAGATGATCGTTCCCGCAATATGCAGCTTCATGCTGGCTTCTCTAAGGATGGTCTGCACTGGGATATCAACCCTGAGCGCATCTCGTTTGAAACTGATATTCCTGAAATGGCAGAGTTTCAATATGGCTATGATCCACGTGTCTGCTTCATCGAGGATCGCTACTATATCACTTGGTGCAATGCATACGGCTGGAAGCCTACCATTGGTCTTGCATACACCTTCGATTTCAAGACATTCCATCAATTGGAAAACGCTTACCTGCCATTCAATCGTAATGGCGTGCTATTCCCCCGCAAGATCGGTGGAAACTACATGATGATGAGCCGTCCTTCCGATAGCGGTCACACACCTTTTGGTGATATCTATGTTTCTCAGTCACCTGATCTGACCTATTGGGGCAAGCATCGCCACATGATGGGTCCCTCCAAGGGTTGGGAAGCAACGAAGATTGGTGCCGGCCCGATTCCCATTGAGACCGAGCGTGGTTGGCTGATTTTCTACCACGGTGTGCTGACTTCCTGCAACGGCTATGTTTACAGCTTCTCTGCAGCACTGCTGGATAAAGATCAACCTTGGAAGGTTCTTAAGCGTGGTAGAGATTATCTCATCAGCCCTCAGACCCTCTACGAGTGCGTTGGTGATGTGCCCAATGTAACATTCCCGTGCGCAAATCTGGTGGATGCTGATACCGGTCGCATTGCCATCTACTACGGTTGTGCGGATACGGTCACCAGTTTGTGCTTCACCACTGTGGATGATGTATTAGATTGGCTGGATAACAATTCCCAGGTCTGATGAATACCATAGACAAAAGCTCACACAGGTAATACTGTGTGAGCTTTTTGTCATCTGGAAAAGCAAAATGCCTCAGAAGTGCAAACTTCCGAGGCATTTTTGCAATTAGGCAG
>CAYMOJ010000035.1:0-18301 GCA_964392175.1 uncultured Ruminococcus sp.
AAAAAATGGTAGAATCTTCACAGTTTTTTATTGACACTTTCGGCTATTTATGGTATTATATACAGGTGGGCAATGTGCGCATTGTCTGCCTTTCATCTTCACAGTATACTCATGCTGCAATGCGATGATATCGATTGTAACACTGTTTGTGTACGGAATTCTACAAAAAGAAGGTTTTTTTATGTTTAATCCCAATTATTGTGAAGCACTAGTCAAAAAAAATCAGGGTAGCGGTCTGCATAACAAGGGTGTTCTGATTGTGATGCTGGGTACTGTTCTGGTTGTACTGGTCACACTGTTTGCCTTGCTGTTTAGTCTGTATCCGCTGTTGTTGCTCAGTATTCTCCTTGGTTTTGGTACATGGTATCTTTCCATGCAGCAGCGTATCGAATACGAATATATTTTCAGTGATGATGATTTTACCATTACTAAAATTATCGCAGAAGGCAAGCGTAAGCCTTTAATCGAAGTTTCCATGCGGCAGGTGACTGCTTTTGGCAAACTTTGCGAGGCCTCTCCCTGTGCTGAAAGCGTAACACTGGTGCTTGCTTGCCGTGCTGAGGACGAGGATGCCTATTATATGGATGTGACGCATCCCGAGTACCATGAAGTGCGCATTCTCTTTACACCGACTTCGCGCTGCCTGCAATTTTGTTCTGATCATCTTCCACGCGCCTTGCACTTTTATTACAAAATGGATCCTACTGAGTACGAAGTATCATAACATTGCAAATGACCGAAAGGAGCTGTATTTATGAGATTGGTTACGCCGGAACAAATGACACTGATTGAAGCCGAAGCAAATCGGCTGGGTTATACTTATGAAAAAATGATGCAGAAAGCAGGCGAAGGTCTATACAGCTTTTTGCGTGATTTTGCTGTGAACAATCAATTAACGGAGATCTTGTTTTTGTGTGGCAGTGGCAATAATGCAGGCGATTGCTTCATCGCTGCGCAGATGCTGTCACAGCAGTTTCATGTTACGGTTTGTATGGTCAATGGTGTGGTAAAAACAAGAATTGCCTATATGAAATTCAAGGCGCTGAAGAATGTTCGTATTATTACGGATTTCAAATCCACGATGGAAGCTGTGAAAGATGCAGCTTTGGTGGTGGATGGTGTGTTCGGTATCGGATTTCACGGCACGCTAACACCGCAGATTCAACAGATCTTTCAGCTTGCAGAAGAAAAAATTTGTGTTGCGGCAGATATCCCCAGCGGTGGCAATGGGCTGACTGGGGAAGCGACCGAGGGTACGCTGCACTGCGATTTTACAGTGACATTCAGTGCCGGAAAATATGGCATGACACAGCAACCGCTACAGGAGTACTGTGGCGATATCATTCTGGTGGATGTAGGCATTCCTGAGCAGGTCTATGACATCATGGAGTACGATATGTTTATGTTAGCACAGAGGGATATTCGTAAGTATCTGCCTGTGCGGTCGAATGATTCCCATAAGGGTGATTATGGTCGGTTGCTCTGTATTGCAGGCTCTGCCATGATGCCCGGCGCAGCGATTCTTACTGCAACAGCAGCTTTGCGTTGTGGCGTGGGAACGCTTTGCCTTGCATCGGTTCCGGATGCTTGTCGGCTGCTGGTTGCCAATGCACCGGAAGCAATGGTTTTGCCGCTGACACCCGATGCGGATGGCTTTTTGACGCAAGCTGCCTTGCCCAAACTCTTGGATTATGCAAAAACCTGCTCTGCTGTAGTGATCGGTTGTGGTCTTGGACGTACTCCATCGGTGCAGGCTCTGGTGTGCGATTTGATCAAACAGCTGGAATGTCCCATCATTTTGGATGCGGATGGTCTAAACGCCATCAATGGCTGCATAGATATATTACAGGAAGCCAAAGTACCTGTGATCCTCACACCGCACACCGGTGAATTGAGTCGCTTGTTGGATGTGCCACCGGAGCAGGTTCGGATCCACCGATTGGATTCTGCAAAGTCTTTGGCGCAGCGTTTTGATATCATTGTGGTGCATAAAGGCCCCGGCACGGTGATTGTTACCAAAGATCATGCATTTATCAACACAACGGGTAATTCGGGCATGAGCAAAGGTGGCAGCGGTGATGTGCTTGCAGGTACACTTGGCAGCTTTGTCGCGCAAGGAATCTCGCCGGAGCAGGCAGCCTGTGCAGCTGTATTTTTGCATGGGTTGGCAGGGGATGTTGCAGCAAAAACGCTTTCCAAACGTGCTATGTTGCCGCAAGATATGATACAGCAGTATCCGGTGATTTTCAGGCAGCTGGAGCAGGAAGCTGAAGACCCCGCATGATTTTCGTCTAACATACAGGAGAGGGTATTCCTCATACAATATAACGGTCGTACAATGCAAATCGATTCATGGAGGTTGCTTTTGATGAAACCGTTGAAATGTATGAGGAATACCCTTTTGTGTTGTGCTGTGCCCATGACCTTGCTGTTGTGCAGTTGTGATGGCAGCAATGGTAGCGCAGCGGATTTTTCATCGGAATTGGATGCGTCTTTTTCTATTCGCGCTGAGATGACCTATGGTGAGGATAACAGTGCAGAGTTGTTACTGACGCGCTACGAGGAAAATCATTGGGATGCCGCCTTTGAAACGCCGTCATCGTTGGCAGGTGTGGTACTGACTATTGAAGGTGAAGCGGTTGGTGCGAACTATAAGGGATTGTCCTTTACCGTTCCGAAATCGGCATTGCCTGCGAAAGCGATGCTGTTGCTCATTACGGATGTGATGGAGGAGCTGATAGACGAGGAAACCTTGCCTGCTACCCATAACGAGGACAGTACATGGACTGTCAGCGGCGAAACCGAGTCGGGTAGCTATACCGTTACATTTCTTGCAGATGGTACACTGGCAGGCTTTTCCATGCCCAATCAGCCACTTTCCGTTTTGTTCAGCGATTATAAGGCATCGGGTAAGACGGAAACGACCACCGCTGCAAGCGATACCACAAGCAGTGATTCTAGCACGACCACTACGACGACATCTTCTGCCGCATCCACATAAAAAAACTGCTGCGGAGCAATTTCGCTTCACAGTAGGCACTTTAATCAAGACACACCGCACAAAGTCCATCGACTCTGTGCGGTGCTATTTTTATTGCTTTCGAGCGATACGGTATTCATCACCGTCACGAAAATACGGACATTCATTGGAATATCCCTGCATCACACGGGCATATTCGTCCTCGTCCAGATTCATGTCACAGCAATAACATTCCCAGTCATCATCATAGATGTAATACGCACAGCGTTCACAATCCGGCATCGATCATTCCACCTCGTAATCCAAACAGCTACGCTGTACGGTATAGGGTCGCACTGCACGATTTGCTACGGCAACATGAGCAGGGTGTACGGCATATGCAGCCAATGCTTCATTGGTTGTAAAAGTAGAGTCCAGCATTAAGTCAGCTGTGGAGGTCGGCAACCCGTGAATCTGCACTTTAACATCCACCAGACCATCAATTACGCCTTTGAGGGATTCCAACTCAGTTTTTATGCGCTGCTTGATGGTTTCTTTTTCGGCATCTGTCAGCGATTCGTTCAGCTTCCAGAGAATCATATGCTTGATCATAAGGGGTACTCCTTTCATTGGATGCCTTTATTATAACATGAGTAGCCCCAAAAGTCAAATACCATTTTGGGAGCATCCACTCCACTTTAGGAGATGTCAGCATCATAACTGTTGATGCCACCAACGCAGACGGTTTTTAAAACTTTCGTTTCATGGCAAAACCGCTTCATTATATCATGACGTAATATTTTAGTTCGTTATTTATTTGCGTGGGCTGTTGGAAACAACGCGTTTGGGATGCTTTGCCTTTTGCTTGCGGTAGATCACATAGCACACGATGCATACTGCTATGTAGAGTAGGGACAGGCACAGTGCACTTTTCCACGCAATACTGAGAAATTCTGAAGAGAAAAAGCCGGGAATGATGCTGAGATTGTATTTCCAGAAAGAGCGTTCCACGGAAGAAGCTGCAATCAGGTCAATTTCATCAAGCACTTCGCCGGAATGCTTCAGCGTAATGGTGCCCAGCTTCTGCCCTTCTTTAATAGGAGCTTCGACATTTTCGTCAATGGTCACGATCTGCTGTATCAGGTTGATATCCATGGTATCGCACCAAATGCAGGAATATCCTCTGACCGGCTTCACGATGACATAATCAACGCCCTTTGCATTCTCCACTTTCACCTCATCAATTTCGGTGTTGGTGGTCAGCAGTTTTTCATAGGAGAGGTGGGCAAACGCCCATTCTATGATGGTTTTTGCGTCTTCCAGATGATAGAAGCGATTTGCGCCGGTTTCCTCATCATACATGGGCGAGCGCAGACACACCAGCAGATAATTGTTGCCGTCACGGGATGCCTTACAAGCGATGGCTCTGCCCCATTCCTGCAAATTGCCTGTTTTGATGCCTTTCACACCTGTGCAATAATACTTGCTTTCGGTATCGCACATGGTGTTGGAGTGCGTCCAAGTCCAGTCAGTCGTTTTGCCCATTGTCTCTGCTGTTGGGGGCGTATATTGTGCGGCACAGGCGATGACTTCAAAGCGTGGTACAGCCATGGCATAGTGCAGCATGGTCATCATATCTCTTGCTGTTGTGACTTGCCTTGCACTATATAAGCCCACCACGTTAGTGAAACGGGTATTCGGCATACCGATGGCTTCCGCTTTGGCATTCATTTTCTCTACAAATACTGTTTCATCGCCATCTCCAAAGTGCATGGCGAGCATCGTTGCTGCTTCGCATGAGGAGGTAAGCAGCATAGCGTAGAGTAAATCCTGCACGGTCAACACATCACCTGCATTGATATTGGCATAGCGCAGATCGCTTTGATATTCGTAGTCGTGCAGCGCATCAAACCAGACCTGCTGTGCCATGATGGTTTCCGTTTCGATGTTCACACCGCTTTCTAAAATGACAATGGCAGCCATGACCTGCGCAAGCGTTGCAGGCATTTGCTTCATATCGGCATTTTTTTCATAAACGATCGTATTCAGATCCATGTTCAACAGCACAGCGGATTCGCTGTATACGGTTTCGGTGGGTGCAAAATTCAGTGCCTTTGCCGATAACGATCGGGGCAGTAGGGTGAGGCAGCATAGTAGCGTCAGCAGCAGGCTGAAGATTCTTTTTTTTCGCATGGTTTCATCTCCTATGGGATAGTATCAAATCGTATTACACCCATTATAACAGATATTTTTGAAAAAGGGAATAGCTTTTCGCATTTTTTTCCCACAAACAATCATTCGGAGATTGACGAGAGACTTTTTTTCTCCGATCACACAAAAGAGCAACAAAATCTGTGCAATCATGCAAAGATATTTCCGTGCAATTGCACCGTTACCGCAAGATAGTCTGTAAATCCGGCAATAAAATATACAAATGGTTATTGACATTTTCTGCTGTTTGGTATATGATAATAATACACAATATAGAGAGGGGCTTGATTCCATGGCAAAAAAACCTTTAGGGATTGTTCTGGCGTTCTGTGTAACGCTAACTGCACTCCCACTTTCCGGCAGCTACTGTCAAGAGGAGATCCACGCGCTGGATAGCGCAGCTTGTATGTTCCATTCGACCTTTGAAAACGGCACGGAGCAATGGTCTGCGCGGGGGAGCAGCACCGTGACAACCACGCAATCAAAGGCATTTGCAGGGGCGCAGTCGCTGTATGTCAGTGGTCGAACCGATGCATGGAACGGCGCAGGGTATGTTCTTGATTCCGCGCAGTTTATAGCGGATAAGGCATACTCTTTTGGCGTGACGGTCATGCAAAACAGCATTGCAACTGAGGACTTTAAGCTTTCCTTGCAGTGTGAGATTGATGGTGAGGCACAGTATCTTGCAGTGGCGCAGGGCAGTGCAAAAAAAGGCGAATGGCTGATGCTGGCAAACGAATCCTTTTGCATTCCGCAGGGCGCAGAAAATCTTTTGCTGTATGTGGAGACATTGGAGAATCTGACTAGTTTTTATTTGGATGAAGCAGTGGGTGGCAACGAGGGCATGACATATGATGTGCAGGCAAATGCAACGCTTGGAGATGTGAATCGCGATGGCAACATTACCATTGCTGATGTGCAGGCGATGCGTGATATGCTTTCCGGTAAACAAAAAGGGGGCAATTTGCAAACCGATGATATGAATGCCGATGGTAACATTGATGCGATCGATCTGACTTTGTTGAAGCGGTATGTGATGAATCCGCCGGTGCTTGAAGAGGAAACACCGGATGATCCGCAGCCGGTGGATGGCGTATGGTATAACACTGCAGATATTTCATGGATTGATCCCACAAAACCGATGGTTGCGTTGTCATTTGATGACGGCCCCGTGGGAATTGCAAGTACGGATTCGTCCATACGTATACAGGATGCTCTTGCTGATGCAGGATTCCACGCGACATTTTTCTATTGCGTCGATCTGTGGGGCAAAAAACTCAATGCCACCACAGAGCAGGAGATCATCCGTGCCCATGAATTGGGATTTGAGGTGGCGAATCATACATATTCGCATCCTGATCTTTCCACATTGAGTGCAGCGGAGGTGCAGTCACAGATCAACGATTGTGCCGCCGAGTTGACCCGTCTGACGGGACGCACGAATTTTCTGATTCGTCCGCCGTACCTCGCCGTGAATCAGATCGTACAGGAAAATGCAGGCGCGCCGCTGATTACCTGTGCTATAGATTCTCAGGATTGGAATCAAGCAACCGCACAGCAGATGATCGATTCATTGACGCAAAAAATGAATGATGGCTCGTTGGACAATGCCATTGTGTTGATGCATGAGACCTACGACACTACTGCGCAGGCTGTTGAATATATGGTGCCTGTGCTAAAAGCCAATGGCTGGCAGGTGGTGACCATTTCTGAAATGTTCCGTGCAAACGGCAAGGAGATGTATGATGGTCAGGTTTATCGCAGCGCGAACTGACCTTGAATGAATCAAAGAAAAAGCTCACGCTTTCTTGGAAGAAAAGGCGTGAGCTTTTTTCGTATCCCTTGATTCTTATGGCGTTTTGTGGTATAATAAATTATTATATGGCTATTTCAATCGCCTTGCACATACGCAAATCAAAGTTTGCTTCGTGCATATCGGCGAATGCTACCATGATTCAGTGACGAGAGAGGGTTTGATATGAAGCAGTATAATGTAAGTGGCATGAGTTGTGCGGCTTGCAGTGCAAGAGTTGAAAAAGCGGTTGCGGCGGTGTCGGGGGTTGAGCAGGTAAGTGTCAATTTGCTGACCAACTCGATGCTGGTAAAAGGCGCAGCAGACGATGCAGCGATTATTTCCGCTGTGGAAGCGGCAGGGTACGGAGCATCGCCCAAAGAGGAATCTGCAAAAGCAAATTCGCAGGCTACCATGCCCAAAGAGAAAACGGAACACAACCTCAAAGTGCGGTTGATTGCATCCATCGGCTTTCTATTGGTGCTGATGTATCTTTCCATGGGGCATATGATGTTCGACTGGTGGCTACCCGATGTCCTCGCTGCAAATCCTGTAGCAATTGCGCTTTGTCAGATGCTCCTTGCCGGTATTGTCATGGTCATCAACCAGAGATTTTTTATCAACGGTGCAAAGGGATTGATTCATGGCTCGCCCAATATGGATACGCTTGTTTCTATTGGTTCTGCGGCATCTTTTGGGTACAGTCTGTGGGTCACATTTGCCATGTCGGGGGTTGTTGCATCAGGTGATATGACCGCTGCGACTTCATATCTGCATGATTTGTACTATGAATCTGCTGCCATGATTTTGACACTGATCACAGTGGGAAAGATGCTAGAGGCACGCGCAAAGGGTAAAACCACCAATGCACTTGCCGGCTTGATGGCGTTAGCCCCGCAGACGGCAACTGTTGTGCGAGAGGATCAGGAGATTCATGTGCCAATTGCCGAGGTGCGGAAAGGAGATGTGTTCCTTGTGCGTCCGGCAGAGCAGGTGCCCGTAGATGGCATTGTGCTTTCGGGGCATAGCGCGGTCAATGAGGCGGCATTGACCGGTGAAAGCATTCCTGTGGAGAAAACAGAGCATAGTAGTGTGCAAGCAGGCACGATGAATGTTTCGGGCGTGCTGCGCTGCGAGGCAACGCGTGTGGGGGAGGATACCACTCTTGCGCAAATTATCCGTATGGTCAGTGATGCTTCTGCCACCAAAGCACCCATTGCCAAAATTGCAGACCGTGTATCAGGGGTGTTTGTGCCTATCGTGATCGGTATCGCGATTGTGACGCTTTGCATATGGTTAATCGCAGGAGAAACTTTTGGCTTTGCGATTGCGCGCGCCATTTCTGTACTGGTTATCAGCTGCCCTTGTGCACTTGGACTTGCCACCCCGGTCGCCATTATGGTAGGTACGGGTATGGGTGCAAAGCATGGTATATTGTATAAGACTGCCGAGGCGTTGGAGCTGGCAGGGCGCACGCAGATCGTGGCATTAGATAAAACAGGTACCGTAACAATGGGTGATCCTGCTGTAACAGGAATCTATCCGACAGCAGGTGTGGATGCCACCGAATTGCTCATGCTTGCAGCGGCTTTGGAAAAAAATAGCGAGCATCCCCTAGCAAAAGCAATTATTAAGCGAGCAGATGCGGAAAAAATCATCGTGCCTACCGTTGCAGATCTGACGATTTTACCGGGCAGCGGCTTGCAGGCAACCCATAAAGGAGAAACGCTTTTGGGTGGCAATCAGGCATTGATCGCTACGGCGACAACCATTCCCGAAGCAATGCGTGTGCAGGCAGAGGCACTTGCGCAGCAGGGGAGTACCGCCTTGTATTTTGCACTGGGTGAACGCCTGCTGGGCATGATCACTGCCGCGGATATCATACGCCCTGAAAGTCGTGAAGCGATTGCGCAACTGCATAAAATGGGTATTCGCGTAGTGATGCTGACCGGTGACAACAAACTGACCGCTGAATCCATCGGCAAAGAAGCCGGTGTGGATACCGTCATTGCTGAAGTATTGCCGGCTGAAAAGGAAGCTACGATCCGCAACCTGCAACGGGAGGGCAAGGTTACAATGATTGGTGACGGCATTAACGATGCTCCCGCACTGACCATTGCCGATGTGGGTATTGCCATTGGTGCGGGTACAGATATTGCGATCGATGCCGCAGATGTGGTGTTGGTCAACAGTCGCCTGACCGATGCCGCAACAGCCATTCGGTTGAGCCGTAAAACACTACGCATTATCCGTCAGAACTTGTTCTGGGCGTTTATTTATAATGTAGTTGGCATTCCGCTCGCCGCAGGCTTGTGGTATCCCATTTTTGGTTGGGAGCTCAATCCGATGTTCGGTGCCGCCGCAATGAGTCTTTCTAGTTTTTGTGTTGTCAGCAATGCTTTGCGACTTTATGCCGTGCGTATTGCTGAAAAACAATCATCCGATGCAATTGCAGTCGAGAAATTGGAGGTGAAAACGATGCAGAAAACCATGCATATCAAAGGTATGATGTGCGGCCATTGTGAAGCCAGAGTGAAAAAGGTGCTGGAGAGCATTGCAGGCGTGACAGAAGCGACTGTCAGCCATACCGCCGGCACTGCGGTGATCGCGCTTTCGACAGATGTCAGCAATGATACGCTGAAAGCAGCTGTGGAAGCACAGGATTATACTGTGACCGCAATTGAGTAATGATATCGCATTGCACAAAAAAGCAGAGGTACCATTATGTACCTCTGCTTTTGCTTTGCGTTTATTGTTGTTTCCAGCGTATAAAGTCGTAGCTTTCTAAAATGCGGAAGAATTGCGCCAGTCGCTCATAGGTGGGCTGCGCTTTTTCTCCAAAGTGTTCCTCCATGGGCTTGCCCATATCCATAATGGTGCATTCTCCGTCGATGCTTTGCCATACAAAGCTGCCGATCTCGTCCAGATGAATGTAGGAGATTTTTGGCTTTCTCAACAGCTTTTGTGCGATGCGGTTCATCATGCCTTTGTTTTCCAGCTCCAGTGTGACAAGTCCCGCATCGTTTTGCGTCCACCCAATGGATTCTTGACGTAGAGGACAACGTTCCAGATAATTTTCTTCCGCTTGCTTGCGTTGTTTGCGTCCCATTATGATTTGCTGTCCTTTTTGTGCTTTTTCCAAACAGAGAATTTGAGTAGCGTGAGAATGATCAGAGCAAATACCACAAGGCTGCCGATATTGACAACAACCTCTGGCAGATTCAGCTTCGCTGAGATATCTATGACATCTGCCACCCCGAATACAGCAAGCAGTGCCAACAGGATGCCAACTAAGCCTTCGCCTGCGATCATGCCTGAGCAAAATAGGATACCATCATTGACGATTTCCTTTTTTCTGGTCTCGTCTTTTTTCATCTTGTCAAACACCAGTCGAATGATACCGCCAACGAGGATGCAGGCATTGAGCTGCACCGGCAAATATACACCGATTGCAAAGGGCAACACTGGAATCCCGATGACTTCAATCAGCACTGCGATAAACATACCCACGAATACCAGCTCCCATGGTAGTTCGGCACTCATCACGCCCTCAACGATCATTTTCATCAGGGTTGCCTGTGGCGCGCCCAATTCTTCAGAGCCAAAGCCCCATGCGTTATCAAGCAGATAGAGCGTACCGCCGATTGCCAGCGCAGAAGCGACGACACCAATGATTTCACCGATTTGCTGCTTTTTGGGTGTAGAGCCAAGCAGATAGCCGGTTTTCAAGTCCTGAGAAGTATCACCTGAAATGGCAGCCACAATGCAGATGATCGAACCGATTGCAATTGCGGCGGTCATACCTTCTGCACCGGTCATGCCGGTTGCTTTCAAAACTAGCGTGGAGATGAGCAGTGTGGCGATTGCCATGCCCGAAACAGGATTGTTACTGCTACCGACCAGACCCACCATGCGGGAAGATACGGTTGCAAAGAAGAATCCGAACACAACAATGATAATTGCACCAATCAGATTGACGGGAATTGCGGGGATCAACCAGATGAGCAGTGTAAGAACCGCAATGGCGATCAACACGACTTTCATGTTCAGGTCATGCTCTGTGCGAAGTTGCGACTGTGAGTTGCCCTTTCCCATGCCTTTCAGGGCATCTTTGAAGGTACGCACGATGAGAGGTAGCGACTTGATCAGGCTGATGATGCCGCCGGCTGCCAGCGCACCCGCACCAATGTAGCGAATGTAATTGCTCCAGATACCGCTTGCGCCATCAGCAGCAAAAATTTGTGCAACGGTGTCTTGTGTGCTGGGGTAGATGACTGCATCACCGCCAAACATCACGATCAGTGGAATGAGTACCAGCCAGCTCAGCACACCGCCTGCGAACATATATGAGGAAATGCGGAAGCCGCAGATATAACCAACGCTCATTACGGCGGGGTAGATCTGTGTACCAATTTCACCGGCAAAGCCCTTAACGCGCAATGAGATCTCACCCGGTACAGCCTTGATACCGTCAATGATGAGCTTAAACAGCGCGGCAAACCCCATACCTGCAAACACGGTAGACGCGCTGGAGCCGCCTTCTTCACCGGCAAGCAGCACTTCCGCACAAGCGGTGCCTTCGGGATATGGCAGTACACCATGTTCACGCACAATGAGGGCATTGCGCAAGGGAATCATAAAAAATACGCCCAGCAGACCACCGATGGCAGCAATCAGGGTGATTTCGATGATATCGGGCTTTTCCATGTTCATGGAATCATCGGCAGCCCAGAGAAACAGCGCAGGAATGGTGAAAATCGCACCGGCTGCAACGGATTCACCCGCCGAGCCAATGGTTTGCACAATATTGCTTTCAAGGATTGAGTTTTTCTTCATGATCACTCGAATGACGCCCATTGCAATTACCGCTGCCGGAATAGATGCAGATACGGTCATGCCCACACGCAGTCCCAGATAGGCGTTGGCTGCGCCGAACACCACTGCCAGCAGCACACCCATGATAATAGATGTGACCGTTAATTCCGGTGTTACCTTTGACGCAGGAATATAGGGCTTAAATTCGTTTTTTTTGTCCATGCTTACCTCCATATTGTCATAATGACAAAGTCATGCTGTAATTATATCATATTTCGCTGTCGGATGCAACTGGCTTTTGCTGTGTTTGTGGCATTTTATTTGCAACGTTTCAGGATTTCCTTGAGATATTCCCATACGCGGGCAACCGATGCCACATCCAGCCGTTCATCGGGAGTATGGATATCGAGAATATTCGGGCCGATGGAAATGATATCTGCGTCCGCAATTTTTTCTGCCAGCATACCGCATTCCAGTCCTGCATGAATGGCAGAGACCTGCGGTGCTTTGCCATATTGATCGGTGTAAACCTGTACCATGAGCTGACGCAGTGCGGAATCTTCGCGGTATTCCCATGCCGGATAACCGGCGTCATGGGTTGCCGTACCGTCAAAACTGCGGATGAGTGCTTCAACTTCAGCTTGCAGCGCGTCCTTTTCGTCCGTGGAGTTGCTGCGAATGAGAAATTGTACCGAGAACTTGTCCGCACTGGATGTGAGTACGCCCAGATTCAGAGAAGTCTGCACCATGCCTTCTATACTGGGGTGCATACGGATTACACCGTTTTTTGCCTTTGTCAGAAAATGTATAAGCGTTTCTGTGCTTTTGGGGGTGTATAATACATTGGGCAACGGGGCAGGGGAGACATGAAACACTGCTTGTGCATCAGTTGCACTGTGATGTTGTGCAAATCGTGCGGCGAATTCTGCCACAACGGCTTGCAGCTGTGTGAGCATATCCGTTTGGGTAACAATAATCGCCTCTGCTCCTTTTGGGATCACGTTTGCCTTACCGCCACCCCGGGGGGCATATACGCGATAGTCCATCTTATCCTTGATGGCTTGCAGCAGGTTGCCGAGTATCTTGATACCATTTTGTCTGCCGTAGTGAATATCTGCTCCGGAATGACCACCGGTCATCCCACTGATTGCAAGGCGATATGCGAAGCCCTTTGCCGCCTCCGTCTGCATGGGAATCTCGCCCAGAACCGTAACGCCTCCTGCACAGCTTACTGTGAGAATGCCCTCTTCCTCAGAGTCGATATTGATGATCTTTTTGCCCGATACCATAGCACCGTCAAAATCCATAGCACCAAACATACCAATTTCTTCATCACGGGTGATGATGGCTTCAATGGGTGGGTGCGGAATCTCATCGCTATCCAGCAGCGCAAAAATATATGCCAGTGCGATGCCATCATCGCCTCCCAGCGTGGTGGAGTCTGCCCAAACAAAGTTGCCATCGGTGCAAAGGTCAAGCCCCTCTGTGGTCATGTCTTTGGTGCAGTCAGGTGTTTGTTCGCAAACCATATCCATGTGCCCTTGCAAAATCACCGGCTCGCTGTTTTCATAGCCTGTTGTGCCCTTTGCGTAGATGATTACATTGCCTGCATCATCGAGTTTTGCCTTTAGACCGTGTTGTTTTGCATAAGCCATGCACCATGCGGCGATTTGCTTGGTGTTGCCGGAGCCGTGCGGTATTTTTGCAATCTCTTCAAAGTAGTAGAATACCTTGCTTGGCTTCAGATGCTCTAAAATGCCCATAGTTCCCTCCTAATTGTGCAGAATACCTTCTCTGCTGTGATATCATGCATCTATTATACACGATTTTGCAACGAAATGCAAGTATTGCTTTGACATAGATTATAAACCATGAGAAAGCACATTGTTTCCTGTGTGGTACTGATACCGTGAAGATGTGATCAGATGCATTTTCCGTTCAACGATCTTATGTGGGGAAAAGCTGACACATGATCTTCTCACTTCGGATAATGTGTCAGTAACAAAATATCATCGGTCATTGTCAAATACCCTGAAAAAGGATAAAATAGGATTCGGAAACCGATTCACCTACGATCCGTCAGCTGTGGTTTCGGTTCCCCACCGTGCGGTAGCTGACGGATCCACACACAAAAATCAAAGAGAGGACGCAGCGGGTATTTGCATACACGGATGCGTTTGCCAGTAACAGGAGGAAATTATGCCAGGATCGACACATCGCAAGCAGATCAGTCTTTGTACCGCCATCGCTTTGATGCTCAGCTTTACGACAATGACAGCACAAGTCAGCGCGCAGGAAATGGTTGCTGCGTCTGTGGGTAGTATCGCAGAGGCGACCATTGGGACTTCGGCGACGCATAACTTTACTGAGCAGGGCTTGGCTAGCGACTATTTTGATATCACGGGCAATCTTTCCACCGGTAAGGGCACTATGACTTATAACGATATCACCTTGACGCAGTGCCTGAAAATGGAGAGCAGCACATACATCAGCTTTACCACGGGCAGTGCTTGTACCATGACCCTTGCGATCAAGGACGGGGACACAATTGACGTGGACAACAACAAGTACACCATTGATGCAAGTGGTCAGACTGTGATTTCGCTTTCGGCAGGTGCACATACGCTGCGGAAAGGCTCCGGCAGCTCTAATCTGTTCTATATTGATATTAGCGGCGGCAGCGGCATTATTACAAACGTGACCACTGACACCGGTGCGCAGCAGACGACCACTGCAACAACAGCATCTGTGGCTGTTACAGGCGATCTGAATGTCAAGAGCGTGGGCGGTTGGAACGAGATGGCATATATGATCATTGGTGGCATCCATGATGATGCGGTCAAAAAAGTTTCTTACAGTGGCGAAACCAGTGGCACACTCAACGGTGACGATTTTGATTATCTTGTGCGTGATACAGATGATGGGGTGCGTATTATCGGCAATGTGACTGCCCCTGCGGGTCTTACTGCGTTTGATTCTGTTGATTACGGTGGATCTGTAGGCGATAATGGTTACATGGCAAGAATGCAGTCCGGTAAGGATGTGACCATTGAGGGCGTCGGAACAGATGCTTGCATCAACGGATGGGGCATTCATTTCATCGCTGAATCCTCCAATCAGAATGCAGGCAAAAGCTTTGAAGTCAGAAACATCACTTTTCGCAATGTGCCTGAGGACTGTGTTGGAATGGAGGGCGTACAGGAAGGTTCCACACTGACGGCTTCCGTAGAACATTGCTGGATCCACAATTGCGAGTTCTATAAGCCTGCAATTGCAAATCCGGCTGAGTCTGATAAGGATGGCGGTGACGGTGCTTGCGATTTCAAGCGTGGTATGTATTTTACCAACAGTTATTGTTACTACGAGGGCTACCATAAGACCAATCTGGTTGGGGCTTCTGATTCCAACCTGCAATTTCACATCACTTTCCACCACAACTACTGGAAGAATTGCGAATCTCGTGGCCCACTGGCGCGGCAAGCAAATATCCATATGTATAATAATATCTTTGAGGGTCAGACCAGCTATTGCATGAATCCCAGAGCCAATGCCTATATCTTTTCGGAATACAATGTTTTTGAAAGCTGCAAAAATCCCATGCAGGTAAAGCTTGGTGCAGTGAAATCGTATATGGATGTGCTAAACAATTGCAAAGGCGATCAGGATGGCACTGTGGTGACTGATAAAAACACGCAGGTCGATACCGATTGCCAGTATGCCAATTTTGATACCAATGCATCTGTATCCTATATTCCCAGTGGCAACTACTTGCTGAACACCGATACTGTCTCTTTGAAATCTATGTTTGAACAGCTTGGCGGTTGCATGAAGGAAAACGCATCCAACAGTGGTGTTGTCGTTGTAGCACCTTCTGACTCAACTACGACAACCACAACAACCACACAGACGTTGACAGTAACGCTGTTAGGCGATGTGAACTGTGATGGCGATGTCAAGGTGAACGATGTGATTCTGCTGAACCGCTTTCTCTCAGAGGATGAGGCGATCAGTATCAGCAGCCAGGGTATGGTAAATGCTGATGTAAACGCGTCGGGCAGCCCTGACGGCAATGACGCAGTCGATATTCTCAAGCAGCTTGCTTCCTTGAATTGATCGTCACCGAAAGGTGAGTTTCCCTCTCATTTTGCTTTCTATTCCGAACAGTCAGGTTTTCTGAAGCTTCGGTTTTCATAGAAAGACCCCCCTTTCTTATTCTCATGCGGCGGAAGGATGTATAGATTGTCTTTCCGCCATTTCTTTTCAATAAATTTGATATATTTTTGAAATATATTGTCACCCCCTTTACTTTCACAAACTAGTGTGCTAAAATATAGTAGATACCCTAAATCATCGTATTGACGATTGTAAGGAGGCTACTGCTATGAGAACACATCTGGATCCTGCCGGAATGGACGAACTCTGCGAAGCACTGCTCTCTTTGAAAACCAAGGAGGAAACTTCCAGCTTTTTGCGTGACATTTGTACCATTCAGGAACTCAAGGCACTCTCGCAGCGTTATCAGGTGGCAAAGCTGTTGCATACCAACTGCCGTTATGCCGAGATTGTAGAAAAGACAGGCGCAAGTACCGCAACCATCAGCCGCGTGAACCGTTCCCTTGCTATGGACGGCGCAGGTGGCTATGAAACCGTTTTCAGCCGTTTGGATCTCAGCGTGGCGGAGCGGGAAAACAATGATTGAAAGCTATGGCGCGTTTGCAGATTATTATGATGCGCTTACGGAGAATGTCCACTATGAAGTGCGTGCGGCGGCGATCCATCAGTTGATCAATGCGTATACTTCAAAGGACTTGGTTTCCAGCGAAGTTGACCGTCACCTTCTGTTGGATCTCGCTTGCGGTACCGGTTCGTTCTCAGAAGAGATGGCGAAGCTGGGGTGGGAAGTGATTGGTGTGGATGGTTCGGAGAATATGCTGATGCAGGCATACGAAAAGCGCGCAGCATCGCCTCTGGTGGGTGCAGTGCAGTATCTGCGCCAAGATATGCGTAAATTGGATCTGTACGGCACGGTGAGCGTCACGCTTTGTATGCTCGACAGCATCAACCATTTGCCTGCTGCCACAGATGTGCGGCAGGTTTTTTCACGGGTGGGGCTGTTTACAAATCCCGGCGGACTGTTTCTGTTTGATGTCAACACCGCTTATAAGCATTGCAATGTGTTGAAAGATCAGTGCTTTGTGTATGATCTGCCCGATTGCTTCTGCGTGTGGCAAAATCAGCTGGAAGATAAAGCACCTCACTATCCCGTGCAAATTCGGTTGGATTTCTTTGCACGACAGAACAATCAAACATATCATCGCATGAGTGAAGCCTTTACCGAACAGATTTATCCCCATACGATGCTACAGGAGTATCTTGCGGAGAGCGGATTTTCTCTGCTAAATGTGCTGGACGGTGATCATTTTGACGCGCCTACCGAAATATCACAACGATTATTATACATTGCCCGAAAGGAAGCTTGAACATGAACGGTGTATTAAAACGATATCTTTCCGATGATGGTTCTGTGGTCTGTTCTGTGCTGGATGGTACAGCTATGATTGCCGAAATGGAGCGTATTCATCAGCCTTCTGCTGTGATGACCGCTGCAATGGGTAGACTTTCCATGGCTGCATCGTTGATTGGCTATGGCTTGAAAAGCACGGACGACAGCGTGACAGTTCGTATTGATGGCGGTGGCCCTGGTGGCGTTGTAGTGGCAGTTGCGGATTATCATGGTAATGTAAAATGCTGTGCCGATAATTATATTGTGGAGCTGCCTCTGAATGCATCCGGGAAGCTGGATGTCGCAGGCGCAGTGGGTGCTCAGGGTACCCTGTATGTCATGAAAGATATGGGCCTGAAAGAACCATATGTGGGGCAAACTGCTCTGGTTACCGGCGAGATTGCTGAGGATATTACTGCGTATTTTGCTGTTAGTGAGCAAATTCCCACCGCCTGTGGATTGGGCGTATTGGTGGATACTGATCTGACCGTTAAGGCGGCAGGAGGTTATCTGATTCAGCTGTTGCCCTTTGCAGAGGAAAAATCGATTGCACAACTCGAGAAGAATCTTGCGGGTATCAAAAGTATTACCGCGTTGCTTTCACAGGGAATGCGCGCTGATGAGATCGCCATGCTGCTGATGGAAGGACTGAATGCCAATCTGTTGGATGAAAGTGCACCGGCGTATCATTGTGATTGCTCGCGAGAGCGCACCGCGAGGATGTTGGCTTCTTTGGATGATACTGCGTTGCGTGAGATGGCAGATGAGATGCCGGAAATTGAGGTGTGCTGTCATTTTTGCAATAACAAGTATGTGTTTACTCCTGATGAAATTCGCGCAATGTGCGGTTTGAAAACGAAAGCTGAAAATTAAAAAATAAAATTTTCTATTTTCCTGGAAAAAGTGCTTGACAAATCCGAACGAGTGTAGTATAATATAAAAGCACTCAGCGAGAGTGCACAAGTGATGGGAGCATAGCTCAGCTGGGAGAGCATCTGCCTTACAAGCAGAGGGTCACAGG
>CAYMOJ010000036.1:0-16847 GCA_964392175.1 uncultured Ruminococcus sp.
CTGTCTCCGTTCGTCGCTTCGCTCCTCTCTTCAACAGAATCTTTCTTGTTTTTTTTCTCTTTTTGGGTCTCACATCATTGACTTTGGTCTCACATCATTGACATATGGACACACAGCAAACACGACAAACCTAATTTCAAAAAATCGTCATTATGACGGGCGATAAAGAAGCAAAATTCACATCTACCCGCTATACAGACAGCCGTCCCGTATGATATAATTTCCTTACGAAATAGCGGGGCTGGCTGTCGGAAAAGAACCTTTCATTTTCACCGTGGCAATTGTATCGAATGGAAATGGTGCATGAACAAAAAATGATATCGTGTAGCCAAGCTTGGCAGGAATCAAACAATCGAAACGCAGTAAATGGCAAGCTTCAAAATATATGAAAATCAAATGTATATTTGTCGCTTTTCGTTCATTTCGCTGAATTTTCAGAATGCTTTTGGGGTGTATGTACGAAATTATACAAGTTTTAGGCTGAAGGTTCTTCTGAATAGAGCCCGTTGCAGCGTGGGGCGGCGGTGGAATGGGCTAAAAATTCACGAAAGGGGAAGATGAAAATCAAACTGTTTGTCTTTTTGCGTCAACAGCTGTGCCGTGAACCTGTTCGACGGGCTTTGCGTACCTTTTTGCAAGCGGCAGCGGGCTACGTGGTGGTCAACATTGCTACACTGGATTTTTCTACACGTGATGCGGTACTTGGTTTTTTTGTGGCAACGGTTGCGGCTGGACTTGCTGCTGCAATGAACATGGAGGAGGATTCGAATGAAGATTTGTCTTGATGCCGGACATTATGGGAAGTATAACCCATCGCCTGCAGTTGCGGGCTACTATGAGTCGGAGATGAGCTGGAAGCTGCATCTCATGCTGAAAACCGCGCTGGAGCAATATGGAATCGAAGTGATTACCACTCGTGCGGATCAGGCAAAAGATTTGAATGTGTATTATCGTGGGAAGGCGGCAGAAGGTTGTGATCTGCTATTGTCATTGCACTCTAACGCGGTAGCGAAAAATGCAACTGCGACACCAGATCACCCCATTGTTTATGGGCAAATCTCCGGTGAGGGCGATGTTCTTGCAGGACAGTTGACTTCGTGCATCGCCCGCGTGATGAACACAAAGGAAAGTGGTAAAGTGGGGCATCGGGAGGGTAAAAATGGCGATTATTACGGTGTTTTGCGCGGTGCAGCTGATGTTGGCGTGATGGCATTGCTCGTGGAGCACAGCTTTCACACCAATGAGGCGGCTACCAAATGGTTGATGATTGATGAGAATTTGCAACAGCTTGCCAATGAGGAGGCAGCGGTGATTGCGAACTATTATGGCTTACAGAAGCGTTCGGCGGCAATACTGTATCGTGTGCAGGTGGGTGCCTTTGCTGTTCGCGAGAATGCCGAGCAATTGCTAGCCAAGCTGCAAGGAGATGGTTATGAAGGATTTATCACGCAGAGTGTGTTACCTGAAACTTGATCTTGATGTTTGGATATTCGCATATGTCAAAAAGGAGCGTTGCTTTTGCAATGCTCCTTTTTGTTGATATTTCATGATCACGTGCTTTTTTGAATATGCGGATATTTACAATACTGAATAGATTTGACCGTCATATGCTTTAGGGGTCACGTTTTTGATTGCAAATAGCTGCGAAAGGGTTACAAACTCATAGCCCTCCGCCTGTAGCGCAGGGATCAACCTTGCTACCGCCTGTACTGTTTTGTCGTTACCATCACTGTCGTGTAAAAGCAAGATCATGCCGTCCTGTGCGCCTTTTTTCAGGCGGCAAAAACGCTCCTCTGCAGATATGGCATCATCGTAATCCTCCACGCCAAAGCCGCAGATCATGGGCAGGGGAACAGTTGCAAATACCGTGGGATTGATGGCAATATAGGGCGGTCGAAAAAAACGCGGTGCTGTGCCTGTGATTTCCGTGATGCGCTTTGTGACGGGCTGTACTTCTGCAAGCATTTGTTCAGGGGTCAGCGTTGTCAGTGCGGTATGGCTTACTGAATGGTTGTGGATCTCACAGCCCATCCGGTAGGCGCGCTGCACCACGGGTACAGTCTTTGCGGTGATATTGTTGCCCACTAAAAAGAAACTTGCAGGTATATGCATTTGTTGCAGCAGATCTAATATGGCAACGGTGGTTGTAATGTTGGGGCCATCGTCAAAAGTCAGTGCGATGTATTTTTTTTTCATGCTCGTTATCTCACAAAAGTAGGAAAACGGCATCCTCAAAAGAGAGCATACCGTTTTCGGGTTGATTTGCTTCAGAACTCCTCGCGCACCTGAATATTGGCTTCGCGAAGCTGCAATTCGGTAACAGGAGCCGGTGCGCCCAAGAGCAGATCCTGTGCGTTGCCATTGAGGGGGAATGCAATGACATTGCGGATGGTTTCAGTTTCGGCTAGCAGCATCACCATGCGGTCGATACCGGGTGCCATACCGGCATGAGGCGGTGCGCCATACTGGAATGCCGTGTACAGTGCCGAGAATCGCGCTGCAAGCTCTTCCTCGGAATAGCCTGCCAGTGCGAATGCCTTTTTCATGATTTCCGGATTGTGGTTGCGCACAGCACCGGATGCAAGCTCAATGCCGTTGCAGACTAAATCGTACTGATATGCAAGGATCTTCAGCGGTTCCTCGTTCATCAGTGCTTCCAGACCGCCTTGGGGCATGGAGAAGGGGTTGTGTGTGAAATCCAGCTTGCCTGTTTCGGCGTTGATTTCGTACATGGGGAAGTCCACTACAAAGCAGAAGCGGAAGGCATCTTTTTCGAGAATATCGAGCGTTTCGCCCAGCCAAGTACGGATCTGACCTGCCATGCTATCCACGACACGCTTTGCATCGCTGATGAAGAACAGGGTTTCACCCTCTTTGATGCCGGAAAGTGCGGTGATCTCCTTGCGCTGCTCATCGGTAAGGAATTTGTCGATCGGGCCTTTAAACTGCCCCTCTTTCAAGGTGAGGTAGCCCAGACCTTTCATGCCGATAGAAAGCGCGAACTTCAGGGAATCCTCAAAGAACTTTTTGGAGCAGGTAGAGCAGTCGGCAACAATTCCGCGCACAGGGCGACCCTTGAACGCCTTGAATTCCACCTGTGCAAAGAAGTCGGTAAGATCAATGATTTGCAGTGGGTTGCGCAAATCAGGCTTATCTGAGCCGTATTTGAGCATCGCGTCGGCATAGGTAATACGCTCAAAGGGGGCAGCAGAGCTGATTTTATCTGGGGCAAACTCTGCAAAGGTTTTGGAGATGACCTGCTCGCACACCGCAAGTACATCATCCTGTGTGGCAAATGCCATTTCGTAGTCCAGTTGATAAAACTCACCGGGAGAACGATCCTGACGAGCGTCCTCATCACGGAAGCAAGGTGCGACCTGATAGTAGCGATCAAAGCCCGAAACCATCAGCAATTGCTTGAACTGCTGCGGTGCTTGGGGCAGTGCATAGAATGTGCCCTTGTGTTTGCGGCTTGGCACAAGGAAATCACGGGCACCTTCGGGCGAAGATGCGGTGAGAATGGGCGTTTGCATATCGAGAAAACCCAGCTCCTCCATATGACGGCGTAGAGCAGAGATCACTTTGGAGCGCAGAATGATTTTGCTGTGCAGATCGGGGTTGCGTAGATCAAGGTAACGGTACTTCAAGCGCACTTCCTCACGAGTGTCCATAGAATCGGAGGGAGTAAAGGGCAGCATCTGACGGCAAGGGCCGAGCAGCTCATAGGAAGCGACACGCACCTCCACCAGACCGGTGTCCAGCTTCTCGTTCACGGTGTCTGCATCACGGGCGACTACCTCACCGGTGACCGTGATGACAGCCTCACGATTGATGCCTTCCAGCGTCAAATCCTCATGGAACACCACCTGCGTAATGCCAGTCTCGTCGCGTAGATCAAGGAACAGCACGCCACCATGGTCACGGATGGCATCTACCCAACCTGAGAGAGAAATCGTCTGCCCGATATGCTTGGGACGCGGTGCGTTGCAGCGCATAGTACGATACATAATGAAAACCTCCATGATAAAAATAAAAACGCCCCGGAACAACAAAACTTGTTCCGGGACGAGCAGTTTACAAACAAAGCCCGCGGTGCCACCCGACTTAACAGCATCTGCCCTTTCAGCGACAGCCGCTGTTCACTTTCGATTCAGTTGTTGCGCCTCGGAGCGTGCCAAAGGCATCGGTGCAAAGAAATGACATCTCACGCCGACAGAGCGTTCCCACAACCACTACTCTCCGTAAATGTGCTTGCAGCCTATTGGCACACTCTCTCTGTTCGGATTTCCACAAGGTGTGAGTCTCATACTCTATATTTTATTCATTTTTTGAGATTTGTCAAGGGCTGAGACGATTTTTGTGATTTTTTCCAAAATCGCGCAAAAAAGTGCTTGACAAATTGATATTCTGTGGTATAATATTATTAAGAACGAATCCTAATAATGTTGCAGGGGGTATGCCATGAAGAGCCAACGGCAGCTCATCTACGATGTGCTGTGTAGGATGCAAAAGCATCCTACCGCACAGGATGTGTTTTTAGAAGTGCGCAAGCAGCAGCCACATATTGCAATGGGTACGGTGTATCGCAACTTAAATTTACTTTGCAAAGACGGCAGTATCATGCGTATTGCCGTAAATGATGCCCCCGATCGCTATGATGATAATCCGCAGTTGCATGATCATATCGTTTGCAAGCAGTGCGGCAGGGTGCGCGATGTGCAGCTGGAGGCAGCGTTCGATGTGTTTTCCAAGGCAGCAGGCAGTATGGTCATCGGCTATGATCTGCTGCTGTACGAGATCTGTGAGGAATGCACGAGGGCAAATCAAATGGGTGAAAGCGATCTATGATCGTTTGCCATATTTCAAATCAATATGATAACGGAGGTCTTTTACGATGGAACTGAAGGGTTCAAGAACCGAACAAAATCTGATGACTGCATTCGCGGGTGAATCGCAGGCGCGCAACAAGTACACCTATTATGCTTCCAAGGCGAGAAAAGAAGGCTATGTGCAGATTGCAGAGCTGTTTGAGGAAACTGCGAACAACGAGAAAGAGCACGCAAAGCTCTGGTTCAAGGAGCTGCACGACGGCGAAGTACCTACTACCGCTACAAATCTGCTGGATGCCGCAGAGGGCGAAAACTACGAGTGGACGGATATGTATGCTTCCTTTGCGCAGATTGCACGCGAGGAAGGCTTTACCCGTCTTGCATTCCTCTTTGAGGCAGTTGGCAAGATCGAGAAGGCGCACGAGGAGCGTTACCGCAAGCTGCTGGCAAATGTCGAGGGTGGTCTGGTATTCTCCAAGGATGGCGACATGATTTGGGAATGCAGCAATTGTGGTCATATCGTCATTGGCAAGGAGGCTCCCAAAATGTGCCCTGTTTGCGCACATCCTCAGGCATACTTCAAGCTGAGAGCCGAAAACTATTGATGACACGGATGGTATCGACTTCCGTACCTTTCTGTGCGGTAGCATGACGGCATTGCAAAAGCGGTACTTTCTCTTGCGAGGAAGTACCGCTTTGGATCATAATATAGTGGAAAACCTCTGTGTACCATGTGTGTACCCAGAGGTTTTGGTTTGTGCGATCGATTACATATCGTTGCTGTTTGCCTGTAATGTACCGTGGCTCAATGCCTTGAGATATGCATTGATGAACGAATCCAAGTCACCGTCCATGACAGCCTGTACATTGCCGTTTTCGCAGGCGGTGCGATGATCCTTTACCAGTGTGTAAGGCATAAACACATAGGAACGGATCTGGCTGCCCCACTCGATCTTCAGCTGCGTGCCCTTGATATCGGAAATTTTATCAAGATGTTCGCGTTCCTTGATTTCAATCAGCTTCGCGCGGAGCATTTTCATACAGTAGTCTTTATTCTGAAACTGGCTGCGCTGCGTCTGGCAGGAAACGACAATGCCTGTAGGCAAGTGGGTGAGACGTACGGCGGAGCTGGTTTTGTTGATGTGCTGACCACCCGCGCCGCTGGAACGGAATACATCCATTTTGATATCTTCGGGACGGATATCAACTTCTACATCATCGGCAATTTCGGGCATGACTTCCAGTGCTGCAAACGAAGTATGTCGTCTGCCGGAGGAATCAAAGGGAGAAACACGCACCAGGCGGTGTACGCCTGCCTCAGATTTCAAAAAGCCGTAAGCGTTTTCGCCCTGCACCATGAAGGAGGCCGATTTAATACCTGCTTCATCGCCATCTAGCCAGTCCAGCAGATCTACCTTGAAGCCATGGTTTTCGGCATATTTGTTGTACATACGGTAGAGCATCTGTGCCCAGTCCTGTGCTTCCGTGCCACCCGCGCCTGCGTGCAGTGTCAGAATAGCATTAGCACTGTCGTATTCACCGGTGAGCAGCGTTTTGAGTTTTTCAGCGGCAAGCTGTTCCTTAAAATGCTCTGCATCCGCGAGAATCTCCTCGTTGGAGGAATCATCCTCTTCCTCAATACAAAGCTCGATCATGCCAATGGTATCCTCTAACAGCGATTGCAGCTTGTGAAAGCGATCCACCTTGTTTTCCAGTGTACGAATCTTCTGCATAACTTTCTGTGATTGCTCAGGGTTGTCCCAGAAACCGTCATAGGTTACCTGGATGCGCAGATCTTCCAGTTCGGATTCTGCGTGGCTGATTTGCAGCACTTCATGCAGTTCCTTGATTTCAGGGCGCGCATTGATCAATTCATTGCGGATATCGTCCAGTAATATCATAAATGTAATCCTTTCGTAATGGCTTTTATCCTATCTATCATACACGATTTTTTTGTGTCTGTCAACCGATGATGCCCATTTTTTTCAAATAGCGGTTCAGTTTTGCTACGGGCAGCCCCACAACATTGTTATAATCGCCGTGAATCTCCGACACCAGTAATCCGCCTTTGCCTTGAATGCCATAAGCTCCTGCCTTGTCGTATGGCTCATCGGTATTGGCATAAGCGTTGATTTCATCATCGGTCAGTGGAAAGAATGTAACAGCAGTCTGTTCGGTAAAGCTGATGCTTTTATCTGCCCAGAAAATCGCTACGCCAGTGCACACGGTATGGGTGCGCCCTGCAAGCAGTCGCAGCATGGCACAGCATTCTTCACGGTTTACGGGCTTGCCCAGGATGGTGTTCTCCACGATGACTGTGGTATCTGCACCAATGACCACTGCCTCGGGATGTCGTTTTGCAACTGCGGCTGCCTTGCGCACGGCAAGCAATTCAGCAGCTTGTGCTGCAGGGGTTTGTTCAGAAATTGTCTCATCGCAGTCCGCAGGGGAGATGGTAAAATCCGTTTGCAGTAGTGAAAGCAATTCTTTGCGCCGTGGGGACTGAGATGCAAGGATCAGCTTCATACGGTATTGCTCCTTTATTATGAAAGTTTGTACATATGCATACCTGTGATTGCAAACTGTGCCCCAGCGGTACCACCCACCAGTAATTGCAGCTCACAGGTATCTTGGGTGGTCATATGGAGTTCTGTTTCAAAGGTGAGGGGTGTGTTGGCAGTCATTTCCAGTGTGCCTTCCATGTAGATCATGTTCGGGTCGGCGGTACTGCGCAAACAGTAGGGGATGGACATATCCGTGCTGTTTTTGCAGGTCAAGCTGAGATCATACACGCCATTGCGCAAAGACAAATTGCCGATGATCGCCTGAACATCTTCCGGTGCATCTCCTGCGGTTGTCATGCTGATGGTCAGGGAATTATCGTAGTCATTGACATAATCGGAAACATAGATGCCCTGCGTGGTATCATAGATGACTTCGTAGGTACGATCTGCGGCAGCGTCCAGTCCGATCTCGTCCCAAGGCATTCCAATGGCATCAGCGATCTTATCCGCCAGCACATAGGCACTCTTTTGCTGTGTGATAGCGGAGGGATGCCAGTCAGCACCGATGCCGTCATTTTGGAAATCGTGGGTGGTGCACAGGTAGCTGCTGACTTTCACATCATCGAAGGCTGCAACAGCTTCCTCAATCAATGGGTAAACCTCCGCACAGCCCATAGTACCCACTGTGCAGATGATGTACGCATCGGGGTTATTGGCGCGTACCATGCCAAGAAAATCCACATAACCTGCGACAAATGCGTCCTTGCGTGCGTCAAAATCTTTGGAAAGGTAAGAGGCATCGTTGGTTCCAAGATTGATGACCACCACATCATTGGGATTTGCATCAAAATCCCATGATTCAGCGTAATCAGCAGGCTTGCCCACCAGTGTGTAGCAGTCGGGCACGAGAGAATCGGTATTGATAGTACCGTCGTTGGAGTATCCTGAAATGACGCCATAGCCACTGTAGCTGACCGCACTGTAATCGGCATTTAATAGCTCTGCGGTGAGATATGCATAAGATTTGGAGAAGTTTTCTGTTCCTGTGGAGAACGAAACATACTGGGAATCTGCCTCTACACCATAGGCGCAGGTGATGGAATCGCCGATAAATTCGATAGAGAGATCTTTTTTTGCCGTGGGCTTGATCGGCGTAGCCGCTGCGGAAGAAACTGTGAAGTGCTTAATGCCCACCGCGCCATTGTTTGCTTCAGAAAGGTGCATGATTTTCACTGTTGCCGTGCGATGTGCTTCACCGGAAAACAGTGATACAGTTTGTTCGGTTTCATTCATGACCACATCGGCGATCAGTTCACCATCTACGTATACACCATAGCGCGGACGGTATTTCTCATCGGAGTATACACAGCCATCACCCGCGAGGGTTACACTTGCTTCTGTGGCAGTAATGGTGCATTCCAATGCGGAACCACTTTGTACCAACCATGTGATATTGTTCTTATCCAGTGTTCTGCCGATGCGTTTGCCGGCATCTGCGGTGATATTTTGTGTTTGAATCTCACCGGTTAGATCTTCACTGCTCTGTGTCAACCAATCGCGTTTCATCAGTGTGAGATCGATCACATCAATGGTACCGTTACTGTCGTAATCATCGGCAACAGTCAGAGTCTCTGTAGTGGCAAGTGCATCTGCCAGATGCCGTACATGATTGATATCGAATGTAGTTTCACCTTGTGTGATAAGTGGCTGTAGTGCAGCCGCAATTGCGATGGCAGCTGCCGTTAGTGCCTTGCCTCTTTTGCGGTTTTTCATAGCAATACTCCTTCTTTACGATTGTTGTTCCAATCGACGAAGCAGTTCTGCTTCGTCAATAATGGGAATGCCCAGTTCGGTCGCCCTGGTCAGCTTGCTGCCTGCTTCTTCTCCTGCTACCACAAAGCTTGTCTTTTTGGAGACCGACCCCGTGACTTTTCCTCCTGCTGCTTCGATCATCGACTTTGCCTCATCGCGTTTGAGCGTGGGTAATGTACCGGTCAACACAAATACCAGCCCTGCAAAGAGATCACCGGTCTGCTTTTGCCTGTATTGCATGGTCAGCCCCAGATCGGTCAGGCGTTGAATCAGCGCGAGAAAGTCAGGCGATGCGAAGGTATCACATACTGATTGCGCCATGATTTCTCCCATACCATCAATGGCGGCGATTTCGGCAACGGTGGCATGGCGCAAAGCATCCATACTGCCGAAGTGTTCACACAGCAGCACGGCGGTGCTTTGCCCGATATTGGGTATGCCCAATGCGGCAATCACGCGGTCGAGGGGCTGTGTTTTCGATTGTGCAATGGCGTTTAAGAGATTTTGTACGGACTTTTCTCGAAAGCCCTCTAAGTGGAGCAGCTGTTGTGCAGTCAGTGTGTACAGATCGGCTGGGGATTGCACCAAACCTTCATCCATGAGCTGCTGCACGATGGCAGGACCAAGACCGTCAATATTCATGGCAGCCTTGGATGCAAAATGCACAATGGATCGGAACATTTGGGCAGGGCAAAGGGGATTGCGACAACGTACCGCTGCCGCGTTCTCTTCCTGTGTAACAGGCGTGTGACAGGCAGGGCAGTGGGTGGGCAAGGTATAGGGCACGCTGTTTTCGTCATGGGAGATAGAGGATAGCACTTCGGGGATGATATCACCGGCTTTTCGCACCAGAATGGTGTCGCCTATGCGGATATCCTTTTCCTCGATAAATTGGCGGTTGTGCAAGGTGGCTCTTGCCACAGCCGTACCTGCAAGCAGAATTGGCTCAAACACAGCAACGGGCGTCAGCACCCCTGTTCGGCCAACCTGTATTTCAATGCGGGTTAGTTTTGTTTGCTTTTCTTCAGGCGGAAATTTATATGCCACTGCCCATCGTGGATATTTTGCGGTGCTGCCAAGCTGTTCGCGCTGTGCCGGATCATTGAGCTTTACGACAACGCCGTCGATATCGTAGGGCAGAGTACCCCGTGCTGCACCGATTTTTTCAATAGCAGCAATCATTTTTTCGGGATCTGCATCGCAAATGGTATAGGGGATGGTAGAAAAACCCCATTGTTGCAGCTTGTCCAGAGAATCGCTGTGTGTTGCAAAGGGGATGCCTTTTACCTGTTGCACATTAAACACGAAGATCTCTAGTTTACGGCTTGCAGTGATTTTGGCATCCTTTTGCCGCAGTGAGCCGGCCGCTGCATTGCGCGGATTTTTAAACGGCTGTTCACCGTTTGCCTCCTGCTGTTCGATTACGCGTGCAAATTGCCTGCGGGGCATATACACCTCGCCACGCACTTCCAACAGGGGGGGGGCATTTTTCAGCTTCAGTGGGATGCTGTGCAGCGTTTTTAAGTTCCCCGTGACATTCTCGCCTACAAAGCCATCTCCTCGGGTAGAGCCAACTGTTAGCACACCGTTTTCATATAGCAATGACACGGAAAGTCCGTCGATCTTCGGCTCTACGGTAAAAATGGGGTCGGGTACAGTTTCTTGTATACGGGCAAGAAATTGACGCACTTGCTCATAGGAAAATACATCTTGCAGGCTGCCCATCTGTACAGTGTGGGTGACCTTTTCAAACTTGCCCGATGCCTTGCCCCCGACTCTTTGTGTAGGAGAATCGGGGCGTAGTAATGCAGGATATTCCGCTTCAAGAGATTTCAACTCCTGCATGAGCATATCATATTCGTAGTCGTCAGCGATGGGGTTGTCCTGATTATAATAAGCATCCGCAAGCAGTTCAAGCTTTGTGATCAGTGCATCCATTCTTGCAGCGGGAAGCGTTTCGTGGGGCATCAGGGTACTTCACTCCTTTGCATGGTTTGTAGATATATGCGCGAAACCGCGTGTGCAGTGGTTGCCGCCCACGCGGTCTGCGAGGATAGAGGTTATTCTGTGGGGAGATTGCCGTTGCAGCTGTTTGTGCTACTGTCATTGCAGGGGGGATTGCTGCAATTGCAGCTGCCACAGTGATTGCAGCTGCCGCATCCGCAAGCCCCCTGACAGGGTGTCGGTGTGCTGTTCTGAGAGAGAAACTCCTCTGTGGGAAATGAGATACGGCTGAAGATCTCGCAGGGGGAGTCGGTCTCGCACGAGCAGGTTTTTGCAGGTACACTGTAAGGATATGCCGGTACCATCATCGTGACAGGTCTGGTCAGTTCCACGATGGAAAATACGCCTAACGTCATCACCACGCCCCGCTGACGGCATAACCCTACCTCATCGTGATTGATGCAAATGCCCGCAATTTTGGTTTCCAGAGCGATGGGGTCCACTACCTGTACGCTTGCCACCGGTAGATTTACCACTTCGCAGCAGCGATTGGTTTCACCGATGCGCATTCCATTGCTGAAAAACGTTTTGGTATTGGTTTCACCGCCGTAGAGGATTACACTCTTAGACGCAGTAGCGCAGCCACGAAGCATCATAGGGCAATCGCAAGCCTGTTCGTAGGCAAGCAGCTCCACTCCGAAGGTAAAGGTAATATCCACTGAGAAATAACCGCGGTTAAAGGGGATCGATTCCACGTTCATGGATACATTGGTAATGGAGACGCAGCGCGTTTTGACCATACAGACATTGGCAGGCAACTCGCCGTTTTCCAGATGTACCTGCACGTTGGTGATGCAGTCCTTGTCGCTACAGCTATCGAATACGCGGTCTACTTTCATGGGCACGATGCTGCTGTCTGCTCCAACGGCGGTATCGTTTTGAATGCAGTCGTTCATACAAATTCCTCCAGTACATGATGCAACACCGAACAAAGCATGCCTGACAGCTTGACGGTGCTGCCCAGAATAGGGCTTTCGCCTTGTTACAATGTATTCATCACTGGAGGTTTTTGTGCATGAAGAAGCATTCAGGTATTCTTATCTACCTGATGAAACTGCTTGAGGTTGCCCATTTTTTGGTTACGCTCTGCCAAAATGCGCTCCACCTCTGCCCAGTCAAGTCCCTGATTCGCGGCAAGCACCATCAGGTGATAGAGCAGGTCGTTGATTTCGTTCGCCAATTCGTTGTTATCATTGTTCTTGGCTGCAATAATCGTCTCTGCGGCTTCCTCGCCCACCTTCTTGCAGATTTTGTCGGTGCCCTTTTCAAACAGGTAGCAGGTGTAGGAATTATCCTGCGCAGTTCCGTTAGCAAAATCAGATTTACGCGCCTTGATGATCTCGAAAATTTCCTGATAAACTGTCATGATGTGTTCTCCTTATTCATTTCCGTTATAGATATTCTTAAAAAAGCAACTGTATGCTCCTGTGTGACAGGCAACGCCTTTCTGCTTCACATTGATCAGCAGTGTATCGTCATCGCAATCGGCATAGATAGAGATCACCTTTTGCAGATTGCCGCTGGTAGCACCCTTATTCCAGTACTCCTGCCGTGAACGACTCCAAAACCATGTGTAGCCGGTTTCCAATGTGCGCTTCAGGCTCTCTTTGTTCATGTATGCGAGCATCAGTACGGTGTGGGTATCCACATCGTAGCAAATGGCAGGGATCAGTTCTCCTTTTACAAAAAAACGGTCAAGATCCTGCATATCGATTTGCGTCATGGTAGTTCACCCCTATATTCATTTTTGACTTTACCTGTTTAGTATACCACAATTTTCCACATTATGCAAGAGGCTGTAGCCGCCTTTTCTTGGCTGTCATGCTGTATTGCCAATGCTATGCTGCACGCGCGTTCAAAATCAATCAGCTGATGATTTTTTGCGGCTACTTGCATGAAACATATTTGTTGGAATAGCAGCCGGGATAGAAAAAGAGCAGCACCACAAGGATACTGCTCTCTTTTTTGCACTGTGTTACTGTGTGCAGATGCGAAACGCATTAGCCACGATTGTAACGCTTGTTGAAACGATCCACACGACCGCCGGTATCCACCAGCTTCTGCTTGCCGGTGAAGAAAGGGTGGCACTTGGAGCAGATTTCAACCTTGATGTCCTTCTTTGTGGACAGAACCTCGATCACATTGCCACAGTGGCAGGTGATGGTGGTTTTTTCACACTGAGGATGAATGCCTTCTTTCATTGCTGTTTCACTCCTTTTTGCTGGAATTATAGCAAATTCACATAACAGCCCATCCTACATCTTCGCTCAGGACAGTAGTGCTATGATATTATCGCACGAGTATTATATCATATCCGATGGCAAAGTGCAATACAATTCGACCAAAAACCGCATTTTGCCAAAATTTCGGAAGAAAATCTTGCGATTATTGTTCAATCAGCGCGCGCATATCTTTGCGCAGACCGACTTCCATTGCCACAGCACTGTCCATATCAGCGGCGGTGGTGGTATAATAAGCCTTAATTTTCGGCTCAGTGCCTGAGGGACGTACGATGACGCTTGCATGGTTCGGAAGGAAGAAGGAAACAACATCCGATTTTGGTAGATCAAGGCTACGGGTAGCACCGGTTTTGGCATCGGTAGCGACGCCCGTCAGGTAATCAGCGGATTCGATCACTTCCATGCCGCCAATCACAGTGGGAGCCTCGGTACGCAGCTTTTTCATGATCTCCTGCATTTTGTGCATACCGCTGACACCCTCGAAGGTAAAGCTTTCTTGCGTATGGCGGAACACGCCATATTTCTTGTACAGGTTTTCTCTTGCCTGCATCAGTGAAATGCCTTTGGTGCGGTAGAAAGCAGCCATTTCCACGATCAGCATAGAAGCGACTACTGCGTCCTTATCGCGCACATAGGAGCCTGCCAGATAGCCGTAGCTCTCCTCAAAACCGAAGATATAGCGGTCGACCTCGCCTTTTTGTTCAAGCAGACCGATCTGTTCACCGATGAACTTGAAGCCTGTCAGTACATCAATGAGCTGCACACCGTAGTTTTCAGCGATCGCCTTGACGATATCGGTGGTAACAATGGTTTTGACCGCAACAGGATTTTTGGGCATTGTACCCATTGCAGTACGCTCCGCACAGATATACTCAAACAGCAGCGCACCAACCTCATTGCCTGTAAACAGTGCATAGCCACCGTTGCCGTCCGGCACCGCAATGCCGACACGATCAGCATCGGGGTCGGTGGCGAGCAGCAGATCGGGCTGTACTTTCTCGCAAAGACGCAAACCGTACTCCAATGCTTCGCGAATTTCAGGATTCGGGTAAGGGCAGGTGGTGAAGTTGCCATCAGGCATTTCCTGCTCAGGAACAACGGTGACATCAGTGATGCCGATGCTGCGCAGTATTTCACGGACAGGTTTATTACCCGTACCATTGAGTGGGGTATATACCAGTTTCAGACCACTGGTTTTGCAAACATCGGTATGAATGCCCTGCTTGCGGACTTCATCATAATAAGAATCGATCAGGCTCTGCGGAATGGTTTGAATCAGACCCGCGGCGACAGCATCATCATACGCCATGTGTTTGACATCATTGAACAGATCCACAGAGTTGATGCGGTTGATGATGGCTTCGGCAACGGTCAAGGTGATCTGGCAACCGTCCTCGCCATAAACTTTATAGCCGTTGTACTTCGAAGGATTATGGCTTGCTGTGACAACTACACCGCCGTTGCATCCCAGTGCGCGCACTGCGTAGGAGCAGCAGGGGGTGGGCATCAATTCGGCATAAATGTGCACTTTGATACCATTTGCGGCGAAAACCTCGGCAGCGGCCTTGGAGAACACATCGGATTTGATACGGCTGTCATAAGCGATGGCAACGGAAGGGTTTTTGCAGTTGGAATTGAGATAGTTACAGAAACCCTGTGTTGCGCGACGCACTGTGTAAATGTTCATGCGGGCGGTACCTGCACCGATCACACCACGCAGACCGCCGGTACCGAAAGCAAGTTCCTGATAAAAACGCTCGCAGATTGCTTCGCCGTTGCCTGCAATGGATTCCAGCTCTGCAACCAGATCGGCATCATCCCGTGCGTTTTTGCACCAGAGTTCATAAAGATTCTGTTCTTTGTTCGGCATAAGGTAATCCTCCATCCATTCAATAGTGATATACATCAAACCTGCACTTGACCTATTTTGCATATATAGAACTTATTATACCACAAATCATGAGATTTGAAAAGGGGCAGAATACCGAAATTTGCATCTCTTTTCGTGTGAATATGGTGGAAAAAGATGAAATTCAACAAAAGGACTTCCTTCGTAGAAAAAAAGCGTATATAATAGTGTAGTGCATTGCGATATTGCGAATTTCATTTGATGGGGGCGACGTTAGATATTATGGAAAAGAAATTGCGACTTCGTTTTTTGCTGATTACATGGGGGCTACTCATGCTTTTGTTTGCGACGCTGTGTGTTGGTGTTTGGGTGTATTACCAGGGAGGGAGTGATGATTCTGCGACAGCATTACGGAAGGTCATTGCACAATTTGATACAGCAGAAACGGTGGACGAACTGTTTGAACCAACGCTTGGTATGGCGGCAATTCGTACAACACAAGATGGTACAATAACGGAACTGCGCCTGGGACGACTTGCTCTCTCCAACGAAACGGCAAGTAAAATCGTAGCTGCCGTAAAGGAATCGCCTTCTGATCACATGGATACTGTCACGGTGGACGGGATGCCGTTTTACTATATCCTAAACGTAACAGCAACTGGCGAACGACAGATCGCCATAACAGAAAGTGATGAGGATTCCCTTTGGCAAAACTTTCGTAGATATATTATACTCTTTATCGTGCTTGCTACTATGCTTTCTTTTGCGGTCAGTGTGATGCTTTCGCGCATCATGACGAAGCCTATTGTTGATGCATGGCAAAAGCAAAACGATTTTGTATCGGACGCAACCCACGAGTTGAAAACACCACTTACGGTGATCAGAACAAATACCGATGCCGTGCTCTCAAATCCTGAAGCAACAGTGAGCAGTCAGAGTAAATGGCTTGGCAGCATCAGTGGAGAAACCAAGCGCATGGCTGGTCTGGTTGCGGATTTGCTGTTTATGGCAAAAGTTGATGCTGGAGAGATCAAAGCAGATTTGGATCTGTTGCGCATCAGCGACGAAATGGAAGGCCTTTGCATGGAATGGGAGAGCGAATTTTTTGAAAAGGGCGAGCAGTTTGCGTATGCAATCACGGAAAATATGGTGTACCACGGCGACTGGGCAAAAATACGCCGTATGACGGAGGTGCTTTTGGATAATGCGTTGCGCTATACATCAAAAGGCGGCAGCGTGCATCTTGTGATGAACCGTACAGGAAAAATGCAACTGCAGATCATTGTTTCCAATACCGGTGAAGCACTGACTGCTGAACATCAAAAAAAGATTTTTGACCGTTTCTATCGTGTTGATGCATCACGCACAAGAGAATCTGGCGGGTATGGCTTGGGATTGTGTATTGCGATGGCGATTGCACAGCTGCATAATGGTGGGATAAGCGTATCTAGTGAGGGCGGAATGAACGTATTTACGGCGATTTTAGGCGATGCAGAAGCATTGGAGTCAAAATAACCAAAAAAATGCAAAAAAACCAGGAATTGTTTGGCTTGCAAAACCCTTGACATTTCGGGAGAGATGTGGTAAACTAAACAAGTCGCCTGCGAGG
>CAYMOJ010000037.1:0-14764 GCA_964392175.1 uncultured Ruminococcus sp.
AATTTACGGTATGTATATTCTATGAAAATGTTGACAACTCTGACAAATCGTGCTATAATAAGAGCATAATATGAAAGAGGAGGCTTTTCTATGCGCATATCCCATAACCGTAAGTTCCTTGCCGCGTTGACCGCAGCGGCAATGGGGATCGTTTCGTTACCCACGGTCATTTCTTCATCGGCTGCCGATGATGTCATTTACACTACCGGCTTTGAAGCGGGGGAAGAGATCGTTTTTACCGGCAGAGGCGGCGTGGAGGTTCTGGAATCATCTACCGAGCAGGTGCACGGTGGTGATGCTGCTTTGTGCGTCAGCGGTAGAGAGAAATCATGGAATGGGCCCCAACTGCTGCTGGACGACATCTGTGAGCCCGGCGTAGAGTACATTGTGAGTGCATGGGGCAAAAGTGAGTGGTACAGTACCTTCAGCTTGAGCATGGAGTACACCGATACCGAGGGTACTCGCCATTACAGCAACTTGCAGTCTTTCCAGGGCGATGCTTGGAACGAGTTTTCAGAGGTAAAGTTCAGCTTCTCTGCTGACCAGACCAATGTTTACATCTACTTTGAATGTTCCGATGCAACGTGCAAGATGTACATTGATGATTTTACCATTGCGCCAGCTCCCGTAATTCCCATTCAGGAGGACATTCCTTCGCTGTCAGAGGTCTATGCGAATTATTTCAAGATCGGTACAGCCATTACCCCTTCGGCACTCAGTTCAAAGTCACAGATGGATCTCGTTGAAAAGCATTTCAGCGAAAGCATTACACTTGGCAACGAAATGAAGCCCGACTCGGTTCTCAGTCAGGATAAATGCATTGCCGTGTATGAAGAAACAGGTGACGACACCAATCCACCCGTTTCTTTTGGGGCAGCGAAGAGTGTACTCAATTATTGTATTCAGAATGATATTCCCGTAAGAGCGCATACGCTCGTATGGCATAGCCAGACTCCCGACTGGTTCTTTAGAGAAGGCTATGCCTCCGACGGAGAATGGGTTTCAAAGGATGTTATGATTGCCCGTATGGAGAATTATATCAAGAACTATTTTGAAACGCTCGCTGCTGAATACCCTGAGCTTGAAGTTTATGCTTGCGATGTTGTAAATGAAGCATGGCTGGACAACGGCTCGCCTCGTATAGGCGGAACACAGGCGGAAAACGCCAATTATTCAGGCTGGGTTAAGGTTTTTGGAGATAACTCCTTCATTGAGTATGCCTTCACTTTTGCAAGACAATATGCTCCAGAAGGCTGTAAGCTCTACTATAATGACTTCAACGAGTATATGCCCAGTAAGACTACCGCTATCGTTGAAATGGCTACAGATCTTAAGGAAAAAGGTCTGATTGATGGTATCGGTTGCCAGTCGCACCTGGATGTGTCTTTCCCCGGTGTTTCGGTATATGAAAAGGCAATTGCTGCTTTTGCAGAAACAGGGCTTGACATCCAGATTACCGAGCTTGATGTTACCATTTCTAAGGATCAGCCCACAGACGAGAACTTTGCTACGCAGGCACAGTACTACAGCGATATTATGGATGTTCTTGTGAAGTATTCAGACAACATCTCCGCTGTCGTGTTCTGGGGACTTACCGATGATGGTAGCTGGAGAGCAAATCAATATCCTCTGCTTTTCGATGAAGAATATCAGGCTAAGCCTGCTTTCTATTCTATCGTAGACGGTTTGGAGTTGCCCGATACTACCACAACGACCACTACCGGCGAAACAACAACCGGTACTGGCACATATACATTGTTGGGCGATGTCAATTGCGATGGTTGGTTCATGGTGAACGATGTGATTCTGTTGAATCGTTTTCTCGCCGAGGATAAAACTGCTACCATTTCGGAAACCGGTCTTCTCAATGCAGATTTTGATCAAAACGGGGAACGCAACGGCGATGATGCTACAGCAATGCTCATGAGTCTTGCTTCACTGACTACGGATTGATTCTCACAAAGCCATCTCTTTCGTGGAGATGGCTTTGTATTTTTCTGTCTGGTTAACGTTTACAACATAGGCATTCGCGGCTTTGCCACTGCTTGACAAATCCCATGGGAAATGCTATACTATAGGCAACACAGGCAAAGTCGCTTGCAGTACATTCATTGATGCAAGCGGTCTGCACGTCTGTGCGATTGATTTCGTGCGGTACGATTTATCGAATCACAATTTACATACAAACGGAAAGAAAGAGGCTTTGTTTTCCATGAAAAAACGCGGCTCGCGACGGCTTGTTGCAATGCTTTCCGCTACCGTTACCGTTGTTGGGCTGCCGCTTCATGTATATGCCAATACGGATGCAGTGGGCTGGAAAAACACTCCGAACGGCTACTGCTATTTGCTTGCAGATGGTACATATGCCGTTGGGGAAACAGAAATTGATGGGCAGACTTATCTTTTTGCGCCAAATGGTATGTTGCAGCTCGGTTGGCAAACGGTAAATGGTTTGCGGTATTATTATATGCCCAATACACGGATGCCCTGTTTTGGTTGGTTGCAGTGGCGTGATGGCGAGTATTACATCACTGAAGAAACAGGTAAATCTGTTGGATTTACACAGACCGATCGAGGGTGCTGCTACTTTGACGCCTATGGTGTACTGTATCATGGCTGGCTGTGTGAAGCAGAAAATCAACGTTACTACGCAGATTCGCATGGTGTGATCGTAACAGGCGAAGCTACCATTGATGGGCTGCCTTATCTGTTTGACGCAGAGGGGATTCAACAGCTTGGCTGGCAGATGATCTATGGCAAATACTATTACTTCAATGCTGATGGCACTCCGAAATATCAATGGCTGCGACTGGATGGCGAAACATATTATCTGACTGTAAAAGATGGTATGCTGATCGGTGAACAGGTCATCAATGGCAAACCCTATGTGTTTGATGATTACGGCAAACAGATATGCGGTTGGTATACCTATTGCGATGGCTCTGTGGCGTATTTTGATGCCGGTGGTGATGCACTTAGCGGATTGCAAAGCATTGATGGGGCATTGTATTATTTTGCAGATGATTATCGAATGCAAACAGGATTTCAATCAATTGCTGATGCGGTGTACTATTTCGGCACGGACGGCAGTCTGCAAACAGGATTGATTGACTACAATGGTGACCGTTACTACAGCAATGCTGAGGGCATTCTGCAAAGCGGTTGGGTCACAGTAGCAGATCAACATTATTACTGTGATGCAAACGGTATGCTGCTGACAGACTGGCAGACCATTGATGGTGTGACTTACTACTTTACGCCGATGGGGGTGCTTTCTACCGGTTGGCAGCAAATCGATGGTAAGACCTATTATTTCGCCGAGGATGGCGTGATGGCAGCCGGTTGGCAGCAAATCGACGGCAAGACCTATTATTTCGCCGAGGATGGTGTGATGGCAGCCGGTTGGCAGCAAATCGACGGCAAGACCTATTATTTCGTCGAGGATGGCGTGATGGCAGCCGGTTGGCAGCTTCTGGATGGCTGTTATTATTATTTCGACACAGAGGGCGCAAAAGTAGTGTCCTCTACGGTGGATGGCTATATTCTTGATGCAAGCGGTGTGGCATCGACCCCTATGCGCGCACAGGTAGCGGTATTGCTGTCACAGTGTGGTACCACGCCTGCTGATATCTATGGATATACAACATCCCATTATCGATATAAACGCATTGAAGATACGCGTACCTTTGCCCAGCTACAGGTAGCCGGGTGGGATTCGCTTGTGGAATATACACTGGCAAACCGTCAGGGCGTATGTTATTACCTGGCGGCAACTACCGATTACTTCTTGCAGCTTGCCGGGCATCAAACGCGCATTGTATATGCACATTCTACTACAGGCGACCACTACTGGTGTCAGGTGTGGAACGGTACTGAGTGGCGCAATTATGATCCGACCTACCAAAATCGTTGCGACCTCTCCTTGGAGCAGCTTTATGCGCTCAAGCAATACACCATTTTCGGCTATGCTGATATCAATTATAATGAACGTGGCGACTATATGGGTATTACCTATACTGCCGCAAACTGATTTTTTTATTTTGAAAGGAGCAACCAGCTTGCACTCTGTAACGAATTTTCGTCGCGGTATGATCACCGTCTGCTGTGCCTCTGCGCTTTTGCTTTGTGCCTGCGATGATACCGAAAGCAGCATCACATTACCCCAAGGGCAGATTTCCGGCGCATCTACCACAACGACCACATCCTCTTCTCTCGCTGTGGATGACACCACCACGAAAGCCACAACGTTTTCCACTGAAACCACTACCTCTGCTTCGGAAACGACCACCGGTACAAGTGAATCTGCATCTGCAACAACGACGACCACCACCTCTGCGGATACCGCTACAGACATCTATTTGTTGGATGTATTGACGATTGGCGATGACTGTACCGCTTATGTCAAACAGCATACCAACTATACGCTGCAAGAAGCCGCAAGCTGTATGGGCGAGGGGACGGATCGTGTATATTTTTATGCTGATCATACGCTGTATACCTTTTTTGATGGTACGACCGATGTGCTGATGGAAGTGGATATCACTGCGAATACCATCGCAACCAGAAATGGTGCGACCATCGGCATGACGCAGTCGGAAGTGGAAGCACTGTACGGCACACCTGTGGATGGCACCTATCTTACGATGGATGGCACACTGGAATTTGTTTATGCTGATAATACTGTCATTCGCATAGCAGTTTACAACCCCTACTAAAAGGTGACTGATTATGACCTTCAGTAGCCCGATCTTTTTATTCGGTTTTTTTCCTGCGGTTCTGCTGTTGTATTGCATTTGCCCGAATATACGCTGCAAAAATATTTTGTTGATGCTGGCAAGTCTGCTGTTTTACTCTTTCGGGGAATGGTTTGCCGTCATCCTTATGCTCATTGTAGTATTCTTTACATGGATTTCGGCATTGGTTGCACAAAAGGGCGGTGCAGCAAAAAGATTTGCAGTGGTACTTGGCGTAATAGGAAATCTCGGCGTACTGGCTGTATACAAGTACGCCGCATTTTTCGTGCAGAGCTGCAACGATGTGATTGGAATTTCGTTACCTGTCCCGCACATTGCACTGCCCATTGGTATTTCATTTTTCATCTTCCAGGCAATGTCATATCTGATAGATACCGTGCGGGGCGATGCACAGGTGCAAAAAAGCTATTTTCGTCTGCTGCTGTACATCGCATTCTTTCCACAGCTCATTGCAGGCCCCATTGTGCGTTATCAGACCATTGCAGATGCATTGGAATACCGTGAAATGGACGCGGAACAGACCGCCTCGGGCTTTCGCAGAATGTTCATTGGGCTAGGCAAAAAGTTATTGATTGCGGATATGCTTGCCGTGATTGCAGATGCCGCATACGATGCCGGTGATGCACTGACCATGCCACTTGCATGGCTTGGCGCGGTGTGCTATCTCTTGCAGATCTATTTTGATTTTTCCGGATACAGCGATATGGCAATCGGTATGGGGCGCATATTCGGCTTTGCTTTCGATGAGAATTTTCGCTATCCGTATTGTGCAACATCCATTACAGATTTTTGGCGACGCTGGCATATCTCGTTGACTACCTGGTTTCGACAGTATCTTTACATTCCCTTGGGGGGCAATCGCAAGGGAAAATGGAGAACCATATGCAACAAGTGGATCGTGTTTTTTTGCACGGGATTGTGGCACGGTGCGAGCTGGAATTTTATTTTGTGGGGTCTGCTCAACGGCTTGTTCATGACGGTAGAACAGCTCTTGCATATCTCACAGAAAAAGGGAAGCAGGTTGTGGCGGATTGCATCGCATATCGTAACCGTGCTGCTGGTGCTGCTTGCCTTTGTGCTGTTTCGTGCAGAAACGCTTGCTGATGCGGGCAATTTTTATGCAGCAATGTTTACACCCACTTTACTAACCCATGGGGCACTTTCTGCCTGTACGCACTATCTCACACCATTGATCTGTTTGACACTTCTGGTAGCGATGTTCGCTGCAACGCCACTTCCCCGTATGCTGTATGATCGCATTGCAAAACAAAGTGTATCGGCGGCAACGGCGATTGCCAACATCGGCACCATTCTTTTGCTATTGCTCTGTATGCTGAATGTGGCATCCACGAGCTATCACCCATTCATTTATTTTCGATTCTGAACAGGAGTGTGACCGTATATGAAGAAGAAAAACATCGGCACGCTCTGCTATATTACAGCGGTGTGTGCGCTGCTTGCATTGCCAACTCTGATGCTGCCCTTTACGATTGACCATGCAGATGAAACGACCGAAAACCGTGTGCTTTCATCCTTTCCTTCGTGGAAGGACGAAAATGGTGCTGTGAATAAAGCTTTTCTGACAGAGCTGACAGTATGGTATGGCGAACATTTCGGACTGCGCAGTGAGATGGTTACGGCCTATGGTATACTAACTCGTGAAGTACTGAATACCTCCGCCAATGCCGATGTCATTTGCGGGAAAGAAAACTGGCTGTTTTATGGGGAAACGCTTTCGGATATCATTGCTGTGGATACACTGAGTGACACTGAGATCCGGCATATTGTGCAGACACTTTCTATGTTGCAACACTATGCCGAAAGCAAGGGCGCAAAGCTGATTTTCACATCGGCGCCCAATAAGGCAAGCATTTATCCGCAGTACCTGCCTGACCGTTATCTGCCCAGAGATGCTGCAAACAATTGCGAATTGCTTTATGCGGCATTACAGGCTGAGGATGTATCTTTTTGCGACTTGCACACGGTCTTGCGGGCGCAGGCAGTAAAGGATCCTGCACAGCTTTATCACAAGTTGGATTCCCATTGGAATGGCTACGGTGCGATGGTTGCTTTTGCCGCATTGACTGAGCAAATCGGACACAGCAACGGTGGATTACCTGCTATGCGCTGTTCTGCGGTGCGTGATTTCGATGGTGATCTCTGGAAAATGCTTTCACCCGATACGGAGAATCTTGACTGGAATATTGTGTATGATATTCCTCAAAGCTACGTGTATCTCGGCAGATATCGAAGTGTGGACGACCTGACGATCCAGACGACCTGTGCAGAAGGGGATGGCTCATTGCTGATGTTCCGTGATTCCTTCGGTAGGGCATTCATTCCGCTGTTTTCGCAGGTGTATCAAGATGCAACCTACATTCGTGATAATCGCGTGCCCATTGATTTGTTGGAAACCGCGCAGATCGATACGGTCATTTACGAACTGGTGGAGCGCAATCTGCCGAACTTGCTGCAATATGCGCCCCAAATGCCGGCACCGATCGCAGAAACGCCCATCATCACTACCACCGATTCGCTCACCGTGCCAGTGTTACAGACTCGTTCGGTCGGTGATTATCTGCACTGCTATGGTGTCTATGACATCGCACTTTCCGATAACGAGTGCATCGTCATCACCGTGCAAAATACGGACGGCTCCATTACATCTTATCAGGCGTTTCCATGCTATGAGGCAGATCTGCTAAGCGAAACAATACCGCAAAGCAACGGCTATTCGCTCTATTTGCCGAAAGACGCTCTCATAGATGGTGCCGTTCTTTCAATTGCCGTCAAGCTGCAAAGCGGATTCGTTTCTGCCGGTACGGTTTCATATCATGCACAAAATCCATCGTGATCCCATAAGGAGGCTACCCATGAAACGGCGGTTCATCTCTACTCTGATTGTTTGTCTGCTGCTGAGCAAACAGCTTTTGCCGCAGCAGACATATGCCATAGAGGATGTGCTCATGATCTTACCCATTTACACGCCCACTAAGCAAACGGCTTCTGTTTGTAAGATTACCGTGGATGCGGGTACGGAATTATCGCTTTCGGTATACCAGCACTCGCCGGAGCGTGACGCATTGCTGATGTATACGATGCATGAAACATCCCTTGTAGAAACCATCTATTGCTGTGTGCAGCTTGAGCCGGGAGACTACACATTGGAGCTTACCATGCCCGCTATCAGTGGTTGCCCCACACAATTGCATCGTGAATTGGAATTTACTGTGGTTGATCCCGACTATGCCACGGATTATACGCAAATCGTTGTCGCGGTGGATCTCTCGGTTACGGTCAATGCTGATCTGCCGATCGGGTTTACAGGCGATGCAGAGGAATCATACATTGAAAATGGTACAAAATATACAAATGTCAGTTTTGTCTGCAATCAAGCAGAGGGCTTGTGTGGTGATGTGAACCCTGACGGCGTGATTGATTCTTCTGACGCGATTGCAGTGTTACGGGCTTACAATGCTGCAATGATGCAAATGCCTTCACCAATCTCTGAAATACAGGCGATTTGCGCCGATGTGGACGGCGATGGAGTCATTCAGCCTGCGGATGCCATTGCGATTTTACAGTATTATAATGCATCGTTGATGCACGAAACCCCCGATTGGAACAGCTATATCCATTGAAAGGAGTGCGGCGGTATGCAGCAGGAACGAAAAAAACAATGTGAACAGGCAGCCGTCATTGCGTTGAATCTTGGGCGACAATTGCTGATCTGTGGCGCAGATGTGAAACGAACTGAGGATACTGCTGAGCGCATCTGCCGCAGTTATGGCGCACAGACGACCGAGATCTTCTGCATTGGTTCTTTGCTAATGGCAACCGTGGAATGGAGTGACGGTTCTACCTTTACGCAGATGCGTAATATCACCCGCACCGGCTATGATCTTGCAAGGCTGGAAGCACTGAATCATCTTTCGCGAGATATTTGCGACAAAACCATTACATTGGAAGCTGCACGAAACCGTCTGACCGCATTACGGACACCTTCGGCACAAAAGAAGATCGTTTCGTATTTGGCAGCGATTGTTGCGGTGACAGCCTATACATTATTCTTTGGCGGTACATGGGTAGATGCTTTGGTAGCTGCCATTGGTGGCATTGTGGTAACATCACTGGAGACGGTTTTGCCCGAAAAGGCAGGAAACATGATGCGTACGGTACTTTGTGCGGTAGCTGTCGGGATTACGGTGAGCGTGGGTAGCTTGATGTATCCTGCGCTGCAAAGCGATAAGGTCATGATCGGTTCCATTATGTTGATGGTACCGGGGTTGATGGTAGCAGGTTCTCTGCGCGACTTGTTAAATGGAGATATCATTGCGGGTTCTTTGCAGCTGATACAGGCGGTTTTGATTGCTCTTGCATTGGCACTGGGACTTGCATGGGCTGCTTCATGGGCGGTGATCTCATGAAAGAAATCCTTTGGCTTTCGCTGCTTGCAACCATCGGTACGATCGGTTTTTCCGTGATCTTTCATTTGCCGGCAAAACGTCTGCCTGTGATCATCATTGGGGCTTTTTTCACAAGCTTTATCCAGCTTTATACCGATGCAAACGCACAACAGCTTTTCACAGGCGCGATGCTTGCAACCTTGTTTGCGGTGTGGTTTTCTGAAATATTTGCAAGAATTGTGCGTACACCTGCCATTGTGATCCTAACACCGATCCTGATTCCGCTCGTGCCCGGTGGTAGTATGTTCTATACCATGCAGGGGGTGTTGCTTGGGAATATGGAGCAGTTTCGTCAATATGGCATTGAAACGGCACAGGTAGGTTTTGGTATCGCTTTTGGTTCTTTGGTGGCAACAGCAGTGGCAAGACTTATCACCGAAGGAATTTTTGTACCGAAGAAACATTGAATGCTCGCCCAAAGCGGCTGTGTGCTGCTTTGGGCGAGTGCTGTTTTCTGAATAAGAACCTGATTTCTGCTGAACAATCGAGTCGGACAGTACATCTAAAAATTACAATTGACATTTTTTGCTACTTATGGTATAATACGGTCAATATATAAATTGAGGAGGCTTACCATATGAAAAAAGCATTGTTTCGCAGACTAACCGCCCTTGCTGCCATGAGCTGCATTGCAGTTGCTGCATTACCCGTCAGCGTATCTGCTGCAACGGAAACGCAGTTTGTCGGCTATCGAGGCGATATGAACTTTGACGGTGCTGTGACGGTTGCCGATGCGATTGTTCTTTCCCGACACTTGCATCTTGACACGTTGATCACCGATGCAAGTGTTGCAAGCCGTGCGGATATGAATCAAGATGGTAGCATTGATGTCACTGATCTGACCCTTTTAAAGCGTGCTTTGTATATGCAGACATTTGAGGGCATCTATGAAGAGGTTGAGATCCCCGATGCACAACGCATTGAAGCACCCGTCAAGGTATTGAATCCCTCTGTGCCCAGCACGGGCGATGTGCGTATTCTGATGGTTTGCGTGAATTTTGCGGATTGTCGATTTACCGAGGGCTATACCGATGAACAAGTACAGCAAATGATGTTCGGGCCAAGTGATCCTACATCCTCGCTGTATCCCATGGAGAGCATTACAGGATACTATAGTCGTGCATCTTACGGCAGATTGAATATGACAGGCGATGTTTATAGCTATACATCATCCAACAGCATCAACAGTTATGTAGGCAAAACAGATGACCTTGTGGACGAGGTGCTTGGTGCGTTGGATGCGCAGATCGATTATTCGCAGTATGATTCTGATCAAAATGGCACAATAGATTCTATGATACTGGCGTTGCCCGGAGATGCAAGTACAGATGATTGGTGGCCCTGCAATGGTGGATATTATAATGGCACCTATTTTGACGGTGTTGTGTTGGGCAATCTCTGTGTGGGCGGCTGGGCACTGAGCGATGTAGCAGGCTTTGTCAGTACATGGGTGCATGAGTTGGGTCATGCTATGGGTCTGCCTGATTATTATAAGTACGAGAATACTGAGGATGGCTATTATGGTCTGAATGGTGATGCGGGACTGGAGATGATGGACGATGCATTTGGTGACATGAGTGCATTTTCTAAGCTGATGCTTGGTTGGTACAACACGGATGAGGTGCAGATCTTTGCAGGCGGTACGCAGACTTATACATTGCAGTCATCGCAGCAGACACCAAATTGTATTTTGATCCCACGCTATGATGATGGTGGGTTTCTTAGCGAGTATTTCATCATTGAATATGCTACCTACGAAGGAAATAATATCAACTGGCAGTTTGTCAATGGTGGTATTCGTATCTATCATTGTCAGGCTGAGGTTGTAGAGGGATATTGGGGGCCCGAATTCAAATACAACAACTATGGTATGTATTACGATAACAGCAATCAGAAACAGCGAGTGCTGCGTCTTGTTGATGAGGAAAGTGGCTTCTTTGGTGAAGGCGATGTGATTACAGGCAGCACTGCCGGCTTTGCATGGTATGATGAAAACGGCTATCGTACAGTAGATCCGAATGTGACCGTATCTGTGGGTGCATTAACAGATGGAGGCTATACTATTACCGTGCAATCCTGAGTAATTTTCCGATAAATGACAAAAAACTCCGTAGCTGATGGCAAAAGCCATCGCGCTGCGGAGTATTTTTCTATGTGCTTGTTCATACTATGGGTAAATATCCGAACAGGAGGGACAAGCGATGGCATATCAAAAAGTGGTCATATCAGGCATTGATACTTCACAACTAGAGGTGTTGACTGAGGAAGAAAAAATCGAGTTGCTGCGTGAAATGCAAGCTACGGGCAGTAGAGCAGCGAGAGAACGGCTCATTAACGGCAATTTGCGCTTGGTGCTTAGCGTGATACAGCGGTTTACGGGTCGCGGCGAGGATATCGACGACCTGTTTCAGATCGGTGTGATTGGATTGATCAAGGCAATCAACAATTTTGACCTGAGCCGTGAGGTTCGGTTTTCTACCTATTGCGTGCCGATGATTTCCGGTGAATTGCGACGGTATTTGCGTGATTTTCATGCAATCAAGGTCAGCCGTTCCCTGCGCGACCTTGCATATAAGGCGATTCAAGCAAAAGAGCAGCTGACAGTTTCACTTGGAAAAGAGCCTACCATTGAGCAGATCGCGGAAGCCATTGGTGAGGAGAGAGCAGAGGTCGTTTTGGCGATGGAAAGCATCAGTGATCCGGTTTCGCTTTATGAACCATTGTATTCTGATTCCGGCGACACCATGTATCTGATGGATCAGATTGGTGATGGCAGTGAGGCGGAGGACTGGATGAATGAGATGCTGATTCGAGATGCAATTGCAGATCTGACACCAAGAGAACGCAATATTTTGCACCGCCGATTTATGATGGGTCGTACACAGGTAGAGGTGGCTGCAGAGATTGGTATTTCGCAGGCACAGGTTTCCCGATTGGAGAAGGGGGCTATTGGGAAAATCAAGGCACAGTTGTAAAAGCGGTCATCAGCGCAGCGGTCTCGCCAATGGCGAGCGAAAGCTGTGTATGCACAGCTTTCGTTAGTGCGGCTTTGTCCTTGCCGAGTACACTCGGCAGGACAGCCGCACTGCGCTGCGCTGCCGAGTTGAATAATGTGCCTGCGCCCTGATGGGCGATATCTTTATACGGTGTTAAATCCATTTTGAAAGTTACCATACCGGCGGCACGACGGACGATTGCTTGTTCACCCCATACATCTACACCATTCCAGAAGATCCTGGCAGCGAGGGATTCAAATCGTTTGTGATAAAATGCATATCGGGAGAGGTAAGTTAAGCCACAACTATGAGGTGGGCAAAAGACATCGGCAAGCATATGTGCCGCTCTTGCAAGATGTGCCATAGCGACGTTACGGTTTCCCTGTGCAAGCAATGCGGTAGCGATGGTGTATTCTTCCTCAAACATTGTACGCACGGAGGGCGCAGCATTGCCTTTGCCATTGGGATAATAATCATCTTTAATAAAATTGCGACGATTGCCTTTGGGGTCAACAGCGCAATAGTAGTGATAGCCAGCTCCCTTTTGACGGTCACCTCTTTGGTCAGGCTTGATCACTTCATCTGCCAGAATGATCATATCATTGTGATGGTACCAAGCGGCGGTTTGTGGCTGATTCTCACGAAGCCACCAGTGCGCTGCCAGAATGATGCCTCTGTGTACAGAGGGGTATTCGTTTTTATTGGTCATGATGTGCATACCTCCTACAAATACTATATCACAATATGCCGGGATTGTCAAACCGTATGTTTCGCATTGACTTTTTTTTCAAAATGGTCTATAATGATGGAAAACGAAAAACAAGGGGTGCTATTTTTATGCTGATGGATTTGCATACCCACACATATCATTCACCTGATGCTGAAAATACAGTTGCAGAACGCATTGCTGCGGCACAGCGTATGGGGTTACAAATCATGGCGATTACTGATCACTGTGAAGTCAACCACTACTATCCCGCTGAATACTATCATGAAACGCCCTGTGACGAAATCTTTCACAACGGCAAGTTGGTTTTTGAACATTCTGTGACGGAAACCGTTGCTTTGCAAGATCGTTGCAATGATTTGCTTTTGCTTTGCGGTACGGAGCTTGGTCAGATACCGCAATGCCCTGAAATTGCACAAAGGCTGTATCATCATCCGCAAGTCGATATTGTCATTGGGTCGATTCATGAATTGCCACATCTGCCTGATTTTTATTTTATAGATTATCGTGCGTATGACATCCTGCAACTGATGCAACGCTATTTTGATGAGGTGCTTGCTCTTGCGCACACTGATTATTATGATGTGCTGGCACATCTCACTTATGCACTGCGCTATTTGCCTGATCGTAAAAGCTATGATCTATCGCCACATTTGCCCACTATAGATGAGATTTTTACCGTATTGATACAAAAAGGCAAGGCATTGGAATTCAACGGATCGGGGCTGCATACGCCACAGGAATATACAGATCCGGATCTCTTTTTGCTGCAACGTTATTTTGATCTTGGCGGCAGGCAATTGACGCTTGCAACCGATGCGCATAGCACAGCACATCTTGGCTACCGTATGCAAGAGATGGAAAAAATCGCAAAAAGGATTGGCTTTACTGAATTGACATATTTCCGGAAGCATCAACCGTATTTCATTCAGTTGTAATCTTTTGTAGAACGTACAAAGAAACATGGAACCCGAAAAACAAAGCTGCCTTTCGGGTTCCATGTTTACAGTACGCCACGATTGCGGATATGGAGGGCGGATTATTCTATGGTAGGCTCCAGAACAGCATAGTTACCGTCATCGCGACAGTAAACCACATTGATATTGCCATTTTCCGCGTTCATAAATAAGAAGAACGAATGCCCTAGCATATTCATCTGAAGAATGGCTTCTTCGAGTGTCATGGGGTGCAGGCGGAAGGTCTTGTGGCGGATGATCTGATAATCGCTTTGATCATCAACGGTATCGGTGAATGGCTCTGCCAGAGCCACATCGCGAATCCTCTTGCCCAAGCGGGTCTTGTTCTTGCGGATTTTACGGATGATCTTATCGATCGCAGCATCCAGCGCATCATTCTTGTCAACAGCAGTATGTTCTGCGCGGTAGATCATAGAACCGGCACGCACAGTCAACTCCAATACGATCTGGTCGCGTTGCTCACGCAGTGTGATTTTGGCGTCTGCTTCTTCTTCAAAAAACTTGGAGAGCTTCTGAGAGAGCTTCTTTTCTGCGGCTTCGGTAAAACCACTGTTGATTTGCATTTTTTTTGCGATAATGTTCAGTTTCATGCAGATACCTCCTTGTTTTCCATAGCGATGGGATAGACTTTGCTACGGTTTATGCATCTATTATAGCACAACTCTCCAAAAAAATCAATAGCGAATTTGAAATTTTGTGGAAATTTCACTCTTCAAACATATTTGCAACACTGTTTCGCCACATTCGCAGACTGTTGATTACCTTGATCAATTCACACTTTATATAGAGAAAAAATGGTAGAATCTTCACAGTTTTTTATTGACACTTTCGGCTATTTATGGTA
>CAYMOJ010000038.1:0-14719 GCA_964392175.1 uncultured Ruminococcus sp.
TCTCAATCACTTTTTCTATACCCTCAGGTCTCACTTCTATTGTAGCACTACACAATTACCCTGCGCCATTTGCAGATTTTACTTGCATTTCCTCGTAAATAGTGGTATACTATCTTAGAGTAGCGTGTGTGTTGCAATCAAGGCGAAAGGGTGAGGCGTATGGGCGAGACGATCTTTTTTATTGTACTTGCTGTACTCTGCCTGCTTTTATTGCTGCCTTTGCGTCTGCGCTTCGCTGTACATGGCAAAAAAGAATGGCAGATCCAGATTGATTACGCCTGCTTTTCCTTGCTTACCAAAGGCACTGATTCCCATGCAGTGATCGCACCCGATGATGCTGCACCACCAACAACGGATGATATCGTAGCGGAAGAAGATTTGCTGTTTTGGGGTGGCGAAGATATCTCCCCCACCAACGATGATGCGCTCCCGGTAGAAAAAACAGTGGTTTCCAACGGCGCGCACAATACGAAGGACGATGCAGATTCCTTTTCAACTGCGCAATCAACCTCTGAGCAGGAGCATACAAGCGATACTGAAAAAATATCATCCAGGAAGAAGCCAAAGAAGCATTCCCTGTTTGAGCGTGCAAAGCCCCATGGCATTGCGCAATGGAAGGCACTTGTTGCTGATGCTTTGGCATCTCTTGCCCCACCATTGCGATTTTTGTTGCGTCACATCTATCTACGCAAATTATATGTGGGTATCACGGTAGGAACCAAAGATGCCGCAAAAACAGCGATCCTGTACGGTGCTGTATGCAGCGCGATCTATCGCACACTGGGCAAACTGCAATGCCATATTACGGTAAAGCCCAAGGCGATCCGCATCCGTTCCGATTTTTTGAATCCATTTTGCACGGCACAGTGTAGTGGCGAGCTGTGGATCTCCCCCATGACCATCTTAGGTTTGTGCTTCGGCATTGTGATCCCCTTTTTGTGGCGCACGCTGCGGCGCATTAGACGGCAGGAAAAACAGAAACAGCAGGAGGAAGCTGAATCATCACCCCAACCTGCTGCGTGATTTGAGGCAACATTATACAGAGTCAGGTCTGCCTTGATATGATACCCCAACCAAAATTTCAGGAGGATTCAGTTATGAACGAGCATCAGAACGGACAACACCCCGTGCAGGATACCATGCGCGTAACCATGGAAGAAATTCGCAGTATGGTAGATGCCAATACCATCATCGGTACACCCATTCAGTGCGAGGGCGGTGCAACGGTCATCCCCGTTTCCAAGATCTCTTTCGGATTCGCATCAGGCGGCTCTGATCTGCCCACAAAAGTTGCAAAAGATATGTTTGGCGGCGGCGGTGGCGCAGGTGTTACAGTCACTCCTGTAGGGTTTCTCGTAATCAATGGTACCGATGTGAAGCTTATGCAGCTTTCCATTAATGCAAATCCCACCAATGCCGTGGTAAATATGGTGCCGGATCTGGTCGATAAACTGACAGCTTTTCTGACGAAAAAACAGGAAGAACAAATGCTGAACGCTGCACAGGATGCGTGAATCAGCCAACAGAATTGGAGCATAACATAAATGGAAAAAATCAGACTGCAAAAGCTGCTTTCGGATTCAGGCTACTGTTCCCGCCGTAAAGCAGAAGTTCTCATTGCGCAAAAGCGCGTACAAGTCAATGGTAGACCTGTAAAACTTGGCGATAAAGCTACCGCCAGCGATCGTATCACGGTAGATGGCACACCAATCATGATCCCGAAAAAGAAAACTTTCCGCTATATCATGATGAATAAGCCCCGTGGTTATGTTACGACACTCGCTGACGAACAAGGTCGCCGTTGCGTGACGGATCTGCTGACGGATATCCCCGAGCGCGTGTATCCTGTTGGCAGATTGGACAAGAATTCTGAAGGCTTGTTGCTATTCACCAACGACGGTAGTTTTGCGAACGGCATCATGCACCCCTCCCGCGAGATCACCAAGACTTACCGTGTTACTGTTCGCCCACCGGTCTCCGAAGAACAGCTTGCCCGTATGTCTATCGGTGTAAAGCTGGACGATGGCTTCGTCACATCACCGGCGAATATTGTAACGCAGGTCAAAGAGGCAAACCGTGTGGTGCTGCTTGTCACCATTCATGAGGGCAAAAAGCGCGAGGTGCGCCGAATGTGCAATGCCGTAGGCTTGGAGGTTGCCCGACTACGGCGAATCAGTATCGGGCCTGTAAAGCTCGGTATGCTGAAGCCCGGCGCATGGCGTGATCTAACCACAGAAGAATTACGCGCGTTGCGCTCCGCGATGGGAAAAGAAAACTGAGTCGCTACACATGATCTATGTATTGCAGCAAAACGAGTGGTATCATTCACACAGAATTGATGAAATTCTATTCGTTGGCGGCGATATCATTGTAGCATCATCCATCACGCCTGAATCATAAGCAAAAATAGAGGCCTATGGCAACACCGCATATATCCTATCTCCAAATGCGATGATATGAAAAATTCCTCTGAAAAGAGCAAAGAGACAGAACTATGTTCAATTATCAGTCACAAGGCGCACTGAATCAGACTGCCAAAAATTTCCGGCAGCCGGATACAGATTCGCAAATGCGTATAAAATATAATTTTTAGCAGTCTGTTTTCGCATTTCTCGGCATCGGGTTTTCCGATGCCGAGAAATGTTCTTTACCATTGCAAAGACGTGTTCCACCTTACAGCGGATGGATGACGGACGTCTGTTGATCAGGTACTGAATCTTCTTCCTATTTTTGTCGATTGCTCCCGGTCTCTTGTTTGCTCCAACGTAGCCGCTGTCGCCATATATATGTTCTTTTTCACCGTGCAGTAATTCGTTCATCACTGTGACATCATGCTCGCTTGCAATGGTTGTTTTGAAAGTATGCACACGCTTGCAGGAAAACCGCAAGAGATATTTGTTGCAAAATATGTATTATTGAGCATGAAGAAGGCTCTTGGACTACATGGGCTGATGCACGCAAAGCTGAGGGTAGGGAATTTCAATTCCGGCATCATCGAAGGCGCGCTTTGCACTTTCATAAATTCTGCCACTGACGGCAAAATAATCCTTGCTGTTGACCCAGAAGCCTGCATTGAGCATCACAGCATGATCGCCATGGCCGCTCATGGTTACAGTCGGTGCCGGATTCTGCAAAACCATGGGTTCATTGGCGAGCACTGCCAGAATCACCTGCCGCGCGATATCAAAATCCGCATCGTAGGCAATGGTGAGTGGCACGCTGACACGCAAAGTACCGCGCTGCGAGAGATTGGTGATCTGTCCGGAGGACAGCATACCATTTGGAAGATACACACAGCGGTTATCGCGCGTAATGAGTTTGGTATACAGAATAGAAACCGAATCCACATGACCTTCTGTGCTGCCTGCTATGATATAATCGCCTGCTTTGAATGGCTTGGAAAACAGGATGATGAATCCTCCGGCAAGATTGGAAAGACTATCCTGCAAGGCAAGCCCAATTGCGAGTCCCGCAGCACTGATCACGGCAATCATACTGGTCATGGGTACGCCCAAAGTGCTGAGTGCGATGATAGCAAGCAGTGTATACAGCAAAATACGCAGCAGCGATTTAATAAAACTGCTTGCAGCACCTTCGACTTTGGCACGGCGCATAGCACGGTCTACAATTTTCAGCACGATTCTTGTCAGCAATAGCCCCAGCAAAAAAATGAGTAATGCGACCAGCAGCGTTGGCAGGAAGCCCTTGCCCTTTTGCAGCATTTCTTCAAAAAAGGTTGCATTTTGCACAAGATTTTCCATTTCATCCGTCAACATGATCTTCTTTGGCTCCTTTCTTTTCAGCAGACCCTTTTCGGGGATGTTTCTGCTCCTTCACACGCTCTTTTTTTGTACCCTTGATCGGTAAAATGGCATCAAACACGGCATAGTATTTAATGGGTACATGGCGGTTAATATGGCACTTGCCGAAATACCATGCGGTAAAGCTACACATTTGCACCAGGTCTTCAAAAAACGCGTGCATCTCCAGCCGTTGCAAGGTATCCACACGAAGGCAGTCTTTTAATGAAGCAGGCGGTTCGTGCGTAATGATATAATCTACCTTGTTATCATATTGTCTGAGCGTTTCTGCGCCGTGCATGATTTCTTCGTAGGTAGGCTGCTCACGTTCCCACCAATGCTCGGCAGGACGAAATTCGAAATCCTGGCTATGACCGCCACCAAAGGTGAAAAATCGTTTGCCGTTGATGGTATAAACCTCGCCACGCAGCAAATGCACGATATTGGGCGCGATGATTCTTGCCTTGCCACCGTGAAAATCCCCGATGGGATATGCTTCTAATAGATCATAGTTCTCATGGCAACCGTCCACAAAGGCAACGGTATATTTTAGTGCCATGAGTTTTTTGCGCAATTTCTGCTCCGCACGGTTATCTGACCAGAAAAAGCCAAAATCGCCACATACGATAAGCATATCATCAGCAGTTGCTTTCTTTAGCAGTGGATGGCGGAAACGGGCAAATTCTCCGTGGGTATCTCCTGTAATGTAAACCACAGTTTCAGCTCCTTTTTTGTAGTACAATTCCATTGTACCACATTTTGGGCAATTCGTAAACAGTTTTTTCAGAAAAACATCATCTATATTGCTGTGTGTAATGTGGCTTTATCACAAAAAGCGGTTAAGCCATGCAGCTCAACCGCTTGTTTATCGTGAGAATGAAAGCAGAATCTTATGCGTCCAATACAGGCAACGCGCTAACGACCTGCAAGCCGGCTGCGTGCAAAGCTGCAAGAAGTGCGTTTTGCTGTGCATGATCCAGTGCGGTGGTATAGCAAGCCGCGCCACTACCTACAACAGCGGCCTCCACGGAAGCTTCCATACCGTTCGTGTTGCAGAAATCATCTACCGCCTTTACCAGAGTTGCGACATCACCGTTTGCGGTACGGATCATCAAGCCACAGCGAAGCATATCAGCACCGGCAATGAAATCCTGTTCACCGCTGTCAATCCAATCCTGCGAGAACACTGTGCAGCTATGCTTTGCCGCTTCGATGACATCGCCCATAACGGCACTGGCGGTGGGCAGCTTGCCTGCACCTCTGCCACAGAATATCGCGCGGTCGATGCCGTCACCGCAGACCATCACTGCATTGAACACGCCATCTACGCGGGAGAGCATATTTTCGTGCGGGACAAATGTCGGCTGCACCAATGGCAGAATGCGACCGTCCTCTAATCGGCGAACAGAAGCAACCAGCTTCACTGCACCGTCAAGTGCATCTGCTGCTGCTGCATCTTCCAGAGATACTTCGCGAATGCCCACAGTTTTGACACTTTCGGGGTAAACATGCTTGCCGAATACCAGCGAAGCAATAATGCAGATTTTGCGGCATGCATCGTGGCCATCCACATCCGCACCGGGATCCCGTTCGGCATAGCCAAGCTCCTGTGCCAGAGAAAGTGCCGCCTCAAAGCTCATATCGTCCGAGAGCATTTTATTCAAAATAAAGTTGGTAGTACCATTGAGAATGCCATAGACGGCAGTGATATCGTTGGCGGCGAGACAACGGTGCAGAGGACGAATGATCGGAATGGCACCGCCTACACTCGCTTCGAAGAAGCAATTACAGGAATGCGCTTTTGCTTCAGCAAGTAGTGCTGCACCTTTACGGGCGATGAGTTCTTTGTTAGAGGTTGCCACACTGATACCTCTGGAAAGGCACTGCATCAAATAGGTGAACGCAGGCTCAACGCCGCCCATGCATTCGGCGACAACGGTTACCGCAGGGTCTGCCAAAATGGCATCCATGCTTTTTGTGAATTTATCCGCATAGGGAGAATCCGGAAAATCACGCAAATCAAGGATATAGCCTACATCCATGGCATCGCCTGCTTTTTGCTCGATCTTTGCGCGATTCTTATAGAATAGCTCCACTACACCGGAGCCGACAGTACCATAACCCAAAACAGCAAACTTTTTCATACGATCTTACTTTCCGCACACCGCAGAAAGCTCCTTTCTGATATCTGATTGTTCAGAAGCCCGAAAGCAAACGAACCTCCGTTACGCCCTCCAGCACACGCAGCGATTGGCAAAGTGCGGGCACATGGGCAGCATTTTCCATTCGGAATGAAACCGTTACAATAGCAGCACCGTCCACCGGCACACTTTGGTTAATGGTTAGCAGATTGGCATCTGCCGCATACAAAGTTGCCAACACACCTGAAAGCACACCGGAACGATCACGCAGAAACAGCATCACGGTGAACACCTTCTGCTGCATCTGTTCTTCATATACAAAAACCGAATCCCGATATTTATAAAAGGCACTGCGCGAGATCCCCACACTGCGGCAGGCTGCCGCAGAGCTTTTTGCCTCACGGTTTGCAAGCATACGCTTGACTGTCAGCACCTTCAAGATGACCTCAGGCAGAACAGAGGCATCCACAACAACCCAATTCTGGGAACTCTGCGCAGCTTTCGGCATATCGGTATCGGTGTCAACATCGGTCATGGATTGCACCTCTTCTCATGAATATTCCGCGTATGATGGACAGTTGTCCATCTACAGCAATCATTATACCATACTGAACAGAATTTGTCAAGGGGAATGCAGGACAAAACTGCGACAATTGCTGTAGTGCTACAATCGTTATTGGAAACGTGTTTTTTCCTCTTGCAATTTTCGTCAAAGTATGGTATACTGTTGTGCGTGAGGTTTGCATAGACCTCGCGCATAACATAACGAAAAGCGAGGAAATCAACATGAAGAAGTCTATTTTCAAACGTATGCTGACTGCTGCACTGGCTGCCGGTATGCTCATCTGCGGCGCAGGCTGTAGCGGAAACAGCAGTAACACCGATAGCGGTGTGGATAGCTCTTTGCAAAAGGTCAAGGATAGTGGCAAGTTTGTGCTGGGTCTGGACGCGACCTTTAAGCCCATGGGCTACACCAACGAAAATGACGAGATCGTTGGATTTGATATTGATGTCGCAGAGGAAGTCTGTAAGCGTATGGGTGTGGAGCTGGTCAAGCAGCCTATTAACTGGGATACCAAAGAGGATGACCTCGATGGCGGTAGAATCGATTGCATTTGGAATGGTATGTCCATTAATCCTGAGCGTGAAGAGCGCATGAATCTCTCCGAACCGTATATGAAGAACGAGATGGTTTTTGTTGTACCGGCCGATAGCACAGCGCAATCTATGGCAGATTTGGCTGATAAGGTAATCGGTGTGCAAAATGGTTCGTCTGCACAAACCATTCTGAGAGATTCTACCATTGGCGATACCATTAAGGAAACGGCACTTGGCACGAATATTGAGGCGTTGCAGCAGATGGAGCTTGGTTTGGTCGATGCCGTTTTCATGGATGTCGTTGTTGCGGAATATGAGATCACCACCGGTGGCAAGAATTATCGCATTCTGCCGGATGGTCTTTCGGAGGAAGAGTACGCGATCGGTTTCCGCAAGAATGATTGCGCCCTGCGCGATGAGGTTCAGAAGATTCTTGGGGAGATGAAAGCGGATGGTGCCCTCGGTGATATTTCTACCAAATGGTTTGGCAGCGATATTACCACCGTGCCTACCAATTGATTGGCGCGGAAGCCATCGCAAATGCCCATATTGATCCAAACCGCCCTACTTTGTGCTATATGTACAAAGTAGGGCGGTGTTTTATTATTCATAGGACGGCTTATAGGTAGTATTGATACGATTTTCTGCGCGTTCAAAAAGCTGCCGGGTCAACCGGCATCAGACGGGATGATTTCTCCGAACCTTATCCCAAAAGCTGACCCGCAAATGCATCCACTTGAAAAAAGAACTCGCTGAAATCATCTGTTTCAAAAATCTGCAACAGCTCTCGCATATTCCAAATCAAATTTGCATTGCCGATCTCTCGCCTATCAAGCCAGAAAACCCTGCCTTCCGCGGAGTTTTTCAGTTCTCCCTCAAACTGATTGGTCTTATAAAGCAAAACGAGATAGCGTGTACCATCCTTCAAGATCCAATCCTTGTAACCACAAGGCTGCGGATGATGAATAGTCAGCCCGGTTTCCTCTTTGATTTCGCGAATGACGGAATCCAGTAAGGATTCGTTTGCCTCCACATGACCGCCGGGGAAAACCAGACCGCCACTATATTGTTCTTTCAGTCCCTGTTTTTCTTGTACCAGCACGCGGTTTTCGTCATAAATCAGGCACATATTGGTCAGTTCGATTTTGGTGGATCTGTCCATAATACTTCTCCTGTTTGGCTCAAAGCGATGCGGTCAATATTTCCGCGATATCCTGCTCTGTCAGTGGTGCATAAGCATTTTCCAGCCCTTCATTGACGGCGATATGGTGTGCCATTTCGCCGATGCGGCTTTCATCGATGCCAACGGCACGCAAATGCATTGGCATATCCATGGATGCAAAGAAATCATAGGTCGCTTGGATTGCATTGTTTGCAATTTCAAAATCCGGTAATGTACTGTCAATGCCAAACACATTGATGCCGTATTTCACAAAGCGTTTGACTGTTCTCTCATTCAGGATATGCTTCATCCATCGGGGGGTGATGATGGCAAGCCCTTCACCATGCGTAATATCATAATACGCGCTGAGTGCGTGCTCGATACCGTGGCATGGCCAACCGGATGGGCTATTTCCTAGTGCATAAATGCCGTTGCAGCCAAGTGTGCAGGCAAACATCATTTCGGCTCTCGCAGTGTAGTCCTGCGGATTTTGCAAACATTTTTTTGCATTGATCATCAGACTTTTCAGCCCTGCCTCGCAGAAGCCATCGTTGAGAAGTGTTGCGTCTTCGCAAAAATACTGCTCCATAATATGATTCATGGCATCGGCACAACCTGCTGCGGTTTGCTTTTTGGATACCGTGAATGTATAGGTTGGATCAAGGAACGATACCGCAGGAAAATTATGTGGATCCACATAGCCGATCTTGTCATTGGTTTCAGTGCGTGAGATCACGCCACCGGAGTCATATTCGCTGCCTGTTGCGGCAAGCGTAATGATATCTACGATGGGGATAGAAGCCGTTGCAAAAGCCTTATAAGAGATCAGATCCCATGGATCACCGTCATATTTCGCGCCTGTGGCAATAGCTTTGGAGCAATCCAGCACGCTGCCACCACCAACAGCTAGAATCACATCAATGTCGTGCGCTTTGCAAAGACGAACACCCTCCAATACACTGGGGTTGTACTTTGGATTCGGTTGGATATCGGAAAGCTCGATCATCTCAAAATCCGCAAGCAGTGTTTTCACTTTGTCGTAAAGACCGATTTTTTTGATGCTGCCACCGCCGTATGTGAGCAGCACTTTTTTGCCATACTTTGCTATCACTTCGGGCAGCTTTGTGATCACGCCCTCGCCGAATATCAATCTGGTGGGTGTCATATAATCAAAATTTTGCATGAGATACCTCCTAGAACAACATCAAAACTTTCTATCATTATATCACAACTTTCTATAAATGACAAGAGCAAAATTCAAGACCGTCCTTCTAAGTGGAAGGATGCCTGCCGCCCAATCAGATTTCCCGTAAATTGGACGATCTTGCAATCTTGACGATGGCAAAGCGGTTGGGATCAGTCGCTACGCAAGACATGATTGTGATGCGCGTGGGTGGCGATGCGTTCGCATTGCTTTCTGCTCTGACCGATCGCTGTGTCGCCGAAGCACTGCGTGAAAAACTACCGGTATGCTCTCCTATAAGGGCATACCGATTTTTCACAGATGTTCCACAAAAAAATCATATAATATACTGGACATTTTGAGCGTAATATGCTATAATTACAGTGTGATGCAATCCGGCATCACGATAGAAAGAGGAGGAACGAATATGAGCTTTTTTGATAATGTAGTCGATACGATGTCCAAGGCAGCCCGTGAGGTTTCGGACGGTGCCAAGAACATTGCCGAAAAGAATCGTGTGCGCAAAGAAATCGCTACCATTGAAAACGATATCCGCACCCGTTTTCGTGCCATCGGTCAGAAGTACTACGACGATATGTGTGAACATCCCGATCCTGCTTATGCTGAAATGGTTAACGGCATCACCAAACTGAAAGAGCAGCTTGCAGCAAAGCAGAAAGAACTGGTAGAACTTGATGGTGCAGCTGTATGCCCCGGTTGTGGCAAGGGCTGCGATAAAAATGCGAAATTCTGCCCCGCCTGTGGCACTGTTATGCCACAACCGGAACCGGAAGCACCGAAGGCTGCTTCCGAAGCCCCCAAGCCTGTGAATCCTACCAATTGCACCGTGTGCAATGCAACGCTTTCTCCCTCCGCATTGTTCTGCGCTGAGTGTGGCACTAAAGTGGAACAAATCATACCCACAGTAGATGCAGAACCTGCTGTACCCGAAAAGCCTGTATTTTGCGCCTGCTGCGGTGCTGCCCTTGCGCCCGAGGCACTGTTCTGTGCGGAGTGTGGCACCAAAGCCCCCGATGTGCAGTAAGATGATGCTTACTGATACTGCCGTCCTTCTGGTGTGCGCAGGAAACGCCACCAGAATGGGCGGCATTCACAAAATATTGCACTCGCTGGGCGATACTACCGTGCTGGAAAAATCGTTGCATACCTTTTCGAAATGCAAGGCGGTTTCGGAAGTGGTGGTGATCTGTCGCCCGCAGGATGAAACAGCATTTCAGGCAATATTGCAGCAAAATGCACTCTCTGTACCGATCACCTTGGCATATGGCGGTGCAACTCGTCAGCAAAGCGTGAAAAACGGCGTTTCTGCATTGCAGACCGATGCTGCCTACATCGCCATACATGACGGCGCAAGACCGCTTTTGCGCGTAGAGGATGCAGAAAAGGTCATTGCGGATGCCCATGCCTTTGGTGCAGCAACATTAGGCGTACCCGTGAAGGATACCATCAAAACAGTGGCAGAGGATATCATCGTGGATACTCCGCCGAGAAATCGCTTATATCACACACAAACACCGCAAGTATTCGCAAAAGCGACATATCTGCAAGCAATGGCGTTCGCTGAGGCACAGGGCTTGGATTTCACTGATGATTGCCAACTCATGGAGGCAATTGATATCCGCGTTAAGATGACCATCGGTTCCTACACCAATATCAAGCTGACAACCCCGGAGGATTTTGCGACTGCTGAGGCGTTGCTGCGCTATGAGCAAGAAAGGGAGGAAAAGCACAATGGCTGATTTCCGTGTTGGGCATGGCTACGATGTACATAAGCTGAGCGAAGGACGCAAACTGATTCTTGGTGGTGTAGAGATCGCACATACAATGGGTTTGCTGGGACATTCCGATGCAGATGTGTTGACGCACGCAATCATGGATGCCATATTGGGTGCACTGGCGTTGGGCGATATCGGGCAACATTTTCCTGATACGGATCCGAAATATCAAGGCGCGGATAGTCTAAAGCTTCTGTATCATGTCAATGGACTGATGCAACAGCAAGGCTGGCGCATTGGCAATGTGGATGCGACCATACTGGCACAAGCACCAAAACTTGCAGCCTACATCCCACAAATGCGCCGGAATCTTGCAAAGCAGCTTGGCTGCGATGTGGAACAGGTAAGCGTAAAAGCGACTACTGAGGAGCATCTGGGCTTTACCGGTGCGGAGCAAGGCATGGCGGCGCATTGTGTCGTCTTGTTGGAACGACTGCCCAAAGCCTTTGACCGCCGCCCTGTTGGAAAGGTATTCCAGCTGTAAGGCGGCTGCCACGATCGCATCATCACTGCGGCGTATTCGCGCCCATCCATTCTACTGATCGTTTCAACCATCCATTGTTATTATTTCAATCACACATCCTGCATTTCATTTCCTCACAAGCGTTATCCCCTCTATTCAGCTGATTTTCCCATCGTTTTTGGAGCGAGGGAACATTGATGAACATATTCCGATGCTAGTCATTGCTGACGAGCTGAATGATCTTGGATATCGAACCCGTAAGGAAACAAAATTCCATAACACGAGCGTTCGGAGCATTGTCGTCAATCACCCTTTGTACGAGAGTATATACAAGTATGGTAAGGATATGCACTGGGTCAAAGGCGTACACGAACCGATTTTGAAGAGCGAATGAGGATTCAGGATGTACGATGTTTTGATGACTTCATTAAAGAGAGGTTGATCGTGTAGGGGCATCAGTTTGACACTTCTCTCTGACAGATAGGAAGGAGCGATCCTATGATTGAATTGCTTATAGCTTTGTTTGCTTGCATAGTCAAAATAACTGTCAAGCTTGTGATTGGAACGGTTGCGATGGTAGTGAAGATTATGTGGTGGATAACCATCATGCCTTTTAAAATCATAGGTGCTATCTTTAAAAAAGATGGAGCAACGACGGAGCGAAAGAAGAATAAAGCACTTGAAAAACAATCGAAACAAGATGAAGATTTTTGGAGAGAACACTGGGAGTATGATTGTTGGCAGGATGATCAAGGATTTTAACAGAATAACGAGCATACACAACAGGGACTACTCGTGAAGAGTAGTCCCTGTTCGTTTGCTTATGGAGGTATGAAATGCGTAAAACGCCAGCCTCAAAAAAGTTTGCGCCTGCGGATAGCAGTGCCGAAATGCTGTCTATCGATTGTTATCGTGTCTTGCACGGAATCATCTGCCCGTTAGTGAGATATATCTGATAATCGCAACAGCGCCGAATCAACTCCGGGTCGTGGGTCACGATGAAGACTGTCTGTTTGCCTTTCAAGGAAGAAAGCAGTTCTGCGGTTTGTTCCATGTGTCTGAAATCCAGACCACTGGTAGGTTCGTCAAAAATCAGGATTTCCTTTCCGGCAAGGATTGCTGACGCTATGGCTACCCTCTGCTTCTGTCCACCGGACAGGCTCACAGGATGCCGCTCCCGCAGATCGGACAAGTCAAGCTGCTTTAGAACACGGTCAACTGCATCAGCATTTTCTGACCGCATTCCAAGCTGAACCTCATCCTCCACTGTTTCACAAAACAGCTGGTGGTTTACATCCTGCATGACCATGTAGCATTTTTTCAGCAGTTGCCAATTTTTCCATTTCTGACCGTCTATCACCACTTGTCCTTTGAATTTCTTCTCCAATCCGCACAGGCAACGGGCAAGGGTGGATTTTCCGGCACCGTTCTTCCCGATGATGGCAATGATACTGCCCTTGGGCAAAGATAGCCTTGGAATGTTCAGCACAGGGACGCCGTCATAGGAAAAGCAGAAATTTACCAGTTCCAGTATTTCATCATCTATCGGTTCAGCGCGGATTTGCGGAACATCTTCGCCAACCAGAGAACGAAGCCCCATTTCATGAAGCTGCTTCGTAGAATACCGCTTAAACGCCGTCATTGGGATATCAAAGGCAATTTCTCCGTCTTTCATGCAGATCACCCGTTCACAAATCTCTTTCAGCCATGATAGGCGATGCTCTGCAATCACGATGGTTTTTCCTTCGGCTTTCCATGTAAGGAGTGTCTGTTTCAATTCTTCGATGGCCTGTAAGTCCAGATTGGAGGTCGGCTCATCCAGTACCATCACTTGTGGACGCAAGGCAGAAACCGAGGCACAGGCGATCTGCTGTTTTTCGCCGCCGGACAGTTCAAAGATGCTGCGTCCCATAAGGTTTTCAATTTTCAGTTCCTTTGCTGCCGCATCCACATGGGCAAGGACTTCATGTTCCGGCATACCCATGTTCTCACAGCCAAAGGCAAGCTCGCTGGTGGTATCTACGCAGAAAAATTGGCTTCTTGGATTCTGAAACACGCTGCCCACGATTTTGGCAGTATCGTACAGTTCCGATTCCGTCACATTCAAACCGTTTACCGTTGCAAAGCCTTCCAGTTTCCCCTCATAAAAATGGGGTATCAATCCGTTGATCATACGGGTAATGGTCGTTTTTCCGCTGCCGGATTCTCCACAAAGCAATACACATTCTCCATCGGCAATGGTAAGAGATACATTTTTCAAGGAAAGGACATCGGCATTTTCGTGCCAAAAGCTGACATTTTTCAATTCGATCACATGACCACCTCCCAAATCCAGAGGATATACGGGATCAGCCCGATTCCCAGCAGGATATAGTCCTGTACATGAAAGCCAATTTTACAGATGTTGGTTCGGCGCACTTCTCCGCCAAGGCCACGGGTCAAAGCTGCTGCCGAAAGTTCTTCGCCGATCTTGACACAACAGGTCATCAGCGGTATGAGACGATATTCCAACATCTTTCCGGCATTTCCGCCACCTATATGGATGCCACGCATCCGCATAGCCGCATTGATGGAAGTCGCCTCATCCATCACCGTGGGAAAAAAGCGAAACATGACCGATAGCGGAATAATGATCTTCTCACTTAGGTGCATCCGCAGCATGGCGGCGGTGAACTCACTGACCGTGGTGGTAGAAACGAGATAGCCACCCATGGCGATACCCGGTAAAAACCGAGATAACATTCCGCTACATCCCAGCAGAACAAAGTTGACCGCTCCGGTGGTCAATGGCACAAGGCGGGTGTAAGTAAGCCACGATGCAAGATAGATACTGGTGTAGGTTGCCGCTTGTTTCCACTTTTTCGCACTGATGAACAGCACCGCAGGCATAAAGCAGAGAACGGGGATAAGAGGTGCTACGCTCTCGCCCCCGGCAGACCCCAAAACAAACAGGGCGATGTGAAACAGCATCAGTAGTTTGGTTCTGGGGTCAAGCACAAGTCCTCTGTTTTGTACGCTGGTCTGCAAAATGCCCGCCGCCATCAGGCGATGCCTGCCTTTACAAAGTGCTTTTTCA
>CAYMOJ010000039.1:0-14610 GCA_964392175.1 uncultured Ruminococcus sp.
AATCTTTCTTGTTTTTTCTCTTTTTGGGTCTCACATCATTGACATATGGACAAATGCCGTGCAAAAAAGGGGGGCATTGTAGCCTCCCTTTCAGTGATATTATTTTGCGCGCTGTGCGATGATTTCTGCCATTTCACCGACATTTTTCATGGTGGATACTTCTTTCATCTGAAAGCGCATACCGAAAGCATCCTCCACGGCGGCGATCAGATTAAAATGCTCGACGCTGTCCCAGCCATCAATATCGGCGGCGGTGGTATCTGCGCGGAGTATGATGTCATCGTCATCAAACACCTCACAGAAAATCGGTAGCAGTTTTTCCATTACCTCGGCTTTGTTCATAATGTTCTCCTTTCCTCACTGATTCATCAGTGTGTTGATATATTTGGCATTGCCGCCTGTTGCACTGAATGTATTCATGGCAAACAGCACGTCGGTGGCACCTACATCCCGGATATAGGTGATCATATTTTGCTCGAAATAGCGTAGATCTACCACATAGATATGCTCGAAGGATGAGGTGAGCCATGGCACCAGTGCATTGCCGTAGCTATCTTTGATGATCACCAATGTGCGACCATTGTTCACTTCGGTTTCCACATGGGTGATTCTCGCATCGCCGCCCAAATATACCATATACCAGCTCACGGGCTTGAGATTGTCCAGATTCAATAGTAACGCGCCATTGCGCTTGGAAGTCAGATCGGGATTCCAATAGGTGGTGGTGTAGGAAGCGTTTGGTTGATAATAAAAGAATGTTTCCGGATTGTTCTTCAATGCTACATCCCCTGAATAACCATACAGCGTACCGACATAGCCCTCTTTGGTGATTTTCTCATAGTTGTCGATTCGCGCAAAGGGGACTCTTGCAGTGGCAGAGAAGCGTTCTGCGGCATAAAATGCGCCCAGTGCCGACCAATGGTGGTCGGTGCGCATATAGATGGTTTCGTCTTTGTGGGCGTCCAGTGTGCTGTAAACATCCACTGGGATGACATCTACCAGATGCTCATTGATATGCCGGATGTTTTTTTCCTCGCTGCCGACCATATACTGAAAATCTTCAGGCGTATAGAACGAACACGGGGTTGGGATCACCATGGAATAAACCTGCACGTTGTCACCGAGTTTTTCCTTGTAGGCATTTACATAATTGGCATAGCGTTCGCCGTTTTTATAGCTACCGCCATAAAGCATGATCCCGCGATTTTCGTAAATCAGGATATTGTTGCTCAGCTCTCCTTGATGTTCTTCCGGTTGGTCGGTTGCAGTGGTTGTCGTTGTGGTTGCAGATGTTGTCGTGATGGAGATATCGATGTCAAATGTGGTACTTACCGTGGTGGAGGTGCTTGCAGTTGTGGTTTGTTCGATGATATCATCATCATTGTTTTCAGGTCTGCCCCCATGGATCACTGCGCCGCTGCTTTTCCATGCCATATACTTGCGAAATGTTGCCGTGGCGAGCTTACATTGCTCGCGCATAGGTACGGTATCGTTATAGTATTCTGCCACTCCTGCGGTATAGCTGCCATCCAGATAGCTTTGCCATGAAAATTTTGGCATGGTAGCAAGGGTGCGATTTTCCGTTTCAGAGATGGTTGGGCGGTCAAGAATCAGCATACCAACCGCAATCGCCAGCCCTGCTGTGCAGCATATGGCGATATTCAATATCGCCATGCGCTTTGCAATGACGGACTGCGTTTCATATGCAACGGAGTGAGCTTCCTTTTGTTCCTGCTTGTGCGCTTGAAAGTGCGTGGTGGGTGCTGTGGTAGAGTTGGCAGGTATTGATTTGGCAATTTCCTGCTCGGTGGGAGGGCTTTCTGCTACATGGGAATGCTGTTGCGCTGTTTCTTTGGGTGAGTATGCGAGATCGGGCTGTGATACATGGATGGCAGATGCTGTGGCTTCGGTTTCTACGGTGCTGTGCATCAAGTGCAGCAGGGCAGTGTAATGTGCAATACGTTCTGCCTTTGCCTGCTGCACGGATTTTTTCTTCATGGGATGTACAGCTGTTGCTTGTTCACGGCGCGATTTTCGCTTTGCGGCGGTGGCAAAGTATGCTTTTTGCATGGCTTCTTCTGCAAGGGCTTGTTCGTCAGGCAGGTCGATGTCAATTTCGTTGTTGTCGTTTCCAAGCATACTGGAGGTCAACATATGATACTCCTTTCTTAGAGAATACCGCATGGGGTTTGTGACACGATGGGTTATCCTCCCATAAATATATCAGAAGCGGAAATATAAAAATGGATTATTGGTTGCGTCTACCAGCAAAACACTGCTGATGATCAACAGGACAAGATTGCAGACGGGTGTGAGTGCGCCAAACAGATACGTTGCTCCGCGATGCTTGCTCGCCAGCTTTTTGAACCACTCCACAAGGGGGAAGCAGCAGATCACGGCAGCGAGCAGCAGCCAGAGATGATTCTGTACAGAAAGCCACAGATACTGATCTGCGAAGCCGTTTGTGGGGATGACCAGGGCTTTGAAAAAAATTCCGAGTTGCGGCAGACTTTCAAAATAGAAAATGCCGAATCCCACCAGAATGACCAATTTACTGTAGATATGTCGAATGACCAATGGGATTTTTTTCATGCGTTTTTTGCCGATGAGCTGCTCGATCAGGATAAACAATCCGAAATACAATCCCCAGAGAATGAAATTCCAGCTTGCACCGTGCCATAGACCCGTACAGAACCACACGAGGAACAATCCACCGTATTTGCGTCGCTTACCGAAGATTGGGATATACAGCAGATAATCGCGGAAAAATGTGCCCAGTGAGATATGCCATCGCTGCCAAAACTCGGAGATATCTTTGCAGAGGAACGGATGACGGAAGTTTTCATCGAAGTGGAAACCGAATAGCAAGCCCATGCCGATTGCCATATCGGAATAGCCTGAAAAATCAAAATAGACCTGCATGGCATACACTGCTACGGTATACCATGTGCCAAGCAATGTCAGCTGCGAAAGATCACCGCCGAAAAAGTCCTCTACGATGACCGAAAGATGGTTTGCGAGGATCACTTTTTTGGCAAGCCCGATGATAAATCGACTAAGCCCCGCACTAAATTCTGTGAGGGTAATGCGACGGTCGATGATTTCGGCGGAGATGGTGCTGTAGCGTACGATCGGCCCTGCAACCAGCTGCGGGAACATGGAGATATACAACAAAAAATGCATCGGATTGCGTTGCAGCTCCACCTTATCCCAGTACAGGTCAATCTGGTAAGAAAGAATTTGGAAGGTATAGAAGCTGATGCCGATGGGCAGCCGCAGCTTCGGTACGGGCAGATCAATCATGGGCAGCAGGTTGAGGTTTTCCACCAGAAAGCCACTGTATTTGAACACACCCAGCAATCCAATGTTGAAAATGAGGATGATGATCATTACTGCTTTTGCCGATGTTTCATTGGCTTTGGATTTGCAATGCCCCATGCAAAGCCCCAGCAGATAATTGATCAGCACACTTGCAAGCAGCAGGATGATATAGCTTGGTTCACCCCATGCGTAAAAAATCAGTGAAAATAGAATCAGTACCGTATTTTGTGCCTGAATTTTGCGGCGGGAATTTGTGGTTATTACCGAAAAAAGCCCGCAGCTCAAAAGGCACGCGGGCAAAAATAGGTACAGAAAAAACAGGCTTGAAAAGACCATGTTGTACTACCATACTCCTATTCGATTGGGTTTCCTTTTGTTCTTGCGATATTTCTCTTTTTTGTAGCTGCCGATTTTTGGCAGTTTTTGTTGTCTCTCTCATTATACATCACTTCGATGTTCGTTGCAAGGCTTTTGCGGCATTTTTTGCGTTTTCTGCGAATTTCACAAATCGACAAACTGTTTTTCACTCTGTTTTGGCAAGGACAAAATTCATGGCGCACATACATAATCATGGACAGCTTCGGCATAAGCTTGTGCGAAGGCAATTAGTGAAAGGAGCTGTTATTTCATGCAAGGACTATCCTCAGAGGAGGCTGCAAAGCAACTGCAATTACAAGGAGAAAATCTTACTGCGCCGCCGCCACGCTCCCATCCTGTGCGAATTCTGTTTTCACAGTTTACAGATATCATGGTGCTGATCTTGCTGGCTGCTGCGGGCATTTCGGCACTGATGGGAGAATATACTGATGCGGCAACCATTGGTGTGATCGTGGTGTTAAATGCACTGCTTGGCTTTGTACAGGAGTATCGCACAGAGCAGACACTACTTGCATTGCGCAACATGACCGCGCCTACGGCAAGGGTATACCGTGATGGCAAATGCATTACCATGGATGCGGCAAAGCTGGTATGTGAAGATATCATTATGCTGGAGGCCGGAGACAGAGTGCCGGCGGATGCGGTGATCTGCGCGGGACACCATATCACGGCAGAGGAATCCATTCTCACAGGGGAATCCTGCGCGGTGGAAAAACATCCTCACACAGTCACAGACGGTGAGATCGACAACAAAACCGGAAGGGCAGATATCCTCTACGCAGGTACTGCACTGACAGGCGGTACCGCGGAGGCAAGGATCATTGCAACGGGAAAAGCTACGCAAATGGGACAGATCTCGGAAATGCTTTCTGTGATTACACAGGGCGAAACACCACTGCAAAAACGCTTGGCTGAGCTTGGTAAAACGGTGGCGATACTCTGTGGCGTGGTATGTATTCTCGTGTTTGGTGCAGGGGTGCTGCGTGGCGAGCCTGTGGGTGAGATGTTCTTGACGGGCATTACCATCGCCATTGCTGCGATTCCGGAGGGACTGCCTGCCACTGTGACCATTGCACTCGCTCTTGCTGTGCGCCGTATGCTCAAACGAAAAGCATTGGTGAACCGTTTACATTCTGTGGAAACACTAGGTTGTGCAACGGTAATTTGTTCGGATAAAACAGGGACGATCACCGAAAACAAAATGACCGTCTCTCAGCTTGCGACACCTACGGAATCCTTTGCCCTCAGTGGAATCGGCTGGCAAAAAAGCGGTGCGCTTACCTGCAATGGTGCAGGATGCAATCCACGAAGCAAGCCCGATCTAGATCCGCTTTTGCGCTGTGCTGTGCTTTGCAATCATGGAGTGATCCGCAGCAATACAATGCATCATAATCGCCAGAGGGGTGTGCTGATTTCGCAGGGAGAATGGCAGGTGGATGGCGACCCCACAGAATTGGCACTGTTGGTAGCTGCGGCGAAATGCGGTGTTACCGCAGACGGGTTATCCCGTTGGAAAATGGTGGATGAGATCCCATTTGAGAGTGAAACCAGATCCATGACAGTGTTTTGCCGCTATCACGAATCGGCACAGCTGCTTGCTTGCAGGAAAGGCGCACCCGATGTGATTCTCAGCGATTGTGGGTTTTATTTACAGCATGGCAAGGTTATGCCTATGACACCGCAAAAGCGTGCGGAAATTCTGAAGCAAACGGAAGCATATGCTGCACAGGCTCTGCGTGTGTTGGGATTTGCACAAAAGGATTGTGAAAGCATCGGCAGTGGCATCGGCGGTATGGTATTCCTTGGACTGATGGCAATGATGGATCCGCCTAGAGAACAAGCAAAAACTGCCATTGCCAAGTGTGTCAGAGCAGGGATTCAAGTGAAAATGCTCACGGGTGACCACGCCAAAACTGCTGCTGCGGTGGCGGTGCAGGCTGGAATCCCAAAGGGAGAAAAGGTCATCACGGGAGCAGAGCTTGATTGCATAGATGATGATGCACTTGCACAAATGGTTCATCAATATGGTGTATTTGCACGGGTAACGCCGGCGCACAAGCTGCGCCTGGTGCGTGCGCTCAAAAGGCAGGGGCATATTGTAACCATGACGGGTGATGGCGTGAATGATGCACCCGCCATCAAGGAAGCAAATATTGGCGTGGCGATGGGCATTACAGGTACTGATGTGACAAGGCAGGCTGCGGATATCGTGCTGCTGGATGATCGTTTTGACACACTGACTGCGGCTGTAGAACAGGGACGTACCGTGTATGCAAACATCCGCAAATTTGTAAGATATTTGTTGGCATGCAATATCGGCGAGGTGCTGACCATGTTGTTAGGCATCATCATGGGGATGCCTATGGTGCTGCTGCCTACGCAGATCCTGCTGGTGAATTTATTGACAGATGGTCTGCCTGCGATCGCCCTGAGCTTGGAACCACCCGGAAAGCGCATCATGCAAAAACCACCGCGCCGTGCAGAAGAAAGCTTTTTTGCGGGTGGATTGCTCTCGCGCATTGTGTTCCGTGGGATATTCATTGCACTTTCCACGCTTGGCTCTTTTTCCACAGTGCTGCGGCTTTCGGGCAGTGTGGATATGGCAAGAACTGCGGCGTTGGTCACATTGATTGCCTCCCAACTGATTCATGTATTTGAATGTAAAACGGAAGACGGCACGCTGTTATCAGTACCATGGTTTTCTAATCCCGCACTGATCGGCGCTGTTGTGGTTTCGGCAGGAGTAACGGCTGCTGCTGTGTGCTTACCGCAAATTGCCGCTTTGTTTGATACCACTTTACTCAATGGTACACCGTTGCTTGTCAGCTTGATGTTTAGCTTTGCTGTACCGGTTGCTGCGGCAATTCCTGCATGGATCGGGAGAACGTACTCACGCGGCGCGGACGGGGAATGAGACCGAAGCTGATTTCCAGTGCATAATCAACCTGCTGCATGGTCAATGTGGGGATCTCTCCCATACGTTCTTTCAGTCGTCTCTTATCAATAGTACGGATCTGCTCTAGCAAAATGACGCTATCTTTGGTCAGACCGCATTCCGCAGCATTTAATGAGATATGTGTCGGCAGTTTGGCTTTTTCACGCTGACTGGTGATGGCTGCTGCAATGACTGTGGGACTGTACCGATTGCCTACATCGTTTTGTATAATGAGTACCGGGCGCACGCCACCCTGCTCAGAGCCGACAACGGGGCTGAGATCGGCGTAATAAATTTCTCCTCTGTGTACTGTTAGCATGGTATCGCAGGCTCCTTTCTTCATGTGAATAGTTTGCCCTGTTTGTAATGCTTTAATCATACTGCATTGCATACAGGGTGCTTTTTTATTGTATGTCGGAGTGTGTCGTTTTGTGTGCTTTCAGGAGATAGGTGTGATATTCTCTTTGACTGGAAAAATCTTTAGCAGTATGCTTAGATTGACGAAAAATCAACGCAATTTTTTGTTCGATTTGCTGAATCTGCAAAGCAAATTTGCGAAGATTGCACAGAACGATACAAGTTTTTGCTTGCAATGCCCCCTTTATGAATGCGGCTGACAACGCATTCGCGAATGCATTCGTATTGGTCAAAAACAAAGAAAGGTGGTTTTGTTGTGAGGGATTCTGCGAGGCAACGGCTACTGACAGAGCGATTTTGCGGCTTATATCTGCTGTTGGGCAATGGCGAGGAAGCGGCGATCCGTGCAGGAGTGCCGCCAGAGCAAGCGTTCGATTATGCAAACAGAATACTGCATAGCAGCAATTGTCGCAAGCTGCTACAGCGATTTTCCGCTGCGCCTGTCACCTCGGCACATACGCTGGTGATGAACGGCTTGACACGATTGGCATTTGGTCGGGCAAATGATATCGCAAGGTTGGTATTTGCCGATGAGATGCCTTCGGAGAAGACATTGTCGCAAATGGATCTGTTTCATGTTTCTGAGATCAAGCGCGTGAAGGGCGGCGGAGTAGAAGTCAAGCTGTTTGATCGCCAAAAAGCTTTGGAACGCTTACTGGAATGTGCAAATGCTGTGGATTCGACGGATTCTGCCAATGCGTTGTTGGCTGCCTTTGCGACTCCGAAGGAGGCTTATGACGATGGTGATGAATCAGCTGCCGATGCTACAGCCGTTTTCTCCGAAGCAATCTAAGGTGCTGCGCTGGTGGCTGGATGATGAAACAAAAGGGTTTGACGCCATTGTCTGTGACGGCGCGATTCGTTCGGGCAAAACCACTGCACTGGCTCTGGGATTTGTTATCTGGAGCAGCTTCAGCTTTCATGGGCAAAGCTTTGCGATTTGTGGGAAAACCGTTACTGCACTGCACCGGAATCTTATTACGCCATTGATCCCGATGCTGGAAACGCTGGGGTTTACCGTAACGGAGCGCATGAGCCGCTCCTATTGTGATATCAGCTTTCGAGGTCATAGCAACCGTTATTACTGGTTTGGCGGTAAGGATGAAGCATCAGCTGCACTGATTCAGGGCATTACGCTGGGGGGAGTGCTGATGGATGAGGTTGCTCTGATGCCACGCTCTTTTGTGGAGCAGGCCTTGGCAAGATGCTCGGTGCAGGGGTCTCGGATCTGGTTTTCGTGCAATCCTTCTACCCCTGCGCACTGGTTTTATCGCGAGTGGATTTTAAAGCGTAAGGAGAAAAATCTGCTGTACTTACATTTTACCATGGAGGATAATCTTTCCCTTTCTCCTGCCATACGCAGGCGTTACCGCAGAATGTATGCAGGCCCGTTTTATGAGCGATACATCAATGGAAAATGGGTTGCAGCACAGGGACTGATCTATCCGATGTTTTCCACCGAAAGGCATATCGTTACGCCACCTGCTGAGTTGTGCGATTTTGTTGTATCGGGGGATTATGGTACGATGAACCCGACATCGTTTGGGCTGTGGGGTAGAAACGGAGACAAATGGTATCGTATTGCAGAGCATTACTATGATGCGCGTAAAACGGGGATTCCGCGCACAGATGAGGAGCATTATGCTTCGTTGGAAGCATTGGTGGGAGATCGCTCTATCACCAAGATAGTGATCGACCCCTCTGCAGCAAGCTTTATTGCGTGTATTCGTCGACATGGCAGATTTGTTGTAGTGCCTGCGCGCAATGATGTAGCATCAGGTATTCAACGCGTGGCAGATGCACTGCAAAATGAACAGATCCTGTTTGCGCCGCAGTGTATCGATTGCATTCGAGAATTTTCTCTTTATGCATGGGATACGACTGTTACCAAAGACACGCCCATGAAAGAAAATGATCATGCGATGGATGACGTTCGATATTTTGTCAGTACGGTGCTGCATCAGGCAGAGAAGCCTGCGTTTTTTGCGGCATCGTTAAACAGAAATCAACAGAGTCACTGAAGGAAGGAGTGTGAAAATGGCTTTTCGAGTACGAAAAACGCGACGCAAATCGTCAAAAAAGACCTCTGCGCCACCAAACAGGGATATGGCAAAGAGGGCTGTTTCCGCTGTGGGACATCGTGCAGCAGCGTTGCCGTTGACCGCCCCTGACGCGCCTTGCCCAGCGGTTTGGCAGTTATATGAGGCATTGCGAGGGTCAGTGCCCGTGATTGATGCAGCGTTTCGCAAGATTGTGCGATTATGTGGCGGTTTTACAATCCTGGTGGATGATCCTGATGTGCAACAGTTTATGGATCGTTTTTGTGCGTATGTTTCGGTGGGAAGCAATGGTTGTTCGTTACAGGAGTTTGCCGATCGAATGCTAGATAGCTTGTTACTGTACGGTAATGCAGTGGGTGAGATGCTTTTTGACGAAGAAACAGGACAGATGACGGCTCTGAACACTGCACATCCACGCAGTCTTATCATTCAGCGGGATGCACAGCAGGGCTGCCGCTATTATACGCAGCATGATAATTACTGTGAACCAATCGCCATTGCAAGACCGGAACGAATCTTGTTTATTTCCATGCAGCCCCCTGTGGATGGACTCTACGGTGTTTCGGTGCTAAACGGCTTGCCTGCTATCAGCAAGGTGCTGCTGCGGATCTATGAGTGCATTGGACAGAATTATGATCGCGCCGGTAATGTTCGCTATGCAGTGACCTATCGCCCGGGGAATGATCCTGCATCAGCGGCATATGCCAATGAACACGCTGCGGAGATCGCAGCGGCTTGGCAGGATGGTATCCGTGGAATGCAGCATGGCGAAATTCAGGATTTTATTGTGGCAGGTGATGTAGAGATCCGCGCTATCGGTGCGGAAAATCAAATGCCAGATACGGAAATTCCCGTGCGGCAGCTACTGGAGCAGATTGTATCAAAGCTGGGAATCCCGCCATTTTTGCTGGGATTGAACTGGTCAAGTACAGAACGGATGTCTGCACAGCAAGCGGATATTCTTACATCGGAGCTGGAGTACTTTCGTCGGATTTTAACGCCTACGCTGTTGAAGGTTGCTCGCGCTGCTTTGCGCGGCGAGGGGTATCTGGACGAGCCACGGGTGCTGTGGGACAATATCAATCTACAGGACGAAACAGAGCTTGCAGAAGCACGACTGAAAAATGCACAGGCGTATGAGATCGAACTGCGCAATCGAATGACTGAAACTGAAATGAGAAAGGACAATGAAGATGTTTGATTCTGTAAAATTGGAAAAGGGTATGTATCATCTTGCAAATACCACTTTTGCACAGGCTTTGGAAGCTGCAGATCCTTCTGAAGCATATGTCGGCACGCCTTTGGCTGCATTGGATGCTTATGAACGTCAATTGAAACGTTTCAATATTCATATCAATGGCCCTGAATGCGACTGCGTGGAAAAATTCTTTACAACCACAGAAAGTGCTGTGCTGTTTCCAGAGTTTGTTCGCCGTGCGGTCAAGCAGGGTATGGAGGAATCCATTTTGCCAGAACTGACTGCTGCGACCTCTACGGTAAACAGCACCTGCTATAAGGGCTTTTCCATTGATGAGAGTGATGGTGCATATACTGCGATTACATCGGAAGGCAGTGATTTCAAAGTGACCACCATCACCGAGGCAGAGAATCCGATTACACTGGACAAGTATGGCAGAGTCATTTCGGCATCCTATGAAATTGTTCGCCGTCAGCGTTTGGATAGCTTTGCAGTGGCATTGCGTGCGATCGGCAGAAAGCTTGCAAGTGCGATTGCTGCGGCTGCGTTGTCAAAGCTAAAGAATTCTGTATCTGCAATTGCTTTGACCGGCACCAGTCTGGCTTATGCAGATCTGGCAAATCTGTATGGTCAGTTTACCGATTTTGACATGACTACCGTTGTGGCATCTCCGAAAACAGTTGCTGCGATCCTTTCCATGGAGCAGATGTCTGATCGTGTTGCGGATGAGAAGGGTACGGTATATTTGCCTTTTGGTGCAAAACTAATCAAAGATGCTTCTCTGAGCGACAATGTGATGATTGGTCTGGCAAAGGATTACGCATTAGAGTGTGTGACCGGTTCCGATGTGCTTCTGGAGACGGATCAGCTCATTCACTGTCAACTGGATCGCATTGCGGTTTCTGTTCGTGTGGGATTTGTTCCGCTGATGCGCGGTGCAGTTGCTGTTGTTGATTGGACTTGATTGTTCCATTTTGCATGATGTGCCAGGGCGGCACGGCGCATCTGCCGTAAAACGGCAGATGGACTGTTGCGTAGCAACGGTCAGAGATGCAGTGGCTTTGCCACTGCATCCGCCGTGCCGCTAACTCTAAACTCGATTGACAGAAAGGAGAAAAGAATGTCTGAAACCATCAACGCACAGCTGGAAAAGTTGAATCGCTTTACTCGACGCAAGCATACTGCCGAGGAAGTGTATCTCTTTGATTTGATTCTTTGCGACAACGACATTGATCGGGATGGTGATTGCTTTTCTGAAGGGGCATTACATACCCTTAAGGAACGCTTTGTCGGTGTAACGGGGATTTTTGATCATGACCCGCGCAGTGGAAATCAGACTGCACGCATTTTTGATACAGAAGTCTGTACGGATGCAAATCGCAAAACAGCCCACGGCTTGCCATATCAATATTTGAAAGCAACTGCTTATATGATCCGCACAGAAAACAATGCTGATTTGATTCGCGAGATTGATGGCGGCATTAAAAAAGAAGTTAGTATTTCTTGTAGTGCTTCTTCACAGATCTGTTCGGTATGTGGTACCAATCGCTTGCAAAAAAGCTGTTCTCATATTAAGGGCAGACGTTATGCTGACAGTACCTGCTATTGCATCTTAGATGGTATTACGGATGCTTATGAGTGGAGCTTTGTCGCTGTACCTGCACAGAAAAATGCCGGTGTTACCAAACGTATGGGTGGCAGTGCCAACAGTGAGAATCTTGCTTTGCGTAATGCACTCGAATCCGTTAGTGCTACATTGGATACGCTTACCAATGATCTGCGCCGTCAGGTAGTGCGTCTTTGCTATGCTGAAGGCGATTCTGCTTGTGCAAAGGCTTTGGCAGAAACGACATTACATATGGATGCTGATGCTTTGCTTTCTTTGCGCCGCACATTGGAAAAAGGAAACACGCACGGCAGACCACAGCTTGCTTGCGGTGAGAATCCTCACACGGTGGCAGGAAATATGAATCCCTTTCGGCTTGCTAACAAAATGAAGGAGCGTGACCGTGCATGATCGATACCACGAAATGCGCAAATCTGTTTTGTTTGTTTGCAATGCTCTCCTCAGTGGGAGAATATCAGCCATTGCTGGATGCTGCTATTGCTGAATGTAATCGTATGTTACGTGATGATGCAGACGCTTCTGATGTTCGACTTTGCTATTTTTGCGCAGCACTTGCAAATCTGCGTTATGCCCAAATGATGGCCGCAAGAGGTACACTTTCTCATACCTATGCAGGTACGGTTGCCAAATCTCATGATGCGACAGTACCCTGTGGGTTTGCTGAACGTTTGGTTCACGAGTATCAAGCCGCTGCTGCGGATCTGCTGAAAGATCGCCGTTTTCTTTTTACGGGCATTGCCTGAGAAAGGAGACTTCATGGCACAATTCAAATCTTTGCTGGAACAGCTTGCTTTACAGTTGATTCAGCGCGGTATTCCATGCGATATCGAATACCCCAATATGCCGCTTTCTGTTCATGGGGATGCTTTTATTGCTGTGGTTTCTTCTGAAAAGTTGCAGATCTATGCGCCCATTGATATGGACGATGCAATCATTTTACCTGCTACTGCGACCTTCTCCGTACGTTTTTTGCAATCGCCCAACAGCGATAACAACGAGATTTGTCTACAGAACCGCGTGATCGGTGATCTGCTGCCTGCTGCTTTTGCTCTCGGTTGGCAGATCACTGCTGTGACAACGGATGCGATCTACTATGACAAGCAGATTGATCGTTTTTGTCTAGAGACACATATGACGGTGCAAACGCTCCTGAATATGCAGAAATCTGAGGAGGTGGCTGCCGATGCCCTATGATGCAGCAACTGCCAATGTACAGTGTATTACTTACCGCATCACGCTGGACAATATCACACTAACGGTTGACGGCTTTACTTTACAAGAAGAACGCCCTTATGAGCAACAGCAAATGTGGAATGGTAACTGGTATGAACTGGCACTTGGGAGAAAGTCCTGTCATTTACAGTTGCGATGTCGTGTAGCCGCCGCGATGCGAAATTCCATGCTGGCTGTGCTGCGTGCTGCACTGGATCAGCAAACTGCTTATGCCTTTACATTGGGCGGAACAGGGTTTTCCTCATTGAAATTGACCGGCTATCAGCTGCAAAACGAAGAAGGTACGGCATTCTGTCATGTGGCATTGACATTCATCGGTGTAGCAGGCGACCCTGTTGTAAATCCGTAAGGGAGGCACACTTATGAACATCAAGCTGACGATTTCGCGTAGCGGTGCAACGGGTGCGGATCTGAATGATTGTATCTCCTTTTCGCTGGTGCGTGATCGCTATTTGCCCTATGCTACATTGCGTGCTACCATGCTTGCAGAAAGAACGCTGTATCTCTATCCGAGTAGGGCACGGTTTTATCTGGATGATGCATTACTGCATGATGGTGTGATCGAGCAATATACTTCGGAGATGCGAAATAATAAGCGTGTGGTGAAGATCGTTTCGCGAAGCTTTACTTCTGCACTGATGCACAATCAGCCAAAGCCTGGGCTATACCCTGCGGCAACGCTGGAATCGTTGATGACGATGTATGAGTTGCCCCATGTGACATATGAATCAGGCGTGACCGCAGAGCGATATATGTATGTGAAAGAGAGCACTTCTATGTGGGAGATGCTCAATCACTATAATTATCTGCTCAATGGCGGTTTACCATATATTACGGTGCCCAATCATGTGCGTGTTACACCCAAAACAGATCCGCCCTCATATACCGTTTCGGCAGCGCAGGTGATCACAAAGGGCGAATGCACGGATCTAAGCCGCGTCATCAGCCGCATAGATATGGCAGACGCTTCCGGTGAATATGGTACTTTTACTGCAACCAATGCGGAAGCCAAGCAAAGAGAAATCACGCGGGTCAAACAAATTTTGCTGGATAAAACATATCTCTCCGATCCGCAAAAGGCACTGGATATTCGTATCAAGCGCAGTATGCAGAAAATACACAGCGAATATCTCGAATATATGGGGTATTGCGGTGAAGATATCGGCGATATGGTGAAATGTGCAGGGTTTACCAATGGCACTGTGGGCAGAATCGAACTCAGCGGTAGTGGCGATGGCTTGCGCACAAAGATCTGGTATTATGATGATCCCTTTTCGTGATCGTGTCATTCTTGCATGAAGGGTAACAGAAGGAGTGCCCCCTCAAAAAAGGGGCACTCCTTTGCTTTGTTTGCAAGCATGATGCCATCGCATTTTTTTGTTGGCATGTCCATATGTCAATGATGTGAGACCCCAAAAGAGAAAAAACAAGAAAGATTCTG
>CAYMOJ010000040.1:0-12652 GCA_964392175.1 uncultured Ruminococcus sp.
GGTGCTTGTGTTTATCAGTGTCAGTTCGGGGCAATTTCGGATAAATCTTACATCCTCAACGTCATTGACCTGATTAAGAAAAGTGAACAGGGGAGAAGCTATAAGCTGTACGCAATCGTTGCACCATCCATTTCTAGTCAGTTTACTTATGCAAAGCTTGGGCAGGTGATTACAGGTCTGAAAAAGCTTGGCTTCCATACAGTTGTTGAAGCGGCACTTGGTGCGGATATGGTTGCACAGCAAGAGTCAAAAGAGTTGGCAGAGAAAGGCTTTTTGACAAGTTCCTGTTGTCCTGCGTTCGTAAAGTATATCCAGTCATCGTTCCCGGATTTATTGCCTTATGTATCGCATAATCTTTCCCCAATGGCGACCATTTCCAAATATATCAAGGATACAACCGAAAATGCAAAGACCATTTTTATCGGGCCATGTACCGCCAAAAAAGCAGAAGCGCAGCTGGATACTGTAAAACCATATGTGGATGCTGTGCTTACCTTTGAAGAATTGCAAGCATTGTTTGATAGTCGCGATATAGACATTACAACCTTGGATGAGGATATTCTGGATAATGCTTCCTATTTTGGAAGAATTTTCGCACGTTCAGGTGGCCTTTCAGATGCTGTTGCGCAAGGTCTGAAGGAACAAAACATTGCCTTTGATCTGAAGGCTGTTTCATGCGACGGCATAGAAGAATGTCGTACAGCATTGATGAAAAAAAGCAGGAATGTGCTTGACGGGAACTTTATTGAAGGTATGGCGTGTGTGGGTGGCTGTATCGGTGGCGCAGGCTGTCTTACGCATGGGATGAAGGATAAAGCGGAGGTCGATAAATACGGCAGAGAAGCTTTTGAAAAGACAATTTCTGACGCAGTTTCCTTATTATGATGATTCAAACCGCTGCCGATTGCGATTTCTTTGAGATGAAAATATAGAGTGCGCTTACAAAAACTCCTTGCTAGGCATCACCCTAGCAAGGAGTTTTTTGTGAACCGGCTTTTCAAGAAGCATTTGATTGTGCTTATGGATTCGTTTTCGTTATATTCAACCAATGCTCCTTTGTCATTTTATTGGTATGACCAATTCGAACCTCGTTCATCATCGGAATAGGAACATCATCGCAGGTATGGTGATAAACAAAACCTATCTTTTCTTGCACACGTTTGGATTTGCTGTTTCCATCATAATAGCCGCACCAGACGGTGGTCATGTCCAAATTCGTGAAGGCGTGGTCAAGGATAGCTCTCGCCGCTTCAGGTACATAGCCTCTGCCCCAAAAAGGTTTGCCCAACCAATAACCAAGTTCGCATTCGTCATCCCTGTTGGTCATGTCTGTGTGACCGTTTAGCCGAAGTTCAATGGCGCCAATTGCAGTATCATTTTCTTTTTCGCAAATTGCATAGCATTCTGATCCGTCTAGTACATTTTGGATGATGAAAAGGCTTTCTTCTATCGATTTGTGGGGCTGCCAGCCAGCGATGGGGCCAATGTCGGGATCTTTTGCATATTTGTATAAGCTTTCGGCATCTGTTTCCCGCCAGTGACGAAGGATGAGCCGTTGCGTTCTGATTGTCGTGAGCCAATTATCAAGGAAGCGCATCTGCTCTGGTGTATGAAACCAATGCGTTCCATTTTCCATAATGGTTAAGTTGGCTTGATATGCATTCGAAAAGGTGGCAATGGTTTTGTGGGATATGAAATGATCCTGTTCCCCGTACAGAATTTCAGTGGGAACAGTCCAATGAATGGGATGACTGCGAACATAACAGAGATATTTCCATGAGAACGTTTCACCAAAGGCTGTCTCGATGGTTTCTTTTTCACGCAATGCATCCTCCGTCACATTTGATTTTGCCATGCGATCGGTAATCAGCTTTTCCATATCCACAATGGGGGAGATGAAATACGCTTTCTTGATTTTCTCTTGCGGCAACGCGCACATCGAAAAATACGCACCGATGCTGTTTGCGATTAAAATGATATGGCTGTATTTTGCTGTCAGTGTTTCCAATGCGGTTGAAAATTCTGTTGTTGCCTCCCATGGCGTTTGGGCTTTGTAGTCAAGACCCACAACATCGTTGTGGGGAAACAGCGACTTATAGTGCTTTGCTTCTTCTGCCGTACCGCCCTTGCCGTGAATGTATAAAACAAGTGTGTGATTCAGCATTTTTCAAATGTCACCCTTTGTTCCTTTATGGAGATGTTTCCGATATACCCATAGCGGAGTCGATCGGCATTGATATTACAATGCCTTTGGCATCGCTGTTCAAGCCGCATTTTTCGCTGATGCTGCGCATGATACTGATTTTGTTTTCGATCGGGGAAAGGATCAGGACAATTTCCTTTTCCTCCTGTACGCTCAGTCCCCAAAAGCTGGTGACTTCCTCATTATCAATGCGGCGGCTGTGTATGACAGTACCGCCTTTTGCACCGACACTTTTGGCGGCTTCCATTACATTACCGCTGAATCCTCTGTTGATGATTGCCGCCACCAATACGTGCTTTGTTTCGGGCATATCGATTTCATCCTTTCTATCCAAATGATAAGCATTTTCTTCTGCGTTTTGTGTTAACATACGAAGCAAGATACTATTTGCTCCGACGAGTGGAATTGTAAACGCAATTCCACTGTTTACCGTGCCAAGACGCAACTTCGAATGCAATTTATCAAGTATAGCACCTGATAAATACTTTGGAACCATACTTACCAGCACACATTTATCTATGCTTCCAAGACCAAGCATATCCATAATTTCACTGGAAGCTGTTCCTTCGGCACTAAAACGGTACTGTAAGGGCAAAGCATCTTTTTGAAAAATCGCAGCTGTCTTTTCAGCAAGCTTTGGCGTAGTGATGACCGTAAGCAATTGAAAAGACAATTTTTTTGGACTATTTTCCATTTCATCAACCCTCCTCAAGATCGATAACAACATCGCTATCATCGGGAAGCGCAGCCATATGTTCTTTGTTCTTATGCTTTTTCTCGGTTTTTAGTTGATAGACAAGCCCCATCAACTGAATGGCAATCAGCGGGGTCAATGCGACCAATGCTACTACACCGAACGCATCGGTCATCAGATTCCCTCCGAGTGCTTTACAAACACCGATGCTGAGTGGCAAAAGAAATGTAGATGTCATAGGGCCACTTGCAACACCACCGGAGTCAAACGCAATACCGACAAATATTTTAGGCACAAATCGTGACAGCACCAAAGCAAGAATATATCCCGGTATTATGATCCACTGGATAGGTATCCCGGCAAGTACTCTTAGCATTGCAAGCCCTACACTGATAGCAACGCCGACTGACATACAGCAGTTCATTGTCTTTACTGAAATGGCACCGTCGGTAACATTTTCAACTTGATGGTTTAGAACCTGTATCGCCGGTTCAGCTTTCACGATGTAATAGCCGATTATCATTCCGATTGGCACAAGAATCCATTTGTATGAAAGCGATGCGATTTCTTCACCCAGGAAGGAGCCTACTGGAGCAAACCCGACATTGACACCGCATAAGAAAAGCACTAACCCTACATAAGTGTAAATCAGACCAATAGAAATACGCTTCATCTGACGCTTTTGAAAGCGATGGGTCAACATCTGAAAGAGTATAAACACCGCCACAATGGGAAGGAATGATATCAGAACCTCCTTTGCATAGGTTGGGATTCCTTGCGCAAAGACCTTGACAACATCTCTGGTAGTGATTACCGTTGCCACATCGGTTCCGGAATAGACTGCTTCGGTCGGCTGGTAAAAACAACCGAGAATCAGTACAGCAAGAATAGGCCCTACACTGGAAAGTGCCACCAATCCGAAGCTGTCGCTTGCTGAGTTTTTATCGCTTCGTACGGAGGCAAGACCAACACCCAAAGCCATGATAAATGGTACAGTCATAGGCCCGGTTGTAACCCCACCGGAATCAAATGCAACTGCCAGAAATTCCTTCGGTACAAAAAGCGATGCTACAATCAGCCCTAAGTACAGTATAATCAGCAACTTGGAAAGATCAATTTGATATTTTATTCGAATGATTGCCAACGCCAAAAAGATACCAACCCCAATAGCAACCGTAATAATCAAAACAATATTGGGAACGGATGGTACTTGTTCTGCAAGTACCTGTAGGTCAGGCTCCGAGATGGTAATGATAGTGCCCATCATAAAGCCAATGAGCAATACCATCCATATCTTTTGGGTTTTTGATATCTGCACACCGATTCCTTCGCCAATCGGCGTCATAGCCGTTTCTGCACCAAGCTGAAAAAAGCCCATACCGAATATTAGCATTACGGCACCTACAAGGAACATCACAATGCTGTTTAGCTCCATCGGAATCAGTAATACGCTGATAAGCAGTACAATTCCCGTTATGGGCAGAACTGCAGAAAGCGATTCCATTGTTTTTTCTTTCAGTTTTGGATTCAATCGTGCACCATCCTTTCGCTCAATTCAAAAGCCACCTTCTAAAAGCATAAATATGCCATCAGTAACGAAAAAAGACCTATTGCTTTGTCTGTACATCCTTATTATACCATATATCGCAAGATAAAGTCAATGAAAATCAAATGAAAATGGTAGCACCTCATGTTTTCTGGCATATTTGCGCGATTGCAGGGGAAAAGCGTGTTATAAACTGTAGCGCATTTTCAATGCGACTTTATCTTGACAAACGAAAAGCTTTACGCTATAATGAAAGTGTATTATGTATAAGGGGGATTCTTTATGGAGCAAAAAAACAGCAGCGGAGATCATATGGATCTCATAAAAGTGACTGAGCGTGTTTGGTTTTATCCGTTTGAACGAGAGCGTGATCGCCCAATCCTTGGATATATTAAAGGCGATAATATGAGTGTTGCGGTAGATGCCGGACATTCAGCAGCACATACAAAGGCATTTTATACTGCATTGAAAGAATCCGGATTCCCTTTACCGCAGATAACCGTTCTTACACATTGGCATTGGGATCATACCTTCGGTAGCCACGCTGTCAATGGACTTTGCATTGCAAACCAATTTACAGATAGCTACCTTAGACGATTTAAGGAGAACATCAGTCAAAATGGTGTAGAAGTATTCTTGTCAATTGACAAATGTATACGCAGAGAATACGATGGAAACCAGCCTGTTATGATTACATTTCCGGATATTGTATTCACCGATGAGCTGCGCATTGATGCAGGAAATTGTCCCATTCGATTGTTTCGGAGCAAAGCACCGCACACCGATGATTCTACGCTTGTGTTTGTAGAAAACGAGAAAGTCCTGTTTTTGGGGGATGCAGCTTCCGGCGCATTTCCGACATGGTCGAAAGATTCCGAACTGTGTCATCAGCTTGCTGATACAATCGCTGCCCTGGATGTAGATGTTTGCCTTGAAAGTCACTGTACTCCGGAAACGAAGCAGGAAATGATTGACAATTTGCGTTCATCGTGAATGACCGAAAAAAACGGATCGCCACCTATTAAAGATGACGATCCGTTCTTTCTATCTTTTCGACTGCGTATCCCAGCCCGATCACCGTTTGACGGATGATCAAATCCGAAACGGCAGCATTGGCGTAGATGATCGCAATACCGCTTTTGAGATCTACCATAGCGCACAGCCCCTTTCGGGCAAACGCATTTTGGATTCTTGCAGCGCAGTTTTTACAGGTCATACCGCCAATTTGAACAGTGTATTGATGCGTAGATTCCGATTGTGCAGGAAGTTCGTTCGAGATTTTTTCTTCGTCTGCGCCAGTACCGCAGCAACCGTGCGTAAGCTTTTTTATGTAGCTTTTGATCGAAAAAATACAGATCACAATGAGTAGGGTGATGATAATTGCAGTTGTCATATCGAGCCTTTCAGTAAATGATCTACAATCCTGTTCAATGTCTTTTCTGAGGTGTGTACAACGATTTTTACAGCATCGCTATCCGCAGTTTCCTCATCTAAGTCAAGTGCCTTCTCGAGAAAATCCCGAATGATCACACAGCTTGTAAAAATGGAACTTGCCACTTTGATTCCGCTTTGTGTCAGCTTGATCTGTCCATAATGTTCTTTATCAATATATCCGATCTCGCAAAGCTTGTCAGTCATTGCAACAGTGCTTGCCTTGCTGACTCCCACAACTTTTGCAACTTCTGTAGATTTTGCCGCACAGCCATTTTGGCACAGCTTGTAGATCGCAAAAAGATATTTTTTCTGTGCATATGATATTTCATTCATGTTGCGCATCACCACTACAGCCACAGGCATGGGGGCAACCGGCGCAATTTCCACCGCAAGTGGATTTTCCGGATTTTCGATCTTTATAAAGTTGCCTTGCTGCAAGATAAATCATTGCTGCAACGATCAGCCCGACGATGATTGTTGCCATAAAAATCCTCCCTTGCTTTACGGAACGGGGGTGATACCCCCGTTCCCATAGATCTGTTATGTACGTACTTTGGTGTTTTGGGTCAGCTTTGTGCTTTCTTTGTAAGGTCTGGCTAGCATATAAATGATCAAAACCAGCAGAATCATTGCAAAAATCAGACCAACGATGTTTACATTGCCCGTGAAAAGTAATCCGAACTGGTAGATCATCAGAGATACCGCATAGGCGAAACCGCACTGATATGCAATTGCAAATGCAGTCCACTTAGGATTGTTCATTTCACGTCTGATTGCGCCCATTGCGGCAAAGCAGGGTGCGCACAACAGATTGAATGCGAGGAAGCTGTAACCTGCAAGCGGCGTCATAGCGATGAAATCCAGCACACCGAATACGCCCACAACCTCTTCCTTCGCTACAAGTCCCATAATGGTAGCAACTGCCGCAGTGGGATCACCAAAGCCGAGAGGTGCAAATATCCAACAGATGCCTTCACCGATCTTGCCAAGTACGGTATCCGCAAGCTCTAGATCTGTGTTGAAACCAAATGCGCCGTTTGCCCAGCCGAAGCTGCTGCCTGCCCAGATGATAACGGATGACAGCAGAATGATCGTGCCTGCTTTTTTGATGAACGACCAACCGCGCTCCCACATGGAACGCATGATATTGCCAAAGGTGGGAAGATGATAGGCAGGCAGCTCCATGACAAAGGGAGCAGGATCACCGGAGAATATCTTTGTCTTTTTCAACATGATACCCGAAACGACGATTGCTGCAATGCCAAGGAAGTATGCAGAGGGAGCAACCCACCATGCACCATTAAACAAAGCTGTTGCAATCAACGCGATAATGGGCAGTTTTGCGCCACAAGGAATAAAGGTTGTCGTCATGATCGTCATACGTCTGTCGCGTTCGTTTTCAATGGTTCGGCTTGCCATAATACCTGGTACACCACAGCCCGTGCCGATCAGCATGGGGATAAACGATTTGCCCGAAAGACCGAAACGACGGAAGATTCGATCCATTACAAAGGCGATACGAGCCATATAGCCACAGCTCTCCAAAAATGCAAGGAAAATGAACAGCACCAGTATCTGCGGCACAAATCCGAGAACCGCGCCAACACCGCCTACAATGCCGTCAAGAATCAGACTGGAAAGCCAATCAGCACAGCCAATTTTGTCAAGTCCTGCTTCAATGATACCGGGAATGCTCATGATCCAGATACCGTAATTTGCAGGGTCGATCTCTTCGCCCAATGCCTCGGCAGCAGGATCTACTACCTCCGAAATATCAAAGCCTTGTTCTGTCAGTTCACTGCCGTAAGAGCCGTAGGCTTCATCGAAGCTACTGTAGCTACCTTCTTCAATCGCGTCCATGATATCCGTTGCACCGATTACTTCCGCATCAACGGCAGCTTGAACAGTCGCGATGACATCATCCGTAAAAATAGTATCGGCAGCGTAGCTGTCCTGTGCTTCCTCATATGCCGATGAGCCAATGCCTAAGAGATGCCAGCCATCACCGAATACGCCATCGTTTACCCAGTCCGTCAGCAGAGAGCCTACCGTTGTAACTGAAACATAGTACACAACGATCATGATTACAGCAAAGATTGGCAGCGCAAGAATTCGGTTGGTTACGATCTTATCAATCTTATCTGAGCGCGTCATGCCACCCCGATTTTTCTTTTTCAAGCAGCCCTTGATTATGGATTCGATGTAAGCGTAACGTTCATTGGTGATGATGCTTTCGCTGTCATCATCCATCGCCTCTTCAACAGCGGCAATTACCTTGTCGATCTTTGCTTGCATATCAGCGGAGATATTCAGCATTGCAAGAATCTTTTCATCATGCTCGAACAACTTCGTAGCATACCAACGCTGTTGTTCCTTAGAAATATCGCTGAGAGCGAGTTCCGCGATCCTTGTGATTGCTTGCTCTACACTGTCGCAGAACTTGTGACACGGTATGGGCTTTTTTGCCGATTTTGCAGCTTCCATTGCTGCTTCAGCTGCCTCGGTGATGCCCGTTCCTTTCAGCGCGGAGATCTCCACGACCTTGCAGCCAAGTTCTTTGGCAAGCTGTTCGATGTTGATCCGATCACCATTTTTTTGTACAACATCAATCATATTGACTGCACATACAACGGGAATACCTAGCTCTACGAGCTGCGTTGTAAGATAGAGATTTCTCTCCAGATTGGTTCCGTCGATAATGTTCAGAATCCCATCGGGTTGTTCACCGATCAGATAGTTTCTTGCAACCACTTCCTCCAAAGTATAGGGGGAAAGCGAATAGATGCCCGGCAAGTCTGTGATGATTACATCCTTGTGTCCCTTCAGTCGTCCTTCTTTTTTCTCGACTGTAACGCCGGGCCAGTTGCCAACAAACTGGTTGGAGCCTGTCAGTGCGTTGAAAAGCGTGGTTTTACCCGAATTAGGATTACCTGCAAGCGCGATTTTGATTTCCATTTCAGCATGATTCCTTTCGTATGAATGTTTCGCTTGATTGCATCATGTTAGCCTTGGCTAACTATTACGCAAAAATTAACCGACTTCGATCATCTCAGCATCAACCTTTCGCAAAGAAAGCTCATATCCGCGCACGGTGACTTCCATCGGGTCGCCTAATGGAGCTACCTTGCGAACAAAAATGTCTGTTCCCTTTGTAATGCCCATATCCATGATTCGCCGTTTGACAGCTCCTTCACCGCGAATTTTTTTCACGGTCACCTTTTGCCCGATTCCTACGTCCTTCAGTGTAGACATACGCTCAACTCCTTTATGATACCATAATTTTTTGCGCCATTTCTTTTGAAACGGCAATTCTCGAATCCTTAATGCTGACGATCACATTTCCGGCGATCTCGCTTACGACCGTCACCACAGAGCCGGTTACAAAGCCAAGGTTTTCGAGAAATCTTCTCGTGTCAGGGTTGCCTCCGATTTTTTGAATCAAGGCTTCCTCGCCTGTATTTGCCAGTGTAAGTGGCATCATGCATACACTCCCTTTCAAAAGTTAGACAAAGCTAACTACTGGCGAATTATTTGGTTAGCTTTCGCTAACCGTATATTATATTACTCCAAATTCGCAGAAATGTCAAGAGGATTTTTCCTGTTTTTTGCATCTTTGTAAATTTTACACATCTTTTGTCGCAATTTTCAAGAACACACAGCCATTTTGTACAAGCCTGCGTGGCGTTTGCGACTCTATCACGCATTTATGGCAATCTTTCATGTTGGTGCTATTTTCAAATGCTGTATATCAAAAAGCATCCTCACCGTTGTTTCGATGAGGATGCCTGTTTTATCGAAGAGGAGAGGGATACACGCCATCAGCCACCAATTTGCGAAAGGCTTCCTGCACCACAGGGCGATCTTCCGCATAGGTAACGCCGAACCAACGGTCGGTAGTTTCCAGAACGGCAACCGTTGCGCGCTTTTGCTGCACGAGACTATCTATTACTATAGGCAGCAAAAACTCTGCCTTTAGCGCATTATCGTTGTTTAGATCAGCAAAAAATGCCGCAAACGCAGATTCCAGGCGATCCATAAACTCAGGGGTAACGCCCCACATATTCATGGAAACATACGACTGTGGATCGACGGCACCGTTTTCGGATTGTGCACCATCTGCTGTACGGATAAGACCCGAAGTTTCCTGCACCGTTACTAGATTCGCATTCCCGTCCACAGTGCATATGCCACGGGTGACCGCGCCATTTTCGCTCAAAGTATTCTCCAGAATGAATCCAGCCATGCAGTAGTGGTATGGCTGATTACCGTGTGCAACGAGATAATCGTGCAGCTTGACAAATGCTGTTTTACCGTAGTAATCATCTGCGTTGATAATGGCAAATGGCTCATGGATCAGTCCTTTGCAGGCGAGGATCGCCTGACCAGTACCCCATGGCTTTTTGCGACCCTCAGGTACTGTGTAGCCTACCGGAATATCTTCTATATTTTGGTAGGCATAGGCAATTTCGCAGTCGCAGCTTGCTGCCAAACGATCACCAATGACCTCACGAAAATCTGCTTCCAGGTCTTTACGGATTACAAAAACAATCTTATTGAAGCCTGCTTCAATCGCATCATGAACAGAATAGTCGATGATAATCTCGCCGTTTGGCCCTACAGGCGTAAGCTGCTTGATTCCTTGACCAAAGCGCGAACCCAGTCCCGCCGCCATAACAATAAGTGATGTATTCATATAAGGATATCCTCGCTTCTCACATATGTGATTTATTCTACAGTAACCGACTTTGCAAGATTTCTGGGCTTATCGACATCAAAGCCCTTGCCCACCGATACATGGTAGGAAAGCAACTGCAGGGGAATCACGGACAAGCTGCCTGCAAAGAGGTCATCAATTTTGGGGATGTATACCGTGAAATCAGCGGTATCCTCCATGGCATAGTTGCCGTAGGTTGTCAGCCCAAATAGCTTTGCACCACGGCTCTTTACTTCCACCATATTGCTGATGGTCTTTTCATACAAATCACGCTGTGTGACAACGCTGAACACTACAGTGTTTTCTTCGATCAGGCTGATGGGACCGTGCTTGAGCTCACCGGCGGCATATGCCTCGGAGTGGATATAGCTGATCTCCTTGAGCTTCAAACTGCCCTCCATGCCAATGGCGTAGTCAATGCCACGACCGATGAAGAATGCATCCTTGATGTTGACGATTTTTGCGGCATACCATTGGATGCGCTCCTTGTCATCGTCGAGGATCTTCTGTATTTTTTCAGGAATAGTATTGATCTCTGCTAGCAACTGGTCAAAGCGTGCATCTGTGATCTCGCCCCTTGCCTTTGCAAACTGCAATGCAAGCAGATAGCTTGCAACCAACTGGCAGCTATATGCCTTTGTGGTTGCCACAGAGATTTCAGGACCGGCCAGTGTATACAAGACATTGTCTGCCTCTCTGGCAATGGAGGATCCGACTACATTTACAATGCCCAAGGTCTTGATGCCTGTATCCTTTGCCATACGCAATGCTGCCAGTGTGTCAGCGGTTTCGCCGGATTGGCTGATCACGATCATCAGGCTATCTGGTATCAGCTTCATCTTTCTGTAACGGAATTCGGAAGCCAGTTCCACGCGTACATTGACGCTGGTCAAGGATTCGATCACATATTGTGCTGCTACGCCCACATGGTAAGCCGAGCCGCAGGCGACGATGTAGATCTGGTGGATGTTACACATATCCTCATCGGTCAGACCAACGCTTTCAAAGCTGATAGTACCATTTTTCATTACAGAATTGATAGTATCCTGCACAACCTTTGGCTGCTCGTGGATCTCCTTGAGCATGAAGTGTTCGTATCCACCCTTTTCGGCAGCTTCAGCATCCCATTCAATGGTTTTCATTTCTTTCTGGATCTCCTCGCCATCCAGATTGAAGAATGTTACCTTTCCCTTAGTCAGGCGTGCCAGTTCCATATTGCCAATATAGTATACATTTCTGGTGTACTTGAGAATGGCTGGAACATCGGAAGCCAGATAGCTTTCACCATCTTTAATACCGATGATCATGGGGCTGTCCTTACGAGCTGCGTAGATCTCCTCAGGGTAATCCTTGAACATGACTGCCAGGGCGTAAGATCCGCGAATTCTGACCAGTGCGTGATTCAAGGCGTCTACAGGGGTGCCAAGATACTTCTTATAGTAGTAATCCACTAGCTTTACCGCAACCTCAGTATCGGTCTGAGAATGGAATACATAGCCTTTTTTGACCAGCTTTGCGCGCAGTTCTTGATAGTTCTCAATGATGCCGTTGTGTACTGCAATGATATTGCCGTCATCGCTGGAGTGGGGGTGAGAATTTAACGTAGAGGGTTCACCATGGGTAGCCCAGCGAGTATGACCGATACCGCAGACACCCTTAACGGCGTTGCCGTCATTGGTCATCTCTCGAAGAACTTTCAGTTTACCCTTTGCCTTTACGATCTCCGCATTCGAGCTACCGTCGCGAACGGCAATACCGGCAGAGTCATAACCTCTGTATTCGAGCTTAGATAGTCCGTCCAGCAAGATTGGTGCTGCCTGATTGATTCCTGTGAATCCAACAATTCCACACATAATCGTTACTCCTTTTCCTTATAAATACGCCTTGAATCTGCAATGTTTCGAGCGTCATCGTCATCGAATGAATCGTATTATGATGATATACTCTCTCATTATACTATATCTTTTGGCATTTGTCAATCTAAAATTTTGATGATGGCGAATTTTTTTGTAGTGCTACAATAGAAGTGAGACCTTAGGGTATAGAAAAAGTGATTGAGAT
>CAYMOJ010000041.1:0-11962 GCA_964392175.1 uncultured Ruminococcus sp.
ATCTCAATCACTTTTTCTATACCCTCAGGTCTCACTTCTATTGTAGCACTACAGATAACACCAATATTACCCGTGGATTTTCATTGACGAAACCATCAAAATATGCTATAATTGTACCAGATATTCCAATGGAGGTGACTCGTTTGCATTTGGTCGCACACTTTAAAACGGTATGCAGACACCGCCACATGGTCTTTTTACATTGCTGTCGCGCAGGCATTCCCCTGCAAGGCTTGCTGCATGACCTTTCTAAATTCTCGCCTACCGAATTTTTACCGGGCGTAATATACTATCAGGGTACGCGTAGCCCCAATGAGGCGGAACGCGAACAAAAGGGTTATTCTACCGCGTGGATGCATCATAAAGGCAGAAACCGCCACCACTTTGAATTCTGGACAGATTATAACCCAAAAACCAGACGCTTAGAGCCGGTTCCCATGCCTATGCGCTATATTGTAGAAATGTTCTGCGACCGTTTGGCAGCAAGCAAAGTATATCTTGGTGATGCATACAACGATGCCGCACCGCTCGCTTACTTTCAACGCGGAAAACCCACCCGTGTCGTTCATCCACGCACCGCTGCCGTGCTGGAACATCTGCTGACGATGCTTGCAGAAGAAGGCGAAGCGAAAACATTTGCACATATTCGCAGACATTGCTTAAAACATCACAGGGAGTTTAAAACATGAAGATCCGTTTTCATTTGCCGGGCTTTACCCGTAATTATCATCTGAATATGCTGCTGTTGCAACTTATGGATGCCTATCCCGATGCATTCCGTGACGATGTGGAGATCGCCTCATTTTATGGTGATTTTCCTCCTGCACTCTGGAACGGCGGACGCTGTATGGGCGGTATCTACAGTGAAGAGACAATGAAATTCATTATACAAAGCCTCAACGAACGTGGCATTTCGCTGCGCTATACCTTTACGAATCCACTTGTCAATCAGTCTCACCTCAAAGATAAGCACTGTAACCGTGCGTTGGCACTGGCTCAGCGCAATGATAAGCTCAACGGTGTGATCGTAGTATCACCTGTACTGGAAAAATACATTCGCAAGCAGTATCCGAACTATCAGTTTATCTCCTCTACCTGCAAGCAGCTCACTGATATGGACGCGTTGAAGGCAGAGTTGGAAAAAGACTACGCACTCGTGGTGTTAGATTATAACTGGAACAATCAGTGGGATGTGCTGGAACAGTTGCCCCACAAAGATCGCATTGAACTGCTGGTGAATGCCGTTTGCCCACCCAATTGTCAAAGAAGGAAGGCACACTATCAGCACCTCGCACGGACGCAAATGCTCTACTGTGAACATTTACAGCGGTTTGGGGCGTCGGTGCCCTTCCGCAATCCTGAGAATTTTGTATGCCCCCATGCGAATGAACAGCACTACGGCACAACGAAATTCAGCACGCACATCTCGCCAGATGACCTGTTTACTCGCTATGTGGATATGGGCTACCGTAACTTTAAGATCGAAGGACGTGCAGCCAACCTGTTTAATGTGATGGAAGCGTATATGTATTATCTCGTAAAGCCTGAACGTCGCGATGAGATCCGTTTGATCTATCTGCTCTCATTGCAGCAGAGTAAAATCCTTCGCGTTGAGGAATAAAATTGTGCAAAACGACCAAATCCGTATGTTTGCTTGACAAATCATGTAGAATGTGATACAATGACAAGGTGAAATTGTAGAAAAGGATGGTTTTCATGAACGCATTTTCTCTGTTGCTGTGCGTCCTGCGACTTACGGTCTTGTTATCGTAGGTCTCCTTCGTTGTGCACAGAAGCAGTTTTGAGAGCGTATCCAGAACACCCGCTTTGTTTGTAAATCAACGGTGGAGAGCCAGGGCTTTCCACCGTTTTTGTTTTGTGACAAACAAAGGAGACTACACCCACAAGGAATCATTTGGCGACAAGACCGCCATTGTATACACAACAAAACGCTTTTTAGGCAAATCTTAATTATCAGGAGGATACTCATATGCAGAACATCAACGAGATTGCAGCTCGCATTCGAGAGCTGCGCGAAGCTTGCGATTATACCGTAGAGCAGCTTGCCAAAGAACTTGGCATATCACCTGCTGTATATGCCGCATACGAAACCGATGGCGATTTTCCCATTAGCGTGATTTATCAGATCGCCAATAAGTTCGATGTCGATTTCAATGAGCTGGTCACCGGAGAGCCTAGCCGACTGGACACCTACCATATCGTCCGCAATGGAGATGGCAGAAGCGTCAGCCGTTATGAAGGCTACCGTTTCAAGGATCTTGCCTTCCGTTACGCTGACAAGATCATGCAGCCACTGCTGGTAACACTCTCCCCTACCGATGCACCTGCCGCGCTTGTCACACACACCGGTCAGGAGTTCAATTTTGTGCTGCGTGGCTCCATTGCGTTAACTTTTGACGATCAAACGATCATTCTCAATGCCGGTGATAGCGTGTATTTTAATCCCATGCATCCGCACGGTCAGCGTTGTATCGGTGATACTGACGCAACCTTCCTGACAATGATTGCTGAATAATAAAGACGAAGGAGTGAACCAAAATGCTGTTAGATCGTTTTCTTCCAAGAATCGAGTTTGATTCTTATGAAGATTTCAAAGAAAACTATCGCGTGAATGTGCCCGAAAATTTCAACTTCGGCTTCGATATTGTAGACGCGTGGGCAGAGCAGGAGCCTGAAAAAAAAGCACTGCTGTGGCTGAGTCATGACAAAGAAGAGAAATCCTTTACCTTTACTGATATCTCGAAACTTTCCAACCGTGCCTGCAACTATTTTCAAAGCATTGGTCTGAAAAAGGGCGATGTGGTACTGCTGATTCTACGCCGCCGTTGGGAATACTGGGTAATCGCCACCGCACTGCATAAAATGGGCATCGTTCTGATTCCCGGCAACCTGCTGTTCACCAAAAAAGATATCGTTTACCGTGGCAATATGGCCGGCATTTCTGCAATTTTCTGCTGCGATGACGAATATGTTCGCACACAAGTTGCTGCCGCTGCGCCCGAAATCCATACATTGCGTAAGGTGATCGCTGTGGCAGAGCCTCACGAGGGCTGGGATTTCTTCACCGATGAAATCGCCAAGCACCCCGATACCTTTGCCCGCCCCACCGGCGATGCAGCAACCCGCTGGGATGAAACCGCACTCATCTACTTTACATCAGGCTCTACCGGTATGCCCAAAATGGTGTGCCACAACCATGCCCACCCATTGGGACACATCGTAACCGCAAAATACTGGCATCAGGTACAGGAAAACAAACTGCATATGTCTATTTCCGATTCCGGCTGGGCAAAATTCGGCTGGGGCAAGATCTACGGTCAGTGGATCTGTGGCGCAACCGTCTTCTGCTACGATTTCATTGGCAGATTTGATGCCAAGGATATTCTGGAAGTCATCAGCAAGTATCGCATCACTACCTTCTGCGCCCCCCCTACCATGTATCGCTTTATGCTACAAGAGGATATGACAAAGTATGACCTCTCCTCTATCGCCAATTTCTGCAATGCAGGCGAACCACTGAACCCTGAAGTGTTTAACCGCATTTATGAATTGACCGGCATTAAAATGCGCGAAGGCTTTGGACAATCCGAGGGCACTGTGCTGCTGGCAAACTTCCCGTGGATCGACCCGAAGCCCGGTTCCACCGGAAAGCCATCCCCGCTGTATCACATCCAGCTGCTGCGTGCCGACGGCACAAGGGCTGAAGATGGCGAAGAAGGTTCTATCATGATCTGCGGTATTGATCAGGAACGACCGGTGGGTCTGTTCACCAGCTACTACAAAAATCCAGAGCTGACAGATGCCGTACTGGGCGGAGAAAATTATGACACCGGTGATGTGGCATGGAGAGATTCCAACGGCTACTACTGGTTTGTCGGCAGAAATGACGACGTGATCAAATGCTCGGGCTATCGTATCGGCCCGTTTGAGGTGGAAAGTGCACTGCTCACCCACCCTGCTGTTGTGGAATCCGCCATTACAGGTGCCCCCGATCCCATCAGAGGTCAGGTCGTTAAGGCAACGGTGGTGCTGGCTGAAGGCTATACACCCTCTCCTGAATTGACCAAGGAATTGCAAAACCACGTAAAAAAAGCCACCGCGCCCTATAAATATCCTCGTATCATTGAGTATGTTGCTGAACTGCCTAAGACGCTTGGCGGCAAAATCAAGCGCGCAGAGATTCGGAAGTCCGATGAATCTACCAATCAATAAGCAACACATATAAAGAAAGGAATGCCTTATGAAGATTTGTTTTTCTACGCTCGGTTGCCCCGATTTTGACTGGTCGGATGTTTATTCCATGGCAAAAGACCTCAACTTTGACGGCATTGAACTGCGCTCGTTGGGGATGCCTGTCGATCCCTTCCGTAGCAAGCCCTTTACCGGTGCACAGCTTGCCAAAACCATAGATAAGCTTGCACAGCTACACCTTGAGATCCCCTGTATCAGCTCCAATTGCTGCATTGCCAACACCTGCGATGCACAGCAAAATTCCGAAGAATTGCTTGCCTGCATGAAGCTTGCCCAGGCATTGGGTGCGCCTTATATCCGCGTGTTGGGTGATCTGAATCCTGCACCGACCTGCGAGATTGATGACGACGCTGTTGCCAACGCGCTCATCGCACTTTGCCCCGAAGCAGAAAAATATAATGTAACATTACTGGTGGAGACCAATGGTGTGTACTCTGATACGGCAAGACTGCGGGCTTTGCTCGAAAAGGTTCACAATCGCCGTGTTGCTGCACTGTGGGATATCCATCACCCCTACCGTTATGGCAACGAATCCCCCGAAACCACCGTTGCCAACCTTGGCGAATACATTAAATTCGTACACGCAAAGGACAGTGCCACCGAAAATGGCAAAACCATTTACCGCCTGACCGGTGAAGGCGATATGCCTCTGGACGCAATGATGGAGGCACTGAACAATATTCACTATACGGGCTATGTTTCTCTGGAGTGGGTCAAGCGTTGGATGCCTGCGCTTTCCGACGCGGCAATTGTATTTCCCCGCTTCGCCGAATATATGGCACCCTACCGTCATGTTCACAAGCATCCCCTGCAAACCAATCACGCAGGCACAGGACAGTACATATGGCCAAAGGAGCGCTTGATCTCCTATACTTTCCCCGATGTGCTTGACCGCATCTGCGAGGAATTTCCCAATCAATATGCCTTCCGCTACACCGAATTGGATTACACCAGAACCTATCCGCAGTTCCGCGACGATGTGGATACCTTCGCACGCTCGCTCATCGCAATGGGCGTTGGCAAGGGTGACCACGTCGCGATCTGGGCAACCAATTTGCCGGCATGGTATATCACCTTCTGGGCAACTACAAAAATCGGCGCGGTACTTGTCACAGTCAATACGGGCAACAAGATCCACGAAACCGAGTATCTCCTCAAACAGTCTGATACCCATACATTGGTCATGGTAGATGGCTTTAAAGGCACAGACTACAACGAGATCATGCAAACACTTTGCCCCGAATTGCTGACTTGCAAACCCGGCGAGTTGAAATCACAAAAGTTCCCGTATCTCAAAAATATCGTGACCGTCGAAAGCCGTCAGCCCGGCTGCTATACATGGGATGAGGCAATCGCGCTTTCCAAAAATATCCCGCTGACAGAAGTTGAAAAGCGCCGCCGTACCATTCATAAAGACGATGTGGCAAATATGCAGTATACCTCCGGTACAACAGGCTTCCCCAAGGGCGTTATGCTGACGCACTACAATGTCGTCAACAATGGTAAAGCCATCGGTGACTGCATGGATCTTTCCACCGCCGACCGCGTGATGATCCAAGTACCGATGTTCCACTGCTTTGGCATGGTGCTTGCAATGACAGCTTCTATCACCCATGGCACGACCATGTCGCCCATCAGTACATTCTCGCCCAAGAAGGGACTTGCTTGCATCAACAGTGAAAAAATCACCTGCTTCCACGGCGTGCCAACCATGTTCATTGCGATGCTTGGACACGAGGACTTTGCCAAAACCGATTTTTCACATATGCGCACAGGCATCATGGCAGGCTCCCCCTGCCCCATCAAGACCATGGAAGAAGTAATCGAAAAGATGCATATGCCTGAGATCTGCATTACCTACGGTCAAACAGAGGCATCTCCTGCTACTACCATGAGCAAGACCACCGATTCCATCGAAACCCGCGTCAATACAGTTGGTGGGCCTATCTACGGCGTTGAATGCAAGATCGTTGACCCCGAAACCGGCGAGGAGCTGCCCGATAATGTGGATGGTGAATTCTGCGCAAGAGGTTACAACATCATGAAGGGCTACTACAAAATGCCCGAAGCCACTGCTGCTGCTATCGATAAGGACGGCTGGCTGCATTCCGGTGACCTTGCACGACGCCTCCCCGATGGCAACTTCAAGATTACAGGCAGAATCAAGGATATGATCATCCGCGGTGGCGAAAACATCTACCCCAAGGAAATCGAAGACTTTCTCTACACGCACCCCGATGTCAAGGATGTGCAAGTCATCGGTGTGCCGGATGAGCAGTATGGTGAGGAAATTATGGCTTGCGTCATTCCACAACCCGGCTGTAAGACCACCGAGGCTGAGCTAAAAGAGTTTGTCCGTACCCATATGGATAAGTGCAAAACACCTCGCTATGTGGTTTATGTGGAAGAATTCCCCATGAATGTTGCAGGTAAGATCCTCAAGTACAAAATGCGTGAGTGGGCCATTGATCTGCTCAACCTTCACAAGGCAAACACCATCGAAACAGCGTAAGGTCAACCTTCCCCCACTTTGTATTACAAAAAAATCCCCTGTAAAGCATACCTGCGTGTGCTTCACAGGGGATTTTCATATATAGCTGGTTCAGAGAGAAAAGCGGAAAATGCCTTTGATTCAAAAGCATTTTCCTAACATCATATCAGCATAAGCAATCCGAAGAGGGCGTGATTAGTCTGTGCTGTTGTGTAGAGATTCGCAAATAGCAGCATCGGGGGTCACAAATGCCGTTCGATTGTTGGTATAAATCACCATACCGGGACGACTGCCCGCCGGCTTTTTGACGAACTTTGCAAGGCAATAATCGACAGCAACTTGTGCAGAATCCTTGCCTCTGCTATGATACGCTGCAAGCATGGCCGCCTCTTCAAGGGTACGATCGGGAGGTGTTTCGCCATTTGCAAGAACGATCACATGCGCACCATGGACGCTTTGGGTATGAAACCAATAATCGGTTTTCTCTGCAATGCGCAATGTCAACTGATCATTTTGACAATTATTACGTCCCACCAAAATTTCATAGCCATCAGAAGACAGAAATTGCAATGGTGGCAACGCTTTGGGTGGCTTTGAAGCCTTGCGGCTCTCTTTCAAATACCCCTGCTCCGTCAATTCCAGACGAATCTGTGCCAAATCGGATTCACAGTCTGCGCGCGTCAAAGCATCAAACACGCTATCAATATATGCAAGCTCCTGCTCGCCCGCCGCAATACGCGTGGTAAGCATTTTTTTTGCCGTACAAGCCTTTTGATACTTTTTGTAATAGTGCTGCGCATTCTGCGCAGGTGTCATCCGCACATCCAACGGGATACGCACTGTAGGAGCATCTTCCTCGTAGAAATCTTCCACAACGGCAACTGCATCGCCACGCTGCAACCGATAAAGATTGGCAGAAAGTAAATCCCCGCGGCGACGATCTGTTTCCATGGTATCACAGGCAAGCAATTCTTCTCGCTGCACTGCCAGCCGTTTGCGAATACGCTCGGTGGCATTGACCAAAAAACGAAAGAGATCATTGGCACGCTGGCGCATTCTCGCAACGTGGTCGCGCTGAGAGAAAAACGCGTCCAGTGCAGCCGAAGCGGTAGGATATTCTGCGGTGATCATCAAGCTTCCATATTGCTCGATATGCCGGAACGCAAAATCCTTTAACAGTCCATCCTTGGTTCGCACTGTGGTAAATCGGCACTGCTTGCAAAAGAGCATATCTCGGCTTTGGTGGAGCACAAACAGCAGTCGCTCCAATGCATCTTCCGATAACGGCAACTGTAATGGCGTACCGCGCCCCGCAAAGTACTCCCATTCACGCGCAATAATAGGAGAAACGCCCTCAAAATAGCGGATGATTGCCTTGGAAAGAGGCTGCTCCGGTGCAGAACGCAATGTGTTACAAATCATTGGATCATCATCCGTCAAAAAGCACAAGCGCACATCACGTGGAGGCGCACTGTACTCCATACCGGGCAAAACCAATCGCACACGAGAAACATCCTCATCCACGCGACGGATACTATCAATGATGCGCCCCGTTTCATTCAACAATATCAGATTGGAACAACGCCCCATCATCTCGCATACAAGCGTTAGCAAAACCGAATCGCCCAATTCATTAGTACAGCGAAAATCCAGCATGAGAATTCGCTCAAGACCATCCTGCCGAACCGCTTCCAGCTTTCCGCCACTCAGATGCTTGCGCATGAGCATACAGAACATGGGGGGCTGCGGCGGATTTTCTATATTTTGTGTTGTGATATGCATACGTGCGGCATCGGCTGCAACAGAGCAAAGCACCTTGACTGCGCCCATTTTTCCGCGAAAACACAGCACAAGCATATCACGAGAAGGCTGGTGAACCTTTTCGATGCGACTGCCGATGAGCTGTGAAAGCTCATCACGCACGCAGAAGAGAAATGCACCATCTAACGCCATAATCAGACTCCTTTCAGGGGGCAATGTTCCCAAATTGCAGCCAACGATGCACAAGCTTGCCGCACCATTGCTGCACCAATATCATCTTCAAGCAATGCGCCAGCAGATAAGTAGCCTTTGCTGTTCGATACCATCCCACCGTTTGACAGAACAAAGGGACTGCCTGTACAGTTTCAGACAGTCCCTGTAAAGCAGCATTACCCGCCCAGCTCATCGACAGAAATCAAACCTGCAATCAGCTTAAGGATCAATATCGCATCGCCGGCATCCATATCACCGGAATCGTTGCAATCACCATTTATCATGCCCTGTGCGGACACAACCGCCGTTACATCCTCGGAAAGATAGCGATTGCAGAGAATCACATCACTAACCGTGACCTCTCCATCGCAATTAACATCGCCGTATGTCACATCACCAACAATGGGATCTTCCGCAGAAGAATCGGACACTGTCGTACCGTCCGGCTCGATGCCACCAATCAGCACGCCGTTATCGTACACACAAATATTGTCGGTTCTGACCTCATTACCGGCAGCAAAGAATGCACCGTCATCTTCAAAAATGGTCAGCCCCTGATAGCTGGGATCATTGGTGGGATCCCATGTATCATTAGGACTATAATAGAATCCAATGCTGAATTGCACCTTTTTGCCGCAGTTTACAAAGTTGTAATCATCCCAGCTCAATTCAACATAGGCATACTGGTTGTCACGATCCCATACAATCGGCTGCGTGATACCGGAGGCTGCCGGTGCCGCCTCTGCCGAAACCTGATCATAGAGGATCTTTGCCTCAACAATACTGAGCGATGTCAATTCAGAGGTATCAAAATAATAACGCACAGTTAGATTTTCCGGTGATTTTGCAGCAGTGGACTTTACCATCAATGAAACCTTGGTCACGCCTGCACCGTTGCTATTGATATCGTCGATGCCGCAAGCCTCAACCCATGTGCCACTGACTCCGCCTTCTCCGCCGCTGTCACTCCCTCTGCCACCGTCATCTACAGGCGGAAAATCGGGTGTGATCGCCTGCTCGTATTCGTCCTTATACAGCAGATACAGACCAGCTGCTGCGCCGGGACAAGCTGCATTGTAGTCAATGGTGACCTCATTATAAATCCAATCAGAGGTCACATCATTGTGTGCATCATCGGCATCAGGGCCGCCACACAATGCGCCAAACAGCACATACATTTGCGGATCGGGGTCTTCACATTTTGTCAAGCCTGAAGAGGCTCTGTGATGAGGATACTTTGCGGAATTCTCATCGTAACCGACCAGATAGCTTCGAGGACCGGAGCCACCCTCACCCTCCAGATATGTAGTCTCGTTGTTGCCAAGCAAGTATTCCATTTGCCCTTTTGCCCAAGCGGAGAGTGCGTAGTCATCATTTGCAGTATTGTACTTATCTTTGCCGTTATTGTACTTATCATACACAAGCGCACAGAACTGTGCTGCGGTATTGTAACGGGCAGAGCCCCATGTATTCAGCCAGAAATAGCCCTGTGGTGTAATTGTACCAACACCGCCTGTCATGTAGGTATTGACAGCCTTTGCAGCACATTCCCAGAAATCAATATCCTCATACATACTTTTGCCGGTGGCTGTGATATAATCCATAGCAAGATCGCACAACCCATTGGGATTCTCAGCCGCAGAATAAGTCTTATCGGACTGATAATTCTCGGAGATGACGCCCATCAACAAAATAACACCGTTCCACATATCGTTCCAACAATAGACATAAGTAGGCGGTGCATAGAAATCCACCAACGGCAGCGCATCATTCAGGTACTGCTTATCCCCTGTTACGATATACAGCCAGCAGGCAGCGAAGCAATAGTCATCCTCCCACTTCGAAGAACCGTAATACGCCTTGGGACCTTGCTCAATATCTGCAATCGCCTTATCGTTGGTATTGGCAAATTCAAACAAAGCCTTTGCATAATCAAGACATTTCTCTGCGTAAGCAGAATCGGTATCTTTGAAATTCAAATAGTTGATTGCAAGGCAAGCCGCGGTATTCGTTACATTGCAAGTGGTAGGATTCTCAGCTGTCGCAAACCATGCCGTACGCGCCATCGTATCGTTTTGGGGCAGATTCCAATAGGAGTGATCCAAATCACCATCGCCTACCTGATAGCAGAATGCAACCACATCGCCATTTGCATCACGGAAGGTACAACGCATGAAATAATCACAGAAATAGCGGATAATGGTTTCCACGTGTTCTTGCTGTTCGCATTCCACATAGGCATCGCGAAACTCATAATATCCCCACGAAACCGTTGAGCCAGCATATGCTTCAGGCAGACCAAACTTTACATGGTCACCTGCATCATGATACCCACCGGATACATCGACTGTTCCATCCTCCGTACCGGTATTCAAGATATCATAATATTTCTCAATAAAATCTGCCGAAAGATTGGTACCCACACGGTCTTTGAGATCCGCGCTCATATCCATAGCAATCAATGGTACGGCTGCATCATATGTATGGCAGTTGGCGCGCCATGCAAAGCGGCTGTTTTCTTCTACTTCAGGTCCACACATATTGGCATCATAAAAATGCAGTGAATACTGCAATGCCTTCGCAAAGTTGTCGTAATCTCCTGCCGGGTCGGTCACCAGTGCAGATGTCTGCATGGGCATTGCACTAAGTGTGAGCATTCCCGCCAGAGAAAGGGCTGTGATACGCCCTCCGCGTTTGATACTTGTTTGCATAAAACCCTCCTTCTTCATCGGCGTTCATAATTACGCCATTTTTAGTATAGCACACTTCACAGAAAATTACAAGTAGAGTGGCTCATTTTTTCAAGAAAAAATTTCAAAAACCTCTTGATTTTTTCTGCGAGTTATGATATACTATTTCTGTCAGGGAGAACGACGGCTGAGTTGTCGCAGTCTGCCCTCGTTACGGAGATGTATCGAAGTGGTCATAACGAGAACGACTCGAAATCGTTTGAGCGGTAACACGCTCCGTGGGTTCGAATCCCACCATCTCCGCCATTTTTTGGGGCATTAGCGCAGCTGGGAGCGCACCACACTGGCAGTGTGGGGGTCACGGGTTCGAATCCCGTATGCTCCACCAATTATGTTACTTTGCGCAGAGCAGTAAGATACTGTCCTGTGCAAAATAGCATATACAGGCGTAAGGCGGCTGCACAGCAACCACCTCACGCGTAATTGCATACTGTTGTGTTTTGATTGCCGGTGCGTTCGTGAAACAGGTGGCTGT
>CAYMOJ010000042.1:0-11948 GCA_964392175.1 uncultured Ruminococcus sp.
ATCTCAATCACTTTTTCTATACCCTAAGGTCTCACTTCTATTGTAGCACTACACGTGTGAAAAAAATATCAAGCTGTCGATATCCCATATGCAGATAGCCCCAAAAATGGTAATTATTGCTGTATAAACTTTTCATTTCCGCCGATACTGTCTGTATCACATTGGACGGAGGTAACCTATGAAACGATTGATCAGCGTGATTATGATATTCTTATTGGGCATATTTGCCGTGCGTGTAGCGGATACAGCGCAGGCACTGCGTGATGTGGAAAACAGCGTACTGCGATTGCATATCCTTGCTGCGTCAGATTCTTCCACAGATCAGAACAATAAAATGCTTGTGCGCGATGCTCTGCTTGCCCAAAGCGCCGTCTGGAATCAAGTATGCAGTACCCGTGCGGAGATGGAAGAAACGCTTGCGGAAAATCTATCCACGATTGAGCAAATCGCTGAGCAAGCACTGCGTGACCATGGCTGTGATGATTCCGTTACAGCCAGCATCTGTACAATGGAATTTCCACGGCGACAGTATGGCGATATTACATTGCCGGCAGGGGAGTATGATGCTTTGCGTCTTGTGATTGGGGAGGGAACGGGGCAAAACTGGTGGTGCGTGATGTATCCTTCTATTTGCGTGCAGACTGCCGGTACTGTCACCGATTCCATGCCATCTGAAATAATGGATGACCTACTGGACGATGATGCTTGTGCGCTGGTGACAGATACGGAATCTTACGAAGTGCGACTGAAATGCGTAGAATTATTCCGTGCCATTGCAGATTGGGTATCGGATTCCATGACGCAGTGGCATGAAAAATCCACGGCAGAAGAAACATCTGCCGTGGATATTCGAATGTCAGAGTAAGTTTTAGCCCAAGCGTGCTTCCAGATTATCCAGCTGCTTTGCAAGCTCTGCCGGCAGTCTGTCACCAAACTTGCTATAGAACTCGCGGATGCCTGCAACTTCCTGCTTCCACAGGTCAACATCCACATCAAGCAGTTCACGGACAGTATCCGTGTTGATATCGTTCAGACCCTCAACATTGATGTCTTCAGGCTTCGGCTCATAACCAATGGGAGTTTCAACTGCATCAGCGCTGCCGTCGCAACGGTCAATGATCCAATCAAGGACGCGCATATTGTCGCCAAAGCCGGGCCAGATGAAGTGACCCTCGTCATCGGTACGGAACCAGTTGACATTGAAGATCTTAGGAGCCTTATCACCAAGCTTCTTGCCCATCTCCAGCCAATGTGCCCAGTAATCGCCCATGTGGTAACCGCAGAACGGCAGCATTGCCATGGGGTCACGGCGCACAACGCCAACTGCACCGGCAGCGGCAGCGGTGGTCTCGGAAGCCATGATGGAACCGATGAAAGTACCATGCTCCCAATCAAAGGATTGGTAAACCAGCGGGGCAGTCTTTGCGCGACGGCCGCCGAATACGATTGCGGAGATCGGCACACCGTTGGGGTTGTTGAACTCAGGGCTGATGCAGGGGCAGTTCTCAGCAGGTGCAGTAAAGCGGCTATTGGGATGTGCCAACTTCTGAGGTTTGCCATCTGCGCCGATCACGGAAGTGTACTCCACGCCGTTTACGTGCTCGCCCTTCCATTCAATTGCATCCACAGGAGGATTCTTGTCCAGACCTTCCCACCAAACGGTATTATCCGCAGCGTTCATGGCAACATTGGTGAAGATGGTATTCTTCTTGGTAGATGCCAGAGCATTGAAGTTGGACTTTGCATTGGTGCCGGGTGCAACGCCGAAGAAGCCGTTTTCAGGGTTGATTGCATATAATCTGCCATCCGGGCCTTGCTTCAGCCATGCGATATCATCACCGACGCAGAATACCTCATAGCCCTTTGCGCGGTAGCCTTCCGGAGGAATCAGCATTGCCAGGTTGGTTTTACCGCAAGCAGAGGGGAATGCAGCGCAGACATACTTGGTCTCCTGTCCGGGCTTTTTCAGACCGAGGATGAGCATATGCTCAGCCATCCAGCCCTCGTTTTTACCTTGGTAAGAGGCGATGCGCAGTGCAAAGCATTTTTTGCCAAGCAGCACATTTCCACCGTAAGCAGAGTTGATGCTCCAGATCGTGTTATCCTCAGGGAAATGAACAATGTAGCGGTTTTCTTTATCGACATTTGCCTTGGAATGCAGACCACGAACGAAATCATCGGAAGTATCGCCGAGATTCTCGAATGCCTGCGCTCCCATACGGGTCATGATGTTCATGTTCAGCACAACGTAGATAGAGTCAGTCAGTTCAACACCGACCTTTGCCAGAGGAGAACCGATAGGACCCATGCTGTAAGGAATCACATACATCGTTCTGCCCTTCATGACGCCATCATAGAGGGGTGTCAGTTTTGCATACATCTCCTGCGGGTCACACCAGTTGTTGGTAGGGCCGGCGTCCTCCTTGCGACGGGAGCAGATGAAGGTTCTGTCCTCCACACGTGCCACATCGTTCGGACGAGTACGGTGATACAGACAGCCGGGATATTTTTCTTCGTTCAGACGATAGAGCTTGTCGGGATGACCATCGGGGAGTGCAGTCACCTCAGCAGTCAGTTGATCGAGCTGTTCTTTGGTGCCATCGATCCAAACGACCTTATCAGGCTTTGTGAGAGCGATCATCTCCTCAACCCACTTGTTGACATTGGGATTCTTTGTCAGAGACATGGTATAGACCTCCTATATACTTTTACTCATGGAAATCGAAAGATTCCTACGTATCATTATACTGGAAAAAGCGCAGAATGTCAAGCGAAAATTGCGTTAAATTTACGTTATGCCTGATGAGATGCGTAGGCAGTTTTTACAGTAACACCTCTCAGCCGCCCGATCTTACCGGAAAGTGTGCTGATTTTCTCCTGTGGTGCATCCATGGCAACACTGATGAGATTGATGCCACGCTGACGATAGGGCAATCCCATGCGCCCGATGATATCATCACGATGTTCATGCAGCAGGTGGTTGAGCTGTTCGATTGCTTCGGGATTTTCCACGATCACTGCGAGAATGGCAATACGGTTTTCCATAGTGAAAAACTCCTTTCTGTTGCCATATTATAACACAATTTTCACGGAAAGTCAATTTTTGGCTATGTGGCTATGATGGCAGCAATTCCTGTAGCTGTGTACGCAGTCGTTTGATGATTTTTTTCTCCAGTCGCGAGATATACGATTGCGAGATTCCAATGGCATCGGCAACCTCTTTCTGTGTTTTTTCCTGTCCATCGATCAGTCCAAAGCGCATTTCCATGATCTGACGTTCTCTTGGCGAAAGGCGTCTTACTGCTTCGTATAGCATATTGCGTTCTGCTTCGTTTTCAATGTCACGGTTGACGATATCCTCATCCGTGCCCAGCAGATCTGAGAGTAGCAATTCATTGCCGTCCCAGTCCACATTCAGTGGTTCATCGATAGAGATTTCATTGCGGTATTGTGCAGTTTTGCGCAGATGCATCAGAATTTCGTTCTCAATGCATCGTGAAGCGTAGGTTGCAAGCTTGATGTTCTTCTCTGGGTGAAAGGTCTCTACTGCCTTGATGAGACCGATTGTTCCAATCGAAATCAGATCTTCTATGTAGATGCCTGTGGATTCAAATTTCCGCGCGATATATACTACAAGGCGTAGATTATGCAAAATCAGAGTATCCCTTGCCTGTGGTTTGCCCTGTAAAAGATCGGTAAAGGCTTGCGATTCCTCATCCTTGGTTAAGGGTGGTGGCAACGCGTCGGGGCCGTTGATGTAAAACACCTGATGGGTAGGTTCATCGTTTCCAAATGCCTTTAATCGACGGAAACAGTATTCGATCCAATGCATTTCGCTCTTCCTCTCTGTTTGTATATGTAGATTTTATGGTAGCAATATCGGTGAGAAAACAGCCGGTATGGCTTCATCCGATACAGCAATGACCGCTTTTACCGAATATGGCTTGTTTCGATCAAATATAATGATGGAATCGGGAATACAGGCAGGAAGCAATTGCTTGCCGGTCACTGTATCAACCTGTAGCATACGAAAGCCCTTTTGTTCTCTGGCAAGCTGTTCGGCTGTTTGTACAATGCCGTTTTTCTGCATCGCTTTGGCATTGCATACGATCACCGGCAAACCGCTGAAAGGGTCGTGCAGCCGATTTCCGCTGTCGCAAAGTGCTTCTATGCGGTAGCTGCGATGATGCAATGTGATCTGCAATGTGTATCGGGTGATATCTGCGCTTTGCCGCTTTCCGGCAGTGTATGTTGTAATACATGCACCGATGACGGTTGCAATGAGCAATACGCCCAGGGAAACATCTGCGTAAAGGATACCGTTTGCAGCAAGGATGCTTTTCGGTGTCAGCCGGCTGCCAATGGTATAAATCACGCCACAGAAAATTGCGGCGGCAGCAAAGAGAGAAATACATGCTTGGAGCAATCGCTTTGGGGGACATGGAAAGAAGGCAGCCGTACACATCAGTACAGCAGTGGCAATGCGTATGAGCCAAGATAAAAAGGCAGACATTGTCGGCAGGAAAATCAACAATGCACTGCTTGCGCCCAATGCAGCCGCAATCAGTAATCGCCACTGTTTATAAGGTGTATGGGTGATATGCGAAACGGTTTTTAGCAGAAAAAAATCCACCCACCAGTTGGAAAGCAGTAATACATCAAGATAAATGACCATGTTCATCACCGTATTCAGTATATCACCATGTCAGCGCGTAATTTGTCATATCCTGCACTACATTCCAAATATCTGCAATTTGGCATTTGTGGTTGACAAGCAGGTGATTTTCTGATAAAATAAAAAAAGATTCGGGGATCGTCATCCTCGAAGTGTAAACAGAAACAAAACCGAAGAGATGGAAGGAGTCGTTTTATGAAAAGAATCAATGCGAGGCTGATATCCGTAACGCTTGCGCTTGCAGCGGCTGCCACACTGCCACTGTCAATGCCAGTGTATGCTACAGAGAGCGAAAAGCTTTTGGTGATGGGCGATAGTATTTCGGCAGGGTATGCTGTTGAGAAGGGACAGTATGCCTATTATGATTATCTTGTGGAGTGTGAGGGCTATACACTGACCAATCTTGCAGTATCGGGGCATAAAACCACGGATATGATGGCACTGATGGAGCAGGAGGATACACAGACTGCCATCCAAGAGGCAGATGTGATTTCTATTAGCATTGGTGCAAATGATATGCTCGCCCCGTTGGTGAAGTATGTTGAATCGATTCAGCAGGAGGGTGAGAGCTATCAGGAGCTGTTTGCACGTCTGGATGCGGAAGGCTCGCTTGTATCTCATGTTTCCAAGCTTTCCGGGTATGTTCGTCCATATATTGAAGCAGCCAAAACCAATATTGCGCAGATCGAAGCGGATATCCTTGCGCTGAATCCGGATGTAAAGCTCGTGATGCAGACCATTTATAATCCCGTGGAATATGATGAATCGGTCATAGAGAGCGCAGGATATGGTTCTTCCTATAATTTGCTGCATAATTATGTGCGCAATTCCACCAATATGATCAACGAAGCGATTCTTGCGCTGGAGCATACAGCTGTTGCGGATGTTTCGGCTGCCTTTGAGGGCGCAGGCTGGATTTATATCCGCGTAGAAGAGAAGGATATCCATCCTACACAGTTGGGGCATGCGCTGATCGGCGCGACTGTACTCAATGCGCTTGGCATCACAGAAGGTGACAGCTTTGCCATGGCGGTGGTGCTGGATAATGTCAGTGCGTCTGTTGCCACGGTTTTTCCTTCGGATGACCGCGCGGTGATGGAATCTTTTGCCATGACAGTTGCCTGGTATTTCCGTGGCGATGTGAACAACAGCGGTAAAGTAGATTCCTCTGATGCAATTCTGGCACTGTGTCAGTATAACAGCGAAGTGTTGCTTGGAAGCGGCGATGTTCTACAGCCGATTGCGAAGCACGCCGCAGATGTCGATCAAAACGGCATCCTCAATTCCTTTGATGCGACCGGCATTCTGAAGTTTTATGCGCTTTCTATCGGCGGAGGTACCGTTACATGGGACGAGGTGTACCCCGCATAATTTGCAGCTTGCGAGCAAGCAGACTTGGACTTGTATGTTAAGATACAAAAGAAGCCACACTCTTTTCGTGTAAGAGTGTGGCTTACGTTATTCCATGCAATAGTCTGTGATATCAAACACCAGCATATTGGTAGAGTAAGAGGGAAGCAGCCGTACGGCACACAGCTTACCGCTATTGTAATAGCGGTAAATCGTATTATAGACCGTGCCTTCACTGCTTTTTTCTTCCATCAGCCATATTTCGCAGAGATATCGCACATTGCCGACTTCCGAATAATATGATGCATAATGTGCAATGTCGCTGTTCTCCGAGGCTGCGAAGCAGTAATCGTACAGATCCGGTATGTGTAGTTCATCGGTTGCAATCCATTCTCCGTCCGATTTCACCATGCAGGCTTCATCCGCTGTTTGCATGAGATCCGTTGTTTCAGTGGAAAACCAGTATTCCACGCAGGTCTGCATCGTAACCGTATCTGTGGCAGCCGCATCCAATCCATGATAGTAATCGTAGAGGGTGAGTGTAGGTGTATAGGTGCCGTTTTCATTGAATAGCATTGCTGCTGCTTGAATCCGAACGCCCTTGCTTGCGGCATCCAGTTGTGTTTTGATATTGTCTGCCATTGTAGAGGTCGTATCGTCCAGTGGCGCATCAGTGATTTCGCCCAGCCGGTAATCAAACCGAAGCTGCTGCATAGTGCGCGCATACAGTGTAAAATGCTTTGCCGCCACAGAGTATCCCATCACCAAAAGCAGCAAGCAGAGGATGGTTACCAAGATGATGCTCAAGAGCTTTTTATGGCGATGAGGCGAGGGCAACGGCAGCAGATCTGCTTCTTGGATATCGGATGATGAAAATTCAGCAACCGATGCAGGTGCTTCCTTGTCGGTTTTTATATCGGTGCGGATATCGTTGTGCTGCATATCAGTTGCTTTCATCGTCATTTTTTCGCTCAGCAGTGATGGCATTGAGCAGCATGGTAAGCCCTGCGATCACACCGATCACAATGAAAATGCCGAGCATTCCCATACCCATATAGGGCAGATTCTTTAGAAACTGAGATGGTTCAAAATACATAGCGTAAGGCATAATGATCGCTCCTTTTCACAATTAAGCCAAAAAGAAATTGAGTATCAGACCACCGGCGATCACCGAAGCGATCTGACCGGAAACATTGACACCTGTTGCCTGCATCAGCAGGAAGTTTGTCGGGTCTTCTTTCAGTGCCATTTTATGCACCACGCGTCCCGACATAGGGAATGCGGAGATGCCCGCTGCACCGATCATGGGGTTGATTTTCTTTTTCAAGAACAGGTTGACGATTTTTGCAAACAAGACGCCACCGGCGGTATCAAAAATAAATGCAACCAGCCCCAGCCCCATAATCAGCAAGGTATCCAGCTGTAGGAACTGCGAGGCTTCCATTTTGGTGGCAATGGTCAAACCGAGGAAGATCGTTACCAGATTAGAAAGCACTTTTTGTGCGGTTTCGGAAAGACTGTTGAGCACACCGCACTCGCGGATCAGATTACCGAACATGAGGAAACCAACCAACGCGACCGATTCCGGCGCAACCAAGCCTGCAATGACAGTGATGCAGATGGGAAATAGGATACGGGTTGTTTTGGAAACTGGCTTTTGAGTGTACTCCATGCGGATCAAACGCTCTTTTTTTGTGGTAAGCAGACGAATGATTGGCGGCTGGATGATGGGCACCAGTGCCATATATGAGTACGCAGCAACCATGATCGCACCGACATAGTTGGAATGCAATTTCTGCGCCACCACAATGGAGGTTGGGCCATCCGCAGCACCAATGATGGCGATAGAGGCAGCATCCTTTATCTCAGGAAAAAAAACGGAGGCAAGACACAGCGTAAAAAAGATACCAAATTGCGCCGCTGCGCCAAACAACATCAGCATGGGATTAGAAAGCAATGGCCCAAAGTCAATCATGGCACCAATACCGATGAATAGGATCAGGGGAAATAATTCATTGGCAATACCGGCTTGAAAGAGGGTAGTCAGAGGGCCATCAGCGGTCGCTGCACCGGATAAGGGCAGATTCACGAGAATTGCGCCAAAGCCCATGGGCAGCAGCAATGTCGGCTCCATGTCTTTCTTGATTGCAAGGTAGATGAGAATGCCGCCGATTGCCCACATCACGATCATTTTCCAATCAAGATTGAGCAGATTTTCGTAGAGAACTTCCATACTGTACAGTCCTTTCACATTGTTTTTTTGTGGATACTGGTTGTCAGTCAGCAGGGGAGGATGAACATAAAGAAAGACCCTTACCGTACAAGATCAAAAGCGTGGCTCTGTACGATAAAGGTCTTGCCGTTTCAATTCCGCACGGGTGCTTGCGCAAGCCGTGATTGACGATACGGAATACAGCGAGCTTACACTGCCGGCTACTCCCCTCTAACATCGCATTACACAGCAACATCACTGTGCAACGCTGTGTAACAGCATATCACAATTTGAAAAAAAAGTCAAGGGGCGTTTTCCGATTTTTGAAAAATGGATGACAAATCAGAAAGAATATGCTATAATATAGGCATTATGCATCTTTTTTACGATGAAAACAGGAGTTGTATTGTTCATGGATATTGTTGTGGGCATGAGTGGCGGTGTGGATTCCGCAGTGACGGCGTATTTGTTGCAGCAAGCGGGACACCGCATACATGGTGTGACTTTGCATATGACAGATGGTGCGCCGCCTGATATCCATGGCGCGCAGGCAGTAGCAAATCGGCTTGGGATATCATTTGCGGTGGTAGATTGTCGTACGGCATTCCACCGTGAAGTGGAACAATATTTTGCTGATGCCTATCGCCAAGGGAAAACACCGAATCCCTGCGTGATATGCAACCCCATGGTAAAGCTACAGGCACTGTTGACATATGCAAGGGAGCATTCCTATGATGGCTTTGCAACGGGACATTATGCAAAAATCGGCGTAGATGCTGATCAAAATCGCACACTTCTACGCGCTGCTGATTTGAAGAAAGACCAGAGCTATATGCTGTATCGCATCACGATGGAGCAGCTTGCTGCATTGTATCTGCCGTTGGGCGATTATGACAAGCCTACAATCCGTAATATTGCCGAAGAGCAGCAGCTGATGCCATCGGTGCCGCGTGACAGCATGGATATTTGTTTTGTACCAGAAGGGGATTATGGCAGTTATCTGCAAAAAGAGCATCAAATGCAGCCCTGTCGCGGTGCATTTCTCAATACGGATGGTGTAGTGCTTGGACATCATGAAGGGCAATGGCTTTATACTGTGGGGCAGCGGAAAGGTCTTGGACTTGCTTGCGGGAAACCCGTGTATGTAATCAGTAAGGATGCGCAAAACAATACCGTCACTGTGGGCAATGAGGAAGCACTATTTGCCACGACTTGCCACCTGTGCCATTGCAATTTGCTTGTGACAGGAACAACAACGATTCGTGGAACGGCAAAGGTTCGCTATAGTCGCACAGAATCACCTGTTACGGCAAGCTTTTCTGCGGATGGTACTGCTACGCTTGTTTTTGATACACCCCAGCGTGCAATGACCTGCGGACAATCCGCAGTGGTGTACGATGGTGACAGGGTAGTCGGCGGCGGCGTGATTTGCGCCATAGAAAGTGGGAAAGAGAGATGAATCCGCTTTTTGCACCAATGAGTACTTTGCCGGGCGTGGGCAAAGATCGCGCAGAGAAATACGCAAAGCTTGGAATTGAAACACCTTTTGATCTGCTGTATCATTTTCCAAGAACATATGTGGATTACAGTAAGCCTGTGTATGTCGCTGATGCGCAACCGGATGTTCCGGTTGCCGTATGCTGTACGATTGTAAAAAAGATACATCCCCAGTATATCCATGGCGGGCTTGCGATTTATAAGCTCATTGCCACAGACGGCGTGAACGACTTTACCATTGTATTTTACAATAATCGATATACTTATCAGGCAATGCACGAAAATGAAACGTATTATGCCTATGGGAAAGTCATCGGTGGTTTGCTGAAAAAGGAGATGCGCTCCCCCACGATACAGCATATGGAGGGGGCGATGCTGTTGCAGCCGATCTACCCACAGACGCAGGGGCTTAGTAGTACGATGATTCGTACAAACATGAAGCGTGCCTTGTCATTGTTGGATGCTTCCGTAGAAACCATAACGCAAGACCTGATGCAAAAATACCACCTTGTATCCTTGCACGATGCGTTGCATGGTGTGCATATGCCTCAATCACAGGAGCAGCTGGTGCAGGCACAGCGGCGACTTGCCTTTGAAGAATTATTGCTGTTTCAGTTGGGCATTCGTATGCTGCGCCATCGTGCCAGAGAGGGATGCACCACGCCAATGAATCCGAATACGGATTTGCGTGATTTTTTTGCTGCTCTCCCTTTTACAGTCACCACAGGACAATCCGAAGCAATACAAACCATTTTTGCTGACTTGTGCAGCGACCGTCCTATGAATCGTTTGCTGCAAGGTGATGTGGGCAGCGGCAAAACGGTTGTTGCAGCGGCGGCTTGTGCTTATGCCGCTAAAAATGGGATGCAATCGGTGCTGATGGCACCCACAGAGATTCTCGCACAGCAGCATTACCAAACTTTGTCAGCCTTTTTAGCACCCATCGGGCTACAGCCTGTGCTGCTGATGGGTTCCATGCGCGCCAAGCAGAAAAAGGAAATCAAAGCGCAGATCGCTGATATGCAGACGATGGTTGTCGTGGGTACGCATGCTGTCATTCAGAAGGATATCATGTTTGCAAATCTCGGGCTGGTGATTACCGATGAACAGCATCGCTTCGGTGTGGCGCAGCGCGCCGCACTTGCTGAAAAAGGCGGCGTGCCACATAAGCTGGTGATGTCTGCAACACCCATTCCTCGCACACTTGCACTGATCATTTACGGCGATTTGGATGTCACTGTGATTCGTGAGATGCCTAAAGGCAGACTGCCGATACAGACATTTGCCGTTACAGGAGGATACCGTGAGCGAGCCTACAACTTCATTCGAAAACGACTGGATGCAGGGGAGCAAGCGTATCTGGTGTGTGCGATGATTGAAGATTCAGAACAAATGGAAAACATTAAGGCAGCAGAAAGCTACGCGGAAACCATAAAAAAAGGGGCTTTTTCCGATTATCGTGTGGGTGTATTGCATGGCAGAATGAAGCCTGCTGAAAAGGAAAAAGTCATGGCGGAAATGAAAGCGCACACACTGGATCTTTTGGTATGTACAACGGTAGTGGAGGTTGGTGTGGATATTCCCAATGCGACCGTTATCTTGATTGAAAACGCGGATCGTTTCGGTTTGGCGCAGCTTCATCAGCTGCGTGGACGCGTTGGCAGAAGTGATCTGCAAAGCTATTGCATCCTGGTGACTGACAGCCGCAATGAGGAGAGTCGAGAACGCTTGAAGATTATGAGCCGTACTACAAGTGGATTCGAAATTGCAGAGGAAGATCTGAAGCTGCGCGGCCCGGGTGATTTCTTCGGCAATGCACAGCATGGCATTCCGCCGATGCTGCAAACGGTGCTGACGGGCGATATGTCTACGGTCGCCGAAACGCAAAATGCCGCCGACCTGTTGTTGCGCGAGGATCCACAGCTTAAGTCACAAGCCCATCAGAGCTTGCGACTTGCAGTGTTGCGGATGTTTCGTAAAAACGGTACAAATGGATTGAATTAGGCAGGTTTCATAAAGTGAAACGAGGAACGAAGAAAAAAACATACCGTTTTCACAAAATCGAAAAAAATCGAGAGAAACTATTGACTTTTTTCCGGAATTGGTGTATAATCAATTTCGTTGCTTGAGGACAACCTCCTGCAGCGCAAGCAAAGCAAGGCCTGGTAGTTCAGTTGGTTAGAACGCCGCCCTGTCACGGCGGAGGTCGTGGGT
>CAYMOJ010000043.1:0-11831 GCA_964392175.1 uncultured Ruminococcus sp.
CTATGTTAAGGGCGCAGCCGCACTGGTGGAGCGTCTCTCAGAGCGTCTGGGCATCGGCGTCGGTGAAATTACCCCCGACGGTAAGTTCTCTCTGGATGATTGCCGTTGCATCGGTGCTTGTGGTCTTGCCCCCGTGCTGACCATCAACGATGATGTTTACGGCAGACTGACCGCAGATGACATTGATTCCATTCTGGCAAAGTACACCGGCTGAGCAGTTTTCGCTGAGGCTGTGTAAAACCAATCCAATCTAGGAGGATAAACAATGAAGACTTATGAGGAACTCAAGGCGATCAGAGAGCGTGCCGAAAAGGAAGTTGCTCTGAGAACCCATGGCGGCGCCTCTTCCCGATATGAAAGACACGTGCTGGTTTGTGGCGGTACCGGTTGTACTTCTTCCGGCTCCCAGAAGATCATCACCGAGCTGGAAAAGCAGCTTGCCGCTTTTGATCTCACCGATAAAGTGCAGATCGTAAAGACCGGCTGCTTCGGTCTGTGTGCAAAAGGCCCAATCATGATCGTTTACCCCGAAGGCTCTTTCTATTCGATGGTCAAGGTCGAGGAAATCGCCAAAATCGTGGAGGAGCATCTGAAAAACGGCAACCCCGTGAAAGAATTCCTGTATGAGGAAACCCTGCACGGCGACCACATCAAGGCACTGGACGAGACAAACTTCTATGCCAAGCAGCACCGCGTTGCATTGCGTAACTGTGGTGTGATCAACCCTGAGTGCATCGAGGAATACATCGGCAGAGGCGGTTATGAGGCTCTGGCAAAGGTAGTTACCTCTATGACCCCCGAAGAGGTCATCCAGACCGTTCTGGACAGTGGCCTGCGAGGCAGAGGCGGCGGTGGCTTCCCCACCGGTATGAAGTGGAAACTTGCAAGAAATCTCGTACCCGATGCGGATATCAAGTATGTGTGCTGTAACGCCGACGAGGGCGACCCCGGCGCATTTATGGATCGTTCCATTCTGGAGGGTGACCCCCATGTTCTGATCGAGGCAATGGCGATCGCTGCTTTCGCCATCGGTGCAAGCCAGGGCTATGTCTATGTCCGTGCGGAGTATCCCATCGCTGTGCAGCGTCTGCGTTTTGCGATTGAGCAAGCACGCGAAGCCGGTCTGCTGGGCAAGAACATCTTCGGCTCCAACTTTAGCTTTGATATGGATCTGCGTCTTGGCGCAGGTGCATTCGTCTGCGGTGAGGAAACTGCATTGATGACCTCTATTGAGGGCAACCGTGGTGAGCCTCGTCCCCGTCCGCCTTTCCCTGCCGAGAAAGGTCTGTACAACAAACCTACTATCCTCAACAACGTGGAAACCTATGCAAATATTCCCCAGATCATCGTCAATGGTGCTGAGTGGTACGCCGCAATGGGTAAAGATAACTCCAAGGGTACCAAGGTGTTCGCACTGGGCGGTAAGGTCACTAACACCGGTCTGGTGGAAGTGCCGATGGGTACTACACTCCGCGAGATCATTGAGGAGATCGGTGGCGGTATCCCCAACGGCAAGAAGTTCAAGGCAGCACAGGCAGGCGGTCCTTCCGGTGGTTGTATCCCCGCACAGCATTACGATGTGAACGTTGACTACGATAGCCTCGCAAAGATCGGCTGCATGATCGGTTCCGGCGGCTTGATCGTTATGGACGAGGATAACTGCATGGTCGATATCGCAAAATTCTTCCTGGAGTTTACCATGGACGAATCCTGCGGTAAATGTGCACCCTGCCGTATCGGTACGAAGAGAATGTACGAGATCCTTGATAAGATCACAAAGGGTCAGGGCACTCTGGAGGATATCGACAAGCTGGAAGAACTGTGCAACCATGTAAAGGCAAATTCCCTGTGCGGTCTGGGTCAGACTGCCCCCAACCCCGTTCTTTCCACGCTTCGTTTCTTCCGTGATGAGTATATTGCTCACGTTGTTGAAAAGCGTTGCCCCGCAGGTGTTTGTAAAGATTTGTTGCAGTACACCATTCTCGAAGATAAGTGCAAGGGCTGTACCGCTTGTGCAAGAAAGTGCCCCGCAAATGCGATCTCCGGCACCGTGAAGCAGCCGCACACCATCGATCCTGCAAAGTGCATCAAGTGCGGTGCTTGTATCGATACCTGTAAGTTCGGCGCAATCATCAAAAAGTAAGGAGGCTTCTCGGCATGAGTGAAATGCTGAATGTAACAATCAACGGTCAGGCAATTCAGGTTGCCAAGGGCAGCACCATTCTGGAGGCTGCACATCAGGCTAATGTGACCATTCCCACCCTCTGCTATATGAAAGATATCAACGAGATCGGCGCTTGCCGTATGTGCATCGTTGAGGCAAACGAAGGCAGAGGCTTCCGCTGCGTTGCAGCCTGTGTATATCCCTGCACCGAGGGCATGGAGATTCGTACCAACAGCCCCAAGGTGCTCGATTCTCGCAAAAAGACACTGGAACTGATCCTCTCCAACCATGACAGAAAATGCCTCTCCTGCGTGCGCAGCAATAACTGCGAGCTGCAAAAGCTGGCAAAGGATCTGGGCGTTGAGGACGCAAGCCGCTATGACGGTGAGCGCATTGAATACCCCATTGACACGACCGCTGCCCATATGTACCGCGATAATAACAAGTGCGTACTGTGCCGTCGTTGCGTTGCTGTTTGTGAAAAAACACAGGGTATCGGCGTGATTGGTGCCAACGATCGTGGTATCAGCACCCATATCGGCTCTGCATTTGAAAAGGGCCTTGGCACAACTTCCTGCGTAAGCTGTGGCCAATGTATCGCCGTATGTCCCACCGGTGCGCTCTCCGAAAAGGACTTCACCAAGGAAGTGCTTGCAGCCATTGCTGACCCCGAAAAGAAGGTCATCGTCAACACTGCACCTGCCGTCCGTGCTGCCCTGGGCGAGGCATTCGGTATGCCCATTGGCACCAATGTTGAAGGCAAAATGGTTGCTGCTCTGCGCAGATTAGGCTTTGATTTCGTATTTGATACCAACTTCTCTGCTGACCTGACCATCCTTGAGGAAGGCACTGAGTTGATCGAGCGCGTAACCAATCAGGGTGTGCTGCCACTGATCACCTCCTGCTCTCCCGGCTGGGTCAAGTTCTGTGAACATTACTATCCCGATATGCTCCCCCACCTCTCCTCTTGCAAGAGCCCGCAGCAGATGTTCGGTGCGGTTACCAAAACTTATTTTGCAGAGAAAATGGGCTGGGATCCCAAAGATATCGTATGCGTGAGCATCATGCCCTGTACCGCTAAGAAATTTGAGAGCGGCAGAGAGAACCAGTCCGCTTCCGGCTATCCCGATATCGACTACGCATTGACCACCCGTGAGCTTTCTCGTATGATCGAGCGCGCAGGCTTGCAGTTTACCGCTCTGCCCGATGAAAAGTTTGATGATCCGCTGGGCATCTTTACCGGTGCGGGTCTGTTGTTTGGTGCAACCGGCGGCGTAATGGAGGCTGCTCTGCGTTATGCTGTTGAGGAGATTACCGGCGATAAGCTGGGTGCTGACGCCATCGACTTCAAGGAAGTACGTGGTACAGATGGCATCAAAGAAGCAACCTACAAGGTCGGTGATCTGGAAGTCAAGGTCGCAGTTGTCAGCGGTCTGGCAAATGCCCGTATCGTGATGGACAAGATCCGCAGTGGTGAGGCAGACTATACCTTCGTTGAAATCATGGCTTGCCCCGGCGGCTGTGTCAACGGTGGCGGTCAGCCTATCCAGCCCGGCAGCGTGCGTAACTTCAATGATCTGCGTGCACTGCGTGCAAAGGCTTTGTACGATCAGGACGCTACCATGGAGCTGCGTAAGTCTCAGGATAACCCCGCTGTTCAGGCACTTTACACCGAATACCTCGGCGAGCCCGGCAGCCATAAGGCGCATGAGATTCTGCACACCAGCTATGTCGCTCGAAAGGTCAATTTCTGATTTTTCACGCATATCCGTAAAATCAACTTTGCAAACCCGAAGGACTTTTCTCGTCCTTCGGGTTTGTTTTTTTACAGGATACAATCACACTGCTTGCGCAAATCGCAGTGATGCCCTCATAAATGGAACACCGCACGATTTGCAAAAAACCGCGCGGCGTATCATAAGCCGTATTTGATTTCAATGCGCGCAAGCTTATCATCCACAGGCTTGCGCATCAGCCACAAAAACAGTACATTGCTAAAAGCATATAGTAACGTGTAGGGCAATGCGGTAAGCAATGTTGTGCAGTACATTGTAAGCGAGAATCCCTCGTACTGCCACACCACCGTCCAGATGTCCATCAGCATAGAGTATGCAATGCCGGTTACGCAACCATAAATGAGCAACAGCCATTTGTATCGCCGCAACACGCGATGCATTGCTCCTGCTACCCAACCGATCAGCCCCCACGCTAACATCTGAAAAACCGTCCATGGGCCTTGCCCAAAAAACATATTGGAAAGCAGTGCCGTTCCGGCACCAATCAAAAAGCCTGACTCCCTGCCCAGATACAGTGACCCAAGGATAATAATCGCAGTGACCGGCTTCACCATAGGCAGCATTCTGCCCAAAACCGCCAGAGCCATAAAAATCACAGAAAGTACCAATCTGCGCGTCCCGATCTTCTTTTGCTCTATGCCACAAATAAACAGCAGCAGAATCAATGCCGCCATAATAAAGATCATGAGCGCGGTATATTTTGTGGGCAATTGTGATGACATCCATACCGTCACAGGCATCACCAGCAGTGGCAGCAGATAGCACAAAATCGATCGCAGACGTTTCATTGCGCTGCACCGCCTTTTGCTTTCACCGTGCAGCATTCTGCTACACTTTCCACGGTGATCGCATTTTCGCACAGTCCTCTGCTGATACGCCTTGCCGCAGTAGTATAAAAGTAATTTTGTGAGAAAAAAGCAGTCGGTGATTGCATTCCGATGACGGTACCACGAAACAATAAACCGCAAGTATCCGCAAACAGAGCAGCAAATTCCACATCATGGGTCACGGTCAATATAGCAACGCCGCGGCCGCATAATCCTCGCAGGATCGCGCCCAGCTTCGCTTTGGCTGTAACATCTAAGCCCTTGGTCGGCTCATCCAACAGTAAAATCTGCGGACGCTGCCCCAAAATTTTGCCGAGTGCTACCAATTGCTGCTGTCCACCGCTGAGATCATAAGGATGTTGCTGCAAAATCGAAGTCAAATCAAAAGGCAATGCTTCTATCATACACTGTGTTTCGGCAAGCTCTTCGGCAACGGTATTCCGCGCAAAGAGCATCTGCACGTTTTGTGGTAGCATGGCAATGCAGTTTTGATACAGATCCCCACCCTCATATTTGCTGATGGACTTCTGTAGCACCGTAATTTTACCGCAATAGGGTCGCAGCAAGCCAGCTGCGTTTTTCAACAAAGTTGATTTTCCTGCGCCGTTATCTCCCAGCAAACAGATCCACTGCCCGCGATGCAACGTCAGATCGCATTCGTGCAGGATATCTTCTGCCCTGCGCTCGTAACGAAAGCAAACGCCCTTCAATGAGAGTGCCACATCGTCAAACGATTTTTGCAAGGGATGCTGCCCGTCATGCAGTGTGAAATGCTGTTGCAGATATGCCTTGCCCTCTGCCACGGAAAGTGGTGTTTGCTCCTGCATTTTCGGCAGCTTGTGGTATAGCCGTGCCGCCACTGGCATAGCATCTGTCATGGGGTGATGGGTAGGCAAAGCGGATAGCACTGCACGAGGGGTGCCAAAAGCTGCGATCCTGCCCTTTTCCAACAGCAGCATGGCAGTCGATGCAGGAATTGCCTCCTCTAAACGATGTTCCGTAAGTAAGATTGTCAGCGAAAAATCTCGATGTAGCCGTTTCAGGGTCGCCATAAAATCGGCAGCGGCAATGGGGTCAAGCTGCGCAGTTGGCTCATCCAGAATCAGAATTTGAGGCTGCATCACCATCACCGAAGCAAGATGCAGCAATTGCTTCTGCCCACCTGAAAGGCTTGCCGTATCACGGTCATACTGGTTGGTCATACCAAAGTACGATGCCATCTCTGCCACACGAATACGAATCTCATCGGATGGCGTACCCAGATTCTCCAGCCCAAATGCCAGCTCATGCCACACGCGGTCGGTCACGATCTGCTCTTCGGGATGCTGAGAAACAAATCCCACTGTTTGGGATGGCATTTCTTCGATGGGAGTATCGCCAAACAAAATTTCTCCCGAACGCGTACCTTTGGGCGTGAATTGCGGTTTCATCAATCGCAGCAGTGTGGTTTTACCACAACCGGTTTCGCCACAAATGGTCAAAAACGCGCCCTCTTCCACCGAAAAAGAGATCCTATGCAAGGTCGGTGTATCCGCTGTAGGATACGAAAAGCTCACATTACGGAGCGCAAGCGTCGCCATCGATACACCTCCATGATCTCAGCCACCGCAGGATACAGGCACAATAATCCATAGGCAAAATATGCTGCCACAGCATAAAGATCTGCGGAAGGCATTTGCCAACAAGGATAAAACTGCACGGTCAGCGCACCGCTGCTCTGTGCAAACAATATCGTCGATACGAAGATGAAAATGATCCCCAGATGCAGTCCATCCCGCAACCGAAATCGCTCTTCCGCAAGCCGTGTGCGCTTCTGCACACCATAACAACGCGCTGCCATACTATCTGCCGTGATGATACCGTTTTCAATCGCCCAGGAAAGCGTTGCAGAAAAAATATGCAGATGCTCAGCAGTGCGGTGCAGGAGGTTGTCCTCCTGTGCCAGCCCGGCGACGCGCCTTGCCTCACGGATCTGCCGCATGATCTGCGAAAGCCTTGCTGACTGTCGTAATCCCATAGAAACAACCAACGCCATCTGTGGAGAAATCCCCCCCAACAGACAAAGAATGCGCTCCGAAGTCATATGGGACGCCAAAAATGCAAACCACAAAAGCGTCGCTGCAAGCATCAGACCGGCAACCATTCCATAGCGAAGTGCCTCTGCGGTTACTGCCCTATCATTGATAAACAGCAACACCGTTTCCCCACGCTGATTCCACAGGGGATTCAGCAATGCCGATACAACGATCATCAACGCAGAAAGCCCCCAAAGGCGGAATAAATATCGTTTATCACGGTGTGTATCGGGCAGCAAAGAATACGCCCCTGCTCCAACCAATGCGATACAAAGAAGCATCGGATTGCGCAAAAACATAGCAATCAGAATCACCGCTAGAAGATGGGCAGCCATGGGCAGAGGATGCATTTGTTGCAACGGGCGCATGATGTTTCTCCTTTCCGCAGCTGTCAGGGCACAACATCCCGTCCAAGATCCAGCGTGTAGATCCATTGAATGCAATCGCCATCAGCAAGGGGCACCTGCCCACACCCAACCGAAGCAGACTCGCCATTGACCAAAAACACCCATCCTGAAAGTGCACCATAATCAAACTCGTACAGATTAGCAATCCCTCGCACATAAGCAAGGGTATCAGAACCGTCGATCTCCACCTGCAATTGATACTGTTTGCAAGCCTGTTGCAGTGCATCCAGCACAGTATCTCCCTGTTCAAAATAGAGCACAGTCGGCGAAAGAATATTGCCATCATCGGGCAGCGCAGGATGTTGATTTTCTTCGGGCAACAGATCACAGCAAATAGAGAATGTCACACTTCCCACGGAATCAGGATGCGTATTGGTGTCTTGATAATGCTGCTTGGGCGATTCAATACGGATCAGACACACCACGGCAATCAGCAATGCTGCGATTAGCCCCACCGCAATATAATACGAAAAATGTCGCCGATGATGCTTCATCAACACCAGTACGGCAATGGCAGATGCAACCAAAATGGCAGCAGTCAGCACCCATTTCAGCAGATAAGGTGCTGGCTTCCATGGAAACGCAAGCTGGTCAGTGAGGGTAGTAGTCGTCGTCGTGGTTTCAACATCGGATGTGGTTTCTGTCACGATGTTCTCTGAGAAGGCAACCCCTGAGGCACTGGTCGTTGTTATATCAGCATTTGTATATGTGGTGGTTGTCGTCGTTGTCAATTGCGAAACCGTAGATTCCTCGGGCAGAGAGATGGCATCGGCAAAGTGGTAAAAATCGCCCTGCCCTGATTGCAACATCTCATACGCCACCAGAGCAAGATACACCTGTACTGTGGCGATCTTGTTCGCTTCACCATCAATGGTATGCGAAAACATTCCAGCTGAAGTAGAAAATTCTTGCATGAATGTATATAGATCGCAATATTTGATGAATCTCTCATCCTGCAGCGCGTCAATACCCAGTACCGAAAGCGCGATCCAGACCTGTGCAGCACTCTCGGGATTCGGTGTGCCATAGCTTTGATAGCCACCGTTTTCCAGTTGTTCCTCTGAAAGATAATCCAAAGCTCTTGCAATGGCAGATGCAATCTCTGCATCCTCCTGATGCGGTGCAAGTGCCTGTAGCGTCATCGCTGTTACATCCACATCGGCCTTGCTACCGGTAACCGTCCAACCTCCGTCTGCAAGCTGCATGGAAAGAATCTGTGCTATGGTTTCTTCGCTTGATTTGGCGCAAGGCACACCATTATTTTGCAAATGCAGACCGTATACCCAGCTCATCAGCCCCTGCTGCCCAATGGTTTCATCCAGCAATGTACGCAGAGCATTGACTTTATCGGGTGCCACTGCAAGATAGCTGAGCGCACTTCTTTGCCGTGCAACTGCATTGCTACTATCCTTTGCAATGACATCCCGCAGTGCAGTTTCGCAAGCAGAAAAATCATATGGGGTATTGCTATGGGAGAGTGCCATAATATACCAGTCCGTGCCGCTGCTGCCAGCGGTGGCAGCCAATGGCTCATCGAGCCATTGCTGCACCGAAACCGCGCCACTCTGTTCCAGCTGTGCCGCCAGAATACGATTCGCGGTTTCGGTGCAGTCAGCGGCACGGACACCCCAGGGCATACAGCAACTCCATAGCAACACGGTAAACAATATTGCAAATGCCCTCGCAGGTGCTCTCACGAATGCTTTCTCCGTGTCACCATAGCTGTTAGTGCTGCGCCCACAAGCAACAGTGCAGTCACAGGCGATGCATCACCTGCATCCACCGCAGATGCAGCAGTCGTTGTGGTTGTATTTCCTGCAACAATTACCTTGCAGCAAGGCGGTACCAGAGTCTGTGTGTCTGAAACTGCACTGATGATATGCTCACCAGCATCAGCCAGCGAAATCTGCACCACACCGTCAGCATTGGTCTTGTATGCACTTGCATTACCGTCAATGAGGATAGTTGCATCTGCTACCGGAATCGTAACGGGATTCCAGTTTTCATCATAGCTTGCCGCCGAAAGCGTCAAGGTCAGCGCATCTCCGCTTTGGATCTCTGTTGCCTGCACATCAAAAAAGCAATAGGTATCAGAATATGTTGTGGTATCCGTATACACAAACGCGTTGATACGATCACCATCGGTCACCACATCCGCCAAACTCATGGCAGATACATCATTGTGATAATATCCATAGCTTCCACCATTTTCGCAGCCCCACAGCTTGGTCATACTCAAACCATAATCTGTCTGCTCTGCGCCATAGCCTGCCGTGCCATCCGTATAATACGCCTCATGCGCCAAATACAGTACATCGTGAATGGTCAACGCACCATCGGCATCGATATCATGTACTGTAATTTCGCTCTGCGTCAATGCAAGATTGCCCTCGCTATCCGCAATGGTTACGGTCACGGTGGGGGCATCGGCCGCCGATGCTGCCATTGCTCCCGCAGAGAGCGTTGCTGCCATCAACAGTGTGGTCATAATGCTGAATTTCTTCATGTTAGATTTCCTCCATTTTCTTCGTCTTGGCGTCATTCGCCGATATGTTGATCTGCCTTGGTACGCAAGCGTTTTTTCACTGTTTTGTGATGTCGTGTATCCTCTCTGAACGGTTTCAGACCTGCCTTCTCCAATGCTCTACCCCACGGGCCCAATGCCGCCTTGATACTCGCTACCTGCTGTGGTGCAAAATCATTGCGCTGTGGATACCGCTGTACCCCTTGCTGATGAAGGAATGCCTGCATCTCACACAGCAATCGGATTGCCTCCTGCTGCTTTGCTGAATCTGCCAAAGTCTACACCTGCCTTGTTCACAAAATCAAAAACGCCCTCTATTGTCGTGGCAAACGATCAATAAAGGGCGCAGCAATTCTACCCTGCAACGCAAAAAGACACTTCTCCCACGTTACAGTTTCGAAAACGGCTGCACCCTTCATACCCAAAGGTGTCGGCTCTATCGCCGATCTGCCAACAGTCACGGGGAGTATTCCGACTGTAACGGTAATGGCGGTTGCGACGGATTTTCACCGAACTTCCCTTCCACCGTACTGCTAGATGATGCTATCTTACCATATTTGTCCGAAAATGTCAAGTACAGCGTCACAATAAAAATGCACTGTATGCATCGGCGTGCGCTGCAACAGCAAATGCAACATACGAAAAAAGACCGAAACGAACAGCTCGTTTCGGTCTTTTGAAAAAGGCAAAGAATCAATCAGCGGTGTAAGGCAGCAGGGCAACATATCTTGCTCTCTTGATTGCTGCGGTCAGGGCACGCTGATGATATGCGCAAGTACCGGTAACGCGGCGGGGCAGAATCTTTGCACGCTCGGTCATGCACTTCTTCAGGCGATTGATATCCTTGTAATCGATGTTCTGCACCTTATCCACGCAGAACATACAAACCTTCTTGCGGGGGCGCTTGCCACCGCGAGGACTTCTCTCATGATCCATAGCCATTGTCATTCCCTCCTTTGCAGGAATCGTCATTGTGGGCGTGCTTCATGCACGCCACATCGTTGCTCAGAACGGCACTTCGCCGTCGCTGAGAATTTCTTCGAACTCGCCAAGGTCGCCGATCTGCAGCGTTTCCTTCGGCTGGGCAGGTGCAGCATTCTGCTGCGCGCTGTAACCGCCGCCATACCCCTGCTGTGCATATCCGCTTGCGGCAGCACTTTTCTTCGATTCACCAAAAGAAACATTTTCACAAACAACATTCATGGCATAATGCTTGACACCGTTATTGTCGGTGTAATTGTTGTTTTGGAGCGTACCCTCCACGATAATCATGCTACCTTTGGTAAAGTAACGCGAAATAAACTCGGCAGACTGACGCCATGCGATACAATCAATGAAATCTGCCTGACGCTCACCTGTTTCCTTATTTGCGATACGGCGGTCACACGCAACGGAAAAACGGCACATTGCAACGCCGGAGGTCGTCTGACGAAACTCTGGGTCACGGGTCAAGCGTCCCATCAAAATCACTTTATTCAGCATAAAAAAGACCTCCTTTTTGTGGTTGTGTGGAAATTACTCCTGCACAGTAATCATGGAACGGAGCACACCGTCAGTGATCTGCATAACGCGATCCAGCTCTGCGGGAAAATCGGGAGCTGCGGTGAACTTCGCTACGACATAGTAAGCATCGGTTTCGTCGTTAATGGGATATGCGAGCTTGCGCTTGCCCCACTCATCAACCTCACCGAGCGTACCGTTCTTCTCGATCATATCCTTGAACTTTGCCCACAGGGTCTGAACTGCTTCTTCACCGTTTGCAACGCTCAAAACGATCATCAACTCGTAATTCGCGGTCAGCTTTGCCATTGTTGATACACCTCCTTCTGGATAAAGCCCGTACCATTGCGATCTGCACGGACAAGGAATCGGCAGAAGCCACAAAGGCACTGCCTTTACAATACGGCACAAACCGTACCCTGACATTATAGCAGGTTTTTTCATAATTGTCAAGCTTTTCCCACAGATTTTTCTTTGCAAATTTGTAGTGCTACAATAGAAGTGAGACCTTAGGGTATAGAAAAAGTGATTGAGATCT
>CAYMOJ010000044.1:0-9266 GCA_964392175.1 uncultured Ruminococcus sp.
GGCTATGCACTTTTTCGAGCCCCTTTTATGCACTTTCTACTTGACAAACACAGTCAAGTAGGTCTGATAGCGCGGTAAGTGGGAATCAAAACAAAATTTACGAGCCTGATACCTGATCTCCCTCTGTATCAGATGTATCGAAAGAATCCGATACAGTACTCTCGGGATCATCAATGCGGAATCCATAGCTGCGGTCAAAAGGATCGCCGCTCTCATCATCACCCAGGATGCTGGAGTAATTTGCATCCTGCATGGCATCCGGATCAGTAATGACAGATTCATCGATCTCTACTTTTTTCAAAGCGCGACGCTTGCGGTAATCAATAATGAATACTACAATTAGCGCAATCAGCAGTACGGCACTGACGGCAATCATCACAGGCACCACAGGAAAATTTGTTTGCTTGAATTTTACATCATAGGTTTTGGCATAGGTTTTGGCTACAGAAGAAGAATTGCCGCGCAGCACAAAATTTTCCATGACGTAAGGCGTTACTTCTTGGGTTTCTTCATCCTCTTTGATCAAATAGCCGAATGCATAATCACCGATACTTGTAACGGTTTCGGGGATGGTTACATCGGTAATGCCACTGCACCCTGTAAAGGCATAGCTGCCAATGGTTGTGACAGCCGCAGGAATGGTCAGAGAATCCAATGCTTCGCAGCAGTAGAATGCGTACTCACCAATGGTTGTGATTTGTTCCGGAATGGTAATTTTCAGTTTAGGACAATCAGCAAACAGGCTGTTTTCAATCGTTGTAACGGCATCAGGGATATTGACAGTAGTCAGCGAAAGGCAATCCGAAAATGCGCCTTCATTGATCGCAGTGACCGATGCAGGCAGTTGAATCTCATTGAGGGTCGCGTTGCCTGAAAAGGCGTAATAACTCACTGTTTTGACGGTATCCGGTACAGTGTAGCTCACTTTGGTTTTACCGGCCGGATAGAGGATCAGTTCGGTACAATCAGCATTCATAAGTACGCCATCTTCGGTGGAGCAGTATGTCGTATTGCCTTCTGCAACGGTAACATTTGTCAAAGAGGAACAGGCAAGCAGTGCAAGGGGTGCAATATATGTGACCGATGCAGGAATGGTGATCTCCTGCATCACATAGCATCCGACAAACGCCAAAGTATCAATGGTTTGCAAATTTGCATTCAGCTCTACTGTTTCCAAGGAAAAATCATAGTAGAAGCAATATCCGGGTATCGTTTCCAGATTTTCAGGCATTGTGATTTCCTTCAGTCCAAAACAGTACGCAAAGCAGTACAATCCGATTTCGGTGATACTGTCTGGCAAAATGATTTCTTCCAGTAAATTGCAATTGTAAAACGCTGCATCGCCCAAAGAAGTAACCGTATCAGGCAATTCTAGGGATTTCAGCGCAGTGCAGTTTGCAAAAGCATTTACGCCGATGGTTTCAATAGGCGCATCCAATGTAAGTGTTGCAAGCTTTGTGCAGTTTGCAAAAGCCTCATCGGCAATGGCGACGATAGGATACCCCATAAAATCCTTTGGGATATGCATCTGCACGGTGGTTTCTTCACAATCAATGATCTCCACACCTGTCTCGACCTTGCGGTAGGTGAGCACCTCATCCGTCATCAGATCATCATCATCATCTGCAAACACTGGTACAGCAGGCATCACGGCGGTACTCAGCAACAGGATACCGGCGGTCAAAAGTGCAGAAAAATTACGCAGCTTCATGGTTTTATTTTCCTCCATTCTTGGAATTGGCACGATTTTGTTTTGCAACTGGTTTGCCTTTGTCAGGGCCTGCGGCAACGCGTACAACATTGCGTCGATGCATGATCACGAGGACGATCACGACAGCGATCATAGCAATAGCCACACAAATACCGATAATCCAGCCGATTTTAGAGTTGCTACGGTATGATACATCGAAATTTTTGGCGTATGTAATGCCCGCAGAGTCGACGAATACGTTCATGCGAAACTGCTTCAGCTTTTGCATTTGCTGGGTGGTGGTATCAAAATCATAGCCAAAGGCGTAGTCACCGATTTTTGTCACGCTGGCTGGCACAGTCACTTCTTGCAATGCGGTGCAGCCTGTAAAGCAATATGCCCCAATACTTGTACAGCTTTGCGGAATGGTGATTTCCTGTAATGCACTGCAAAGGGTAAAGGTAGCAGCAGGCAGTTCAGGTATCGCATCGCTCATGGAAACGGTTTCCAATGCGCTACAGCTATAAAATGCTTCTTCTCCAATGGTAACGGCGCGGTTCAAATCCACGTGCTTCAGATATTTTGCGCCTACAAATGCCCAGCCGTCTACAGTCGTTACGCTATCGGGCAGTGTGTAGCTTTCGTTTTGCTTCGCGGCAGGATATTTAATGAGCTTTGTTTGCGCCGCATTATACAGCACACCATCCATGCTGATATAGCAGGGATTGTCGATTTCTACACAAATTTCCTGCAATGCATCGCAGCCATCAAACACATAATCACCCAGTGTTTGTAATGCCTTTGGAATTGTTACCGTAGTGATACGTTTCCAACCGTAGAAAGCCAACTCCCCCACTTCGGTCAAGGTATCCGGGAATTCCAGCGTATCGATATTCAATCCTGATGCATAAAATGCCTCTGCCTCAATTGTTTTCAGCGCCGCAGGAAAAGTCAGTTCTGTTAGTGAGTAGCACTGTGAAAAGCAAGAATCAGGAATGATCGTGATGCCATCCGGGATATGTACCGATTGCAGTGAAGTACACTGATAAAACGCGCTTTCACCTATGGAAGTCAAGCTTTCAGGCAGATTCACGCGCTGCAATGCCTCACAGCAATAAAATGCCCCTGCCTCGATCACTGTAACAGTTTCAGGTAGTGCGATGGATGTTAACCCTTTAACCTCATAGAATGCGCCTTCACCAATGCCAACCACAGGTTGGTTATCCAATATTTCGGGGATCACCAAATCGCCTTGCATTTCTTTTTGGCATTCGGTGATGATGACACCGCCGCCATCCACATAACCAAATGTAATGTAAGAATCGTTGACGGTATACATTCCCATATCATCGTATTCCAGTATTGGTGTGTCAGAGGCTTCATCGGCGTAGCACGGCATGGTAAACAGCCATGTTGCTAACGGCAGCAATGCCATATACCGAAAAATTTTCTGTTGCATATCGGCAGCCCTTTACTTTTTTCTTGCCCAAAGGATACCGCCTGTAATCACGCCGATCAGCAGTACGACACAGGCAATGATTCCAATGATGCGCCCTACACTGACTCCACTATCCGGCTTGGCAGTAGTGACGGTAGTAGTTGTATTCTGATTGGAACTTGCAGCAGTGGTTGTTGATTCGTTCTCCAGCGGTACAAATGTAAAGTTGTTGCCATTTTCTTTATCGGTGGCATATTCCTGTGCGATGGTGCCTGTCACACCATGTACGATGAAATCTGTGTTGGCGTATAGCTGTCCTTGTTGATCCATCAGCCAACCAAACGCTGAAAAATCAATGGAGGTGACTGTTTCGGGAATGGTAATTTCTTTCATCGGTGTGCCTGCAAAGGTAGCTTGTCCAATGGTGGTACATTGACTGGGAATGGTAAATTCTTCCAAAGCAGTGGCTGCAAAAGATGCATCGCCGATTTCGGTCAGTGTATCAGGTACGATTACATCATCCAATGCTTTGCAGCCATAGAACGTAAAATCGCTGATTGTTTTCACCTGATCGGGCACAATGACATGATTGAGCTTTGCGCACTCTGCAAATGCCCATGCACCAATGGAGGTAACGGTATCAGGCAATTTGATGGTTTCCAGTGTATTGCTATAACCGAATGCCACATAACCGATATCGGTCACGCCATCCGGCACAGTGATCTCTGTTTCTTTTCTGCCGATGGGATATCGTACCAGATAACTGCGTTCTTCGGCATACAAAACACCGTCCACGCTCTCAAAGTATGTGTTGCCCTCTGCAACATAATAATTGGAAAGCTCTGTACAGCCTGCAAAAGTTGCATTTCCAAGACCCATCAATGTAGAAGGCAGTGTAACATCCACCAGCCATTGGCATTGTGTCAGCAAAGTATCACCCAATGCGACTACGTCGTAACCATCCAATGTTTCGGGCAGCACCAAAGATGTTTGATATCCTCCCTTGTATTGCTCAATGCAGGCAGCTTTTTCGGTTTTATTGTTGACACCGACCATCAGGCTATAGGTATAATCGCCGCATTCGTAGGTATCAAATTCCAGCTCACTGTCTTCCTCAGCGGCGATTGGTATGGCAGATATGCACAGCAGTGTGGCGGTACAGAGCACACCTGTCGATTTTATAATATCTCGTAGTTTCATAACTTTTCCTCCTTGATAATGATTGAAAAAAGGGTGAAAACAGGGTATAGCATATATGCATACCCGATGTTTCCACCCCAAACGGGCACAGCACTCCCCAATGCTGTACCACAAAAATTCTTTACATATGGGCTTTGTTTGGATAAGGCGCACCACCGATGTAGGGCGGCACTGTTTACCCTTACGAAAGCACCTCTGTATTATATCATATGCAGCAAAAAATTGCAAGTCTTTTTTAGATTTCTTCCCGCAGCATTTCTGCCTGCTGCACGATAGTATCATCGTCATAGGCGAAGCAAAACATTCGATAGCCATTGATGACGACCGTTTTGCCCAGCATACTGAGCCTTGGGGTAGATAATCCATAATTCATATGTACATGCCCATGAATGAAATATTTTGGGGTATACTGCGCAAGCAATGTCCGAAATGCCTGAAACCCCTGATGACAAAGATCTTCTCCTGCATGAAAATCGGCGGCAGGGGCATGGGTCAGCAGGATATCAAAGCCTTTGTGTTTTTTCAGCTTCCACCACAGCTTGCGGATTCTTCGCTGCATCTCCTTTTCGGAATACTGATGCGTCCCGGGACGATATCGCATACTGCCTCCCAGACCTAAAATGCGTATGCCCTCATGCACATAGATATCGTCCTCGATGCAAAAGCATCCTTCCGGCGGGTTTTCAGCATATTTTTCATCGTGATTTCCGTGCACATAAAGCACGGGCACATTGGCGAATGTTTCAATGAAAGAAAGATAGTGGGGCGATAGATCTCCGCAGGAAAGAATGAGGTCATAGCCTCGCAGCATACCCGGTTGATAGTAATCCCATAGGCTCTTCGCTTCGACATCGGACAAAACCAGAATTTTCATCGTCTTTGTCGTTTCCTTTCAATTTGTATGCAGTCCGTGATCACGGACAAAGACATGGTATTCTTCCTTCAGCTCATCAGCTTCGGGCAGTCTGCCAATGACATTGTCCAGCAGCCAATCTGCCCCGATGATCTCATGTGGCATCAGCTGTCTGTTCTCTTCGGCAATGCAAGAGCCATCCTGTGTATACAGCTTACCCATAAACAGATGAAAACGATTTGCGGCAATATCATCACGCATTTGCTGTACCAGACGCTTTGTGCCGGCAGGAAGATGTGTGGAACATACAATGTCGATTGCTTCAGCGGAAATGCCCCAATAGTACATCAGTGCGTGGGCACCGAGATCATTGGCATCGTTTTTCCATGCACCAATGAGTATGGAGCGTACAAGCTCTTCGTATAATCTGCCCCAGTTCCAGACGGGTGCTGCCAATCGGAAAGAAATATCGCCGTATAGCCCATACAACCCAAAGTCAGTATCATCGGCAAGCGGTGCATTGATATCACGGTTGGAGATCAGGTCAATACCCTTTTCACGAAAATAGGCATAAGGATCATGATCCTGCAGGCTCGACCAGTCCAGATATACTCTTGCGCGCGGATTGACCATTTGTACACCCAGCGCAAACGCATTCACCGAGGCAGGCGTACCCAGCACGGGATAATCTGCGATATAGCCTACGCGTTCGCTTTCGGTCATAGCACCTGCAATAATGCCTGCCAAAAATTTTGCCTCGTAGATTCGCAGGTAGTAAGTGCGCAGCTGCCGATACGAAGTATTCATAGAACAATTAATGAAAATTACTTCAGGATACGCAAGGGTCATGCGCATACTGACAGCATGATATTCAGGAGCTGTGGTAAAGATCACTTTGCAGCCATCGGTGACTGCCGCTTGAATCACAGCTTCCGCAGCTTCAGCAGTGGCAATCAGTGGCACTGTTTCAATTCGTTCACCGAACACATCCTGTATATAGCGGCGACCGATCTCATGATTGTAACTCCAACTGGAAATTTGAGGATCCTTTGGGTACAGGAATGCAATCTTTAATGGTGTGCTGCTCAGTGGCAGAATTTTTGTCAATGCGACCTTACGGGAGCCTTCTGTGGGTGAAAGAATATGCGAAGTGTGATAATCCTCTTTGAACATTTGAAATTCCGACCAAATGCGGTCAATGCGACGCTTCAGTTCCGATGAGGAAAGAGTACGCAGTGCTTCAAAGCCGTAGATTTCCATAAACACAAGAAACGCATCACCGATATAGACAGAAAGCCGTTGTCCATTTCGTGCGCAATAATGCTCAGCAAAAATGGCATACAAAAAGCGAACATCCTTGCGTATGTCGTCATCCCATGGCTGATATTCGGCTTCTTCCTCTTCTTTGGGCATGACTGCCTCACAAAGCCTTGGGAACCCCCCTACTTGCGACATTTGGATCTCGTAAATACCTGCGATGCGATAAAAATCCACTAACTCGTAGTATACAATATTTTCCGTGCTTTCCGTGCGTTTCGGTAGAATACGGGTTACATTGGCTTCGATGCTCACTGCCCCAAAATATGCTGATACGCTCACGCGTTTGTTGCCCTCGATCACATAGAAACGCTGCATATATTCCAGTACAGTGATCGGTTCCTTCACGCCATTTTCATGCACATCATCGCAAAGGGCGATCCATTTGGCGGAAAACTCTGTGTCGATCTCTAACAGTGGCATAAAATTTGAGGCAAAAGCATTGGTACGCTCTGCCGTTACCGTGCCGGCAATCATGGCAATTGGAATTTCAATCTGCCCCATGGGAACGCGCCCATCCTCTTCTTGCGTAGGCAGTAATTCTTCCAATGCAGGCAAATAAGGATATGTTCCCCTTGCCAATGCTTGTCGATAACATTTTTCGCCTAGTTTTTGCGCTTTTTGATAATCCTGATAAGGCATCGTCCATCACAACTCCCTTTTCAAAAATGAGGCGTAATCAACGCGAGGTTATTATATCACAAGATGTTGTCGAAAGTCAACGAAGCGGTGTAAAAGTACCCTGCTGTTGTCAGATGTATAGCTTCTGATCTGCAAGTCCATCCCTCTGGGATCCTGTAAAAAAGCCCATACCCTTTGTGAGAGTATGGGCTTTGAAATGTAGAATGGTGAAGGATATCCCTTTCGGTGCGAGGCACGAAAGGAAGATGCAACCAAAGGACGATCATTCCACCTTCGGCAGTTTGCTCAGCGCGGCATTGATCTCCTCATCACTGGGAATATAATCTGTAAGAGTGCCATTATTATGCTTCTCGTATGATACCATATCGAAGTAACCGGTGCCGGTCAAACCAAACACGATGGTCTTTGCCTCGCCTGTTTCTTTGCATTTCATCGCTTCATCGATTGCCACACGGATCGCATGGGAGCTTTCGGGTGCAGGCAGGATGCCTTCAACGCGGGCAAATTCCACTGCGGCTTTGAATACTTCTGTCTGCTTAACGGTCGTTGCTTCCATGACACCCTGGTCATACAACTCAGAGAGCATACTATTCATGCCGTGATAGCGCAGACCGCCTGCGTGCTGAGGGGCAGGCATAAAATCGCAACCGAGGGTGTACATTTTTGCCAGCGGGCAGATCCGGCCGGTATCGCAGTAATCGTATGCGTATTTACCGCGTGTGAGAGAAGGACAAGACGCAGGCTCGACCGCAATGATACGATAATCTGCCTCACCGCGTAGCTTTTGACCGATGAAGGGTGCGCTCAAACCGGCAAGATTGGATCCGCCGCCTGCGCAACCAATGATGATATCTGCCTTTACACCGTACTTATTCAGTGCCGCTAAGGTTTCCAGACCGATCACAGACTGATGCATTGACACATGATTCAGCACAGAACCCAGCACATAGCGATAACCTTCCAGAGAGGTTGCGCACTCCACTGCCTCAGAAACAGCACAGCCAAGACTGCCACCGGTGCCAGGGTGCTCCGCTAAGATTTTTCTGCCCACAGCGGTGGTTTCCGAAGGAGAAGGCGTCACCGATGCGCCGTAAGTACGCATCACTTCGCGGCGGAAGGGTTTTTGTTCATAGCTGACCTTTACCATGAACACTTTGCAATCCAGATCAAAGTAAGAGGAAGCCATGGAAAGTGCAGTGCCCCATTGACCGGCACCGGTTTCGGTGGTAACACCCTTCAAGCCCTGTTTTTTGGCGTAATAAGCCTGTGCGATGGCGGAATTGAGCTTATGGCTACCCGAAGTGTTGTTGCCCTCAAACTTATAGTAGATCTTTGCAGGGGTGCCCAGATATTTTTCCAGGCAGTAAGCGCGCACCAGCGGTGCGGGACGATACATTTTGTAAAACTCCCGGATCTCTTCCGGGATCGGGATATATGCATCGGTCGTATTCAACTCCTGCTCAGCAAGCTCACGGCAGAACACCTCAGAAAGTTCATCAAGCGTAGCGGGCTGCAAAGTCTGCGGATTGAGCATAGGTGCAGGCTTTTTCTTCATATCGGCACGCAGATTGTACCATGCTTTCGGCATTTCGCTTTCTTCCAGGTAAATTTTGTAGGGGATCTTCTTCTCAGTGGACATAACAAACGCTCCTTTCAAGTATTGCGGCGTTGCCGCAGTCGGTAGAGTCGAGGAGAGAATAGACAAACAAAAAACGCCCATCCTCGACAAATGAAAAATCGTCAAGGACGAGCGATGCTCGCGGTGCCACCTTGATTCACGGTATCATGCCGTGCCCTTTATGGAGTACCCATGATACTCCTGATCACTTACGCAGACCATGCGTCGCAGTTTTACCGGATTTTTCACCGACTGCGCCCTCCGCGGGCCATTTGACGATCTGTGTTTTGCGTGGCTCACACCTACCCACACTCTCTGGAAAAGCATAATCGCCTTTATCTCCGCATCAACGGTTTCTGCCTACATTATAGCACAATGCCGGTGATTTGTCAATAGCTCCCTGCAATTTTTTGAAAATTTTTTCGTGCGTGAGCCGTTCAAAGCGTTGCTGCGTGTCCATATGTCAATGATGTGAGACCCCAAAAGAGAAAAAACAAGAAAGATTCTG
>CAYMOJ010000045.1:0-2878 GCA_964392175.1 uncultured Ruminococcus sp.
AATCTTTCTTGTTTTTTTCTCTTTTTGGGTCTCACATCATTGACATATGGACAAATTTGAAAGTTTTGTGCGGTGTTCCCCATTATTTTTCTTTGGAGGCTTCTATGGGCTTGCGACAATTACGATTCTATTTATTTACGGTGGCAGCAATGCTGCTGATCCCTTCAATGGCATTGGCAGCGAAGCTTCGTTCGCCCACAGACGAGCCTGCATCATCGGTTACAGAATCCTCACGGGCAGCGACAGGGGAATCGTCTGCTACGACAACACAGGATACTGTATGCTATCGAATGCTGGATGTCACCACGGGTACCGTGACCGAGGTGCCACTGCGGGAGTATCTCATTGGGGTGGTGTGTGCCGAAATGCCAGCAACCTTTGAAATTGAAGCACTGAAGGCGCAAGCAGTTGCAGCACATACTTATGCCGAACGTATCAGCCGCCAGAACCGTGAAACGCCGGACCCTGCATTGTTTGGCGCAGATTTTTCCAACGATAGCAGCGTGTATCAGGCATATTATACCGAAAGCCAGATCCGAAACGCATTTGGAGATCGCTTTACGCTCTATTACAACAAGGTCGCAGAGGCGGTAGATGCAGTTTGTGATCAGCTGCTTTACTACGAGGATGAACCGATCATCGCAGCATTTCACGCAATGTGCCCCGGTAAAACCGAAAACGCAGAGACTGTCTGGGGCGCACCTCTCGCATATCTTGTTTCTGTAGATTCTGCATCCGATGCTGATGCTCCGAGCTATCTGGATACTACCACCTTCACAGCGGAAACGGTCCGCGCAACTTTAACAGCGGCAGCATCATCGCTGCAATTGCCCGAAGATCAAAATGAATGGTTGCAGATACAAACGACCAGCGAAGCAGGAACAGTTCTGCGTGTACAATGCGGCAACCACGTGTGGAGCGGGCAGCAGATTCGAGAATTATTTTCTTTGCGTTCAGCGTGTTTTACCGTTGCTTACGACGAAAGCGGCTTCACCTTTACTACAAAAGGTTACGGTCATGCAGTGGGAATGAGTCAGTACGGTGCCAACGCCATGGCAACCGCAGGCAGCAGCTATGCGGAAATCCTTGCACATTATTATCCCAATACGACACTGCAATAGCCGGAATTGCCACCGCGACATACGGTAGAATACAAAAAAATGAAGTGTTGAAAGTCATGATTTCACGGCAAAATGCGAGTTTTTTTTCGGGCAGATTTTTTTGCACAGAATATCTTGACAGCGTTTTTTTCTCGTGGTATAATATTTGAATCACATGGCATATGCGCACCTCATTCTTATTTGGGCAGTATGTGATGATTATGAGGAATGCCCGACGAAAAAATCAGAAAGGCTTGGTGAAATCATGAAACAGGATCTCATTGCAATTGTGGATCTGGGCGGAGATAAAAATGCCGCTCTGGCACGCCAGATTCGTGCAGAAGGCGTTTACAGCGAGGTTTATCCCGGCACTATCTCTACACAGGAGCTTGCCACAAAACCCGGCTTGAAGGGCGTGATTCTAAATCCCGGTGCTTCCAACGCTTCCGAATACCCTACAAAGGATTTGCAGGTTCCTATTTTCACCGCAATGCCACAGGATTATCAGGGGGATGTGTATCCCGAAGCAGCACTGCGTGCCTTTTTGTTCGATACCTGCCACTGCGAAAAAAACTGGAATACCCAAAACTTCATTGACGACCAAATCGCACTGATCCGTGAGCAGGTCGGCAATGATCGTGTACTGTTGGCACTTTCCGGCGGCGTGGATTCTTCTGTTGTAGCTGCATTGCTTGTCAAGGCAATCGGTAAGCAGCTCACCTGCGTACACGTCAATCATGGTCTGCTGCGTAAGGGCGAGCCTGAAGAGGTCTGCCGCGTGTTTACTAAGGAAATGGATGCTGATCTCATCTACGTGGACGCTGTTGACCGTTTTCTGGATCTTTTGGCAGGCGTTGATGAGCCTGAGAAGAAACGTAAGATCATCGGTGCTGAATTTATCAATGTGTTTGCCGATGAAGCAAGAAAACTGGATGGCGTAAGATTCTTAGCACAGGGCACCATTTATCCCGATATTGTAGAAAGCGGTATGCAATCCGGCAAGGCTGTAAAGTCGCACCATAATGTCGGCGGTCTGCCTGATGATCTGAAGGATCGCTTTGCGTTGGTCGAGCCGCTGAAGTATCTCTTCAAGGATGAAGTAAGAGCAGTGGGCAAGGCGTTGGGTCTGCCCGACTCCATGGTGTATCGTCAGCCATTCCCCGGTCCCGGCTTGGGTGTGCGCTGCCTTGGTGCAATTACCAGAGATCGTCTGGAGGCTGTTCGCGAATCGGATGCAATTCTGCGCGAGGAGTTTGAGAAGGCGGGGCTTCGTGGCAAGGTGTGGCAGTATTTCACTCTGATTCCCGAACTGCGTTCTGTTGGCGTACGCGATGATAACCGCACCTTTGAGTGGCCTGTCATTATCCGTGCCGTAAATACTGTGGATGCCATGACTGCAACCATTGAACATATTGATTGGACTTTGATGGACAAAATCACCGCGCGTATCCTCAATGAGGTGAAGGGCGTGAACCGCGTACTTTACGATATGACCCCCAAACCCACCGGAACCATTGAGTGGGAATGATCGTGCACCAACCCAGCAAGATTTAGATAACAATTTGATGTTTATAAACAAACCGTCTGATTCAAAACGAATTGGGCGGTTCGTTTTTTGCACGCAATGAAGCATGAGAGTGTATGTAACCATATCAAACCGCTTGACATGGAATCGTAGCTTTTGCTTTCGTCAATGACGCTGAGGCGTTAACCGCAAGTGCAGTGAATGATTTGTCCGTTAGCATCTTGTGAGATTACACAAAAGCAAGGCATCCTTT
>CAYMOJ010000045.1:2978-7923 GCA_964392175.1 uncultured Ruminococcus sp.
ATATGAAAAAGTTTTTCACAACTTTTGTATTTTCACTGATCGCAATCGTAGCTTTTGCTTTTGTCAATGACGCTGAGGCGTTAACCGCTAGTGCAGTGAATGATTTGTCCGTTAGCGTAACAAAGCTGACCGCCGCTGAAGAAGATGCACAAGCCGGTGATTACAAGGTCACATTATCCATCGCGCAGAACAGTGGATTTGCTGGTTTGGGTATTGCCTTCTATTATGATAGTACCAACTTTACACCTGTCATGACTGAGGACAATACTGTTTCGTTTATCAGTATGGCATCTTCTCTAGGATTCAGTGTTGAGTGCGCTCCTGCCAAAAGCGTTATCGGCGTGGCCACAATGTCCCCAAGCAACTACAGAAGAAATGGAGATCTTGTTTCGTTCTACCTAACGAAAACCAGCAATGCAACAAACGCCTTTCCTCTCACATCAATAGAAGTAGATCAATTGTCAAATATTGAAGATGAGCTCCTTTCTTACTCCATTTCCAACCAATGCGCCGTATCCAATGTATACCGCGTTGGTGATGCCAATGCAGACGGCAATATCCTCATTTATGATGCAATACTTATCAACCAAATTATTTCCAATGCCAATGGCGTAACCGTAACAGAAAGCAACTTCATGAATTACATCACCAGTACCAACGTGGGCGACGGCGTTTGCTTCGCACTCATGGACGCAAATGGAGATGGTGTTTTAACCAGTGCCGATGCAGATATCATTACGCATTATATTGCGGGCTATTCCGTAGATCCTCCCATGCTAAATTATGTCACAGTTTATATAACAATTAGTGCAAGTTGAATATTCATCCCCCACAGAAATTTCGCTTCTGTGGGGGATTTTTCGCTTCTGTAGGGGATTTTGCAGTTAGCATCTTGTGAGATTACACAAAAGCAAGGCGTCCTTTTTGTGCAATTCAACAAAGTTTGAAAAATCTGTTGACATCCAAGGCAAACCGTGATATATTATAAATGTAGATAGTATGTGCCATGCGTGGAAATGAGGTGAGACCGATGCACTAAAATGCCCCATTGGCAAACCCCTATGTACGCGGGCGAAATGCCCACCACAATATAGCCATTTTTAAGGAGGAATCACTATGATGAAGAAGATAATTGCCACAATTGCAAGCCTTGCCATGCTTGCAGGCAGCTGTGCCATGCCGATTGCAGCTGAAGAAACCACGACCTATGCCCTTGGCGATGTGAACATGGATGGGAAGGTTGACATCGCAGATGTGCGTGCTGCGCTTAAGCACTATATCTATGTATTTACTGAAAAGCCAGCAGATTTAGAACATTTGAAACTATCCGATGAACAGTTGCCATTGGCTGATGTATTTAATAACGACGGAGTTATCGATACAAGAGATGCGCACTGTATCCTGTGCTATTATGCTTATACATTAACCACAGATGAACCAATTTCTTCTGAAGAGTATTTCAAACTAAGCAGAGATGAGAAGAATCAGCTTCCCATGGTTGAAGTGGAGTTTCCCGATGGTCGAATTTGAGTTTTGATAAACTGATTTGAACGCCCACATTAGTGGGCAGAAAGGGTGGCTTGATATGAAAAAGTTTTTCACAACTTTTGTATTTTCACTGATCGCAATCGTAGCTTTCGCTTTCGTCAATGACGCTGAGGCGTTAACCGCAAGTGCGGCAAACAATTTGTCCGTTAGTGTGACAAAGCTGACTGCCGCCGAAGAAGATGCACAAGCTGGTGATTACAAGGTCACATTATCCATTGCAGAAAACAGCGGGTTTTCTGGTTTGGGTATTGCCTTTTATTACGATAGCACGAACTTTGCGCCTGTCATGACTGAGGACAATACTGTTTCGTTCATCAGTATGATATCAAACTTTATGCTCTCAGTTGAACGTGGCTCAAATGATCCTAACCTTATCGGAGTGGCTGGAGCATCCTCGAATAACTATAGAAGAAATGGGGAACTTTTTTCCTTCTACCTAACGAAAACCACCAATGCAACAAATGTTTTTCCCCTCACATCGATAGAGGTGGATCAATTAACAAATTTAGAGGATGAAATTCTTTCTCACTCCATTTCCAACCAATGTGCCGTATCCAATGTATACCGCGTTGGTGATGCCAATGCAGACGGCAATATCCTCATTTATGATGCAATACTTATCAACCAAATTATTTCCAATGCCAATGGCGTAACCGTAACAGAAAGCAACTTCATGAATTACATCACCAGTATCAACGTGGGCGACGGCGTTTGCTTCGCGCTCATGGATGCAAATGGAGATGGTGTTTTAACCAGTGCCGATGCAGATATCATTACACATTATATTGCGGGCTATTCCGTAGATCCTCCCATGCTAAATTATGCCACAGTTTATATAACAATTAGTGCAAGTTGAATATGACGTGCGCCCTAATCGGCACAGTATATTGCATTTCGGTTCATCTTTTACATAATCAACATCCTGGTCGATCATCAGTAATACTGCTATTAATAAAAAATCCCGGAGGTTTGCACTTCCGGGATCTTTGTTTGTCTGGAAATCCATGGGGCACCGCATCACATTATCGATAAGAGGCAAGAATTTCCTCCGTTTGCAAACCCGCACCGCCGTTGCAATCGTATTCTTCATGGAACAATCCGGTCGGCTCATCCTTAGGGATCGTATGGCTACCGCCTGCATGGGTAAATCGCGTGATACGGAAGCTTAAACGCTCCTCATCTACTGCATCAATCACTACGGACATATCGCGCTCAACCTGCTCCACACCGATCAAACGAGGAACAGCAGCAAACTGATAGATCTCAGGCAGCCCAAAGGAAGAGGTGTGCATGACAGTCAATACAGGTTTGCGCACAGAACCGATATACTCCTGCTGTGGTGTCTCCACAAAAGAGTCAGCGGCAATCAATTCGGGGATGACCGGCATTTCAAGGGTTTGCAATCTGGCACAGCCTGAAAATGCACCACTACGAATCGCACGCAGTGTACGAGGCAGTCGAATATATTCCAGTGCGGCACAGTTATGAAAGGCATTTGCATGAATCACAGCGACACCCTCAGGAATCACGAGCCGACGAAGCAAACCGCAGCCGTCAAAGCATCCAATGCCAATCTCACCATTGGTGCCATCGGGATAACGCATTTCTTCAGGAAAAATGACGGTCTCCAGTGCATCGCAATCGCGGAACGCATATGCCCCCAGCTCACAAGCTTTTGCGGAAAGTGTAACAGCCTGCAAATTTCGGCATTCACGGAAAGCATCCTCACCGACGATACGGATGGTGTCAGGCAACACCAAATGCGTCAGCGCATTCCCACGAAATTCTCCGCGCTCTACCATTTCCTTGTTGTGAAATTTCAAGTGATCATTGTTCTTTTTGGAAAACAGTCCCATAGCATTTGTCCTTTCTGCACGATGCGTCAAAAATATTTGTATTTTTTTGTCAGCCGCAGTAGCAATTCCAAGCGGATACGGTCTTTCCACTGGGGCTTTACCATGTAATAGATATAGGTTTCCAACACATTGATATCGGGTAGCGAGCGCCCCTCTATCTTAAAGTTTACATAGCCTGCGGGGACGTACTGTTCATACAGTGCCTTTGGCGTGATATGGGTAGGAAAATCCACGGTATCATACAGCGAAAGCGTCATATATGGGCACTCGAATTTTTCCACATCCAGAGTGGGCGGTTTTGCACCGGGTTTTGCGGTTTTCGCCCACTTCGCGTATTGCAACTGTGATTTACCAATAGTGCGATAATGCGCACCACGGCGTTTGCAGTTTGGGTCGCAACAGGCATTGATGAGTAACTCGCATTTTTCAGGATGTGTGATCGCAGAGAGTAGTTCCCAATGATTGTTATGGCGGTAATCCAAAACCACCAGCTTGTAGTCCTTTTCCAGTTCTTCCGTCAGTGCTTGTGGCTCGGTCAATTCTTTGCAAGTAGAGGAGATAATGGGATACGAAGGATACTGCGCGCGAATATATTCCTCCAACACCGGAGATGCGACGATCACTTCATTCAAACCGTTATCGCCCAACCGCAGCATTTCATTACACAGACGATCCTGCAAATGGCGTTCATCGATCAGCGGATTGGTAAAGGTATAGCGGCAGGGAACCCCCTGCTTGTTGAATGCTTTCAGCACCTCCTGCATGACCCTTGTATCGCAGGTGCCCTGCAAAAACCGTCCGCCGTTCCACAGCGCAGTTGGAAATACACCATACACCGAGCCAATGGTCACACCGTCATAAAAGGCTTCGGGTCTGCGCTGCATCATTTGCAGCAGATGCATATTCAGTGAGAAATGCTTTAAGAAGTCCGGAATGTGAAAGCGGATCTGCTGCGCCATATTTACTGTGAATCCTCCTGTGATACTTCCTGTTGTTTGGGCATCAGCGTAATGTATTCGGTTCGGGTGATGCCGTCGGTAAAGGTCAGCACCACACCGATGGTAAGCGATTGTGTGCCAATGGTCGCAGCGCGCTCATAACCCACAGAAAGCAAATTCTGCGGATAACAATCTTGATTCAAAGTAAGTACCGGATCAGGCAACGCACTGTTGGGTTCTACAATGATTTCATTGTAGACATAATCAGGTGCAAATGCAGAACCGTTTTGTGGTACCAGTTCAGAGATCACCAGTTTGATGAGCAGTATGCCCAGTATGGCAAAAATGACGACAGTCAATGTTTTCGCTGCAAGATACAGCTTTTGGCTGAAAGGGATAGCAAGAGTACGCTTCATGAATCACTGCGCCTTTCTGTGAAATCGGAAGATCGGTTTTCCATATCCATAATCAGGATATGCCTATACACACTTATTGTAGCACGAAGCAGCTTTCTTTGTCAAGACCTTTGACACCAAAAAGCGAAAGTCCGTGTAGTGCTACAATAGAAGTGAGACCTTAGGGTATAGAAAAAGTGATTGAGAT
>CAYMOJ010000046.1:0-7853 GCA_964392175.1 uncultured Ruminococcus sp.
GAATCTTTCTTGTTTTTTCTCTTTTTGGGTCTCACATCATTGACATATGGACAAACCGAACTTTTCTTTCGAAAATACTGAAGATTGACAGAGTATACAAAAAGGGACATCCATTTGTGGGATGTCCCTCTCGACGCTCAATCGTTATGATTCTGTGTGTTTTCTCTCAATTCAGCCGTTGTTCTGATCAGCAACCAGGCTTTCTGCACCGTACATTTTGCGCAATTTGGGTTTTTCGATCTTACCGGTTGCATTTCTGGGCACATCAGCAAAGATATAACGGCGCGGACGCTTATAACGAGGCATTCCCTCGCAGAAATGCTGCATTTCCTCTTCGGTAACGGTACAGCCGTCTTTCACAGAAATGATCGCCGCTGCAATCTCACCCAAACGCTTATCTGCCAGGCCAATCACTGCTACATCTTTAACAGCAGGATGTTTGCGAATAAAATCTTCGATCTGGACAGGGTAAAGATTCTCTCCGCCACTGATGATGACATCTTTCTTACGATCCACGAGGAATACAAAGCCGTCCTCATCCTCCATTGCCATATCACCGGTACGCAACCAGCCATCCTTCAGAACTTGCGCGGTTGCCTCCGGATCACGATAATAACAAGTCATCACGCCGGGGCCTTTCAGGCAAAGCTCACCCACCTCGCCACGCGGTTCGATCTCACCGTTTTCGTCCACAATCTTGGTTTCCCAGCCGTAGCCTGCCTTGCCGATAGCGCCCACTTTGTGAATATTTTCCACGCCAAGATGCAGCGCACCGGGGCCGATCGATTCACTGAGACCATAGTTCGTATCATACTGATGATTCGGAAAATGCTGCTTCCAACGGGTAATCAAGCTGGGCGGTACAGGCTGCGCACCGATGTGCATCAGTCGCCAATGAGAGAGGTCATAATTCGCAAGGTCGACCTTGCCACTGTCGATCGCATCGAGAATATCCTGTGCCCACGGCACCAACAGCCACACAATGGAGCATTTTTCAGTAGATACCGCATCCAAAATCACTTCGGGTTTCACACCGTTGAGCAGCACTGCCTTACCACCCACCAAAAAGCTACCGAACCAGTGCATCTTTGCGCCCGTATGATACAAAGGCGGAATGCAAAGAAACACATCGTCACGGGTCTGCCCATGATGTGCCTGTTCCACAGCACAAGCATGGCAAAGGCTTCGGTGATTGTGCAAGATCGCCTTGGGGAACCCTGTTGTACCAGAGGAAAAATAGATTGCGGCATCATCCGCATCGGTGAGGAACACCGCAGGAGAGCTGCTGGGAAAATTTGCAGTCTGCGCATCGTAGCTTTCAGCAAAATCGGGGCAGTTTTGCCCCACATACAGCAGCATACGCTCTGCACCAAGATGATCGGCAATGCTTTCCACTCTGCCGATAAATTCAGGGCCAAATACCAGAACACTCACCTCAGCCAGATCCACACAGTATTCGATCTCCTGTGCGGCATAACGGAAATTCAACGGCACGGCAAGGGCACCAACCTTCAGGATCCCAAAATAGATGGGTAACCATTCCAGGCAATTCATCAATAAAATGCCAACTTTATCGCCTTTTTTCACACCTCTGGAGAGGAGAAAGTGGGCAAAACGATTTGCTTTTTCGTTAAATACCTTCCATGTGATCTCGCGGCGATACACATTTGGCCGGCGTGGCTCGATCAGTTCATATTCCTTCCAGGTGATACGGCGTGGTTCCACTATGGCAGGGTTCAACTCCACCAGCGCGATATCGTTTCCGTACAGCGCGGCATTGCGTTCCAGAATTTCAGTAATAGGCATATGAATAACTTCCTTTCGGTAATCTGCTTCTTTTCGAGTTGTTTTGCCTCTCCTATCATTTTAGCACATAAAAGCAGCAAAGTCAATAGCAATTTGGAATTTCGCGCTGATCTCTATAAAAGTATTGCAATTTCGGAACTTTGATTGACGGTATCATCGTTTGGATGGCGTAATGAGAAATCAGCGATGGCAATTGGAATACAACTTGAAGGATGGTGAAAATCCACAAAAGATGTGAAAATGCAGTCTTAAAATTCTATGCGCCGTATCGCAGGCATTTTCTTGACAAAAATACGGGAATCTTGTATAATGTAAAAGCCGCTTGTATACGGTTGAAGTCGGAGTATGCCCATCAGTATTGCAAATGCATCGGGATCCAGCAGTACTTCGCACCGTCCGCAGCGAGATTATGGAAAAGGCAGGTGCCAAAAACCATGTACGCAGTTATCATCACCGGCGGTAAGCAGCTGAAGGTTGAGGAAGGCAGTGTCGTTCGCATCGAAAAGCTCGATGTGGAAGCAGGTCAGACCATTACCTTTGATCAGGTTGCAGCAATCGGCAGCGAGGACGGTATCACCGTTGGTACTCCCGTTGTTGCAGGCGCAACCGTTACCGCAACGGTTCTTGCAAACGGCAAGGGCAAAAAGATCCGTGTGCTGACCTACAAGCCCAAGTGCGGACAGAAAAAGGCGCAGGGTCACAGACAGCCCTTCACCCAGGTCAAGATCGAAGCAATCAACAAGTAAGTATAGGTTTCAGCCATGATTCACGCGTATTTTGAACAGCAAGAGGGAAAACTCGTTGGCTGCTCTGTGAATGGGCACGCCGGCGGCAAGCAGGGTGAACAAGCCCGCATCCTCTGCGCAGCGGTTTCTTCTGCCATGCAGCTGACCGCAAATACTCTGACGGAATGCTTCGGGGCGCAGCTTGAGATCATCAACTCGCCCGATGAACGAGGCAGCCTGAATCGTCTGGCATTTCGGCTCACAAAGCCGGATCCTGTACAGTCCGAACTCTTGCACGGGCTATTGATCCATTTTACCAATCTTGCAGAGGACTTTCACAGCGGTATCGCCGTTGATATCGTGGAAGCCCCCTGAAGTAGCGTAAAGGAAACCCGTCTATTCTGAAAAAACGGAGGTGCAACTCAATGTTACGCATCAGTATGCAGTTCTTCGCTCATAAAAAGGGCGTTGGTTCTACCAAGAACGGTCGTGATTCCGAGGCAAAGCGTCTTGGCGTAAAGCGCGGCGATGGTCAGTTTGTACTGGCTGGCAACATTCTCGTTCGTCAGCGTGGCACACACATCCATCCGGGTAACAATGTCGGCATCGGTTCCGACGATACCCTGTTTGCCAAGATCGACGGCAAAGTGAAGTTCGAGCGTTACGGACGCGACCGCAAGCGTGTCAGCGTCTACGCAACCGAGCAGTAAGCAGTCTTTCCGGCACAATGATCCTTGCGATATGCAAGGTAGGATCCCCTTGCTGTTGCGGCAGGGGGATTTCTTTGTTATAACGCAACGGTCACTTCGCATACCGAGAGGATGAGAGTTATGTTTGTAGATCAGGCAAAAATTCGTGTGGAAGCAGGCGACGGCGGCGACGGCGTAGTCAGCTTTCACCGTGAAAAATATGTTGCCGCCGGTGGCCCGGATGGCGGCGATGGCGGCAAGGGTGGCGATATCATCTTCGTTGCCGATGACCACTTTTCCTCACTGATTGATTTTCGTTTTCAGCGGAAATATGTAGCAGGACGCGGTGAAAACGGTGCTGCCAAGCGTTGTACCGGTAAAAGTGCCCCCGATCTGGTCATTAAAGTCCCCCGTGGCACGGTAATCCGTGACGCAAAAAGTGGCCGTATCATGGCGGATATTTCTGGTGACGAGCCTGTGGTCATTGCCAAGGGCGGCAGAGGTGGCAAGGGCAATCAGCATTTTGCAACCTCTACTCGGCAAGTCCCACGCTTCGCAAAGCCCGGCTACCCCGGTGAAAAATGGGATTTGCAGCTAGAGCTGAAGTTGCTTGCCGATGTGGGCCTTGTGGGATTCCCAAACGTTGGTAAATCCACACTCATTTCTGTGGTTTCGGCAGCAAAGCCAAAGATCGCCAACTATCACTTTACCACCCTAACACCTGTGTTGGGTGTGGTGCGCGTCAGCCCCGAAAAATCCTTTGTGATGGCAGATATCCCCGGTCTGATTGAGGGTGCTGCCGACGGTGCTGGGCTCGGTCACGCCTTTCTGCGCCATGTGGAGCGTTGCCGACTGATCGTCCATGTGTTGGACGTTTCGGGTTGCGAGGGTAGAGATCCCATTGCAGATTTTGAAACAATCAATGCCGAGCTTGCGCGTTTCTCCGAATCCATTGCAGCTTGCCCTCAAATCATTGCGGCGAATAAATCCGATATGGCGGACGAGGAGCAAATCGCCCGTTTGCGTGCCTACGCCGAGGAAAAGAAGCTGCCCTTCTTTGTGATCTCCGCTGCCACAAATCAAGGTACAGAACCGCTCATTTACGCCATTCAGCAAAAGCTGGATGCCTTGCCACCCGTCAAACGATTTGAACCCGAGGCCGTTTCCGAAGAGGAGTTGGCACAGGGCGAACAACGCTTCACGATCACTGTAGAGGACGGCGTGTATCGTATTGATGCACCGTTTATGGAGCCGATCATGCGCACAGTAAACCCCGATGATTGGTCGTCACTGCAATACTTTGAACGCGTACTCATTAGCAGCGGCATCATAAAGGCACTGGAGGATAAGGGCGTACAGGAGGGCGATACCGTTTCCATCGGCGGTATCGAATTTGACTATGTACAATAATTTGCAAGGGACAATTCCCATGTCGTCAAAAGATGCCGCACAGTATAGTCCCCTTGCACTGGCGTTTCTCGGCGATTGCATTTACGAAAGACAAGTCCGCGAACGGATTTTGTTGGAGGCGAATCGCCCTGCCAAACGGCTTCACGAAGCTGCCGTTGCAAGAGTCCGTGCGGCATACCAGGCAAAGGCAAGCGAACATATCCTGCCGCTACTGACCGATGAAGAAGCAGATATCTTCCGCCGCGGAAGAAATGCGACAGGTATCAGCGTACCAAAGCACGCCACCCCTGCCGATTACCGCAAGGCAACGGGGCTAGAGGCATTGTTTGGCTACTGGCATCTTTGCGGATACGAAATGCGCATACGGGAGATCTTCTCCATCATCTGGCAAGAGGTGCCACTACACGATTCTGCTGCAGAAACAACTGATATTCAAGAATAAGGAGGATTTTGCGATGTCCGGACATTCGAAATGGAACAACATTAAGCGCAAAAAAGAAGCGACCGATGCCGTAAAGGCAAAAATATTCACCAAAATCGGAAGGGAGATCTCCGTAGTCGTCCGCGAAGGCGGCCCGGATCCCAATAACAATAGCAAGCTGCGTGATTTAATTGCAAAGGCAAAATCGCAGAATGTGCCCAACGAAAACATCGATCGCCTGATCAAAAAAGCTGCCGGCGGTGGAGAAAAGAACAACTACGAAACCATGATCTATGAGGGCTACGGCCCCAATGGTGTGGCGGTCATCGTGGAATGCCTGACCGACAACAAAAATCGTACCGCAGGCAATATCCGCCATTATTTTGATAAGTTCGGCGGCAACCTCGGTGCAACAGGCTGCGTTTCGTTCCTGTTCAGTGAGAAAGGCGTAGTCATTCTTGAGCATGAGGGTGAGCTGGACGAGGATACCGTACTGGAAGATGTCATGGAGCTTGGCGGCGACGACATGACCTTCGATGAGGAAAGCGTGGAGATCGTTTGCAGCCCTGCTGCGGTAGGCGAGCTCCGTGAGGGGCTAACCGCAAAGGGCTACTTGGTCGTTTCCGCAGAGGCTGCACAGCTTCCTTCAACCTTCGTGTCTCTCACCGATGAGGAACACATCCGTAAGATGAATCTCCTCCTCGAACATCTTGAAGATGACGACGATGTGCAGAATGTATGGCATAACTGGGAAATGCCCGAGGAAAATTGAACGCACAAACACCACATAAAAACAACCCGAAAGGTAGCTTCTAATCTTGCCTTTCGGGTCATGTTGTTTCTATGCGATTCTACTACGTGCCATTCGAGGATAGACCTTCGGGTGTTGATATCAACACGCGCGAAAATCACGCCTTCCATAGGCCGTGCAGATTGCAATACGCGTAAACAGCGATCACAGCTTCGCCGTTACAAAGCGCAAAAGTAGCCTCCGGAGCAGTATCCGGTGCAAGATGTTTGAGCTGATAGCCCTGATTGGTTTGTATGGCAACCCACTCGATCAGATGCGCTTCGGTCATGGGGTGTATCACTTCACCGATCTTGACATTCACGGTATTGCCCTCCACGACATAAACAGGAATATGCTTCTCAGCAGCGGCATCGATCACCCCTGGGATCAGCTGCTCCATTTTCTGCCCGCAACACATTACGGGCACCTTGCTATCTTTCACCACGGTAATGATTTTCCCGCAGTGCTTGCAAATAAAAAATTGCAACTCCATCGTATGATTCCCCTTTCAAGCCTCACTGAACATATCCTTACCAACGCCACACAGAGGGCAGGCAAAGTCCTCAGGCAGGTCTTCAAACGGCGTGCCCGGTGCAATGCCCATCTCCGGCACACCCTCTGCCTCATCATACACCCAGCCGCAAGCATCACAAGTAAACTGTTTCATATTCATTTCCTCCTCATATTATTGATTATTGAATCGGTTCAAAATCAGCGACACCATGTTTACACAACGGGCAAACAAAATCCTCCGGAAGCGTATCACCCTCATACACATAGCCGCAAACTTTGCAAACAAAGCCTTTTTTGCCCTCAGTCTCAGGTTTGGGTCTCACATTTTCCTGATAGTAGGTATAAGACATCGTCTCATCGTTAGCAATGGTACGCGCCTCAGTAACCTCGCAGATGAACATACCATGTGTATCAAAATCAACATACTGCACGACCTTGAGTGACAAAAACGCGTTAATATATCTGGACAGGAACACCAAACCGTTTGCGGAACGCAATGGATCGGTATCGGCGAATTTATCCGTATTTCTACCGCTTTGGAAGCCAAACTGCTCGAATACAGAAAACGGTGCATCTGTTGTCAGGCAGTTGACATTCATCTTACCGGTTTGCTTGATGACATGGTGCGAGTAGTTCTCTTTATTGATGGTCACTGCAATGCGATTGGGGGTGTTTGTCACCTGTGTGACCGTATTGACGATCAGACCGTTATCGCGCTTGCCATCATTGGAAGTGACCACATACAGACCATACCCGATGTGAAACAGTGCAGCAGGATCATTGGTATTTTCGTTATCGGCACGTACCGCCAGATATTCCATGGTCAGCTCATCGGCAAGGGCGTTGAGCTGCTTGGTGCTATCCTCGTTCAGTGCAGAGAGAATCCGCACAGTATTCTCGGCATATTTGATATTGCGGGATTTTTCCAGCATGCCACGCATGATCTTTGCTGCCAATGGTGCCCAGCTGCCGTTTTCAATGAAGGCAACCGTGCGGTTTTGATAATTGCGCTCGGTCAGATGATTGATAAACTCACGCATAAAGGGGAAGATCTCCGCATTATAGGTAGTGGTTGCTAATACCAGCTTGCTATAACGGAAAGCATCCTCTACCGCTTCAGCCATATCGCAGCGTGCCAAATCGTTGACAACGACCTTGGGGCAGCCGTTTGCGCGCAATTTCTCTGCAAGCTGTATGACCGCCCTGCGCGTATTGCCGTATACAGAGGTATATGCAATGACAATACCATCATCTTCAGGCTGATAGCTTGACCAAGTATGATAAAGATTCAGGTAATAGCCGAGATTCTCATTCAGCACAGGGCCATGCAGGGGACAAATGATCTCGATATCCAGTGCAGCAGCTTTTTTCAGCAAAGCCTGTACCTGTGCGCCATACTTGCCCACAATACCGATATAGTAGCGTCTTGCCTCACAAGCCCAGTCCTCTTCCACATCCAATGCACCGAATTTACCAAAGCCATCGGCTGAAAACAGCAC
>CAYMOJ010000047.1:0-6949 GCA_964392175.1 uncultured Ruminococcus sp.
CTTTCTTGTTTTTTTCTCTTTTTGGGTCTCACATCATTGACATATGGACATTTTTCAGTGAATCGCACAGATAAAATGCGCCGCTGTCCCTGTGGTACAGCGGCGATAGACCTCATCTATATATTATGATTCGTGCAGCATCAAGCGACGGAAGTTGCCACAAGGGCAGAATCCTGCCTGCTCATAAAATGGCACACCCATATTTGAGGCGGTCACATAGATCTCGCCACATCCGCGCTTTTTGGCACGTTCAATCAGCTTGTGCAGGATACTGTTTGCAATTCCTGCACGACGGAAATCCGGCTCGGTATACATAGCGAACACCACGCCAATCATCCCCGTGGGGTTGGCATAATAGGGTGCTTTTCTAGTGTAGGCGATTCCGCCATTGGCAATGATCCTGCCATTCCATTCCGCAACCAACAGTGTTTGCGCTGCGGTGGTCAACACTTCGCGGTAATAGGCATACAAGGGTTCAGTGAGGTCACAAGTAGCTTCTGCGCCTTCAGCGGCAAGCTGTTTGATACGCAATTGCACCAGAGATTCCAGATCCGATGCCACTGCCCGACGAATCGTCCACTCCATAAGCTCCTCCTTTGTAATAAAAACGGCTACAGTTATTCAAAATCAGGCAACGCAGTGCGAAACGCTGTAGGCAATGCAGTATGCTCTGCGAGAGATCGCAGGCTGACCCATGTAAAAGCATCGCATTTGCTAGCACACAACAGATACACCGCAGTCATATGCCACTCAATATGTGTAAAGATATGCGCACATTGCCGCAAAGATACCGCTTCATAGGGTTTGCAGCCCCATGCTCCGGCGACATCCAATGCCTGCTGTATGGTAGCATATCCATCAACATGAGGCAGTTCCCACAAGCCCGCCAGCAGACCCTTTTCCGGTCGTTTGTGCAAGGCGATATCCTCTCCACAGCGCAGCACGAACACGGTATATTCCTCAATTTTGCGTGGCTTCTTCTGTTTTCGTACAGGATATTCCATCATCGTGCCATCACTGTGGCTTTTACAGATCATACGGCACGGGCAGGCATCACATTTCGGTACACCGTTGGGCACACAGAGCATCGCGCCCAGTTCCATGAGAGCCTGCGTCAAACCGCATCGATTTTCCGTCCGCTGATACACAAGGCGCAACGCATCGCGAATATCACGCTTCACCGATGCATCATCCACGCACCGACTATCGGCACAGAGTCTTGTCATCACGCGCAGAACATTCCCATCCACAGCCGGCTCGGGCAGATCGAAGCAGATCGACCCTACAGCACCGGCGGTATATTCCCCCACGCCGGGCAATGAAAGCAATTCCTGATACGTTTTGGGGAAGCACCCATGATATCGTTCTGTAATGACCCGTGCTGCTTTTTTTAGATTTCTGGCGCGGCTGTAATATCCCAGCCCTTCCCAAAGCTTCATCAGCCGGTCGTCATCGCACTGTGCAAGGGCTTGCACCGTGGGCAATTGTTCCAGAAAGCGATGATAATAGGGCTTTACTGCCTCCACGCGCGTTTGTTGCAGCATAATTTCCGAAAGCCACACATGATACGGTTGACGATCCTTGCGCCAAGGTAGATCTCTGGCGTTTGCCATATACCATGGCAGCAGAAGATCGGGTAATTGCTGAATCAGAAGCGTCATAGCTGACCTCTTTCAACAGGCAATCAGATGTTGTACAAGATTTCGGAATAGGACGGGAACGGCCATTGATCTGCCGGCACCAAAGTTTCCAACGCATCAGCGGGAGTACGCAAGCGTTCCATCGCAGGTACAATTTGCTTGCGGATGTAATATGCGGTATCCAATGGATCACCACAATGCGCCACATTGCCGAGTTTCTCAGAAAGCTCATTGGTCGCTGCGTAAATGCAGGCAGTCAAATCGCTGATCTCCGCAGCAATGGCTTCTTCTACGGTCGCGTCCAGATTGACGATGCGCTTTGCTGTAATGGCATCGCAAACTTCCTTCGCATAGGAGATCGCGGTGGGCAAGATCATTTTGCGCGCCATATCCAGCATGGTTTTTGCCTCAATGCTCACGGTTTTGCTGTAGTTTTCAAGCAGCACATCACGGCGTGAAAAAATCTCCGCGCGGTTCAACACGCCGTAGCGTTCAAAAATGGTAACATATTCCTCACGGGTATACTGCTCCAGCGCCTCCACAGTAGAAGCGTAATTGGGCAGATTGCGGCGTTTGCACTCATCAAACCACGCATCGCCGTATCCGTTTCCGTTGAAAATGATATCCTTGTTTTCACGGATCGTGCGCACCAGCAACGCCTTCAGCGCGGTATCAAAATCAGCGGCCTGCTCCAACTCAGTCGCAAACTGATCCATCTCCCACGCAAAAATGGTATTAAGGATAAAGTTGCAGCAAGAGATGGAATCCGCGGCACCCAGCATACGGAACTCAAATTTATTGCCCGTAAAGGCGATTGGTGAGGTGCGGTTACGGTCGGTACTATCCTTGCGGAACTGCGGCATGGCATCCACACCAAGATTAAACTTTTCCGTACCACAGCCATCCAGAGGCTTGCCCTGTTCGATGGCATCCAGTACGCGCTGAAGATCATCGCCGATGAACACGGAAATCACAGTAGGTGGAGCTTCGCTGCCTCCCAGACGATTATCGTTGCCAGCCGATGCAGATGCCAAGCGCAAAAGCGGTGCGTACTCCTTGATACCCTTGAGAAACGCGCACAGCACGAGTAGAAACTGCAAGTTATCCTGTGGTGTATCGCCGGGATCCAGCAAGTTCTGCCCATCATCGGTAGTCAGTGACCAGTTATTGTGCTTACCTGATCCGCTGACACCTGCAAAGGGCTTTTCGTGCAGCAAGCAAACCAAGCCATGCTTCAGGGCAGTTTTCTTCATCAGCTCCATCGTCAGCTGATTGTGGTCTGCTGCAATATTGGCAGTGGTATATACAGGGGCGAGTTCGTGCTGTGCCGGAGCAACCTCGTTGTGCTCTGTTTTTGCATAGATGCCAAGCTTCCACAGCTCTTCGTCCAGTTCACGCATGAAATCAGAAACGCGCTGTGTCAGATTCCCAAAATAATGATCATCCATTTCCTCGCCGCGAGGCGGCTTTGCGCCAAACAGCGTACGGCCCGTCAAGATCAGATCTTCGCGCCGGTCATAGGCTGCCTTATCGATGAGAAAATACTCTTGCTCCGGCCCAACGGTAGTCACTACTCTCTGCACAGTGGTATTGCCAAACAAGCGCAGCATACGCACGGTCTGGCGGCTGACAACCTCCATAGATCGCAACAGTGGCGTTTTTTTATCCAGCACCTCACCTGTATAGGAGCAAAATGCCGTAGGAATGCACAATGTGCGGTCTTTGATGAACGCATCCGAAGTAGGATCCCACGCGGTATAACCTCTTGCCTCAAAGGTTGCGCGCAACCCCCCGGAAGGGAACGAAGAAGCATCCGGCTCGCCCTTGATCAGCTCCTTACCGGAAAATTCAAGAATCACCCCATCTCCTGACGGAGTAAGAAATGCATCGTGCTTTTCAGCGGTTATGCCCGTCATTGGCTGAAACCAGTGGGTGTAATGCGTACAGCCCTTGCTGACCGCCCAATCCTTCATAGCAGCTGCCACCACATCAGCGGTCTCAGTGGGCAGCGCAGTCCCCATGCGTTTGGTACGCATGACCGCTTCAAATACCTTGCGGGGCAGATAGCTCAGCATTACGCTTTCATTGAATACATTACAGCCGAAATATTCATCCGGCGCAGCAGAGGACTTTCGATCGCAGGTATGCATAAGATTTCTCCTTTTTATTTGGGACACCAACAGCTGATTACGGTGTTTCCCTTGATTTTTCATCCTCTTTCAAGGACTTTTCAATGTACTATTATAGCAGATTTTACAACATATTGCAAGGGTTTTACGCAGGCTTACATACGATGTTACGAGGTTTTCTGCAAAAATGACAAAAAACTGCCCCCTACTGGGGTGAAAGTGGCATCTCGTCCAAAAAAGCATATGAAAATACATCAAAGGGGTGCCCATCTTACAGAGCACCCCTTCCGATTTTTTACTACATATATCTTGCGCCTGCATTTGCACTCATACCAATCAGAACAGGAACAATGATCATGGCAAGCCCCAATACCAACCCAATGCCATATAGAATCAGGTAGCAGCGTGAAAGATTCTTGAGATGTACATTGGTATTGCTGCCAAAGGCGTTGATGAGCATGAGAATGAAGCCAACAATGGGGATCTGATAAAGAATGTAGTATCCCACATAACCCCAAGCTGTGATCGGCTTATATTCAACAGGTATCTGTGTGGGCACGATGTGATTTCCGCAATTGGTGCAGAAATTGGTACCATCGTGCATAAAACCACCGCATTTCGGACAATTCACGACTTTCCCCTCCTTACATCCCGCTACTAAATGCTGCAAGACCGCCGAACAATACCATCACCAGTACAAAAAACAAAGCGGCGATAATGGCGGACGCGATCCAGAGAATACCAAAAGATCTCGCATAATTGCGCAAATTGATGTTCTTTGTGCCACCGAAAGAATAAATCAGCACAAAGATAATGCTGATCACCGGAATACAAAACAGCAGCGTGTAGCCAAGATACCCCCATGCAGAAATGGGCTTATGATCTTCAGGCACCTGCAAAATCGGGTATGGGTATTGCGCCGGTGCAGGATTTGCGCCATACATGGGCATAGTGGAATTCGACGGAACGACAGAAGGGTTTTGCCCCAAAGGCTGTCCGCAATGGGTGCAAAAGGAAAGATTTTCCTCTTGTGGTGTGCCACAATGTGAACAATTCATGCTAACTCCTCCAAATGTCAGAATAAGTAGTCTACAGCATCATCATATCACAATTTGTCAGATTATGCAAACTGCCAGAATTCCAAATTGATGCATTTTTGATACATTTTTCGTGATTTTTTTCTCGAATGCTTCTGTTTTCTTGTTATTTCGAAAGTGTTCATGATCAGTGGTGAAGATAGTGGCAGTGATGGAGAGAACATGGCACCCGGAAATATTTTATAGGGTTCCCAACAGACGAAAACGCCCTGCACGACAGTTCTTGCAGGGCGTTTGAAATATCTAATGAAATGCGTGAATATGTTCAGCCCAGCACAGCCAACAACACACCCGCAGCAACAGCGGAACCAATCACACCTGCCACATTGGGTCCCATAGCGTGCATGAGCAGGAAGTTGGTGGGATCGGTTTCAGCACCGACTTTTTGAGAAATACGAGCAGCCATCGGCACAGCAGACACACCAGCAGAACCGATCAGCGGATTGACTTTGCCCTTTGTAACTACATACATCAGTTTGCCAAGCAGCACGCCACAGATCGTGCCCAAAGAGAACGCTGCAACGCCCAGTGCCATCACGCCGAGGAAACTCTTGTTTAAGATCTTATCCGCCTGCGTAGTCGCGCCAACGGAAATGCCCAAGAAAATGGTGATAATGTTCATCAAAGCATTCTGTGCGGTATCCACCAAACGCGCAGCTACACCGCTTTCCTTCAGCAAATTACCGAACATCAGCATACCCACAAGCGGTGCTGCAGAAGGCACTAGCAGCGAAATGATCAGAGTAACAGCAATAGGGAAGATGATTTTTTCAGTCTTGGAAACAGTACGCAGCTGCTGCATTTTCACCGCGCGCTCTTTTTCAGTGGTCAGCAGACGCATCCAGAACGGCTGTATCACAGGCACCAATGCCATGTATGTATACGCAGCAAGGGCAATATTACCCGTACTGACTGCGCCATCACCAGTAAGAAGCTGACTGGAAACATAAATCGCAGTCGGGCCATCGGCACCACCGATGATCGCGATGGCAGCAGCCTCCAAGGCATCAAAGCCAAGCAGACCGGCGCACACGAAAGTGAAAAAGATACCGCCCTGCGCAGCAGCACCCAACAAAAAGCTCTTAGGGTTGGCAATCAGCGGAGAAAAGTCGGTCATACAGCCAATGCCGAGGAAGATCAGTGGTGGGAATATCTGCAATTTTACGCCCATATACAGAATGTCCAGCAAGCCACCCTCGTGCAGAATATTACCAAAATCGATCTCGCCCGTCCACAATTCAGGGTGATACATTTCAGCAAAGGGCAGATTTGTCAGCAACATACCAAAAGAGATCGGTAACAGCAACAACGGTTCAAAGCCTTTCGCAATCGCAAGATACATACAAAGCAATGCAACGCCGATCATAACCAGACTCTTCCAGCCACCATCTGTGAAATGCATTGTCAGTTCACTCAAGCCACTGTCAAACCATAGTCCTTTGAGGGTTTCTATCAAAATATTAAGAATTTCAGTCATTTTCGTCTACCTCCGCTTATTGAATGGAAAACGGTGCGGTCACATCTACCATGCCTGCCTGCGCCCATGCAGAACGTCCACTCCCCATACGGCGCACAGGCTTCACAGAACGAACCGCATAGCTCTTACCATCGGCAGCACCCATTGCGGCAATCACAGCAGCAATCACGGCTGCAATTTCGTCCTCATCCTCTGCAGGAGCTGTGCCCTTAGACGCAACTGACTTCGCCACGGGCTTGGGCGCAGAAGCAACCGTCTTTGTCTCGCTTTTCTTAGCAGATTTTTCTCTGTTGCCGATAGCGACAAAAACTTTACCGGAAAGAATCAGGTAGCCAATGAGGATCAATAGACCCAGAAAAACCACAGCCAAACCGATAATGGTCATTGCGGCAATAAAGCTGGGGGTCATTTCCGGCACATTCTCACTGACAACGGCAACGAGCGAAAAAATATTTAACATAATGTTTCCTCCCTTTCAAGAAATCGCACACAAATTTAGTATACTACATTTTCAAGAAAAAGGCAAGGGCTTTTTGCAAGAAAAAACCGATTTTTTTGTAGTGCTACAATAGAAGTGAGACCTGAGGGTATAGAAAAAGTGATTGA
>CAYMOJ010000048.1:0-6159 GCA_964392175.1 uncultured Ruminococcus sp.
ATCTTTCTTGTTTTTTTCTCTTTTTGGGTCTCACATCATTGACATATGGACAAATGTCACAAAAAGTTGAACTTCGTCGAAGCGCACCGTTTTTATAGCGCAGCAAGATGAACCACCCAATTTGCTGCAAATCCGCTCGCGATCCCCCATAAGATTACTTTATCAATGATCGGCTTTTGAAAGAGTCTGCCATCAAACAAAAAGTAGATGTACAGCAGCGGCATCGTCCAAAACATAAAATGATATTGAAATGCCGCTGCAAGATCAAAGTGCAATGCTGCAAGAATCGCGCGGGTCATACCGCAACCGGGGCATGGGATATGCAACACATACTGCCAGATACAAGGCAAATTCACCCATCTCCAGATTGCCAAGACCAGAAGATATCCTGCCGTAAGCAGTAGCTTCGTTTTCCATTCCTTGATTTTGAATGATTTTATCATAAAGTTCAGCAATCGATGGGCTTGATGTGCCAACATTCTTCTGCATACTGACGAATGGTACGGTCGGAACTAAACGGCCCTGCAGCGCAGATATTGCGCCATTGCTTTGCTGCAAATGCTTTGCGATCGGTATAGTCACGGATGGCACGCAGCTTTGTTTCTACATAAGAAGGCAAATCACCGAGTAGATAGTAATGGTCAGGCTGATGCCAACTTGCGCCATCAAGGAGGGCAAAATACAATTCACGGAATTCACCTGTGCCACCGTCAGATACGGTACCGTCAATCAGTGTTCGAACCACGCGAGCAATCCGTTCATCCTTCGCAAAGATTGCGCGGCTACAATAATCGGGCATAATTTTTTTGATTTCCTCTACTGTTGCGCCGAAAATATAATTGTTCTCCTCACCTGCTGCTGCAACGATCTCAATGTTTGCGCCATCCAATGTTCCAAGTGTTACCGCGCCGTTGAGCATCATCTTCATGTTGCCTGTACCGGAGGCTTCCGTACCGGCAGTCGAGATCTGTTCAGAGATATCACAGGCGGTCACCAGCTTTTCGGCGTATGAAACATTGTAGTTGGAAACAAATACCACCTTGATCAATCCCTTGACAGCAGGATCGTTATCAATGCATTTTGCGATCTCATTGATAAACTTAATGATTGCCTTTGCTCTTCGGTAACCGGGTGCTGATTTTGCACCAAACAGGAAAGTGGTTGGCTGCATATCCGTGATGCTGCCGTCCTTGATGCCAAAGTAGATCCACAAAATCGAGAATGCATTGAGCAACTGTCGCTTGTATTCATGCAAACGCTTGATCTGTACATCGTAGCAAGTATCAGGATCAATGATAACACCCTCACGGCTTTGAATAAACTGTGCCAGCTGTTGCTTTTTGATCTGCTTTACTGCGATGAATTTTTCCATGACCGTTTTGTTTTCCGCAAGATCGCTGAGCTTGGAAAGCTGCGCAAGATCAGTGAGAAAATCGCGGCTGCCAAGGTGTTCTGCCAGCAGGTCGCACAGTTCGGGATTGCATACGCCAAGCCATCTGCGTTGCGTGATACCATTGGTCTTATTCTGGAATTTTTCGGGTGCCAGTGCATACCAGTCAGCGAGTACGGTGGTTTTGAGCAAATCCGTGTGAATCTCTGCCACGCCATTGACATATGCGCCTGCATACATAGCAAGATTTGCCATATGCACCTGATTATTTTTCACAATGCGCATATTTTCAATGGCAGCAAGAGGTAACTCCTTCGCATAAAGCTCCTGTAAAGATGCCTCGGATATTTGCAGCACGATGGCATATATCTCGGGCAGCAGTTCATCCATCAGATCGCAGTCCCACTTTTCCAGTGCCTCCTGCATAATGGTATGATTGGTATACGAAAAAATATGCTTTGCCATATCCAGTGCCTTGAAGAAATCGAAGCCCTCCCGCATCAGCAGACGGATCAGTTCAGGAATCGCGATCACAGGGTGGGTGTCATTGAGCTGTACCGCCAGCTGTTCAGGGAGGTTATCCAATGTGCCGTACATTGCCTTATGCTTTTGCAATGCATCCGCCAGAGATGCAGCGCAGAAGAAATACTGCTGCTTTAAACGCAGAGCCTTCCCCTCTCTGGTATCATCGTTCGGATACAGACAACGGGAAAGATCCTCCGCAGCAACGGTTTCGGCAGCAGCTTGCAAATAGTGCTGATCGTTGAATGTGTGAAAGTCGAACGCATTCACAGCCTCTGCCTGCCACAGGCGTAGCGTACTGATATGCGGCTCGCAACCCTTTTGAGGATATCCAAAAATGGGCATATCATAGGGCACTGCGCGCACGGTCTGATTGGCATAGTGCACTTCTACTGCTTCGTCATCACGACGAATGCTCCAACAATCGCCAAAGCGTGTCCAGTCATCGGCTGATTCGATCTGTCTGCCATCTGCAAAAGATTGTTTAAACAGACCGTAGCGGTAGCGGATGCCGTATCCGTCCAGCGGCAGAGCGCAAGTGGCGGCACTGTCCAGAAAACAAGCCGCCAGTCTGCCCAGCCCGCCGTTTCCCAGTGCAGCATCCTCAATATCCTCAAATACGGAGAGAGATACGCCCTCCTTTTCAAACGCCGCTGCCACATCGTCCAAAATCCCAAGGCAATACAGGTTATTGTACACTGCTCTGCCCATCAAAAATTCCATGGAAAAATAACAGGCGCGGCGTGTTGCGATATGTTCCTTACGGCATTCCTGCCAACGGGGCTGCATTGTCTGCATAACTGCTTCGCCCAGTGCATTGTGTAGCGATTGGGCATCCGTTTGTGCAAGCGGTTTCTGCAACTTGCGCTTGCAGGCATCGAAAATCACTTTTGCAAGAGCTTCATGATTGGTCATCGGTGGATTCTCCTTTGTTATGGTTTTCTGTCTGCGACAAAATGACAGTTGATGCAGCAACAGCAGCGCATCTGCCATAGGTCTCATTCATTTTGCGGATCTTTTTACAAAGCTTTTCGGTGTAATCACTCTCTTTGGTGCGGTAGATCCAATTGCCACCGAGCGTGGATGGCGTATTGATCCTAGCAGACGCAGGTGCATTGAGAAAATCCTGTATTGGTGCAATGGCAATCCGCGCAATGCTTGCCCACGCAGCGCGCAGCATAGCTTTGGGTAGCTGTGATTCCTTTTTCACATTGAGATAGCGCATCGCATATTCGTTGCATTCCGGCGCATTTGCTTTGACCCATCCGCGCAGCGTATGATTATCATGCGTACCGGTATAACATACACAATTGGTGGTGGTAAACGAGTGTGGCAGATAGGGATTATCTGCATCGCTGTCAAATCCAAACTGCATCACCTTCATGCTGGGAAACCCCGTGCGATTAAGCAGACGAATGACTGCCGGCGTGATATTCCCCAAATCTTCCGCAATCACATTCATCGCCCCGAACTTTTCCTTTGCAGCTTTCCATAGCGCGTATCCGGGACCTTTTTTCCATTTGCCATGCTCCGCAGTTTCTTCGCCGTAAGGAATGGCATAGTAGCCTTCAAAACCGCGAAAGTGGTCAATGCGCACCACATCATACATCGAAAGGGTAAATGCCAGCCGTTCCAGCCACCAACGATAGTTGCTTTTTTTCATGCTCTCCCAGTCCCAAATGGGATTGCCCCATAGCTGTCCTTTCACTGCAAAGGGATCAGGAGGGCATCCTGCCACCACCGTGGGCTTTTTATCTTTGTCGAGTTGGAATAGTTCCGGCTCTGCCCAAACCTCTACACTGTCATATGCCGCATAAATAGGAATGTCTCCTACGATTTGTACGCCCTTACTGTTGGCATACTGTTTGAGTGCATACCACTGGCTAAAAAAGCAATATTGTACAAAGCGATAAAACGCAATTTCATCGGCATAGGCAGATTCCGCCGCAGACACAGCCTCTTTCCGGTGCATCGCAAGGGAGGCTTCCCATTCGTTCCACGCCTTGCCACCGTTTGCGGCTTTCAATGCCATAAACAGCCCATAGCCATCTAGCCAATGTTTGTGCTGCTTACAGAATTTTTTGTAATCTGCATCTTGTTTCTTAGCAAAGGCAGCATAAGCCGTTCGCAATACAGGCATGACCTGTTCATACAGCAGCGCATAGTCAATGGAATCGGGATCGCTATCCCATTGCGTACCATCGTAATCCGCAGGGCAAAGCAACCCCTGCTGCGCCAACAAATCAAAATCTATGAAATAGGGATTGCCAGCAAATACAGAGCAGGACTGATAAGGAGAATCCCCGTAACCGGTAGGAGAAAGCGGTAACACCTGCCAGTAGCGGCAGCCACTTTCTGCAAGGAAATCTACAAATTGATAAGCTGCCCTGCCCAGTTTGCCGATTCCATGTCGTGAGGGCAATGCAGATACAGGCAGAAGAATACCGCTTTCGCGCATAAACAAGACCTCTTTTCTGAATATGAGAGAATTGCCGCAAATCAAAAGGATAACCGCAGCAAATCATGATATACTATACACCAAAACCATGCAAAAGATACGGAAAGGAGCATAAAGTTTGAAGAAATTTGCAGGCTATGGTGTTGCATTTTTATTCGGGTTCTTCCTATATGCAATGCTTGAGATTGCATTTCGTGGGTATACTCACTGGACAATGTGTCTGACAGGGGGTATCGCACTGATGGTGCTGTATGATATGGAGCTTCGGCTGGATGCGCATTTTTTATGGCGCGCATTTTTGGGAGCGGTTTTCATTACTGCCTTTGAATTTTCAGTAGGCGTGGCAGATAATCTACTGATGGGATGGCATGTATGGGATTATTCTGATATGCCGATGAATATTCTTGGGCAGATTTGCTTGCCATTTTCTGCAATTTGGTTTGTACTGAGTCTGATTGCAGGCATTTTTTGTCGAAAAATGTGGCAGCGGCTCGCTTATACCTCGGAAGCCCAGAGCGAATGACCCATTGAAAGAAGATATTCGCTTAGTTCGCACGCCATTTCGCACTGCTCTTGTCTGCGCGGATGCCCCGGTGTTGCAATGCCCGTGCGTGTAAAACGGAACCGCTTCACTCTGGAACTTTGCATCCGTTCACAGACCTCGTCCATCGTGCCTTCCCAGAAGGGATCATGCTGCAAAACCGTCAGCAAAAGCACAAAGGTTGCCTTGGGGTATTTGTCCATCAGATCACGGATGATGTTGCAGTAGGTATCAAGCCATCGTTCTTTTTTCGCATCATCCGGAATACAGTTATCTTGATCGCCCACATGATGATCGTTCTGCCCAACGGCGAAGAGTACCACATCGGGCGTATAGCGTGTAAAATCCCATTCTGAACAACCACAGAAGGGCAAATATCCCATTTTGTTGTATGCTGTTTCCAAACCGAAGTTGCCGTTGTCAAAGTAGCCAGTATGATCCAGCAGTGCAATACCACCCTGCGCATTCAAGTGGATCTGTGCACCAAGCAATCGGGCGGTCTGCATAGCGTAGCTGTACCAGGCGTTGTCCATGGATGCATCATACACGGGGGGATCGCAAGCAGCTACATGATCGTAGGCCTCTACCACTGAACCTGCACTGACGCTATCACCGTAGCACTCCATGCGACGCTGTGGCAGGGGTGATGCAGCAAATAGGTTGCCGGCATCTTCTAACCGGATCTCCATGAGCGTAAAGCAATGTGTGGCATCCTGCCGCTTGTAAATGATACACTCGTGGTTGCCATTATGCTCCACCGGAATCTGCACCGTCTGCGGAATATCGTTGCAGCCGGCCGTAAGTATCAGTTTGCCCACGACGCCATCCAGTACATAACCAATTGCAGGTTCGCCGTAGCATCTGTGATCTTTTATAGTAACCGCCAGATATTTACCGCTGAAGCGAAATCTGACCAGAGAACCGGCCCAGTGAAAGACTGGTGCATCGGGGTCGTTGATATCAATGCGCCCCATATATTGCAACGCGTGATGGGATGGTGAAATCATTTGCATGGCAGTAAACTCCTTCATGATGGTTTTTTCTACCGTATCATACCGTCAAAATCCTTGATGCTATGGCATGATCATTCAATCTACAGAGAACAGATCTGTGCTACCGTATAAAACGCTTGTGTTTATTATATCATATAGTGCCGGTTTCGTCAATGAGATTATGCATTGTAGTGCTGTAAAATTGTAGTGCTACAATAGAAGTGAGACCTGAGGGTATAGAAAAAGTGATTGAGAT
>CAYMOJ010000049.1:0-4433 GCA_964392175.1 uncultured Ruminococcus sp.
AATCTTTCTTGTTTTTTTCTCTTTTTGGGTCTCACATCATTGACATATGGACAAAAACGATATTTTCTTATGGGAAGCTTTTCACGATAGGAATATTTTCACTCTGCGAAGCAATGCTTTGGCACTGAAAACATCCTCCCCTGCCGCTTTCGGCGGAGAAGGATGTCCTTCGGTTCAGGTTCGCCACGATTCCACAAACTCCTACCGATATCAGCCATTCTTCAGATCCTTGACACTGCGCTTTCGCTGATCGTCATTTTCAATGTAATGAAAAATATCCTCGGCGTTATCGCTGACAAAATACAGTTGTTTACAATCAGCGCGCACAAACTGATGCTTCATGGAATCATCCAACAGGGCAAGCAAATCTTTATAATAGCCATTCACATTATAGATTGCGATAGGCTTTGTATGTCTGCCAAGCTGTTTTGCAGTCAGCACTTGGAAAAACTCCTCAAAAGTGCCGATGCCACCCGGTGTAATCACAAAAGCATCCGCTCGGTTCTCCATTGCCTCCTTACGATCTGCCATATCCTCTGTATAAAGGAGCTCAGAGCAATGATCAAAAATGGCTTCGATTTCCTCATCGCGGAAAAAGGCCGGGATCACGCCGTAAATATAACCGCCCTTACGGTATACGCCTCGCGCCGCAGCACCCATCAGACCATTGCCACCTGCGCCGAATACCAGACTATGCCCATGCTCCACCATCATTTCGCCAAATTGCTCGATGGCTTCTATGTATAAAGGGTCAATTTCTGCACTTGCAGAACCGAACACGCAAAGATTCATATTCAATCCATTCCTCTCAAAAATTACAATTGTGCTACACGTGGACATCCAGCAGCGATGCCCCACTATTTCCATTATATTATACCATACTGCATTCTTTCCTGTCAAGTATATATTCCTACTTTTTGCACAAAAGCAGAAAAAGCAATTGACAATTCCATGGTGAATATGATATAATTGCACTGTGTCAATCTGCAGTCTGCAACACAGAAAGAGTGTGCAAAATATGAGTTTCCATAACCGCGATCATCCACATCAACAATTGACCGGATTTGAATTTCTGACAGCTGCGGCAAATCGGCTGCAAAAGCCAAAAGCCTTCAATCGTATCTTTATGATTCTACTAACGCTGTCAATTGCAATCTGCTATCCTCTGAATATTCTTTTGGCAAAGGCAAAATCAAATCAGCAATGCGTATATCAGTTTGAACCGCACGACCTTACTCCACGCAATGGGGTCACTTTTTCGCTGTCTGTGACCAAGCAATGGACTGACCAATCGCTACACCCGGAAACCCCCACAGGAGCGCAGTACGATGGTGTACTCACCTTGGGCGAAACACCGGATTTCCGTGATTGGACGGTAACCATTGCCTTTAACGAGGCTCCCATTATTGACAGCTCATGGAATGGACAGTTTGTAATCGATGGGAATAATCTGACCTTTACACCCGATGACGATACTGCCATGACTTTTGGCGCAGTGATGTATTCCAGACAATTATTGATCCCTACAGGGTACTCCATCACAGGGCATCATGTTGTGAATCCTCATTCAACGCCGCTATATTTTTTTACTGTAGGGCTATTGGTTCTTTGGATCATTTTGATCACCACGCAGGTGTTGACTTACTTCCGCACACGCAGCTTGCTGAAACGGCAGGCAGTCAGCGTGGAGATCATCAATCAGGCAATGCAAACTTTTGCAAGCTTCATCGACGCAAAAGATTCCTACACAAGAGGTCATTCACAACGCGTTTCGGCATACAGTGTTGAAATTGCATTCCGAATGGGACTGGATAGCGACTCCATCTCACATATTTATTATACCTCTATGCTCCATGACTGCGGTAAGATCGGTATTTCTGACGCAGTTTTAAAAAAACGTTCGGGGCTTGACGACGAGGAATATGCACGCATCCGTGAGCATACAACCATTGGTGCCAATATGCTGCGCAACTTTACAGCTGTTCCGGGAATTCAGGACGGTGCCCACTATCATCATGAACGATACGATGGCAAGGGTTACCCAGAGGGTCTGCGTGGCGAACAGATTCCCTTGTTTGCACGTATCATTTGCATTGCAGATGCCTTTGATGCAATGAGCAGCAACCGCTGCTATCGTGGTTGCATGGAAATGGATGTCATCATTGCGGAATTGCAGGAAAACGCCGGCAAACAATTTGACCCCGGCATCGTCGGCTACATGATTGAGATGGTGCAGGATGGATTTGTAAACACTGTACAGAAACAGTACCCATTCTCCTTTGCGGAAACCGCAGAATAATAACATGGAATCCGTGGTCCCCCTTCCACGGATTCTTTACTGTAAGGAAATGCTTTTGTGCAATCGTACTCAAAAACTCCCATTTTGTAACCGAATGATAAGAATTTTGCGGTTTTTCATAGAAACCTCTTTTCAAAATACGCAAAATGTGCTATAATGAAGAAAAATACTAGGAGGTCTGTTATGAGAGCAGTTATCACCGTAATCGGTCACGATACCATTGGCATCTTACATAAGGTCAGCGGCATCTGCGCCGAAAAAAATGCCAATGTCATTGAAGTTTCTCAAAGCGTTTTGCAGGATATGTTCGCCATGTTTATGTTGGTGGATATCTCACAGCTGAGTTGTGGCTTTGCTACCCTTGCTGAGCAGCTTGCCGATCTCGGCAAAGATCTCGGACTTTCCATTCACGCAATGCATGAGGATATTTTCAACTCCATGCACCGCATTTAGGAGGCAGTAATGCTCAATACATATGACATTCTTGAAACCATACGCATGATCCAGGACGAATGTCTGGACATTCGCACCATTACGATGGGGATTTCCCTACTGGATTGCTGCGACAGTGATATGCAGGCAATGTGTGACAAGGTTTATGAAAAAATCACGCGTAAAGCTGAAAAACTCGTAGCAACCGGTGAACAGATTGAATCCGAATACGGTATTCCGATCATCAACAAGCGCATTTCCATTACCCCTGCCGCGATGCTCGTGGCTGCCGCAAAGGGTGGAGATCCTGTTCTACTGGCGAAAACCTTGCAACGCGCCGCCGAAACCACGGGCGTCAACTTCATCGGTGGATATTCCGCTTTGGTACACAAAGGCTTCAGTGAGGGAGATCTGCGTTTGATCAAATCCATGCCTGAAGCACTTGCTGTGACAAACCGTTTGTGCGCATCGGTCAATGTCGGCTCTACCAGAGCCGGCATTAACATGGATGCGGTCAAAATCATGGGCGAAATTATTGTAGAGGCAGCCAAAAAAACCGCTGACCAGCAATGCTTCGGCCCGGCAAAGCTTGTCGTACTTTGCAATGCGCCCGAGGATAATCCCTTTATGGCAGGTGCATTTCATGGTGTTGGTGAGCCTGACTGCGAGGTTCATGTCGGCGTATCCGGCCCGGGTGTTGTACGGGCTGCCATTGCAAAGTATCCGGATGCTTCCCTCGACCAGCTCGCTGATGTGATCAAGCGTACTGCCTTCAAGATCACAAGAATGGGGCAGCTGGTGGGCAACCGTGCATCTATGATGCTCGGCGTACCCTTTGGCATTGTAGATCTCTCCCTTGCACCTACCCCTGCTGTCGGTGACAGCGTAGCGCATATTCTGGAAGGCATGGGGCTTTCTGTCTGCGGTATGCATGGCACCACTGCCGCTTTGGCTATGCTCAATGATGCAGTCAAGAAGGGCGGTGTCATGGCTTCTTCCAGCGTGGGTGGACTTTCCGGTGCTTTCATTCCTGTTTCAGAAGATGCCGGCATGATCACTGCTGCAGAATCCGGTGTGTTGACGCTTGAAAAGCTGGAAGCAATGACCGCTGTATGCTCGGTAGGTCTGGATATGATCGTAGTACCCGGTGATACCCCTGCTTCTACACTGTCCGCTATCATTGCAGACGAAGCTGCCATCGGTATGGTCAATAACAAGACGACAGCTGTCCGTGTCATCCCCGCCATCGGTAAAAAAGAAGGCGAGATGCTCGATTTTGGCGGCTTGTTCGGCAGTGGCCCTGTAATGCCCGTCAAGCAGGAAAGTGCTGCACAGTTCATCGCACGAGGCGGTCGTATTCCTGCACCCATGCACAGCATTAAAAACTAAAAATATACAGCGCAAAATCTTCTCCGATGACTTTGACACGGCGTTTTTTTAAAATAATATTGCGATAACAAAGGCACTTTTGCATAGGTCAAAGGTGCCTTTGCGTTTTCATTTCGCGTAAGAAACAATGCCGGAATATACCGCCTGTTGCCACTTTTCCATGGCGCAATCATCTCTATCAACAATCGTATGGGCGATACTGATAAAAGCATTTTGCTCGGGCTTTTCTATCCATGCTTTTACTGACAAATCTGCGATAATGTCCATATGTCAATGATGTGAGACCCCAAAAGAGAAAAAACAAGAAAGATTC
>CAYMOJ010000050.1:0-4284 GCA_964392175.1 uncultured Ruminococcus sp.
ATCTCAATCACTTTTTCTATACCCTCAGGTCTCACTTCTATTGTAGCACTACACATCGTTGTGCAAAATTTTTGGTGCGGTGGTTGACGAAACCCAAAAAAACTGCTATAATATAAGAAACACTGTGCAAGCTTGCCTGACGGTACATCTGTACTGCCGGCTCTGTGCAGCATCCCTATTCGGATATTGCGAACGCTTGCCTTTTAAAGGATCGAATCCATGAATAAATATAAGACCCTTGCGGTGAATACCATTGTGTTTGCGATCGGCAGCTTCGGTTCCAAAATCCTCTCATTCTTTTTGAATTACCTGTACACAGGCAATATGGATGCCTCCATGTACAATACAAAGGATGTGTTGGAGCTTTGCGCCAATTTTCTCATTCCTGTGGTGACTTTTTCCATCACCGATGCTGTGATCCGTTACGGTCTGGATCGCAACTACGAAAAGCGCGCGGTATTTTCCAATGCTGTTACTGTAGAACTCTGCGGCATGGCAATTTTTCTGCTTCTGTCGCCGTTGCTACTGCTCTACCCCGATGTTCGCGGGTATTTGTTGTTGCTGGTGGGGTATGTTTGTATCTCATCCTATCGGCAGCTTTCCACGCAGTTTGCCCGTGCCAGAGGTCTGGTGCGTCTGTATGCGCTGGATGGCATCTTTTGCACGCTAATGCTGTTTCTGTTCAATTTGCTCTTCATTGCCAAGTTCAAATGGGGCGTGACGGGCTTCATGCTTTCTGTCATGCTTTCGGATTTTTGTTCGGGTACGATGGTCTGGCTGATTGCAGGACATCATCGCTACTATTCACGCAAATATGTGGATCGCGAGCTGTTGCAGGTCATGTTGCGGTTTTCTCTGCCGCTGATCCCCACGGCATTGCTGTGGATCATTACCGGATTTTCCGACCGTCTTTTCATCCGCCATATGATCGGTGCTGCGGAGGCTGGCGTTTACGGTGCTGCAACCAAAGTTCCAAACCTCATCTCTATGGTATCCACCATCTTCTATCAGGCTTGGAACATGAGTGCCATTGCCGAAAATGATTCCGCAGGACGTTTCAAATTCTATTCCCGCGTGTACGATGCCTACCAATCGCTGCTGGTGCTTGCTGCCGGATTGCTGATCGCGTTGGTCAAGCCGCTTTCCGCAATGATCAACAACACCACTACCGACGCTTCCTTTGGCACAGCATACTTGTATACACCGATGCTGATCATTGCGGTGCTGCTGATGTGCCTGAACCAGTTTTTGTCCAGCATTTATACTGTATCAAAGCATACGACAAACAGCTTTTATACCAGCCTGATTGCTGCGGCGACCAATCTGCTGTGCAACTATATTATGATACCCAAATATGGTGTACATGGTGCTATCGTGGCAACCTTTATCAGCTATTTTATCTGCTTTGTGATACGCCTGTTTGATACTCGAAGATTCATTCCGTTTCGTGTATCCTATCTGCGTTTTGTCATCAATCTGGGTGTGTTGTGTGCGATGTGCTTGGTTGCCGTCAGGGAACCTTCGTGGTGCATTCCATTCCAGATCGTTGCCTTGCTCATTCTCGTAATTGTAAATTTTCATGCATTACTCATCACGGCACGTAAACTGCTGCACAGGTAGACGCTCCCCATCCCAAACCGTTTCTAACAGTATGCGCGAAATACTGTCAGATCATACAAGTTCAGAATACAAAATATTAGGAGGATCTCTGTTATGACCGTCGATACCCGTTCCATACTGCTTGCTATGTTGGTGATGATTTTCTTCCTCATTAACTATGCCATTTTGCGTGATTTGATCTACGGCATCTTTCTTGGCAGCAAAAGCAAAAAGACTGCTGCCAAAATCAAAAGTGAGCAAGGCTTCTGGGCAAAGCTCACAATGACCTATGTGGGGCAACACTTGAAGAAGTATGAGCAGGCTTATAAACGCTGGCAACTTGTGACGCTTATTCACGTGATTCTGACCGTGCTTTCTCTGATCGCATTCATTGTGTTGCCAATTTTCAACACTGCGTTCTGGATCATTGCCACTATTTGTGGTGTTATGACTGTCTACAATGCTGTGCTGTTTATGGTGATGATGTCCAAGACCACCGGTTCTGATAACAAGACGAATCGCAAGGGCTCGCCTTGGAAGTACGAACAGTAATTTCGTAGATTACACACCGTACAGGGTGCTCCCGATGAAAAATCGTCGGCGGGTACCCTTTGTCTTTTACGCATCCCCTTGCACAGTATATGCACAAATGGCATATACTGGTTTCGAAATCCCATATTCATTTCAAAGAAAGTGAGGCTTTTAATGTCTATGTTCGAACAAGCAATAGAAGAATTTTGTGGCGTGGTGGATCAGGCTGCACAAAAAACCGGAGAGGTGTTGGAATCCTCCAAAGGGCAAGTGGAGCGCATTCGCTTACGCAATACCTTGAATGAAAAGTTTCGTCAGTTAGGGCAGGCAGAATTCATTACTACCATGGGTGAAGCAGACCGTACCGAGGAGATCCAGGCACTGCTGTTGGAGCTCAAGACGCTGCGCAGTCAGTATGTCGCACTTTGCAAATCCCTGCACCCCAATGGTGGCGTGACTTGTGAAAAATGTGGTAAGTATCATCGCAATGGCGGTACATATTGCTCTGATTGTGGCGCAGCAATGCCACAGCATCCATAAGCATGGAACAGCTTTTACAGAAGAACCAGACCGTTGCCCTCACCATTGATGGTATGACCGCTGAGGGCAATGGCGTTGGTCATTATCAAGGCATGGCAGTGTTTGTGCCACAAACTGCCATCGGTGATGTTCTGGATGTAAAAATCGTGAAGGTGTGCAAGCATTATGCTTATGGGATTTTGCAAACGATACATACGCCCTCGCCCGACCGCATTCAACCGGACTGCCCCGTGTATAAGCAATGCGGTGGCTGCCTGTTCCGCCATATTCGCTACGAGGCAGAATGTCGCATGAAGCAACAGTTTGTTGCCGATGCTTTTCAGCGTATTGGCGGCTTGACCCCCGCATTGCTGCCCATCCTTGGTGCGGAGCAGACAAACGGATACCGCAATAAAGCACAGTTGCCATGCGGCTCTACTGCAAACGGAAATAACATTGTGTTCGGATTTTATGCGCCCCGTTCCCACCGATTGATCCCTCAGCACGGCTGCTTGCTGCAACCGCCGAGCTTTCAGCCTGTGATCGACCGTTGTGCAGAGTTGCTCGTACATATTCCCCCCTATGACGAAGTCAATGGCAAGGGCATTTTGCGACACCTATATTTACGGCAGGGGTATCACTCTCATGAGATGATGGTCTGTTTTGTGGTAGCGAGAAATATCAGTAAACAACTCCACGCAATTGCAAAGCAACTTGCGGCGGAATTTTCCGATATCACCAGCATCGTAATGAATGTGAATCCACACAAAACCAATGTGATCCTTGGCAACGAATCCCTTTGCCTATGGGGAAAACCTTGCATCGAGGATGTGTTCTGTGAAATTCCGGTCGCACTGAATCCCCATAGCTTTTATCAGGTCAATACAGCGCAGGCAGAGCGATTATTTGCTGAGGTGCGGCGCATGGCGAATCCGCAAAAGCATCAAATATTGCTGGATTTATACTGCGGTACGGGTGTCATTGGGCTAACCATGGCAGATACTGTGGACAAGCTGATCGGCGTTGAGGTAATTGCGCAGGCGGTAGAAAATGCGAAACAAAATGCAAAAGCAATCGGAGCAGAAAATGCCCAATTTTTTACCGGTGACGCAGGTGCAATCGCAAAGCAACTTGCAAAACAACAACTGATGCCACATATCATCACGCTGGATCCTCCGCGAAAAGGATGCGATGTCGCCACTCTTGATGCCTGTGTTTCCATGGTCCCGGATACGATCGTAATGGTTTCTTGCAATCCGGCAACCGCTGCCAGAGATGCAAAGTATCTTTGCGAACATGGTTATGTCGTCAAAGCCCTGCGCCCCGTGGATTTGTTCCCACGTACGGGGCATGTGGAGACTGTATGTTTATTGTCCAAACTTCAAAATCGACAGCATATTGAGATTGAACTTAATATGGACGAGCTGGATGTGACCGATGCGGAGAAGAAAGCCACCTATCAAGAGATCAAGGATTATGTGCTGAAGCATAGCGGCTTGAAAGTCAGCAGCTTGTATATCGCACAGGTAAAACAAAAGTGCGGTATCATTGAGCGTGAGAATTACAACAAGTCCAAGTACGAGCATCCCAGACAGGCAAAATGCCCGCCGGAGAAAGAGGCTGCTATTATGGAAG
>CAYMOJ010000051.1:0-4193 GCA_964392175.1 uncultured Ruminococcus sp.
TGTGCCTGCTGCCAACAGGGTTGCGCTGCAAAGAATTGCAGCCATCTTCTTAAAAGTGGTCATAGAATTCCAATCCTTTCTGTTTTGCGTATATCAACACCCGAAGTGGGTATTGGTACCGTGCTTCAATGCCAGCTGCAAATCACTGTGCATGACTCCGCCAGCATTTTCATAAGGGTATTTTACCATAAATCGCAGAATAAGTCAAGCCCATTCTAGGATTTTCCAGCACAATTCATGCCAAAAAAAGCTCCGTGTATTTGTGCATCTTTAACAAAGAACTTTCTTCATGATGGGCTGCGCGATTGCATATCTTGTGCAATAGACTTTAAAAAATCCGCGCAAATACGATTATTTTGCCCTATCCGCGATGATTTGCGCGAACGATACAAGAGCACCGTACGCTTGTTGATCTGCCTCTGTTCAACTTTCTGGTAATCTTTTGGTAGTACCCTGTTCATTGTATCACGCTCCCAACGGGAGTATATGCATGAATGCCCCGCCCGGATGCTTATTTTTTGAATCGCATTTTCATGCGTTGACTATTATCCAAAATCTGCTTGCGGATGCGGAGATGTTCCGGTGTGACCTCCAGCAGCTCATCATCGTCCAAAAATTCAAGACAATCCTCAAGGCTCAGTACTCTGGGTGGAATCAGGCGCAGCGCATCATCGCTGCCGCTCGCACGAGTATTGGTCAGATGCTTCTTTTTGCAAACATTGACTACAATATCCTCCGGCTTAGGCGAACTGCCAATTACCATACCCTCATAAACGGTCGTTCCGGGTGTGATAAACAGCGCGCCACGTTCCTGCGCATTGTACAGACCGTAGGTAACGGCTTCTCCCGTTTCATAAGATATGAGCGATCCGACTGCACGGCGTGGGATCTCGCCCTTAAACGGCGCATAGTACTCAAACACGGAGGACATAATGCCCTCGCCCTTGGTATCGGTCAAAAACTCGCTCTTGTAGCCAAACATACCACGCGATGGAATCAAAAATTCCATACGCATTCTGCTGCCCTGCGGATGCATCTGCTGCAATTCCGCTTTCCTGCTACCGAGCTTTTCCATCACAGCCCCAACGCATCCTTCGGGCACATCGATCACCAAACGTTCAATCGGCTCATGACGTTTTCCATCGATTTCACGATACAACACACGCGGTGGTGACACTGCCAACTCATAGCCTTCACGACGCATCGTTTCGATCAGCACAGAAAGATGCATTTCACCGCGACCCGCCACAAGGAATGAATCCGTGCTGTCGGTCTCGCTCACGCGCAAAGAAACGTCACGCAACAATTCATGGAACAGACGGTCACGCAGCTGGCGAGAAGTGACATATTTGCCCTCCTGACCTGCCAACGGACTATCATTGACAGAGAATGTCATTTCCACGGTAGGCTCACTGATTTTGGTAAAATGCAGTGGTTCAAAACTACCTGCTTCGCAAATGGTATCGCCGATGTTGATGCCTTCAATGCCACTGACCCACACAATATCGCCAACTTCTGCCTCCTGGGTAGGCACACGCTTCAACTGCTCGATCTGCAACAGAGTGACAAGCTTCGCATTCACAGGCTTTGCATCGCTGTGATAGTTGCCAACCTGCACCTGCATCCCAACCTTTGCACGTCCGCGCACAATTCTGCCAATGCCGATACGACCAACATACTCATTATAATCAATAGAAGAGATCAGCATTTGCAGCGGCTGTGTTTCATCACCCTGAGGCGGTTCAATATAATTGATAATCGTATCAAACAACGGTGTCAGATCCGTACCCGCTTCATATTGGCTCAACGATGCAGTACCTGACCGACCCGAACAAAACAGAATCGGGCTTTCAAGCTGCTCATCGCTGGCATCCAGATCCAACAACAGTTCCAGAACCTCGTCACCGATTTGATCCAGACGCGCGTCAGGACGGTCAATTTTATTGACGACCACAATGATCTTCTGCTTCATTTCCAATGCCTTGGAAAGCACAAAGCGAGTCTGAGGCATCGGGCCTTCCGCAGCATCTACCAATAGCAATACGCCATCGACCATATTCAGCACACGCTCTACCTCACCGCCAAAATCGGCGTGACCGGGGGTATCAATAATATTGATTTTGGTGCCATTGTACATGATCGAAGTGTTTTTTGCCAGGATCGTGATACCACGCTCGCGCTCCAAATCGTTGGAATCCATCACGCGTTCTGTAACCGACTGATTCTCACGGAATGCGCCACTCTGCTTGAGCATTTCATCCACCAAAGTTGTTTTGCCGTGGTCAACATGGGCAATAATGGCGATGTTGCGCAAATTCTCTCGTACCAAAATAATTCCTTCTTTCTATTTTTACAGCAGATGCTGCGGGGTTGCTTTGTTCACTGATCGTTTTTCTCGATCTGCATACGCTTGCGCAGCGCATGGATGGCATCGTCTATCACCGGAATGCTCTGCTGCTTCGTGGCTTGCACCGCAAAACGCTTTCCGCGCTCTAGCCAGTAGATGCCGCGCTTCAAATCGCGCTTAACGCCCATACCCTGTGCATAATGCTCCGAAAGCTGCACTGCTGTTTGCAGATATGCATTCAGCAGACGTTGCTTCACTTCTCCAAAATCCAAAAAATCAGGGCGCGCATACCAATCCCAGTATGCACGAATGGCCTTCTCTGCTTGAATCGTCCAACTAAATGCCTGTGCATCGTCAAATACAACGCCATCTCCGTTATGATATGCCGCTGCCAGATTGATCATTGCCATCCAGCTGCCACCCATTGCCGCATCCGAAAGCCACAGCAGATATTTTTCCTGATCCTGCTCCACAGCAATACCGGTGCGATAACATTCCGCCAGCAGATATTTTGCGTCCTGTGCGCCGCCATCAGCTGCCTTCACCAGATACGGATATGCCTCAGCAGGATTCTTTTCCACCGAAAGTCCAAAATAATAACGCTCACCAAGCTCTAACAATGCACCGATCTCATCATGTGCAGCGTGTTCCTCCAGCTCGTCCATAGGCAACACGCTGTAGGGACGATACACTGTCACATCGGGCTGATTGCCACCCTTACCTTGAAAATCCACGCGCATGGCCGGTAAAAATTGAATCTTCATCGGAATGCCTCCTTTTTTTCTTCATTCGCATGAAAAGACGAAAGCCCCTGAAACCATCAAGGGCTTTCTGCCAATGCGGTGTCTTCTCCTGAAAAGAGCACACCCGAAGCACCGATTACACGGCACCTTTCATCACTTGCAGCCTTGATCTCACCGGGACCTCAAAAAAACAACTATCATTATAGCACAGCAGACGGCGTTTGTCAATCCTTATTTTACAGTACAAAGAACGCTGCCTGCAGCACTGTATCCAAATAAAATTGCCGACTGAATTGAATTCAGTCGGCACTGTTACGGATGCAAAAACAGATGGTCTCATGTTCGCTTTGTTTCATTTGCTTATGATATCTGAATACGTTTAAGCAGACTAGTCTGCTTCAACACGGCGAAAGCAGCTACAAACACCACAACTGCTGCACAGCCTTGCAGAGCATTGCCCGGCAAAGATGCAAGCGCACCTGCAAAGCCATAAACGATCGTGTCATAGATGAAGTAACCGCAGATCATAATCAATTCTGATACCACTGCACCTACGCATGACAGAATACTCTGCGCTTTGTCACTCTTGTTCTTGCAAAGATGCAAGATCAGGAGCATTGCAATGACCATCAGCGATTTGACAATTACCGTTGCAGGCGCATAAACCACATATCCGGAAAGCACATCTGCCAAAGCTGCGCCCAATGCAGAAGCAACGACCGCATATGCACCCCCGACGATCACGGCAGAAAGCAGAATAAAACAGTCACCCAGATTAAAGTATCCAAAGGGCAGCGGCACTTGCAGAAACTGAGTTCCGACAAACACAAAAGCCATAAACAAAGCAGCATAAACAGCCTTCATAATCGAATTCTTTTTCAATTCTAAATCACCTCAGTAAAGAATGGGTCTTAATCTCAAATTGCGAACGTGGTGTACATATCAAAGCGAACATGGATACAACAATCGGCGACCCCCTGCCGATTTTCATCATTATAGCACGATCCGATGCACTTGTCAATAGATGCCAACAAAAAAATGCGATGGCATCTGTAGTGCTACAATAGAAGTGAGACCTGAGGGTATAGAAAAAGTGATTGAGA
>CAYMOJ010000052.1:0-3689 GCA_964392175.1 uncultured Ruminococcus sp.
TGCTGACCGCAGCTGGTACTGCTCTGGTTGTTCGCAAGAAGAGAGGCTAATCTCTCTGCTGACGTTGTTCAGCTGTGAATCACAATGATGAAAGGGCGATGCTTTGCGCATCGCCCTTTTTCTTTTGCGTAGGTATTGTCATTTTGGGGGAATTGTGATATAATATGAGTGGATATCGAACAATTTTAGACGTGTATGGAGGATTATATGGCATCAATTTGGCAGCATCGCATCGCAATATCTTTGTTTGGAGAAGCGGAAGGCCCCGCCATCGGTGTGGTGCTTGATCACTTGCCACCAGGGGAATATATCGCGCTGGATCAGCTCGCGCAGTTTATGCGCCGCCGTTCCGATCCCATTCCGGCAGGTAGTGAAACGCCCCTTTTACCTTCTCCTGCTGATGTGCCCCAGATTTTATCGGGCTTGGTGCAGAATCGTACAACCGGCTCACCTCTTTGCGCGTTTCTCAATAATCCCAGAACGGTTTCTCAAGCGGATTACCAATCCATGTCGAGGATTGCAAGACCCGGACATGCCGATTATACAGGCGCAATGCGATATCGTGGCTTTGCAGATGTTCGCAGTGGAGGGCATCTTTCGGAGCGTATGACGATTCCCCTTTGCTTTGCCGGTGCTGTCTGCCAGCAGATTTTGGAGCGACGCGGTATATATGTCGGCGCGCAGATTGCTGCAATTCATAATATTAAGGATAAGCCCCTTTCCGCTACGTCGGTTACCAAAGAGGAGCTTCTCGCGATTCGACATAAGCCGTTTGCTGTTCAGGATGACCGCGCGGGGAAACGAATGTTGCGCGATATTGCAAGGGCTGCCGAGGGCGGCGAAACTTTGGGCGGCGTGATCGCCTGTTATGCCGTTGGCGTACCTGCCGGCGTCGGGTCTCCGATTTTTGATGGCATCGAGAATACCATTGCACAATTAACCTTTGGAATACCCGGTGTGCGTGGTGTGGAGTTCGGCGCAGGTTTTGAATCTGCCAAAATGACCGGTACACAGCATAATGACCCCTTCTATGTGGATGAGCGTGGCCATGTGCAAACCCGTACCAATCACCATGGCGGTGTCTTGGGTGGTATTTCTTCAGGAATGCCCATTGTTCTACGGGTTGCAGTCAAGCCTGCTGCATCCATCGCCCAGCCGCAGGAAACCGTTGATTATTCAGCAATGACGAACGAAATATTGCAAAGTGATCATAACAGCAAGCCTTGCCTTGTGCCGGAGGCTTTGCCAGCCGTTGAGGCTGCCACTTGCATCGCATTGGTTTCTCATTTGTTGGATTACCCCAATTTCGTTTGATTTTTTAGAGAGAAGGTGCTTGCATGGAAGAACAGACGCTGTTTTCAGTCGATGACCCCGAATTGCTCCCTCTGCCGGGGCAGTTGGCTTTTTTCCCGGATACCGTGCCTGCACCACCGGTTCGCCACAAAGCAAGGCAATACCCGGATCTCAATCCTGTGCGGCTGCAAGAACCGCATCTCGTTCGAATTTTGATTTGCATTGTGCTGCATCGCCTTGATCGCCCGATTCCTGAAAGCTGGTTGTATGATATTCTGGTATCGGCAGGGCATCTGAATTTCTTTTTATATACGGATGCAGTAGGATTTTTGTTGGAAAATCAATCTATTTTGCAACAGGAAGATGAGGGCGAAATCATCTATACCTTGGCGAATAAGGGCATCGCCTGCGCTGTAGATATGCGACAATATGTGCCCAAAGTACTGCGCGACCGTGTGGTGCTGACGGCTTTACGTTTTGTCGCGCGTAAAAAAGCAATGCAAGAGATGTCTGTGACCTATGAACAGGTAGAGGACGGTTATATGCTCTGCGTGCGATGTAATGACCGCCACCGTGAGATGTTTGCATTGCGCATCCTTACACCGAACCGCAACGCTGCCGAAGAACTTGCTGAGCGCATTATGCGGAATCCCGCAGCGTTTTTTGGAAAATTGTTGGATTCTGCACTGAACAATGAGGAGGAATCCTTTGATTTGCGTGATAATTGATCGGTGATTGTGCGAAGTTTGTGAAATCTGCGGAATATGCTTGCAAATTTGCACAAAGCATGATATAATAGTTCAAGTGATTCGCGTTCGCGCGGAGGAAATTTTGCTGAAGGCATGGAAGAAAGGTTTTTTGATATGAAGTGTTCTGTAACCCGTAAACTAACGAAAATGATCGCATCTGTGATGGGTGCGGTGGGTGCCGCAGCTGCAATGGCTGTTACCGCCTTTGCAGAAGGCGAATCTGCAACAGGCGATACCGCTGCGAGTAGCTCTACATGGGTGCAATTGTTGGGTAGCTTGATTCCCTTTGTGATTGCAATCGCGTTGATGTACCTCATCTTGTTCCGCCCACAGAAAAAGCGCGAGCAGGAAGCGCAGAAAATGCGTGATAACGTTCGCATTGGCGATGAGGTCTGTACCGCAGGAGGTCTGATTGGCATTGTCATTCGTGTTGCGGAGGATTCCATTGTGATGGAAACAGGCGGTGAGCGCAGCAAGATCCGCGTGAAGAAGTGGGCAATTCATGAGAATATTACTCAGATGGAAGAGGCAGCCGCTGCTGAAAAAGAGCGCAAGGCTGCACGTCAGAAGGGGATTGCATTGGCAGCTGAAAAGAGTGACAGCGATAAGAAAAAGTCTTGAATCGTATAGTCATGGGTGATTTCCTGTGCCACAGCTTTGTAGAGCACCGTTCATCTTTTGACAGAAATGAAACCGCCTATATAGGCGGTTTTTTTATTTGTGCGGGATGGTGTGCATCGAATGATTATATACAATGACCGCTGCCAAAATGTGACCTGTAAAGAATGATTGCAGAGAGCGCACCGGGCACGGATAATTTTGCAAAAAGAGTACAAACTAATTGCAAAATCGTAAAGGAGCATGATCATGGCAATTCATCCAAAGCAACCGACCCCGGAAGCGTATCAAAAGATGGTGCACGCAGCATCGCGTAAAAGCAGGTGGTATTGTAATCTGCCCAAGTCGTTTTTCATTGGTGGAACGATTTGTTTGATCGGTGAGTGCATCACTCGCTTTTTCACGGCATATGATATGCCCAAAGAGGACGCTGCTACATGGACATCCGTGTTGCTGGTGTTTCTTTCTGCGCTGTTGACAGGGCTGGGACTGTATGAAAAAATCGCGAAGCATGGTGGTGCAGGTACGCTTGTGCCGATCACAGGGTTTGCCAATGCTGTGGCATCAGCGGCAGTTGAAGCAAAAACAGAGGGATTTATACTTGGCGTAGGTACGAAGATCTTTACCATTGCCGGCCCTGTGATTTTGTATGGTACCACCGCAAGCGTGATTTATGGTGTGGTTTATTATATTTGCAAGCTCGTCACATGACGGGCTTTTTTGCAGTGTGTTCCAAACCCCAGAATACTTTCTGCTCAAAATGGCGGATCATGAAAACGATATCGCGCTAAAAGAGGTTGCGTTATGGAAATCGCCAAGAAAAAACTACGAATTCTCATCATTCGTTTTTACAGCAAAACCCTTCAAAATGCAGAACCGTTATGATATAAAAAACCGCGTATCTACGAGTTTTCTCGCAGATACGCGGTTTTCATAAAGCGGAAAGAGAGGGATTCGAACCCTCGAGACGCTATCAACGCCTACACGATTTCCAGTCGTGCGCCTTAGACCAGCTCAGCCATCTTTCCA
>CAYMOJ010000053.1:0-3077 GCA_964392175.1 uncultured Ruminococcus sp.
AATCTTTCTTGTTTTTTTCTCTTTTTGGGTCTCACATCATTGACATATGGACATAAAAGGCTACAATTCGGTTACAATCTTGATCCTTGCGTGATAAACAAGGGATGCAAAGTTGCCTTTCCATCCCTCACGGTTTTACTTCAGACCGACCTTGCTGTCCTTGCGTTTATCGGCTTCGGGCAGCGTGTCATAATCCACCAGATTATGATGCATTTTTGCCAGATCGTTACGGCTGCTTGCATTGGGGGAACCGCTATACACATAGCCTTCGGAGCGCATATAGGCATTCCAGCGGCGATGCTCAAGCATTTCAAAACAAATTTTTGCTTCACCCTGCATTTCTTCTTCGGGCAGTTCTGCGCCGGGGATCCCACAGTGGATCCTTGCTTGCATATGCAGTGCTGCAGCCATTGAGGAACGATAATTGTATTCATAATTCCAGAAATCTGCTGCTGAACCCCATTTGAGATGCCGCTGTAACGCCTGCTCTTCCAAAGAAGAATGGATGATACTATCTTCTGCATAAGAAGATTGCAAATCACCGACAAATGCAATATCATAGGGCTGATTGCGAAAATTGGTGATATTGGTCATGGCAGCTTTGCGTCGGCTGTCGTACAGGATAGCCTGAATGACGGGGTGTATCCCTGCACGTTCAAAGAGCATCCGTAGTTGTACAGCAGTTTGCGTATTTACATCATCGTTACCCAGTGAGATCAGCACATAGCTTGCCCGTTTGATTTGTGAAACGGCATCGGTGAAACGGGCAGTAGCAGTATCACAACCACTGTGTATCGTGATGGTATACTGCGCCTCGCCCTTGATGATGACACCATTGTACTTGGGAGAGAGCAGCTCAGGGGCTGCCGCAGTAAGTTTTTCCTCTGCCAGTGGGTCGCGGTCAAAAGCATGAATATGTACGCGATAGCCGTCCATCTGGCAGTACCATGCCAGAGCCTTTAGCATTTCGGTGCCGTGATGCCCCAAGCCCACGATCACCGCATGGATCTCCTTGATGCCGTCCTCGGCAAGTATGGCATGATCAAACAGACGACCGCCGTTTTCTTCCAGCATATGGTAGGTTACGGAGCGCACCACGTTGATACGTCTTACGCGCACTTTTCCTTTCTCTATAGAAGAGAGCAGCAGATCGCTTTCAGCGGTTAGTGCGGAAACATATAGATGGGTATTGGGATATTCTGCGCGTAGCGGGATGAGTTCCAGTGCAAGGTCAAGATTCTTGTTATCATCCTCGCCCATAGCAAAGAGCCATAGTCCCTTTTTCTTGGAGTGCTTCAAGGCTGCGACAGCCGTAATATCACTGTGAAACAAAATGGCACCGATTCGGTTTGCGCCGCGCAGCAATTCAGCCGAGAGCGTATCTTCGCGTCCCAGTGTTTCAGCAAAGACAATGGTGGCATTGGTGTGATTGTGTGCGATATCTTTCGCAAGCGTAAGGGATTTATCCGTCAACTCTGAAAACACATACATTTCTCGATGGTATGCGAGAAAATATTGCATATGCGCGGAAAGATTCCGAAACAATGACAATACAAACCCAACGGTAAACAATGGTGCTAATAGCAGCAGTACTGTCGTGCAGATCAGATACCCTTCACGTAGCGATTCCGGACAGAATTCGATTGCGTTTTGGAGCATTTCGTTTTCTACGCCCAACGCAAAGGCTTTCACACCGTGCAGGATAGAAAGCAACGCAGCTTTTGCGATCATCAAGCCACTTCGTGGGTCATCCCCCAGCAGAAATGGGAATAGATTGACGCTGACTGCAATCAGCATACAGCTGATGCCTGCGCGAAAGATGGGTGCGTGTATTCCAGTGCGACTGCTTTGTATCTCAATGCACAGCATAATCGTCATTGGCAGAATGAGAACCCAGATCGATATTCCAAGACAAATCTCCCACAACATAGTGGCTCCTCCGTTTGATGAATTGAATGTTATAATGTCATTATACATCATCGCATGGAGCTTTGTCAAGAAATGCGATAATAATACGGCAGCACCGCATTCGAACGGTGGCTTGAAGCGGATCTGCATCAATGGCTTTATGTAGTGGTGCACACAAAAATGTGCCGCCCATGTACGATTGGACGGCACATCGCAAGCAGCACACGGTCGCACGCGAAAACTGCCCGGCGTCTAGGAAATGTCATAATGAATTGCCGCATCCGCCCCGAAAACAATGTACGAGATCGATATATGCGGCGGTCTTTCACGGTCTGTGCGCCGCTACTTGAAAAACGCTTCTATATATTTCTGTCGGAAAAGAGGGCAATTTTGGAAATCAAAATTGAAAAAAATCAAAATTTTGGTGTATCTCACAAATTTCCGGATCTGGCATCGATTCAGATTGGATATATTTACGATGTGCCTTCACTTTTGGATGATCTTGCATGGTGCAGGAATGATTTCCTCTATAATAGGGCACACTGAATATCACTGCACACTACTTGCTTTTTGTACGGAATGATGTTATAATGCATACAAGGGCAAGTTGCCCAACTATAATCAATACAAGGAGATGTTCTCGATGCATATTACCGATGACGTCCGCTATATTGGTGTCAATGATCACAAAATCGACCTGTTTGAAGGGCAATATACTGTGCCCAACGGCATGGCGTATAATTCGTATGTGATTTTGGATGAGAAAATTGCTGTGATGGATACTGTGGACGCCGCTTTCACGCATGAGTGGCTGGATAATCTCCAGAGTGCTTTGGGTGGCAGAGTTCCGGATTACCTCGTGGTACAGCACATGGAACCGGATCATTCTGCGAATATCATGCAGTTTGCAAAGACATTCCCCGGCGCAAAAATTGTTTCTTCTGTTAAGGCATTTGGCATGATGCAGAATTTCTTTGGCACTGATTTTTCTGATCGTCGCATGATCGTCGGAGAGGGCGATACACTGGAACTTGGCAGGCATACACTGCATTTTGTGGCTGCACCCATGGTGCATTGGCCTGAAGTGCTCGTGACCTATGATAGTACGGATCATGTGCTGTTTTCAGCCGATGGCTTTGGTAAATTCGGTGCATTGGATGTGGAAGAGG
>CAYMOJ010000054.1:0-2840 GCA_964392175.1 uncultured Ruminococcus sp.
GAATCTTTCTTGTTTTTTCTCTTTTGGGGTCTCACATCATTGACATATGGACAAATCCACGGGTAATATTGGTGTTATCCACAAAAATGACGGCGCAGTATATGCATTGCGTCGGTTTAGCGGGAATGTGCTGAGCGAGGGCTTTTTTGATTGCAAAGAGTGCAACGATGAAACACAAAGAAAAATGAACACCACGACCTTGTTCGACATATTTTTTGGATGTGATGGGTTACAATAGGCATAGCATACGGTATATCCGCAATGCGGACAAGCAGTGCAGCCGTGCCGTAGCTTATTTTATAGAGAGCAGAAAGGAACAAACGATTATGGTGGAGCTGAAACAGGAGCCGCAGAGGTTGACAGCCTTTCTCAGCGGTGAATTAGACCATCATCATGTGAAAGAGATCAGAGAAGCTGTGGATTTTGCAGTCAGAGAACAGTTGCCCCCACTGTTGATCATGGATTTTGCCCGCGTTACTTTTATGGATAGTTCGGGCATCGGATTGATTATGGGTCGTTCTCGTTTGATGGAGGAATGTGGCGGCGTGATGGAGATTCATAATCCATCGGCACATATTCGCAAGGTGTTGCGCATTTCAGGCATTGACCGTCTGGCCGTGATTCGCAGTAATGCAAAGACGCATAAAGGAGGTGTAGCAGCCAATGCGTACACTCAATGAATTGAAATGCACATTTCCTGCTCGTTCTGAAAACGAAAGCTTTGCTCGTACCATGGTTTGTGCCTTTGCTGCGCAGTTGAATCCTACTGTAGAAGATCTTGCAGATCTGCGCACTGCTGTTTCTGAGGCAGTGACCAATTGTATTGTACACGGATATCGTCATCACGAGGGAGTGATTGGTATTACTGTGCGTCTGTTACCTGATGCTGTCATTTATGTGCGCGTCACGGATAAGGGTTGTGGTATTGAGGATATTCCCAAAGCCATGGAGCCGCTATATTCCAGCGCCCCTGCCGAGGAACGTGCAGGTCTTGGGTTTACAGTGATGCAAAGCTTTACCGATCGACTTTCTGTGCGTAGCGCGCCGGGGAAAGGGACAACCGTTACCATGCGTAAGAAAATGTGCCATGCAACAGACGAAGTCACAGATTAACGCAGAGGAACATCTGGGGCTCGTGCATCTGTGTGCCAATCGGTTTCGTAACCGCGGAATGGAGTACGATGAGATGTATTCCGCAGGTTGTGTGGGCTTGGTGAAGGCTGCCAAAGCATTTGATATCGAACGTGGAGTGTGTTTTTCTACATATGCAGTCCCTGTTATTATGGGTGAGATCAGACGATTGTTCCGGGACAGCGGAACGGTGAAAATCAGCCGCCGACTCAAAGAGCTTTCGCTCAAGGCAGGACAAGTTTGTGAGCGAATCCGCAGCGAGTACGGTATCGAGCCGACCGTATCCATGGTAGCAGAAGCACTTTCGATATCCGAAGCAGATGCAGCTGAAGCCCTTTGTGCCATGCAGCCTGTGGTATCATTGACTGCATATACTGAGGACGGCGAACTGCAAATGGATCTGCCCGTTGCAGCCCATGATACAGCGATACAGGATCGTATGGCATTGCATCAAGTGCTTGCCCTTTTGCCTGAAAATGACCGTAAGCTATTAGAGTTACGCTATACGCACGATCTGACGCAAGCAGAAACCGCAAAGCGTTTGGGTATTTCACAGGTGCAAGTCTCACGTAAGGAGAAAAAGCTGTTACTGTTTCTGCGAGAGCAGCTATTGCAATAAAAAGCCATACTGCAAGAAGTATGGCTTTTGCACCTGCATTATTTATGCTTTATGGCATCACCTACATGACGTACCACATTGCCTTGTTCGTCCACAATGGTCGTGTTGTCGAGAATTCCTGTCAGGCTTTTGCGAAAATCAGCGCGATATGCAGCACGCAACTGCGCTTGTTCCTGCCGTTCTGCTTCGGTCAAACCAATCGTTTTCGCCTTTCGTGCCAATTCGTTGATGCGGTCAATGTCTTTTTGTTCCATGATCGGATTCCTTTCTGCTTGCAATGATTGCTTTTTCATGTTATAATACGATTATAGCATATTCTTGCGAAAAAAGCAAGGGAAAGGGCGTGCGTTTATGATCGCATTGGTAACAGGTGCCTCCCGCGGCATCGGTGCAGCAATTGCACGGCAGCTGGCTGCGCAGGGGCATACCGTATTGCTGCATTGTTTCTGCAACCGTGAGCGGGCCAATCAGCTTGCAGCAGAGATTGGTGGCACAGTATATGTTGCAGATCTTGCGGATACCGCTGCAATTGATTGTATGGCAGAGGATATTTTGTGCAAATACGGTGGCGTGGATATTCTGGTGAACAATGCAGGTATTGCATTGGAGGGCTTGTATCAGACAGTTTCCGATGATGCTGCACGACGGCTGTTTGCCGTCAATATTGAGGGTACTATGCATTGTACTAAGCGGTTGCTGCCGGCTATGATCGCGAAGCATTACGGCAGAATCATCAACATTTCTTCTGTATGGGGTGAGGTGGGTGCTGCTTGTGAGGTGCATTATTCGGCAACCAAAGCAGCGATCATCGGCTTTACGAAGGCACTCGCCAAAGAGGTTGCACCCTCCGGCATTACAGTCAACTGTGTCGCTCCCGGCGTAATTGATACCGACATGAACCGTATTTATGATGAAAAAATTATGGCACAGCTTGCGGAGGAAACACCCATAGGACGTATTGGGACTCCCGAGGAGGTTGCGAATGCCGTTTGTTTTTTTGCAGGAGAAAGCGCAGGCTTTATTACGGCACAGGTGTTGGGTGTCAATGGCGGATTCGGCATCTGAATTTACGGTATGTATATTCTATGAA
>CAYMOJ010000055.1:0-2396 GCA_964392175.1 uncultured Ruminococcus sp.
TCGATTTTTTCGAAGTTTTTTCCTTGCCCTTCGGCGTGATGCCGCCCCTCGCAGGAAGCGACTTTGTCATTATACCATCTTTTTGATGATTTGTCAAGCACTTTTTTCAAAAACCCGCAAAACTTTTCCCAAAGTTGTGATTTTTTATCAGTGCCCGTTCATCTCAGACAGCTTTATTATTATAGCACTTTGTGTCGCGTTTGTCAACTCGAAAATTTTGAGTGAATCAGCGCGTTTTCTGTTGAAGATCAACAAATGGTGTCATTGCAACAAAAAGAAAAAGGCTACATAACCGCCGAGGTTACGCAGCCTTAGTACCAAATCTTAGTCATGTCTCTATACTGGTGTATTGCAAAAAGCGCTTGCACTACTTTATCATCGCAACAGCCGCCCAGCCGGCACTCCGCTCAATCCGATGAACAATCAATCCGACTTCTCGCATCGCAGCAATTACTTCATCCAAGCGTTCATCAATAATGCCTGAAAGCAGAATCGTTGCGCCATCCTTCATGAAACGCACAAACAAATCGCGCATTGCAATAAGGATATCGGAAACGATATTCGCGCACACTACATCGTAGGGCTCACCCAATGCCTTGACTAGCGTATCATCCTCCAGAATATTGCCGCAATATGTGTGATAACGCTCCGCGGAAAGACCATTACGCCGTGCATTTTCTGCGGCCGATTCCGCCGCATGCTGTTCAATATCAACGGCAGACACCATCCCCGCGCCAAGCAGCATAGCACCGATTGACAGGATTCCACTTCCACAGCCGATATCCAACACCCGACAATGATCCGTCACGCAGTCTTCCAGCATTGCAAGGCAAAGTTTTGTGGTATCATGCTGACCCGTACCAAAGCTGGAACCGGGGTCAATATGCAAAGCCACGCGTCCCTGTGGAGTCTCAGCGTCCACCCATGTTGGCTTGATCCAAAGGCGATCGCCCACACAAAGAGGCTGAAAATACTGTTTCCAATTATTTGCCCAGTCCTCCTCACGCACGCCCTTACTGGTAAGTGCAAGAGAACCATACATCTCTGCATTTTCATCGTGCAGATGTTGCAGCACATCGCGCAAAGCAACCATTTGCTCTGCGCCCTGCGCGTTTTCAGGGATATACACTGTGACAGACGGCGTGCCGGAAGTCAGCGCATCAACCAAGCCATCCTCAAGATAATCCCAATGTCCGACTTTGCCTGCCATCAGATCCTCAAAATCATTGGGATCGTGAATAGCAAAGCCCTTGAATCCCAGATCAGTCAAAACAGCGCACAACAGCTCTAATCCTTCGGCACGCGTTTCAATGGTGACCTCTGTCCAGTTCACTTGGTTTCCTCCTCGCCCAGTGCAAGAACCGCCTCGACAGCTGCATCGAGCCAATTGCCCTCAAACAGTTCTACCATGCCCTTATCGCAAGCACCCGCAAGCTTGGGATTCATAGGAATCCTGCCAAGTACCGGCAGCTCAAACTGTGTCGCAACCTCATCCAGCTTGCTTTCGCCAAAAATGTGGATCTTTTTGCCACAATCAGGGCACTCGGCATAGCTCATGTTTTCCACAATGCCAAGGATTGGAATATTCATCATTTTTGCCATTTTAACTGCTTTCTCCACGATCATAGACACCAATTCTTGTGGTGTTGTGACCACCAAAATGCCATCAATCGGCAGACTCTGAAAGACAGTCAGTGGCACATCGCCCGTCCCGGGAGGCATATCTACGAACAGAAAATCGTCATCGCCCCAGATCACGTCCGTCCAGAATTGTTTCACCGCACCGGCAATCACCGGGCCTCTCCAAATCACAGGATCAGCAGGGTTTTCCAGCAGTAAGTTGACACTCATCAAATCGGTTCCCAGTTTGGATTGTACCGGATACAGCCCCTGCTCATCGCCCTGTGCGCAAGTGGTAATACCAAACATTTTGGGAATGGAAGGTCCAGTGATATCCGCATCCATGATACCGACGGTATGCCCTGCACGCTTAACCGACACGGCGGTCAGTGCAGTCACCAACGATTTGCCAACGCCGCCCTTGCCACTAACAACACCGATCACTTTGCCAACACGACTAAGCGGATGGGGCTTTTCGTGCAGATCCTCCATCTGGCGACTTTCGCAATTGGCACTGCAAGTGGAACAATCATGGTTACATTCGCTCATTATAAAACACTCCTTTTTTGAATAGAAACAAACAAAAGCACGCACGAATGCGTGTTCCTTATAGTATATCACGATTTCTGTATAATGTCAAGGGACTGGAATATAACAAAAGGGCGATGCGCAAAGCATCGCCCTTTCATCATTGTGATTCACAGCTGAACGACGTCAGCGAAGAGATTAGCCTCTCTTCTTGCGAACAACCAGAGCAGTACCAGCTGCGGTCAGCA
>CAYMOJ010000056.1:0-2220 GCA_964392175.1 uncultured Ruminococcus sp.
TCTTTCTTGTTTTTTTCTCTTTTTGGGTCTCACATCATTGACATATGGACATTCCCACAGATTTTTCTTTGCAAATTTGTAGTGCCACAATAGAAGTGAGACCTGAGGGTATAGAAAAAGTGATTGAGATCTGTTAGAATAGAGTTTGCAGACAAAATCCAACAGAAAGGAACGCAATCACTTTATGAACAGTATAGCATTGACATATAGACAAAAAAACACGTTTCCAATAACGATTGCACGCTGCACCCCAAAGGCATTCGGCTACCCGCTGAGATGCAAGGCGACTATAGCAAAGCAAAAACCTCCTTGCATGATGCAAAGAGGTTTCTACAAGCTGTTTGCCGGATTTGAACCGGCGACCTCATCCTTACCAAGGATGTGCTCTACCAACTGAGCTAAAACAGCATATTCTATTTTGGCAGCGCATCCTCGCTGACTGCCTTATTATTATACTACACTTGCGCGTAAAAGTCAAGCAGTTTTTGAAGAGGCCACAAAAATCGTCATTGTGCACAAAAGTTTTATTCATAGTTTGTACATACATACGAAAATGACAGGATCATCTTGCCATTGTGTACCATGTTGTGCTATAATAAGGTTGGTGACTTTTGACATCCTAGCAATATGCCGTAGATAGAAACAATCGGCAACGGTTTGCTGTGCATAGGGGAATGATGCATAGTAGCCGATCTAGTGTCCAAAATAGAGGAAAGAGGTACCCTAATGAAAGCGAAAAAAATCCTTGCCCGATCATTCAGTGCAATGGTCGGCGCGATGCTCACCGTAACTGCCTGCGCTTCGTCTGCATCCGCTCTACCCGATATACTGACCGACCTCAATGGCGATGGTGTGGTCAATGTGTTTGATCTGATCCTCGCGAAGCGCGAAAGTGTTGCTGCTGCACATCCACTGATTATTGATGCAAATGAACAAGAGGCAATGCCGGGTGATACCATCCATATTGATGTAAAGTTGCAAAATAATCCCGGCTTTGCAAGTGCAACATTTATGCTGCATTATGATACCAGTGGTCTGGAGCTTGTGTACGACCAGGAAGCGGTCGCCTATACCTACGATGAAGACTTGGCAGATACCACCGCTATGGTTTTGCCTAGCGGCGTTCACGGCTCTGTGGTATGCGTTGCGGAAAACAGTACCGCCACCGAAAAAGATGCCACATTGTTTTCCATACAATTTACAGTGCTGAACAGTGCTGAAGCGAATGCTTCCTATTCGATTTCCATCTCCGATACACTGTTTTACGACAACGAAGGAATCGAAATTTCTTCGCTGCTGATTGAAAAAGGTGCAGTTACAATCCCTGCACGCGCTGCAAACGGTACAAAAAACGAGCGTAAACCATTTGCATTTGGCGTGGATGTTTCCAAATGGCAAGGGGATATCCGTTGGGATGAGGTTCTGACAGACAGCAAGGATGTTGCGTTTGCAATGATTCGCGCAGGATCCGGTTCTGGTGATCCGGGTTACCGCAGCGACCCCTACTTTGTACAGCATTATGAAGGGGCTGTGGAAGCAGGACTGCCGGTGGGCGCATATTGGTATTCTTATGCGCTGACACCCGAAGAAGCCGTTGCCGAAGCCGAAACTTGCATGGCAGTGCTTGGTGATCGCGCATTTCAGTATCCTATTGCATTTGATGTGGAGCGCCCACAGCAGTGGGCAATGTCCGCAAAAGATTTCTCCGCGATCATCGATGCGTTCTGTTCTACTATGGAAGAAAATGGCTACTATGTAGTCGTATATAGCTCCGCAAGCCCCTTGACAACGCTGTATACGCAGGAAATGCGCAAAAAATATGGCGTATGGGTTGCACAGTATGCGCCCAATACATATTATGATGGTGATTACGGAATGTGGCAGTTCTCCTGCACCGGCAAAGTAAATGGCATCGACTGCGATGTTGACCTAAACTACAGCTATTATGACTACCCGACCATTATTGGAAACGGTGGCTTCAATCATTGTACGCCATCCACTTGACCGCCAAAAATGCGTGACGATAGGTCTGCGCTGAATCCACAATAATACCAGCCAAACAAGCCACCTCCGATGTGCTGCATCTGAGGTGGCTTCTGTCATTCCATTTCTTTTTCTATCATACAACTTTCATTTTTCATGCAATTACCCTGCGCCATTTGCAGATTTGTCCATATGTCAATGATGTGAGACCCAAAAAGAGAAAAAAACAAGAAAGAT
>CAYMOJ010000057.1:0-1746 GCA_964392175.1 uncultured Ruminococcus sp.
CCTCGCAGGCGACTTGTTTAGTTTACCACATCTCTCCCGAAATGTCAAGGGTTTTTTTTCGATTTGGTGGATTTGACAAAATCATTCTCAACTTTGTAAAGTTTGCAGTGATTCTGTCGCAGGTTGCCCTTTGAAAGCAGCATCTTAATAAAAAATGCGATGCCATTGCAAAACGGCATCGCATTCATTCTACTTTTCTTGCGTATCAGTCTTCTCCTGTTTGGGCAAACGTCTGGCTTCAATGCGGCTGACCCAATTATCCTCAAATTCAACGGGTGTATAACAAATTCCTTCGTGCTCCACGGAACGTTTCTCTCCCGACGCGGGGATGCAGCCCAGCAGATGAACAACAAAAGCACTCATGGTATCAAAATCCTCCGCCAATTCCGGTTTCACGCCCAAAGCCGGCAGAATATCCTCCGGATCTGCGGCACCGTCAATGGAGAACACCCCCTCCACGACCTCGGTCAGTTCCGCTTCTTCATCGTCATACTCATCCTGAATACTGCCTACGATCTCCTCCAGCAGGTCTTCCATAGTTACCACACCCGCTGTACCGCCGTACTCATCCGAAATGATCGCCATCTGGCTCTTCTCACGGCGCATCCGTTGAAACACATCCCTGCATTTGGCTGATTCCGGCACGAATGTAACCTCACGCATCACAGGGTGAATAGAACTATCCCCAGCCTCGCCCACATATCGCAGCAGATCTTTGACCAGTATCACGCCCACGATGACATCCACCGTGCCGTCATAGACAGGGATACGCGAGAAGCCCTCCTCACAGGCAAGCTTTGCGACATCCAGCGCAGTGGCATCCTTTGGCACGGCACTGATATCTTTGCGATGCGTCATGACCTCCGATACCGTTACATCATCGAAAGCAAATATATTGTTGATCATCTCTCGTTGACTTTCCTCGATACCGCCTGTTTCATTGCTCGCATCCACCAACATACGAATCTCTTCCTCTGTAACCACTTCGGCATTCGGGGTTGCAGATATGCCAAACACCTTACATAGCAGGTTTAATGCGCCGCTTGTCAGCCAAACAAAGGGTGCAAGACAGAAGCAAAGCGTTCTGACAGAGCCTACTGCAAAGCGCGCAAAATGGTCAGGATCGCGACGCACCAGCCATTTTGGCAGCAGATCCGTAAAGACCGTCAGTACCAAAGCAGCAGCAAGCGTCAGCAGCAAGCCTGCAAGCAATACACCATCTCGAATCGGAAACAGTGATGCCAATGGCTTACCGAAAATACCCAGCGTCAACGTACCAAGCCACAGCGCAGATAATATGCGATGCGCCGTAAAGCTGGTCAACAAACGACTTGGTTCTAGAATGATCTTCGCAAGCTTTCGCCACGCAGGGTCTGTCTCTGCAAGAGAATGCACCTTCGCATCATTGACTTCGGTCAGGGCGGCCTCGCAAGCAGAAAACCATGCACGCAGCAAAACGCAGACTACCAGCAATGCAATCAACAACCACAATCGGTCACCATCAATATCCATACAGCAAGAGAAATCCTTTCGTTTTCAGTTTTTCAGCAGTCATTTGCTCCGTTCGCACCGCGCAAAGCCGTTGGCGTCAATGCATCACCAAGCACACTTCGTGAAGTGCAATCCTTACACAATATTATACGGCATCATAGCATGATTGTCAAGCGGCACATCAAAATTTACGAACTTTTACGTGTAGTGCTACAATAGAAGTGAGACCTTAGGGTATAGAAAAAGTGATTGAGA
>CAYMOJ010000058.1:0-1530 GCA_964392175.1 uncultured Ruminococcus sp.
GAACAGCTCAAGAACATGACCACCCCTTGCTGTGGGGAAGGAGGATAATATGATTGAACTTAACGGAAAATATGCTACCGCAAAAGTTTTCACCGATGTGGTAGACCCAAAAGCGATTTCTCAGGTTGCTGAGTTACTAAACCAACCCTATGTTGAGGGTAGCAAGGTTCGCATGATGCCCGACATTCACGCAGGAGCAGGATGCACCATTGGCACGACCATGACCATTACCGATAAGGTCTGCCCGAACCTTGTTGGCGTTGACATCGGCTGTGGCATGGAAACTGTGAAGATCGCAGAAAAGGACATCGATCTTGAAAAACTGGATAACCTGATCCGTAGCGAAATTCCGGCTGGCTTTAATGTCCGTGATGAAGCCCACGAATACGCAAAATATACAAAGCTTCACAAACTGTGGTGCATCAATCATGTGGATATTGAGAGGGCAAAAAAGAGCATTGGTACGCTTGGCGGTGGAAATCACTTTATCGAAGCGAACAGAGACGACGACGGCAACATTTACATCGTTGTTCACTCTGGAAGCCGTCATTTGGGAGTGGAGATTGCAAACTGGTATCAAGAAACAGGATACGAAGTTTTGACCGAATATTCCCCGTTGGAAAAACAGCGTGTGATTGCTGACCTGAAAGCGCAGGGCAGACAGGCAGAAATCCAGAAAACATTGCAGGAAATGAAATCCAAACGGACGAACATTCCGAAATCGCTTGCGTATGTTGAAGGTAAATTGCTGGAAATGTATCTATACGATATGGTTATTGCCCAAGAATTTGCAGACCTGAACCGCCGTGCAATGATTGATACCATCATTTCCGGCATGGGTTTCCACGAGGTTGACCGTTTTGTGACAGTTCACAACTATATCGACACGAAAAACGGCATTTTGCGGAAAGGTGCTGTATCTGCCTACGAGGGCGAGAAGCTGATTATTCCAATCAACATGAGGGACGGTTCTTTGATCTGCATCGGCAAGGGCAACGAGGACTGGAACTGTTCTGCACCGCATGGAGCAGGGCGGCTTATGAGCCGGAGTGCTGCAAAGGAACAATTCACCGTGAGTGAGTTCAAAGAGCAGATGCATGGCATTTATACGACTTCCGTAGGCATGGACACTTTGGAAGAATGCCCGATGGCTTACAAACCAATGGAGGCAATCGTGGACAACATTCACCCGACAGCAGAAATTGTGGCGGTTATTAAGCCGATTTACAATTTCAAGGCTGGTGGCGGTTAAGGAGGATAATATGGCGGATAAAATCAACGGTCACGATTTGCCAAAATCTGATCTGGCCGATGTTCCAGATGCAATGATGGTACGATCACAGAATACATGGGAGCTATTGGTCGAATACAAGTGTGTGAGATGTAAGAAAAAGGTTTTGAAGAAACTGTCGGATTGTAAGCTGTGCGGTGAACCGGATAATTTCTATACCGTGGGAGAATAGTTCCGGCTATCTCGACCCGACAGCCTACGAAGCGGAGAAGAATATCTCAGCCGAGGAAAAGCGGAAG